>NZ_JBBOTQ010000002.1:0-569698 GCF_038005685.1 Priestia sp. FSL H7-0729
CTGCCCCGCAGGAACGGCGCTCCAGCTCGTGCCTTATGAGCTGGAAGGCCGCTGGGTTGGGCGCCTTGGCGCCGCCGCGCTGCTTGCAGGTCAGCGTGATGACGTGCATGCGCTGGTGCCAAACTATACCCAGTTGTCTGAAGCGGAAGCCAATCTGCTGCGCAAAGGCTAAAGGGGGAGGGGAAAGCAGATGGACGATTTGGCGAATAACAAGCAGGAAGCATCGCTTCAGTTCAGGTTCATGACCCTCGCGGATATTCCCGATGTGATGGAGATTGAACATGAGGCCTTTACCCTGCCCTGGACGGAAGAAGCATTTCAAAATGAATTGACACACAATCATTTTGCTAAATATATGGTGATGGAATTGGAAGGCAAAGCCATCGGTTATGCCGGAATGTGGACGATTATGGATGAAGCCCATATTACCAATATTGCAGTCAGAGGCGCGTATCGTGGACGCAAGCTTGGCGAAAAGTTACTGGATGAATTAATGAGTACAGCGGCTTATCTCGGGATGGAACGAATGACGCTGGAGGTCAGAGTCTCGAACAGCATAGCTCAGCGTTTATATCAGAAAAAAGGGTTTGAATCGGCGGGTCTTCGTAAAGGGTATTACTCCGATAATGGGGAAGATGCGATGATTATGTGGGCGAACTTGCCGTCTGCAGGCCGGAGCGGCGAAGAGGAAGGAAGCGTACTGGATTCATGAACGAACTCAATGAAAAATTAAATTCTGCACCATCCTACATTTTGGCGGTGGAGACAAGCTGTGATGAAACATCGGTAGCTGTAGTCAAGGACGGACGGGAAGTGCTGTCCAATCTGATCTCAAGTCAGATCGAGACGCATAAGGCATTTGGTGGTGTGGTCCCTGAAGTGGCTTCACGCAAACACGTTGAAGTCATTACGTTGATGCTGGAACAGGCAATTGAGCAGTCCGGCATTCGTCCGCGCGATCTGAGTGCGATTGCTGTGACACAAGGCCCGGGACTTGTTGGGGCATTGCTGGTAGGAATCGTTGCGGCCAAAACGCTGGCAATGGCACTGGGCAAACCGCTCATTGGCACACATCATATTGCCGGACATATCTACGCCAACCGACTTACTCATGAACTGCAGTACCCGGCGATGGCACTGGTCGTATCGGGTGGACATACAGAACTTGTGCATATGGAATCCGAGGGCAAGTTCAAGTTGATTGGTCGTACGCGAGATGATGCCGTAGGCGAAGCGTATGACAAAGTAGCACGTGCATTGGGTTGTCCTTATCCGGGAGGTCCGCATGTGGACCGGATGGCGTCTGAAGCGGAGAACGTGGTGCCGCTACCACGGGTGTGGCTGGAAGCAGGTTCGTATGATTTCAGTCTCAGTGGTCTGAAGTCTGCTGTACTGAATGCGCTCAATCAGGCAAAAATGCGCGGAGAAACCTTGGAGCCATCTGCAGTTGCACGTGGTTTCCAGGAAGCTGTCGTAGAAGTCCTGGTGGAGAAAGCTGTAAGAGCCGTTCGTGAGTATGGTTCAAAACAATTGCTGTTGTGTGGTGGTGTTGCCGCCAACCGGGGATTGCGTTCAGCACTACAGGAGCGTTGCGCGAAGGAAGGGCTTGAGTTGTTAATCCCTCCAATGGAATACTGTACGGATAATGCGGCCATGATTGGAGCAGCTGCGTATCTGAAATGGCAGCGGGGAGAAATCTCGGAATTTGATGCCAAGGCAGATCCGGGGCTTTCCCTGGAGGAATGGTCCGTTCAGTCTTTATAGGCAAGCATTTTGAGATTAAGAGTTGACAGCCTGGATGTGAAGAATGTATATTAGTTACAAATTTAAACAGGAATTTAACTTCCTGAATGGATAAACGCGATGAACAGGAACAGTAAGGTCATTCCCGGTCTTAGAGAGCTGCGGTATGGTGCAACGCAGTCGAAGGAAACCTGAAACTCACCTGGAAGCGGAACGATGGAACACGGTGACTCCCCGGGAGAATCCGATGGCCGATTATGGCCCAAAGTACATGGTTACGGGTTGCCTCCGTGAATGGGCCGTTGTCGGATGGACCGTTATTACAAGGATTGGCCGACAATACTGAGGGGGCTTTCATGCTGCTTCAAGTGATCCGGATGTACGTAAGCATCCAGGGGTTATCTTGAATGAACAGGAAGGAAGTCAACAAGAGTGGTACCGCGAAGGTGAACAGCCTGTCGTCTCTTGCATTATTGCATGAGGTGGCAGGCTTTTTTGATTTTTAAAATAAGGATGATTGAAGTTAGGTCATATGATAAATGTGATGAACGGGAGCAGTAGAATGATAAAGCGCTCAGAGAGCTGCGGGGTGGTGCGACGCAGTGGCTTGAGTCATTCGAATCTCGCCCGGGAACGGAGTTGTGGAAGCGTGGGGATGATATCAATCGCCCAGTTGTCCTAATGGACAACGACATGTGTTACACAGCAACGGTTAACCCGCGTTATAGGGTGTTTCTCCGAATTCCAGTGCTGAATGTGCGTACACACACATTCAGCGGATATCGGAGACGACGAGGTGGATGGAGTCCGGCGCAAGCCTGGCCCATCAAGCGAGAGTGGTACCGCGGAGGGGATAATAACCCGCCGTCTCTTATATGAGATGGCGGGTTATTTGTGTTTGCTGCCGGCAGCAGGGTGGGCATGGGAATGAACCATATGGAGATTGAAAAGTGAGAAAGACAGGGGGTAAGTCGACGTACACCCTGTCATAAGTAAGCAGGATATGCAACGAACGAGCAATGAATATGGAACATCAATTAAATGAACATGAAACATCAAGTATAGGCACTAAACATGCAACACAGGCTTTGCTCATTTCCAAGGACTAAGCTACAAACAACATACTCGTTTACAAACAAAATATATAACAACATTGATGGCGGTCAGCGGGTATTCTGTGCTCGTGGATCGTAACAAAAAGGATTATAAAATTTGATGGAGGTTGATGAATATGACAACGACTAATAACAAACGCATGATTGAGATTTTTGATACAACGCTGCGCGATGGAGAGCAGGCACCGGGAGCGAGTCTGCAGCCCGAGCAAAAGATTGAACTGGCACACCAATTGGCTTCTCTGGGGATCGACGTCATTGAGCCTGGATTCCCGATCTCCAGTCCAGGTGAGTTCGCGGCGGTTCAGGCGATTTCGAGACAGTTGCAGAACGTGGAAATCTGCGGATTCGCGCGTGCGGTCAAGGGTGATATTGATGCAGCCGTTCAAGCAACAGCGGATGCAGCACGGCGCCGAATTCACCTGTTTATCTCTTCCTCGGATATTCATATAGAGCATCAGCTCCGCCGTCCGCGTAGTGAAGTGGTGGCTACCGCTCGTGAGATGGTATCTTATGCGCGTCAGTTCACGGACATCGTAGAGTTCACTGCGATGGATGCGGCTCGTACCAAGATGGACGATCTGATTGAAATGGTTGAAGTCGCTATTGAAGCTGGAGCGAGTATTATCAATCTGCCGGATACCGTGGGCTACGCTCTGCCACATGAGTATGGCGAGATGTTCCGCCGGGTACGTGAGGGTGCAAGAGGCGGGGATCAGGTTCGCTATAGTGCGCACTGTCATAATGATCTGGGTCTGGCCGTAGCTAATAGCTTGGCAGCGATTGCCAATGGGGCTTCCCAGATTGAGGTGACCATCAATGGTATCGGAGAGCGGACGGGAAACTGTGCATTGGAAGAGCTGATCATGGCGCTGGAGACTCGGGGAGATGTTATTGGTGCAACGACCAACATTAAACTCAACCAGCTGTATGAGACTTCGCGTCAGATTAGCCGTGCGATGCACTTCCCGATTGCGTACAACAAGCCAGTGGTGGGACGTAATGCATTCCAGCATGAATCCGGCATTCACCAGGATGGTCTGCTGAAGAATCGGAATACCTATGAGATTATGGACCCGGAAGCGCTGGGTATCCCGCGCAGCATGATTATTCTGGGCAAGCACTCCGGTCGTCACGCCCTGAAGGATCGGGTTCGCAAATACGGTTTTGAGCCGGATGAGCAACAGATGGAGCAATTGTATGAGGTATTCAAAGAAACCGCAGACCAGCAAAAAGTGGTCAGTGACGACCAGTTATTGCAGATGGTTAGCCAGACCATGAACATTCCTGCGCAGGATTATGAGCTCGTTGAATTGCAAGTGACGGCGGGTAGCATGACCGATCGAATGGCTGCCGTTCGTATTCGCACAAGCGCTGGAGAACAGTCCTATTCTGCCGTTGGCGGGGGGCCCGTGGATGCAACCATTCGTGCGATTGGTCAGAGCATTTCGGATGATATTGCTTTTGTCGATATGGAGATGCACGCCTTGAGCGGTGGAGAGGGAGCGAGTGCGGAGGCTGTAGTTACCGTGGAGCGTGCAGGACGTGAGTTCCGGGGAACGGCAACACATAATGATATTGTCATGGCTGCCGGTTTGGCTTATGTAGCGGCATGCAATGCTGCTGGGCTGAAAGCAGAGTCTTCCGAACATCATGAACAAGAAGCACATGCGTAAAACATCTTTGCCAGATCGCATCTACAGCGGCAATAGTAGCAATTGCGATTTGATGTAAATATGCATGGCATATAGGAAATAAACAACGGGCAGGCCTTGAACGACAAAGGTCTGCTTTTGTCTTATTATGGAGGAACGTTGAAGAGTGGACGAATGCATTTGTCAAGGTGTGACTATAGTTATCCACATATCCAGTATAATTTGTGGGTAACTACCGCAAAGTCAAACCAGTATAGTTTTCGAAACGAAAAGGCTTTAGGGGATAGAATGACTCCTTACTATCCACAAAGCTGTGGATAAAGTGGATAACTCAGTGGATAAATATGGTTTTTGTGTGTAAAAGGCTATTCTACCGCTGTATAATTAAGTGTATTAATATGCTTGCTATCTTGCTTTGCTGTGGATAATTGTGGAGGAGAAATCTATAAAAATATTTTACGTCATTCGACTAAATTTGACAAATTCCAAAACGAGTTACTTGATACAACCTGTATGAGCGTCCATTTCTTAATGAATATAAGGAGCATAGCTTTAATGTATTCATTCAATCTCAACAAAAAAAGCTGATCCCAAAAAGGAATCAGCTGGTTGTATGGCTATGCTTCTCAGGACAGACTCAATCATGGCTTAGCCCGTACTATTCCATGGCTAGTTCTTCCCATTCTTCGTACGCTTTGGTGAGTTGTGTCTTGTGTTCCTCCGACTGTTGCTGGAGTTCTTGCAACTTCATATAATCCTGATAGATCTCAGGTAGAGCCATCTGCTCCTCAAGCTCTGTAATCTTCGTTTCCAGTTCCGCAATCTGTTGTTCCAGTGCTTCCTGCTTGCGTTGCCGGTTCCGCTCTTCACGCTTTGCTTGTTTTTCCGCTTCGAACGAAGCCGCTCCGGATTTCTCGGTTGTGGCTGTGCTCGGATCGGATTTGGACGAGTTCTTGGATGAAGCCTGACGTGCCTCAGCAGCTTCGCGTGCGATGTCCTCAAGCTCCTGCTTCTTCTCGACATAATCATCATAGTTTCCAAGATAGTGTTCCGTTCCACCTGGATGAAGCTCAACAATCCTTTCCGCCATTTTGTTGAGGAAATACCGGTCATGGGAGATGAACAGCAGGGTGCCCTCATAATCCATTAACGCGGCTTCCAGAACTTCTTTGGCGAACAGGTCGAGATGGTTGGTAGGCTCATCCAGAATGAGCATGTTGGCTTCCTTCAACATCAGCTTGGAGAGAGAGACACGTGCTTTCTCACCGCCGCTGAGGGAGGAGATTTTCTTGAGCACATCGTCGCCGCTGAACAAAAAGTTCCCCAGTACAGTCCGAATTCGTGCTTCTTCCATCCCGGGATAGGCACTCCACAGTTCTTCCAGAACCGTGTTGGACGGATTGAGGCCTGTCTGTTCCTGATCATAATAGCCAATCTGTACTTTCGTTCCCCATTGGATATCCCCGGTTACCGGACGTAAACTTCCGGTGAGACACTTCAGCATGGTGGATTTACCAATACCGTTTGGCCCAATCAGGGCAACGGTCTCCCCGCGCCGCAGATCGAAGGATACATTGCGGAACAATGGCGAAGCCTCGTCATAAGCAACAGACAGTTGATCCACACGAAGCACTTCCTTGCCAGACATAACGGCTGTTTCGAAGGAAAAATGAGCTTTTTTCAAATCTCCCATCGGTTTATCCAGACGCTCCATTTTGTCGAGGGCCTTGCGGCGGCTTTGAGCCCGTTTAGTCGTGGACGCACGTACAATATTTTTCTGAACGAAATCTTCCATCTTGGAAATTTCGCCTTGTTGTTTCTCATATTGCTTCATTTGCGTCTCATATTCGGCAGCTTTGAGTTCCATATAACGGCTATAATTGCCCGTATATTTTTTGGAGCGATGCCGTTCGATCTCCACGATGGTCGTTACGAGCCGATCGAGGAAGTACCGGTCATGGGATACCACGAGCAGAGCGCCTGAATATCCTCTCAGATAATCTTCCAACCATGTAAGGGTGGCGATATCGAGATAGTTGGTAGGCTCGTCCAGCATGAGCAGATCGGGTGCCTGAAGCAAAATGCGAGCAAGCGCAAGGCGTGTCTTCTGCCCGCCGCTCAGCGTAGCAATGGGGGTGTCTGGCGAAAATTCGCCGAATCCCATCCCGTGCAGTACACTGCGAATGCGGGTTTCCATCTCATAACCGCCATGGTCCTTGAACCAGTCGGAGCGTTTCGCATAACGTTCCAGCAGGTCCGCGTACTTTTTCTCGTCTTCCATCTGGGCAGGGTCGGCAATATCACGTTCCATCTGACGCAGATCAGCTTCAGCCTGTGTCAGATGAGCGAATACGTTCATCATTTCTTCCCAAATGTTGCGGTCGGATTGCAATCCACTGTTCTGAGCCAGATAGCCGAGCGTCGTTTCTTTGGATTTGAAGATCTGTCCTCCGTCATAAGACATTTCACCCGCTACAATTTTGAGCAAAGTGGATTTTCCTGCACCGTTTACACCAACGAGGCCGATGCGCTCGCGTTCTAATATTTGTAAGTTCACGCCGTCCAGGATTGGATCGACACCAAAACGTTTGATAATTCCGGATACTTGCAGCAGCATAAAATTAAGTTCCTCCATAGGTCCAGTTCTTGATATGACAACTATATCCCAGTTTACATGAAATACAGAGCAATTGCACCGATTGGGAACGCATGGGGCATGTAGTCTTTTTGATCAATCAATGATAAACTGAAAGAAGGCATGTTATTACATGAGGATTTTGCAGAAAATGAATCATTTTAACCATTTCAACAAGATGACAACTGGTCATAACATATACATTTGTTTTTAAAAATGAGAGCTTTTTTTACCTTCCCTATCAACAGGAGGTTATTCAAGGATATGCAGGATCATGCGGAACTGAAAAGCCAGCTTCGATCCAGACTGAGACAGAGCCGCGATCTGATGGATGTGAGCATACGTCAGCAGGCGATGGCTAAGATTAACGATGGAGTGAGGCGGGAGCTGGAGCGTCTTAGACAGGACAAGAATAAGGTCGTGAACAAACCACTCGTCATATTCAGTTATTTGTCCTATGGAAGCGAAGCGTCCACAGCTTTTCTGTTTCAAGAGGGTTGGAATCATGGAGATCTGATGTTTGCACCGAAAGTGTTGGCGAATCCTCCTCGAATGGAGCTACGGCAAGTGACCGGAGAACGGGATCTGGAGCCAGGCATATGGGGGATACCGGAACCCAGGGATTCCTGTGAAGTGCTGTCACCTGAAGATTGGCCGGATATCGATCTCGTATTGGTACCAGGGCTTGGCTACGATCTACATGGAGGGCGCATTGGATATGGCGGAGGTTATTATGATCGTTTTGCCGAGAAGCTTGCAGCAACATGTGCAACGACGGGCAAGAAACCGTTGATGGCTGCGATGGTATTGCCGGGTCAGCTACAAGAGGAGATCCCGATGGACCTGCTCGATCTGCGGATGGATCTGTTGATAACAACCGAAGGTATATTACATATCGAATAAAGGGTTGTGATGTGATTGAGTTCAGAAGTGAACAACGGCCAGGCTTCCGGTGGAAAACTGACCCATTTTAATGAACAGGGGCGGGCCCGGATGGTTGATATTTCGGGTAAGGAAATTACCGTACGTACGGCTGTGGCCGTAACCAAGGTGACGATGAATCCAGATACACTGGAAGCGATTCGGGAGGGCCGAATCGGCAAAGGTGATGTTCTGGCTGTGGCTCAGATTGCCGGGATTCAAGGCGCGAAGAAAACGTCGGACTGGATTCCGATGTGCCATCCGCTGGCACTGACGGGTGTGGATATTCGTTTTCATGATAACGGAGTGGATGAATTACACATTGAAGTTACTGTCAAAACCGAAGGAAAAACGGGTGTTGAGATGGAGGCACTAACGGCTGCCTCGGCTGCAGCACTGACGGTCTATGACATGTGCAAGGCCATGCAAAAAGATATGATTATCGGTCCAACTATGCTGAATTTCAAGAGTGGTGGCAAAAACGGTGATTACAGCCGATAGGCAATATTTATTTTCATAGAGGAGAAGGGTGATCTTTATGGTGTGGAGAACAGCAATCCTGACAGCCAGTGACAAAGGAGCCCGCGGTGAACGTGAGGATACGAGTGCACAAGTCATTCGGGAGCTGGTGGAAGAAGAGCTGGGTGGTCAAATCGTGGAGTACCGCATCGTTCCGGATGAACCCGATGAGATTATTGCAGCTTTGATTGAGATGACGGATTATTTTCACGCCGATCTGGTGCTGACGACCGGTGGCACGGAGCTGGCCATTCGTGATATTACTCCGGAAGCGACCCGGCGCGTAATCGAACGGGAAGTCCCGGGGATGGCTGAGGCCATGCGGTACAGTGTGATGAGCAAAAACCGTTCTGCCATGCTGTTCCGTGGTGTATGTGGTATTCGTGGACGTACGCTGATTGTCAATCTGCCTGGTACACCGAAGGGTGTGCACGAACATCTGGCTGCCATTATGGATCAGCTTCCGGAAGCGTTGCTAATGGTTACGGGTCAGTTCAAGCAATAAGCGAGTACGGACTCTCGGGCATGATATCCAATTAGACATAAACCATGGTTGGTTAGTAAGGTGATATCTCTTATTTGTGAATATTGCGGGTTATGTAAGTGGTTACATCTGTGGTATGATGGGCTTAAATTAAGAACGAAGCAGAGACATCTATGAACATATGGCCGAATATGCGCATCTTTGAAGCTTGAGACGAGGAGGAATATCAATGTTTAGTTCCATTGGACCAACGGGTTTTATTTTGCTGGCCGTGATTGCATTGCTGTTGTTTGGACCCAACAAACTTCCGGAACTGGGACGTGCAGTTGGGCGTACCTTCCGTGAATTCAAAGAGGGCGCTCGCGAGATTATCTCTGAGGATGACTCATCCAATCGCAAAGAGCAGGAGAAAGCGAAACCGCTGGCGGCTGAGAGCACACCTGCAGACAAGCCTGCTGATAAACGCCTGCCGGAATAATCTTGACGGCAATGAAAGAGAAATCCCTTCCTGCCGGAAGGGTTTTGTATTTTAAGCTGGCAATAATGGGGGGCAGGCATGACGCAGCAAATGGAAGAAATGTCGATTACGGAACATCTGAGTGAGCTGCGGAAGCGGCTGATCTATGTATTAAGTATTTTTGTGCTGGGACTGATTGCAGGATTTTTTGTAGCGGACCCGGTGTACCAATATCTGACCAAGTCAGAGTCGGCCAAAGGTTTTGTGTTGCATGCCTTCTCGTTCTGGGACGGGATTGGCATCTACATGAAGATTGCCGGTTTATTTTCACTTATCATTACGCTGCCGTTTACGGTGTATCAGATCTGGAAGTTTGTTAGTCCGGGGCTTAAACCGCGCGAGCGAAAAGCTACGCTGAAGTATGTGCCTTATGTATTTCTGTTATTTCTTATAGGAATGGCTTTCTCGTATTATGTTATTTTTCCGATGGCACTCGCCTTCACGACAGCGATTACGGAGAAGATGGGGCTTGTGGAGACCTACGGGATGAAACAGTATTTCAGCTTCCTGTTTGGCATTGTGTTGCCTGTGTCCTTATTATTTGAACTTCCTTTACTTATTATGTTTCTGACAGGACTGCGGATACTGAATCCCATTCGTCTTCGCAAAATGCGCAGAGTCTCTTATTTTGTCTTGATCTTCATTGCAGTGGTCATTACACCTCCAGATTTCATATCCGATCTTCTGGTGATGATTCCGTTACTCCTGTTATATGAGATCAGTGTGCTTCTATCCGCAATCGTATATCGCAAGCAGCTTGCGGCCGATCAAGAGATCGAATCCCGTTACGTTCGTGCCGAGGATAAGAAACATGCAGGTTAGAACATAAGCTGTTATCAAAATGGAACATAGGATAGCTCATTCATGGCTGGTGCATGACTGGTATGCGTGTGAATGAGGATGATCTGTAACTGTAATGTGCCCGGAGAAGACGGTCTGTTCTTTTCCGGGCTATTGTTGTAGATTGTTCCACTGCTAGGCAGGACAAGCAGGCATATTATGTTCAACAATGGATAGAATGGGAAAGGGACTGTCTGCTAACGTTGCAGAAGGGCTCAAGAATTTCGTAGAATAAGAATAGCGAATTGCCGCATGAGACCAGTCACAGCGGGTGTACTTTGGCTATGTTTGTGTAAATTCAACGTAAATTCTCGCAGGAATTCGTCAAAAGGACTTGAAATCATGCTTCAAGTTGAGTATCATAAAGTTGGTTGTTAGCACTGAACACTGTCGAGTGCTAATACATATGGCTACAACCTACAATGTAACGTTATATAATTTCAAAAGGAGGCTATTTTTCATGATCAGACCTTTAGGTGAACGCGTATTGGTAGAACCACTGGAGCAAGAGCAAACAACTTCTTTCGGGATCGTACTCCCGGACTCCGCCAAAGAAAAACCGCAAGAGGGTAGAATCATTGCAGTTGGTGCTGGAGCATTGAAAGACGGCGTACGTGTGGCTCTGGAAGTGAAAGAAGGAGATCGCGTTATTTTCTCCAAATATGCCGGTACAGAAATCAAGTTCGAAGGTAAAGAATATTTGATTATGAAAGAAAGCGATATTCACGCGATTCTCGACTAATTCAAATTTAATCGGATAACCGAATCATATAGCAATACCATTTTCCAACAAAAACTAGGGAGGTTTTCTTAACATGGCTAAAGACATTAAATTCAGTGAAGACGCTCGTCGCTCCATGCTTCGTGGTGTGGATGCATTGGCTAATGCAGTAAAAGTAACACTCGGTCCTAAAGGCCGTAACGTGGTTCTGGAGAAAAAATTCGGAAGCCCGCTCATCACTAACGATGGTGTAACGATTGCTAAAGAAATCGAACTGGAAGATGCATTCGAGAACATGGGTGCACAACTGGTTAAAGAAGTAGCTACTAAAACCAACGATGTTGCCGGTGACGGTACTACAACAGCAACTGTACTCGCGCAAGCGCTGATCACAGAAGGTCTGAAAAACGTAACTGCAGGCGCTAGCCCAATCGGTATCCGTAAAGGGATCGACAAAGCGGTTAAAGCTGCGGTTGCTGAACTGCAATCCATCTCCAAACCGGTTGAAACCAAACAATCCATCGCACAAGTTGCAGCAATCTCTGCAGCTGACGAAGAAGTAGGCGAACTGATCGCTGAAGCTATGGAAAAAGTAGGTAAAGACGGCGTTATCACTGTAGAAGAATCCCGCGGATTCGCTACGGAGCTTGAAGTGGTTGAAGGTATGCAATTCGACCGTGGATACATCTCTCCATACATGATCACAGACACGGACAAAATGGAAGCTGTTTTGGACAATCCGTACATCTTGATCACAGACAAAAAAATCTCCAGCACGCAAGACATCTTGCCATTGCTTGAGAAAATCGTTCAACAAGGCAAACCGCTGGTATTGATCGCTGAAGATATCGAAGGCGAAGCGCTGGCTATGCTGGTTGTGAACAAATTGCGTGGTACATTCAATGCTGTAGCTGTTAAAGCTCCAGGATTCGGTGACCGTCGTAAAGCAATGCTGCAAGATATCGCTGCCCTCACTGGTGGCCAATTGATCACGGAAGAACTGGGTCTGGACCTGAAATCCGCTGTTGTGGAACAACTAGGTACAGCTCGTCAAATCCGTGTAACGAAAGAAAACACAATCATCGTTGACGGTGCTGGTAACAAATCCGATATCGATGCACGTGTTAGCCAAATCCGTACACAACTGGAAGAAACAACTTCCGAGTTCGACAAAGAGAAACTGCAAGAGCGTCTGGCTAAATTGTCCGGCGGTGTAGCAGTAATCAAAGTCGGTGCGGCAACTGAAACAGAATTGAAAGAACGCAAACTTCGCATCGAAGATGCCCTGAACGCAACTCGCGCTGCGGTTGAAGAAGGTATCGTATCCGGTGGTGGTACAGCGCTCATGAACGTATACAACGCGGTTGCAGGCGTAGCCCTGTCCGGTGATGAGCAAACAGGCGTAAACATCGTCCTGCGCGCTTTGGAAGCACCAATCCGTACAATCGCAGCTAACGCTGGCGAAGAAGGTTCCGTAATCGTGGAACGTCTGAAAAAAGAACAAACTGGCGTAGGCTTCAACGCTGCGACTGGCGAGTGGGTTAACATGATCGAAGCGGGTATCGTTGACCCTGCGAAAGTAACACGTTATGCATTGCAAAACGCTGCTTCCGTAGCGGCAATGTTCCTGACTACTGAAGCAGTTATCGCTGACAAACCGGAACCTGCAGGTGCTGGCGGCGGAATGCCTGACATGGGCGGTATGGGTGGAATGGGCGGCATGATGTAATAAAGGTGTAAAAACCTTTAAAGCATCGTGTGCCTGGCTTCATCAATTCTCGTTATGATGTGACGAGAATTGGTGAAGAAGTCACTGATACAATTGATAAATAAAACAATGACCACTCCTTAATAGATATTAAGGAGTGGTCATTGTTTTATTGAGTATTTTCATAATTTAAGCCACTAGCATTTACCTTATATATGGTTCCTATTGCATAGAGGACATTTACAGTTGTATGATGAAGGTTGGTGCTGAAATGTGGAGGTCATATATCATGAAGCATATTAGAAAAATGATAATAGCAGTTCTTGTTTCTGTTGCGGTTATCATCTTAATCTATAATTTTTCTTCCGATTCTGAAGGGCGATTCGTAAAAGCGAATGAATCTATAAGTGCTCCATTAACAGTAATCAATAATGAGGATTTCGCAGGTACTGCAAATACGCATCGGTTTGATATTCCGGCAGGATCTGCATTGGTGAAAGTGAGTTTTAAAAACAAGGGTTCGAAACATTTTACCTTCACCATTAATGAAGGATCGACTATTGGAGCAAAGATAATGTCTGGCAGTATTCCGGCAGATGGAAAAGAGCATATATACTATAGTGACAAAGCGCTGTCGACGGGTGGGTATTATGTGAATACCTCTTCTGCACAAGGGATGTCTGGCATATTGGATGTTTCTCTGGAAACAAACGCTAATTAGGGAGGAAACGATTTGAGAAAGGGTACAAAGTGGACATTGTTGATTCTGGGCTTGATGCTCGCTGCAATTTTTATCAACTTCTTTATGAATCTATATAGCTTTGCATATGCACTGATTACGGTGCTGTTGCTTGCCTTTATGGGCTGGGGATTCTTAGCAAAGTTAAATAATGATGTTCGTCAGCATGAAGACCATCATAGAAGAGAGCATCAATCTGCGATCGATGATATCGATAGATACACCAGATAATAATAAACGAACGTATCAAACTCGAGCACATATTAAAGATACATTACAAGCAACTTGCACTGAAATGAGTAAAGACTCCCGCGAGGGAGTCTTTTTAATGTTGATTTCTTGAAAAAAGTAGTGATGATTTCTTCACTTGCTAAACAGACAGATGTTAAGTAATATTAATATATGAATAAGTGCTCATATGTTAATACATAAAACGTTAATGGAGATGATACATATGTACGATGTATTGGTTATCGGAGCTGGGCAAGCTGGGTTGGCAGCAGGTTACTACCTTCAGAGATCGGGGCTAACTTTTTTAATCGTTGATGCTGCCTCATCTGTTGGGGAATCTTGGCGTAAACGGTACGATTCATTGCGTCTTTTTACCCCACGAATGTATGATGGGTTACCGGGAATGCCGCTTAGTGGAAACGAAAATGACCTGCCAAGCAAAGATGAAATTGCAGATTATTTTGAAAGCTACACCGAACAAATGCATCTCCCCATAAAGTTAAACTGTTTAATCTCCCGTCTCTCGAAGCAAGATGAAGTGTACTATGCTGAAACCAATGATGGAATAATTGAAGCACGCAATATTATCGTTGCCACGGGGCCTTTCCAGAGCAAGAATGTTCCTCATTTTGCAAATTCATTATCCGAGAGTGTAATTCAGCTTCATTCATCCGAATATCAAAATATCTCTCAATTGCTGCCTGGAAGAACAGTAGTGGTAGGCGGAGGGAATTCAGGTGCCCAAATCGCTGTAGAGTTAACATCAGATGAACAACAAACGGTATACATATCCATAGCTCGAAATATTACCTTTAGGCCATTGCATATTATGAAACGAAGTATATTTTGGTATTTTGAAAAGCTCGGAATATTACGTGCAAGTGCAGATCGTATGGTTGGAAAATGGTTGCGGAATCAGCCGGAATGCGTATATGGCTATGAGTTAAAAGAATTGATGATCCAGGGAAAAGTAAATATGCATCCACGTGCCATTAATGCAATAGATGACCGCATCCTATATGAGGATGGTAGTGAGACAACAATAGACAATGTGATCTGGGCGACTGGATTTAAGCGAAATGATAATTGGATCGATATCCATACTGCTTTTGATTCCAAAGGTGAAATTATACACGAGAGAGGCGTATCACCGGTTGCTGGACTGTACTATGTTGGACTACCTTGGCAAACATCACGAGGTTCTGCGTTGTTGGGATGGGTCAAGTACGATGCTCAGAAGATCGTTAGTCATGTGATTCAAAGGTAGATACAACATGCTAAGGGCGGCTGGTAGGGATGATTAGCGCATATCAGATCTCACATATTTGGGTATATTCCTAAAAGGAGGGATTTTATGAAATTATTTAAACTACCAATGATTCTTTGTATGATATTACTTTTATGTATTTTGTCAGCTTGTGGTGCGGATGATAGGTTACACGGAAAGAGCGATAACTGGGATGTGTCTCTTCAGAGATCAACAGGAATCTATAGTATCACCTACATCGGTGATGAAAAGCGTATAAAGGATTTTGTGTTTGACCTTACCGGTAACAACATAAAACAACAGGGGAAAGCACTTGAAGAACAAGGGGTGCCGTTCAGTACGTCGGGAACGGTGACTGAGGCGGAGAAAACGAAAGATCCGATTACCTTTAAAATGAGTTGGAACAATCAAAGCGAGATTGTAACATTTGAGTAACTCTCGCATGGTGGAGGTGTTACATAGTACATATCACCCGATAGGCCGTTCCTTCATGGAGCGGCCTTTTTACTCCAGTGCATCTCACTTCGCAACAGAGATTTCAAAAGTAGATTGTTCATGATCCTGTACGCTGAAGCGATATTGCAATCCATTTCGAACTGTCGCCCCATCAAAATCAAGCTGATTCACATCGCGATCCAATAGACCGATATCCTGGATAATATCTTGTGCATCGTTATACGTGTACTCACTATTGGTTGTGAGAATGAGTGTGGCAATAGCGGTCAACAGAATTCCGCCTGTGGGTTGGCTCGGATCACCAGTTGCGTATAAACTGATTTCCTGAATGCTTCGATCTGCATTAAGTGCACCAACCAAACGCAAATCATCATTAAAGACATATTCGAAAGTGCCAGTTCCCTGATCGGAAGAGTCTTTCATATTCAAGCGAGTAATACTCAACCCATTTAGTCGGTATTTGCCCACGGCGCCATTAAACTTGTTTTGGAATTCGTCGGTAGTCATATGGAGGCCAGGAAGTTCGATCTGAGATGAAGGGGGCTGATCTTCTCCAGACTGAGCAGAATTCGAAGATAAAGTCAGCATGCCATACAACCCAATTGAAGCAATCGCAAAACAGGCCGTCGTTAGCAAAATGTATTTGAACGGCAACCTATTACCTTTGCGAATAGATAAGATCATCAGAACAAGAAATCCCAAGAAAGAAAGTAAGCCAAGAATAAAGATTATTGTAAAAAGATATTGCAAAGTCTCACCTCGTATTAGAGTAATAGCTGGTAAAAATCTTTTTTGCACCTCATTCATTATAATGTTCCGTTGAAAAACTTCAAACTCATACTACTCACCGATCATCAAAAAAGCACTACCGGCATACTGCCAGCAGTGCTTGCTTGATGTTATACAGGTCTTACGGTAAAGGTGAATTGATACGCGCGGTTGGCTGGCAAGGTATATTCAGCGTGGGTACGTGCGCCCCAGCTGTCATCTCCGCCGACACCCATTTGTTTGTAATTGATACGCGCCACAGTCTGTGTGCTCTGAGGTAATTTGTACACATGATCGTTTGCTTCCAATTCCTCAGCTGTCCACGGCAACGCATTGATTTCAAATGGGATGGAGGCTTCTATATGCAGGCCACTTTGACCATCGGCTGACGTTATTTCAGCGAAGCGTACATCCGTTTTGTTACCACACTCCTGTGGTTTCAGATATGGAACGAATTGAGCTTGAACCGCACCTGTGTAATAGCCAAGACGTGCACTGGTTAGACGGTCTGAATAATTGTCATGCGGGCCTCTGCCGTACCAAGAGATTGTATCCAGGCTGTTACTCAGTTGCAGTAGCATACCGAATTCCGGAAGATCAGGTAGACCCTCGCCTGGAATAAGCGTTTGACTGATTTCCAATACACCATCCGAATCAATTCGGTATGTGATGGACAGCGTACATCCCGGATGTTGATCCCATGTATAATCGCTCGTCACGAGAATGCCTTGCTCGTCTGCATGATGCTCAAAGCGAATTAATCTGCTGGTAGCGTAAGCATCTCTCCAGAAGGCAGAACGCATATTCAGCTTGTTCCCCATATCGTTGTCTGTCATGGCTCTCCAGAAATTCGGTCGGACCGGTGCCAGCAACTGTTCCTGATTGTTGATCTGATAAGAAGTCAACGCGCCAGTAGCCGGGTTGAAACTAAACGTGACTTGACCTGCAGCCACTTTCAATTCATCTTGCTGACTCTGAACATGCAGCTCCTGTATCTGTGGCGAATTGCCTTGTCCTTGGTGTGCCGGTTGGATTGGACGCAGTCGTGGAGATACCACGAACTGATCCCAGGCAATTTCGTGACCGACACCTGCCCATTTGGTTGCTGCTTTGGTGACCAGAGACACAGTCAACACGGCTTCCTTGAACAGATCGGATGAAGGCGTGTAAGGGATGCGGACTTCAGTTGATTCCCCTGGAGGTACCGTGATGTCCAACGAACCGTTTTCTACGGATACGCCATCGTGTGTTACTGTCCATACGAGCGAGTACTCGCTTAGATCCGTGAAGAGGAACTGGTTTCTTATACGCAGCAGGCCGCCTTTGACATCAATAGCTTCCATACGAACGTTCTGATAACACTTCTTCACTTCTTCGAGCTTCGGCGTAACCGTCTTATCGGCCAGAATGAGTCCGTTTCCGCAGAAATTTCCATCATGAGGGGATTCACCGAAATCACCGCCATAAGCGAAATATTCGACACCGTCTGCCGTAGTGGTACGAATGGACTGATCGACCCAGTCCCAGATGAATGCACCCTGCAACACATCATATTTATCGAACAAATCCCAATACAGATGCAGACCACCGCAGGAGTTACCCATGGCATGGCTGTATTCGCAGATAATATAAGGTTTCTTCGGTCCTTGCATGCGAGCATAATTCTCCACATTTTCAGGACTGATATACATCGTTGATTCAATGTCGCTTGCTGAATCAGAAGGGCGATAATGGAAGGTCCCTTCATAATGAACGAGACGGGTTGGATCGACTTGTTTCAGATAATCGTACATGGCGATGAAGTTATCGCCCCCGAAGGACTCATTACCGAGAGACCAGATAATCACGGACGCATGGTTTTTGTCCCGCTGGAACATCGAGTTACAGCGATCGATTACGTTATTACGCCATTCCGGCTTGCTCGCAGGAATGTTGTTCTCGTTCATTTCCTTTTGCCCATAGTACCACGTGCCGTGAGTCTCCAAATTCGTTTCGTCAATGACATACAGACCATATTCATCACACAGTTCGTACCAGAGTGACTGATTCGGATAATGGGATGTGCGCACGGCGTTAACGTTATAGGACTTCATCAGCTCGATGTCACGGATCATGTCTTCCCGCCCAATGGCTCGACCAGTATCCGGGGAAAACTCATGACGATTCACACCTTTGAATACAATGCGTTTACCATTGATTTGCATCAGGCCGTCTTTCAGTTCAAACTTGCGGAATCCAATGCGGCTGCGAACAGCCTCCAGCGTTTCGCCTGATTCGTTCTGAATGGACAGCACAAGTGTATATAGATGAGGGGACTCGGCGCTCCATAGAAGCGGCTTTATAACCTCTGCTGACAACTTAAATGAAAGTTCATCCTCGCCCTGGAACGTAACGGCCGCAGTAAGTGGCTTCAATACAGTCTGTTGCTGTGCATCATAGAGCTGTGCGTGAACGGACAATCCGGCAGTGGTCTGCGCGGCATGATGATTAAATAATTTCAAATCCAGCCGTAGCTCCGCATCCTGATACGCATCATCCAGTTCAGTACGAACAAAGAAATCGGCGATCTGAACCGGTGAAGGTGAATGCAGGTATACACCACGGAATATGCCGCTTAACCGCCAGAAATCCTGATTCTCCAGCCAGCTCGCATCACACCAGCGATATACCTCTACAGCCAGTTTGTTCTCACCTTCCGTTAGATACGGAGTGATATCAAATTCAGCGGGTGTGAACGTGTCCTCGCTATAACCGACGAGTTCCCCGTTGACCCATACATAAAAGGCAGATTCAACGCCCTCAAAGTGCAGTAGCACAGGCCGGTCTTTCCAGTCAGCAGGAACCGTAAACGTACGGATGTACGAACCCACCGGATTATAGGTTGTTGGTGCAAAGGGTGGCTTCAGTTCAGGCTCACGCTCGACCCACGGATA
Organism: Priestia sp. FSL H7-0729; assembly: GCF_038005685.1. Classification (NCBI taxonomy): domain Bacteria; kingdom Bacillati; phylum Bacillota; class Bacilli; order Caryophanales; family Bacillaceae; genus Priestia; species Priestia sp. FSL H7-0729. The sequence goes on from NZ_JBBOTQ010000002.1 coordinate 19,253, forward strand.
CGTCATATTCGTATATTGGGGATAATCGTAACCTTGTAGCTGCCAGTTGGAAGGAACGGCGATCTCGTCCCAGTCACTGGCATCATAGTTGTTCTCATAAAAGGATGAAATCCGTTGCTCCGGTGTCTCCGCAAAGGCAAACTTCCACAAACCATTCAACGATTCGTACCACGGTGATGCACTGGATTCATTGGACAATGCTTCTTCCACGGATGGAAACGCTACCATAGACGCATGTGCGGGTAGACGGCCTACTTGAAAAGTTTCGGGATTGTTGTTCCATTCCGGGTATCCATTCGCCGGAGGGGTATGTATTAGTTTCTTTCGCATAACAGCAACTCCTTCTGAAATGTTATAATATTGTCATTATAGAATTGAATTGATACTTAGAAAATAAAGAATATTGCCCATATATATCACAATATGAAACTAACGACGGAGAGAGTGGTGTACTGGATGGATACCCGGATTTTTTTTGGTAAAACAGAAGAAGCTGCTCGCCTGCCGATCTATATGACCACGGTTGGATACTGGGAGCACCAATATGAAACTGAGCGTCCAGAGGGATTCCCGGATTATCAGATCCACCAGATCATTCATGGTCAGGGGAGACTAATTATACAAGACGAAGAGTATATCGTCGGACCAGGTGACGTTTTCGTTCTGTACCCTGATGTCCCGCATAAATATATGCCGATCAGTGACCGCTGGGAGCTGGCTTGGGTCTCGTTTCAGGGGAGAGAGGCCAGTCAGCTATTATCTTATGCAGGTATTACTGGTTCACGCGTGTGCAGACTCCGGACAGCCACACTGCTGCATGGACTGGAGCAACTTCTGGTTAGAGGTGAGAATGGCGGTGATACGGATTATGCAGATTACGATGTGGAGTGTTCCAAACAATTATATGCTCTGTTGCTGGATCTGAAGCCACTACTCATCGTATCTGCCAACTATAATGATGAACTGGAGCGTTTGAAGCCTGTGCTGCGTTATATCGCAGAGCATCTGGATCGTTCACTGTCGCTGAAGGAACTGGCCGATGTGGCGGTGGTGTCTCCTCAATATTTGTGCAGACTGTTTCAGAAGGCGCTCCATACCAGACCTGTATTTTACGTGAACCAGGAACGAATCAATCGGAGCAAACAACTCATGTTCAGTGAGAGAGAGCTCCGAATCTATGAAGTTGCTGATCGGGTGGGCTACGAGAACGCCAGTTATTTCTGTGCGATGTTCAAAAGGCATACAGGCATGAGTCCGGAGCGTTTCCGTAAACTGCACGGACTGAGTTGATGGAGTTATAATTTTAGTGCTCCACTTGCGGTAGGAGCAACAGAGTACACCTCACTTAAATGACATGCCAGATACACCTTCATCCAACCCTCCGAATCGTTCAGATCCACGCCTAGAATCTCCTCTATTTTGCGCAGGCGCAGGTACAGCGTATTGGTATGAATATGCAGACGTTCGGCTGTGGTTTGCACAGATCGATTCGCGGCAATATAGGTTTTGAGTGTGAGTTCAAGCTCTCCTGATTTTTGCTGTTGAAGAGGGGACAGAATTTCGTGAATGTAGTTCTCGATATCGGAAGGTTCCTGATTCAGAAACAGCCGATTGATCCCGATTTCTTCGTAGAGCATCAGGCCCGCTTTGTTTTGTTTCAGCAAAAAGGATAACGAGCGTGTAGCCTCGTCATTGCTTTTGGACACATATTCAAGTCCTTGATAAAGTCCACCAATGCCAATGGATAGGGCAGGAGTCTTGGAGGTGGTCCATTTCTCCACGGCCGTTTCCAGCCTGTTGATGATCCAGTGTCTGACCTTTGGCTCGGATGCAGCAGCCAGAATCGTAATTTTGTGATGTGCACTGAACAATAGATGTTCGGGGGTGCCCAGCTCCTTTTCGATAAATCCAATCAACTTGCGCACCCAATTTTCAGTTGTTTTCATATCAGGATGTTCCCCATAGAGCTGCAATTGAGCGACGAACAAGGACTGATGGGCTGGCAACTGAAAGCTGGAAAGTCGGGCCTCCAACTGCTGTGGTTCTCTATACTGCACCAGATCGCTGAAGAAATCGTGGTTTTTCCGATAGGACATCTCGGTGAGTGAGTAGGTATTCACCATCTCTAGCATCACAATAGCTCCGCCTTGTTCCAAAATCACATGATCCAGCTGCCCTAACGGATGATCTAATTGGATGGCAAAACAGCCAAGTACCAGAGATCCATTTACAATGGGATAGAGGTAATAATCGCTATGATCCGCTCCACCGGATAAGGTGATGGGGTTAAACTGACTGTCCAGAACGGTATAGATATCGAGCTCACTTAGCAAGACACTTTCCGGGATGAGCGGGTACCAGTCATTTCTCGCCATGTCCACATAATAGGTGGGGAGCTTCAGCATCGATCCAACCGTCTCAATGATATGTCCGAGGCTCACATGTTCAATGGAAAGTGCCGTGAATTGATTATGGATGTCATTGCGGCTAACGAGATATCGGTTCGTTTCCAGCAGTTCTGAATACATGGTGGCGTTGGAGATGGCAATGGCTGCCTGATCCGCAAACCCCTGCATTATATTCAGATCATGTGGGGCAAATCGTCTGTTTTGTTCAAATTGGTATACCAGCATCACCCCGATTTTGTGGGTGTTCATAGTCACGGGAACGGCGATAAGTCCTTTTGCCATAATACCGTCAGGCAGTGAACTTACAATGATATCCGCATTCTCCTGACTGACATTGCCCATATCTTTAAAGGCATCATCCGGCGTGCTGTACATTCGGCCAATGCCTTCCTCGTATACTTTTCCCGTAATGCCCTCATCCAGCTCGCCCTGATATTGATACACACTATCCTGAAAACCGACTTTGGCTCTAGGGATCATCTTGCCAGAGTCCGGATCAACCATCATGAACAGTCCGCAGGAAAGGGAGGGGATGACATGCAGCGCATTCTCCATGATTTTGAGTAACAAGTCATTCAGCTCCAGGGAACAGGTCAGCTCCCGCAGTCCGGTCAACCATCGATCATTGTGTGCACGTTCCATCTCAATCTGCTGTTTCAGCAGTCCTTCCCGAATTAAAGACTCCAGACGTTCACTCTGTAACAGAGTAAGTTGCTTCTGGGTATCGATAACCACACGAATGTTGATATTGGACAAAAAAACAAACGTATACCTGAGAATCTTCCAGGAAGACTCGATCTGTTCTTGATCTGTATATTCAGGTACCTCTCCTTCACGCAGCCAGTTATTCCACTGGAAATCGTATTCATCCTTGATCCAGATTCCGTACGGAGCAGCTCCAAAGACCTGAACCATAAATGAGCGAACCGCTTCATGAATCATAGCAAACGTACCCCCTTCGTGTTCACATGGCAAAATGCTTACATATATAACATGATCATCACTATGCTGTGTAATTTATATTCTATATTGTGTATATCAACATAATTGATATCAGAATGCTGTTGCTATCAACAATGACATTATACATTTGCAACTTATATAATGTCATTAACTTTAACACGATACAATTTCATCGTAGTACAACAGTAGAGAGGTGGAGTACAGATGAGTCAAATTACTGCTTTTGTAGGTGCATTGTTGATTGATGGACAAGGTGGAGAGCCTGTTTCCGATAGTGTGGTTCTGGTTGAGAATGGGAAATTCATAGCTGCTGGCGCGAAGGCAACCGTTCCAATTCCGGAACATGCCGAGCTTGTTGATGTAACAGGCAAAACGGTGATGCCCGGATTAATTGATGCCCATGTACATGTACACGGGGCCAAAAATCTGAATATGGCTGCGGTGGCGCTGGAAGCTAATGAACTTCAGATGGGGAGAGCACTTCAGGATCTGCCGAAGCTGATCAACGCGGGCTTTACAACCGTCAGGGATGTCGGTAGCCATGTTGCTGTATACATTCGCGATCTGATCAAGGAAGGTGTGGTGAAGGGGCCACGGATTAAAACTTCCCGTCATATGCTCTCTCAGACGGGTGGGCATGCAGATATTCATATGATTCCAACGGAACTGAATATCTTCACCGTGTGTGACGGCGTTCCGGAAGTCATTAAGGCAACACGCACGCAGTTCCGTGAAGGGGCGGATTTCATTAAAGTGTGTTCCACAGGCGGGGTACTTTCGGAGAAAGATGACCCTCGCTGGTCGCAATTCCGCATGGATGAGCTGAAGGCGATCGTGTATGAAGCGGAAGCGGTACAGTCTTATGTGGCTGCACATGCGCAAGGTGCACAGGGGATCAAAAATGCGCTGGAAGCTGGCGTACGCACCATTGAACACGGGATTTACATTGATGAAGAAGGCATTGGCATGATGCTGGATCAAAAGGCAGTTCTGGTACCAACGCTGGCCATTGTACATCGGATCATCAAAGAAGGGCATAAATACGGTGTTCCCGAATTTGGCATCCGCAAAGCCCAAAGTGTATATCAGGAGCATATTGAAAACATGATTATTGCGCGTAAGGCAGGCGTAACCATTGCAGTAGGGACAGATTTCTGCACGTGTGCACCTGTTGAGCATGGCGGGAATGCGCTCGAACTTCGATTGCTTGTTGAAGATGTTGGATTTACACCGATGGAAGCGATCGTAGCCGCAACAAGAGATGCGGCGAGAGCGATGCAGATGGAAACGGAGATCGGTACGATTGAGCCTGGCAAAGCTGCTGATCTGCTGGTATTGAATGTGAATCCGTTGACGGATATTGGACTGCTCGAAAACACAGAGAATATCGAACAGGTCTATTTATCAGGTGAACGCTTGAAATAAGAAAGATGATTCTACGTGTACTGAACTGCACTGACAACATAGAGAATGGGGAGAAGCCACCATGTTTAGTCAACCGATATATATCGCCACAGTATTACTTGTTATTTTAGCTATAGGGGAACTGGTTTCGATCTGGTCCAAAGCGCGAATTCCTTCCTTGCTTGTTATTCTGATCGGATATTTGCTGCTGAACTGGGCGGGGTTATTTCCCAAAGGAGCGGTCTCCAGCTCTGCTCTGACTGCGTTCGGGGCTCTCATGGTGGCTCCGTTGATTGTACACATGGGGACATTAATACCGCTGAAATTAATACGTTCCCAATATAAAGCAATACTGATCTCATTGTTTGCATCACTCACAGCTACAGGTCTCATTTTGTTAATCGTATCACCGTTCTATGGTTATCCTACGGCTGTTGCCGGATCAAGTCCGGTTGTCGGTGGCATTATCTCTTATCTGATCACAACCACGAAGTTGCAGGAGATGAACCTGGGTCATCTGATTACAATTCCGGCTGTTATTCTTGGGATTCATTCTCTCGTGGGGATGCCGATTGCAACCAATATGTTGCGCAGATACGCGTTAAAACTGCAGAAGCAGGGCGCTTTTGAGAACAAGGTTGCAGGGGAAGGTCAGGTAAATATTAAAGAAGCGAATGCCAAAACATTCCTTCCACAGCGTTTCCAGACTGCACCTATTCTGCTGTTGCTCTTGTTCATAATGGGCAGTCTCTCGATTTATCTGGGAAATGTAACCGGACTTAGCTACAGTATCTGGGCTCTGTTGCTTGGGGTTCTAGGACATCTGATCGGGCTGTTCCCATCTCGTATTCTGGATAAAGCAAGTACATCGGGAATTGCCATGATAGGTCTAATTGTAGTAGTAATGACAAGTATGGAGTCGATCACTTTCGATGCGGTGGTCAGTTCCATTATTCCGGTGTTGTTCATTATCGCAATCGGTGTAGTTGGGGTGCTGATTGGTGGATTTCTTGGCTCCAAGCTATTCAAATGGGACCCGCTTAAAGGTCTGCCTGTAGCATTGACTGCACTATTCGGTTTTCCGGGGGACTACATTATCTGTGAGGAAGTAAGCCGTTCGGTTGGACGCGATGAAAATGAACGCAAAGCCATCCTCGATGAGATCTTAACGCCGATGCTGGTGGGTGGATTCACAACGGTCACAACAGCATCCGTGTTGATTGCGTCCATACTGATCAAGACACTTTAGAAAAATTGATGTTCTTTTCATCCCAATTTCAGTTTCCATTAAGGTTGTGAAGGTAAGATAAGTCTTGTAAACCCCTTCTCGTGTTAAATAGATGTGTGACTGGCCCTATCGGATTGTCCTCCGGTAGGGCACTTTTTTTCTTCATTTCTACTGTTGATGGTATGATAGATGAATACATAATGTGTAACCAACTCTAGTGATCGGAGGATGGAATGGTGGATCACAGCCTGCACCCATTGTTTAAGCCTATTCAGATAAATGGAACGTACCCTAACAGTTATTATGTTGAGAAAATACCTGCTGCCGGCTTGATGGCTTATGTGGCCTGTTATTGGGAATCAGGATCTCTTCCGAACACGCATGCAGATGTTATTTGGGGAGAAAGTCGAGAGCAATCGGTGATGACTGTCCCTGCGCGGGTATTGCCGGACGGTTGCACGGATATGCTGATTACATACGACCCGGTCTGTTCAGAACATTCCTATGCTTACTGTGGTAATTATACACAGCCGTTTGCTGTACCTGAGCGATCCGATGATGGTTCGCCTGCTGGAGATTACACCTTTGGTGTGCGGTTCTTCCCGGGTGGGGCACATGTCTTCCATGGTATGCCTTTGGAATGGTTTACAGATAAGCGAATTGCACTTCAGGAATGTTGGCCGGAGAAGCTGAACGAGCTTCAGGAACGGATGGCCGAAACGAATCGTTTTGCAGAGCGGGTAGAGGTTATGAATGCGTACTTGAGTCCATTGTCTGTGCAGGCAAGCACATCTGAGAACGATCTGATGAAAAACGTGCTGCACCGCATCTTTATAGATGGGGGACGTATGACTGTCCAGGAGCTGGCGAGGCGTGAAGTGATCAGTGAGCGGCAGCTGCATCGCAAGTTCTCGGAGTGGGTCGGAATCAGTCCCAAACGATTCAGTGAGGTAGTTCGTTTTCATCGTGTGTTGCGTGATATTCATCAGGGGAACACGGTAGACTGGGCAATGCTTGCCCAGAATCATGGTTTCTTTGACCAAGCCCATCTAATTCGGCAATTTCGCAAGTTTTATGGAGAGACTCCGTTGACGGCAGCCAGAGAGCATGGCAGGATGTTGTCCGATTTGTACAATAGATCTGTAGAACCGTCGGTTATACTTAAATCGTGAGAATAAAAAGTAAGGGAGACATCATATATGAATGGAACATTGCAGATTCGGGATCATTTGTTAAATGAGTTGGAAACAGGCATACGGACGGGGGCTTCGTTAATTCGCTTGATCCGTTCGGAGGATTGGTCGGTTCGTCCACAGGAGAATATGCGTTCATTGGTGGAGCTTGTGCATCACTTTATCCAGATCACGGCATCGGATCTTGCCATTATGCAGGAGAAAAGTGAAGCAGAGGTTGGTCTGGTGGAGAACAGCCTGTCCGGAATCGAGGATATCGAGAAGCTGGAAGCAACGCTGTGGAGCAATTTCGAATCCTACAAAGCATATATTACGGGATTGAGTGAAGAAGATTATTTAAACCGCTCTACCAAAGCTTTCTATATGGAACATGGTCATTTGCAGGCGCAATGGCAGATTGAAACGTTAACGCATGTGTTCCATCACCGTTCGCAGCTGTATAACTACCTCAAGCAGCAGGGCCATGAACTGAACTTTTTCATGCTGTATGCCTAAATAACCTTGTTCTATAAAATAAGCTTAATTGGCCCCATCGGACGTTCCGGTGGGGCATTTTTGCGTACAGTTGTCTATCAATCTATGGTGTCTATTAAAAATGGACGTTATAACACGGTCAGTTCACCGTGGCTTTACTAGTTTCTGAACATAGAATACCGTATCAAAGCAAAAGGAGGTGATTTCAATGGCCGTCCTTTTACCATTACAATATTACAATCTTCCAGCTGGCGTAGGTAAGTCCTACTACGAAAACTTGGCTGGAGGTGCGAATGCCAGCGCTACAGTGAACAACTTTGGACCTTTCCCGGTATCTCTCGTAATAACACGTGTTAATGAACCTGTAGTCACTTACGTTGTTCCTGTAAACAGCAGCCTTACCATTTCTGCAGGTGGAGTTCTAGTTTTTGCATTGCTAGCAAACCTTGGAGGCGCAGCTTCCGGAACAATTCAATTCGCCGTAGCAGATTTCTAATTGGTGTAATATAGTAGATTGGCCTCTGCCGGACATGATGTCGGCAGGGGTTATTCTTTTTTTTTTGGTAGAACCTTCTGGATTGAAAATGATATTATACTAGGGTCTTTATTAATTAATAGGTTGTTATAAGAATGAATTTCTTGTACAGCGAGAAAGAAGGAGAGAATTGATGTTTAGAAAGATGTTCATCTTTATTTTGGGGGTAACCTTAGGATTGTCTGTAATTTTGTCACCACATGTTGCTCAGGCGGCGACTGAGATGACTACCCTGGAGTATGGTAATGGGGCTACATATTATGGAGAGACCAAAAATGGAAAACCTCATGGGAATGGAACCATGACCTGGGGGAAAACCAAAACTTACAAAGGAAGCTGGGCACAGGGGAAACGATCAGGACATGGGGTTTATAAAGTTATAACACGCGGAGAGGACAGAATCACAGAGTCCAAGTATGATGGGAACTGGAAGAATGACAAAAAGGATGGTAAAGGTGAACTTTGGGTTAATGAAATAGCTTTGACTGGAGAAATGCTTGAATCTCGAATCCAAACGGGGACATTTGCCAAGGATCAGTGGATTGCAGGCTACGATGTACGAAATGGAGAATATGATCCGCCATATTCGTTTCTTTACAAAGATTCGAAATTGAGTCTCGAAATTTGGGGGGATGTCGGAAATATTTTGAATGGGTTGAAAGACAATTATTTCTTCTTGTTTACATATCAAAAGGGAAAAGTATATAAAAGTGTTGGTGTTGGAGACGAATATGATCCCAAGCAATTTAGTTCTTTTATAAGAAGCATAGAAAAAGAGATCAAGCCTCACATCAATCAATTTGAGAAATTGGCTAAGCAATTATAAGTGTCATTAGAAGGAATGAACATGTACAGATTATAAATGTTGTTTACCCTGACGGTCATTCGATTAATTTAAGGTATAGGCGGCACGCAGACTTGTGTTGGCATACAGGAGGTTAGTTGATGATGAACAGAACAATCTTATTTGAAACCGAACGGTTGAAATGTGCGACGTGGAACGAGGGAGATCGTGCGCTGGCGTTTGCGCTGTGGGGCGATCATGAGGTTGCCAAGTGGATTAGCAGCAAGGGATTTCTGAGCGAGGACGAAGTAGAAGCACGATTAACACAGGAGATTCAAAGGCAGAAGGAAGCGGGAGTGCAATATTGGCCCCTTTTTGAGAAAGAGTCGGAGGTATTTGTCGGTTGCTGTGGCCTGCGTCCATATTCACCAGAAGAGGATATCTATGAACTGGGATTTCATCTAACCCGGGATCACTGGGGGAAAGGGTATGCCCAGGAAGCAGCGCGGGCAGTGATTGAGTATGCCTTTGACGAAATGAACGTGAAGGCACTGTTTGCCGGGCATCATCCGGATAATGAAGTGTCACGTCACATCTTGATTAAGCTGGGATTCGAGTACACAGGTGACGAACGGTATGAACCGACTGGTAAGATGCATCCATCCTATGCGCTGCAAAGTCCTTAAATATCCTTCCAATATGGACAGGCTTAACATAACAACTTAACGTGAATGCGGTCCAAAAGAGGTACGCGGTTCATACTGGCTCAGTTCGCTTTTCATGCTTTTTTTATTTTGCTTTCAGCTTCTATTAAGGTAGCAGAGGTATGATAACTCTTGTAAACCCCTTCTCGTGTTAAATAGATGTGTGACTGACCCCGCCGGGCGCCGGTGGGGTATTTTTTTGTTTTTGTTTCAAATAAACAAAACTAAACAAAAATAAATAAAAGTTTATTTCTGTGTTTATTATTGACTATCAAAGATAAACAAAGGTATAATGAATGTGAAAAAAGGAACTTACTATGTACGTGGCAAGCCATATTATTTTCAATATAAGGAGAGAATGATTATGAACGTGACCCTTACGAATGAAACAACGCAGGCTGCAGGTTTCCATATTCCATTTATCCGTGAGATGGCCGAAATTACACAACATATGTGGAAAAATGGCTGGGATGAGCGCAATGGCGGTAATGTCAGCTATCTGCTGGAGGAAGAGGAAGTTGCCCAATATATCGATATCCATCATGTGATTCGCAAGATCAAACCGGCATTTTCGGTGCAGGAGCTGGCAGGCAAGTATTTTATCGTGACCGCATCGGGCAAATATTTCAAAAATGTACTCGCTGATCCTGAGAGCAATCTGGGGTTGCTCCGTGTATCGCAAGATGGACAGGAGTTGGAAGTGCTCTGGGGATTGAAGTCGGGCGCGAATCCAACAAGTGAGTTGCCTACGCATTTCATGAGCCATATCGAACGTTTGAAATTGGACCCGAACCATCGGGTTGTCATGCACAACCATGCCACTCATGTATTGGCGATGACGTTTATCCACGAATTGGATGAGGCAAAATTTACGAAGACCCTCTGGCAGATGTGCACGGAGTGTGTCGTTGTATTCCCGGATGGAATCGGCATTATTCCATGGATGATTCCTGGATCGAACGAGATTGGCCGCGAAACGGCTGAGAAAATGAAAGAATACCACGCGGTTATCTGGCCGCAACATGGCATCTTTGGAACAGGTACAACGATTGACGAGGCTTTTGGTCTGATCGAGACGATTGAGAAGGCAGCTCAAGTGTATATGCTGGTTGCTGGTCACGAGATCCGGCAGAGAATTACGGATGAGCAGCTGACCACACTGGCGCAAGCGTTCGGTGTCACCCCTCGTCCCGGCATTCTGGGCAGTTGAGGAAATCTGGATTGTTTTATAGTCAACGCTTAGATCAAGGAAGTGGTCTTTGGTTCATTGAACCGAAGGCCATTTCCTTTTTTTTGACGAACAATCGTCATTTTGGTTCAAAAAAGTTCAAATTGCTGAACAAGAATGGCTTTGTTATCAATTATTGAATCGTAGAATGCATTATCACGCGCTGGCGAAATTCGGGTGAAATGACGTATTGTCAACGGCTCTGCGATTTTGCATAATAACAATGCTTCACAGATGAGAGACGGAAGGAAGTTATGATCATGCTTGGCAAAATGAAGAGAATCTTAATAGGCAAGCCAATGAAATCGGCTGAACTGGATGGAGAAAAATTGGGGAAATGGAAGGCACTCGCCATCCTGTCCTCGGATGCCCTATCGTCCGTTGCCTACGGTACGGAACAGATTTTGCTGGTGCTCGTTGCGGCCGGATTCGCCGCCCTGTGGTACTCTGTTCCGATTTCCATCGCCGTGCTGGGATTACTCGTCATTTTAATTTTTTCCTATCGCCAGACGATATTTGCTTATCCAACAGGGGGCGGCGCTTATATCGTAGCCAAGGATAACCTGGGTACAACATCCAGTCTGATTGCCGGAGGATCTCTGCTGGTCGATTATATTCTGACCGTTGCGGTAAGTTCGTCCGCAGGGACGGATGCGATTACGTCGGCTTTTCCTATGCTGCATGACTACAGTGTTGTGATTGCACTCATTATGATTGTTTTTCTAACGATTATGAATTTGCGGGGAGTGACGGAGTCAGCGTCTGTGCTGGCGATCCCCATCTATCTATTTATCTTCTCGATTGCGGTTCTGATTATCTCAGGCGGAATCAAATTTCTTACCGGGGGGATGGACGCAGCTGCACCTGAATTCGGAACAAGTCTATCCCATGTGAGTATCTTTTTGTTACTAAAAGCATTTAGCTCCGGATGTTCTGCGTTGACTGGTGTGGAAGCGGTAAGTAACGCGATCCCGAACTTCAAGCAACCTGCCGAGAAAAATGCTGCCGGTACATTACTGCTCATGGGTTGTATATTGGGAGCCATGTTCATTGGCATTACGTTGCTGGCTTTCGGTTATGGGGTGAAGCCTGATCCCCATGCCACGGTTATTTCCCAGATTGCCGAAGCTACATTTGGCAGAGGGTGGATGTATTTTATTATCCAGGGTGTGACGGCGCTGATCCTGTTCCTGGCAGCCAATACGGCGTATTCGGCCTTCCCGTTGTTGTCCTTCATGATGGCGAAAGACAAATATATGCCCCATATGTTCATGGTCAGAGGAGACCGCCTTGGTTTCTCAAATGGGATCATTTTCCTCAGTGTGATGTCTGCGCTGCTGGTGGTCGGATTCAAAGGAAATACGGAAAGCCTGATTCCGCTCTACGCGGTAGGGGTGTTCATTCCATTTACCCTGTCGCAGCTGGGTATGATGATTCGTTGGATCAAAGTCAAGCCTTCCGGCTGGCAGATGAAACTGCTCGTTAATACGATCGGTATGCTGACTACATTATCGATTACCCTGATCTTTATTTTCACCAAGTTCACGCAGACATGGGTGATCTTTATCTTTTTGCCACTCGTTGTCTATGTGTTCATGCGCATTCACCGTCACTATTGCAACATCGCAGATGAGCTGCGAATTGACATTCAGGTGGAAAAACCAGCCCACAAAGGTAATACCATTATCATTCCTGTTGCAGGCATTACGCGGGTCGTCATGAATACGATCAGTTATGCGCAGACGATGTCGGATCACGTGGTCGCGCTGTATATTGGATTCGATGATGAGGCCATACGCAAGATGGAGCAGAAGTGGGAAGAGTGGAATCCAGGCGTTCGTCTGGTCGTGATCAAATCGAGATACCGCAGCATTATGGGGCCGCTGAAGAAATTCATTGATACCGTAGAGTGGAAAACGGCCGAGACCGATCACATCACCGTATTGATTCCGCAATTCATCACCAAGCACTGGTGGCAAAATGTACTGCACAACCAGACCAGCTTCATGATCCGGGCCTATCTGATCAATTACAAAGACGTGATTGTCACCACGGTGCCATATCATCTGAATCGTTAACTTGATCGGTTAATCGCTTCACCTCGCTTGGAAGATTTACAGATTATTGTAAAATGAGTCACTTCTATTAATGGACTAATGTTCATATTCCATTTACACATATAACCGTAAGGACATCTCCAAACAGGGGAGTTCTTGCGGTTTTTTGTCGTGAAATCCGGTCTGGATACCGCTTTCGAATGGATGCACATTTGCGTAAAGTCCCTTGTCCATGATTAACCTTACGTTGATTCAGAAAAGATTTTGCTGTGACATTCGACTCTTACACTAGATAACGTGGTGCTGAAGTGGATATAACCTTTCACACACACTGAATGCGTGAAACAAGGGGGAAGAAAATCCGATGAGTGAGCTTGATAACCGGATCAGCCTGCCCGCCGCCAAACGGCGTGTATCCGGTACGAGTGAGCGCCGGACAGCCTCGCTGCGTGTGCAGCGAATGCGGGAGAATATGCTGGCCTATGGTTTCCTGGCACCATCGCTGCTTTTGTTTGCAGTGTTTCTGTTTTACCCGATGTTTAAGTCCGTGTATCTCAGTCTGCATTCCACAGATCCGACGGGGCAGATTGCGGCTTACGTGGGGCTGGACAACTTCAAGGCGGTGTTCCAATCGGGACTGTTTATGCAGGGCATGAAAGTGACCTTACTATTTGTCCTGTTTACAGTACCTACGGGCATGCTGGCTGCTCTGATTCTGGCTGCACTGACCCACAACCGGTTCAAGGGAATGCGTGTGTTTCAATTTGTGTTCTCTCTGCCTGTGGTGTTATCGGTGGGCTCGTCAGCGGTGATCTGGAAGTTTCTATTTCATCCGACCCTGGGCATGCTGAATTATCTGCTTGGCAAAGTAGGGATTGACCCAATTCCCTGGCTTACCAGCCCGGACTGGGCACTGATCTCGATCTCTATCATGACCATCTGGATGAACCTCGGGTTCAACTACATTATTCTATCCAGTGGTTTGGCAGGCATCCCGGATGAAATCTACGAGAGCGCCAAGATGGACGGCGCAGGACCACTGCTGACGTTTCGCAAAATCTCGATGCCGCTACTGTCACCAACGTTATTCTTTGTTACGGTCGTATCGATCATTGGTGCTTTTCAATCGTTCGGTCAGATCAACATTCTAACCCGGGGTGGCCCGATGGACAGTACGAATGTATTCGTTTATTCCATCTATCAGGAAGCCTTCGTTAATTTCCGCTTTGGTACAGGGAGTGCGCAAGCACTGATCCTGTTCGTGGTGATTATGCTGCTGACCCTGATCCAGTTCAAGTGGGTAGAAAGGAAAGTGCATTACCAATGAGTGCGACATGGACCAAAACGCTGTTGTATGTAGTACTGACGATCTGTGCAGCACTTGTGCTGTATCCGGTGATGTACACCTTTTTCATGGCCGTGATGACGCCGGAAGATGCGAGCGCTTATCCGCCGCATATCATTCCGAATTCAATCGATCTGTCCAACTTTAGCGAAGTATTCGATATTGTTCCGATCGGTCGATTTATCGGCAATACCTTTCTTGTCGCAGGACTGACGACGCTTGGTCAATTGATTACAGCGAGTATGGCAGCTTATGCGTTTGCGAAAATGCAGTTCAAAGGCAAAAACGTCATCTTCAGCATGTTTGTCGCAACGATGATGATTCCTTGGGAAGTAACCATGATCCCAAATTACCTCACGGTTCGCAGCTGGGGTTGGCTGGATAGTTATCAAGGGCTTACGGTGCCGTTTCTGGCAACGGCGTTTGGTACATTCCTGCTGAGACAGTTCTTCATGCAGCTACCCAAGGAATTGTTCGAGGCGGCGAGGATCGACGGTTGTGGTCATATTCGCTATTTCATATCGCACGTCTTGCCATTGTCCCGTCCGGCACTTGGAACACTGGCAATTTATTCATTCTTAAGTATGTATAATTCGTATCTCTGGCCGCTGCTGGTGACAAACACACCGGAAATGAGAACCGCACAGATCGGAATCTCGATGCTGGAGTTCCAGGAATCCACAGCGTGGAATCTGGTATTTGCCGGAACAGCCATGGTCATTCTACCATCCTTACTGCTATTGATTTTCGGGTTGAAACAGCTTGTCCGCGGAATGGCCGCAGGCGCGCTGAAGGGGTAAGGAGTAAGGTTTTGAAACTATTTATTGAAGTGGAAGCTCTGAAGGTTTTGATCTAAAGATTTTGATCTAAAGATTTTGATTTAGAGGTTTTGAATTAAACCTTGTATCTTCGTACAAGGTCTAAGGTTTGGATACCAGGAGCGAATAAAATGAGGCTCGTGCTTCAAATAAAATGTTGAAATGAACGACGGTAGTAGTGGAGGGGACGAAATCGATTCTGAAGAAGCAAAGCGTTCGCCTTTATCCCCGGATTTTCCCCTTTGAGAGGGGGGATGAGAAAAATCCGGGGATAACAGCGATCAAAAGAACGATTCGTAACCGTAACGGCCACACCGCGTCATCCCCAAGATTTTATTGCAAGCGAGCCATATAAAAGGAGAGCGATTATGAACGGATTTCGTTTGAAAAAAAGAGGAACATTTGCATTAATGCTGGCTGCACTCATGTTGGTCATCTCCGCTTGCGGAACGAAAGCAGAAACAAGCAGCCCGGCGAGTGGAGCACCAGCAGAAGCGGCCGCCGTTGAAACAACACAATTGACGTGGTGGCATTCCATGTCTGGCGCAGGGGAGAAAGCCATTAATCAACTCGCTTCCGACTTTAACGCTAGCCATCCGGAAATTCAGGTGAAACCCATCTATCAAGGGAAGTACGATGAGAGTCTGAACAAACTCAAAGCATCCATGGGCTCAGACAGCGGTCCTGACATTATCCAGGTCTACGAGATCGGTAGCAAGTTCATGATCGATTCGGGCATGATTACACCAGTACAACAGTTCATCGACAAGGATCAGTTCGACCTGTCCCAACTGGAGCCGAACATCATCCGATACTACACCATCGATGGCAAATTGAACGCGATGCCGTTCAACACATCGAACCCGATTCTGTACTACAACAAGGATATGTTCAAAGCAGCAGGTTTGGACCCGGAGAACCCGCCGAAGACGTATGAAGAGTTTGAACAAGCAGCAAAAGCACTGGCGAAAGACGGTAAGCCAGGAGCATCCATGGCGATCTACGGCTGGTTCATGGAACAGTTCTTTGCGAACCAGAATGCAGATTATGTAAACAATGGAAACGGAAGAACCGAAGCGGCTACAGAGTCAATGTTGAACTCCGAAGCTGGAGTGAAGACATTAACGTGGTGGAAAAAGATGATTGATGAGAAAACCCTCTCCAATCTGGGACGTAGCACAGACGATACGACAGCAGCATTTACCGCACAGCAAATCGGTATGACCCTCGATTCCACGGCTGGCCTGCGCAAAATCGTAGAAGGTTCAGGTGGCAAGTTTGAACTGGGAACAGGCTTCCTGCCTCGTCCAGCGGATGCCAAAGAAGGCGGCGTTGTGGTGGGTGGAGCGAGCTTGTACATCATGAACAACAAATCCGAAGCACAACAGCAAGCGGCATGGGAGTTCATCAAGTACTTGGCTACACCAGAGGTACAAGCGAACTGGAGTGTTGCGACAGGATATTTCCCTATTACGACAGCAGCCTACAATGAGCAAGTATTAAAGGATAATATGGCGAAGTACCCGCAATTCCAGACAGCAGTCGATCAATTGCACGCTTCCGCGGATTCGACAGCAACATCCGGGGCATTAATGGGTGTATTCCCAGAAGCCAGACAACTTGTCGAAGGAGCGATTGAAACGGTCCTGAATGGACAAGGGACACCACAGGAAGCATTGGATGCCGCAGCCAAACAAATTACAGACAAGATTGCGCAATATAACAGCACGGTGAAGAAATAATTGTAGGTAATTTCAAAATAAAGATGCGGCGATCAATCCTGATCGTCGTATTGTTATGCCTGTGTCTTGAAATTCTATAAGACTTAAGTCTGATATTTCTTAAAAAAGGGATAGATAGATGCTGTTATTAAATGTCGAAATAATAAACGATTCATATCTATTATGTTAATTTATCTGACGTAAATAGTTTAATGTGCACATAAACATGACTCTAAAAGATCAAAAAGATATAATTTTGATCTTAAATTAGTCCTATTTAGCCTTAAGAAAGAGAAAATGATTTCTTTCTGTAATGTATATGTTCTATTTTATTTCATAATGAAGAAATAATGTTTACATGAGTCAGTTATTCAGTTATCTTATATTTGAACTAATGTACAAGCTGTCTGAACAAATGATTGAAAATTTAAAACATGGGGGTAGGAAAAAGATGCAAAGTAAGCAAATAAAGAGTTGGCTCAGGTTATTCTTAGCTGTGGTCCTGCTGATTACGGGTGCCATACCTGCTGGCTTATTCAACAACAAAGTTGCAGCGGCGGATGAACTGCTAACAGTTGCAGAGGCGCTCGCTCTTGGTTCGGATGATTCAACCGCCACGGTTGAAGGTTATGTTGTCGGGACCTACAGCAACGGTCCAAGTGTAAATTTGAATCCACCCTTTACTGTAGACACTAATTTTGCAATTGCTGATAGTCCAACCGAAACAAATCTTAGTAAGATGATGCCTGTTCAAGTACCCACAACTGCTCCTCGCAGCACATTCGGACTACAAAGCAATCCCTCCTTATATCAATCCAAAGTACGTATTAACAATGGTACGTTATCTCAATATTTCACTTCTAAAGGTATACGATCCGTTACATCAACAACTTTTCAACTGATTGATGAGACACCGGAAACGGAAGTGGCTAATGTCACAGCTAATCCGTCCCCAGGGGCCGTTCCGTCAGGAACACAGGTTACTTTGGGAACAACTACAGTCGGTGCAGCCGTATACTACAAGTTAAATGATGAAAATGCGTTTCTTCCTTACACAGTTCCCATCACGGTTAATGATGCTATGCACATTGAAGCTTATGCACACAAAGAAGGCTTACTGGATAGTGCAATTGCTTTATTTAATTATACGATCGTTGACAATACTCCAATTTCAATATCTGATGCCAGAAACAAGCCTGAAAACTCTCCGGTTACCGTTCAAGGGATTGTAACCTACCGAGAGGAATCAGGAGGAATGGCGAATCTATATATTCAGGATGAGAATGCTGGAATCGTCATTCGTGGTACAGATTCAACTGTTGAGCCAGGTGACCGGATTGAAGCGTATGGTCCGCTCACCATTTATAACGGTCTACTCCAGGTAGAGAAGGATAAAGCAGGATTTCCAGGCGGTTATATTAAGATCTTGGATAAAACACAAGAAATTCCTGAACCGCTTACGTTGACATCCAAAGACTTTGCGCCTGCTGAAGACGGAGGCAAGGGTTCGGGCGGCATCTATGAAGGGATGCTTGTCGAAGTCAATGGGGTCACGGTGACAAGAAGTAGCAGTTCCACCTTTTTTGCGACAGATGTGGATGGTCGAGAGATCACGATCTATGCCAAAAATAGCCCCACTGCACTGGCAACAGGCAAAACATACGAAAAAGTGACAGGCGTCATGACTTATCACACAAGCTATGGTCTCGAATTAATCCCACGCACAGCAGCGGATGTTGTCGAGAATCTGCTTTCTGTTACAGCTAGTGTTCCTTCAGGGGGAATTGTAAAAGGATCTACGGTGACTTTATCCTCACCAATGGCGGGAGCAGAAATTTATTATACGGTTAATGGCACTAACCCTACACCAACATCTACGCGGTACACTGTGCCAATTAAAGTAGATGAAGATACTGCTATTAAAGCTATTGCAGTGTCTGGTGGGAATACAAGTAATGTATATACCTATACGTACAAGGTTCTTCAGGAACTGAACAATCTTAGAATCCACGATATTCAAGGGGCCACCCATAACTCCTTGTACGATGGCTTGGCTGTGCAAAATGTGGAAGGCATTGTGACTCATGTTGTAAACGCAACTTCCTTCTACATGCAGGAGATTCCTGGCATGGAAGATAACGATGACAGAACATCTGAAGGTATTCTGGTCTATAAGTCGTCTCATGGAATGACAGTAGGTAACAAGGTGAGCGTATCTGGACAGGTGAAAGAATATGCAACAGCAACAACGGAGCTGGCGATAACGGAAATTGTAGCTACAATAATTTCGGTTGAAGACAGTAATAAAGATTTACCTGAACCTGTGGTTTTGGGTGCTAATGGTCGCATGATTCCTACCGTAATTGATTCCAATCAATTCGGCGAGTTTAATCCGGATAAGGATGCCATTGACTTTTATGAGAGTCTTGAAGGGATGAGGGTGCAACTCGATAATGCTACCATTATCGGTCCGTATTCCAGTGAACCGGGTCTCGCTGTTGTTGTAGATAATGGTCCCAACAATCCGTTGCGCACGCCTGCGGGCGGTGTCATTCTGACAGGGGATGGTGCAGAGCCGTTTGAGAGTTCACTTAATCCGCAACGGCTGTTCATCAATAAAAAACCATCCCAAGCCGTCAAAACGGGAGACAAGCTAGGTGGCTCCATTAAAGGGGTTATGACATACTCCAATGGGAATTTTAAAGTGATTCCTGAAGGTAATCTTCCAGCAATCACACCGAGTTCCCTTGAACAAGCAATAACAAAAATTCAACCCACCGATGACAAATTGACGATTGCAACTTTCAATGTAGAGAATTTCAGTCAAAAGGATGCGGCTAGAGCTGTTAAAATTGGCGGCATTGTCGTCAATAATCTGAAAAATCCAGATATTATCGGCATTATGGAAGTGCAAGATAATGATGGGGCAACAGACAGTGGAGCAACAGCTGCAGATGCTAGTTTCCAAACCCTAATTGATGCCATTGCAACTAAAGGTGGTCCTACGTATAAATACACAGATATCGCTCCGGAAAATAACAAGGATGGCGGAGCACCAGGTGCCAATATTCGTGTAGGGTTTCTGTATAATGAATCACGTGTGTCCCTGAAGGAAGGGATTAAAGGAAGTGCTACAACAGCAATTCAGGTAGGCGCTGACGGCAGTCTCTCCAACAATCCGGGTCGTATTGCACCAGGGGATGAGGCGTTCGCTAGCTCCCGCAAGCCGCTTGCCGCTGAATTCGAATTCAATGGTGAACGTGTAGTGGTGATTGCCAACCACTTCAATTCCAAAGGTGGAGACCTGAAACCTTTTGGAAGCATACAGCCTGCGACTCGAAGCAGTGAAGTTCAACGTGCGAAGCAAGCTGCGTTAGTGAATGGGTTTGTGAAGGAGTTACTGAACAAAGACCCTGAGGTCAATGTCGCTGTTCTCGGTGATTTTAATGACTTCCAATTCTCAAATACTTTGAATATTGTTGAAGGTAATGAACTGGACAATCTGGTAAACGAACTGCCAGAAAATCAGCGGTATTCCTACATCTATGATGGAAACTCTCAGACACTGGATCACATTCTGGTGAGTAAAAACCTGACTGAGACAGCAGCCATCGAAGTGGTACATGTGAATGCCGATTTTGAGACAGCAGATGGAAGAGTGAGCGACCATGATCCACTGCTTGCACAATTAAGTATTGGAGATCCGGTGGAAGAAGGGGACTTCAACCTGCGCGTACTGCACACGAATGATACGCATGCGCATCTGGATAACATTCCGCGCCGAGTAACAGCAATTAAGGAAGCGCGCAATGATAATACCCTGGTGCTGGATGCAGGGGACGTATTCTCTGGTACATTGTACTTTAATCTTTTTAACGGTCTGGCTGATCTGGAGTTCATGAACATGATCGGATATGATGCCATGACTTTTGGTAACCATGAGTTTGATAAAGGTCCAAGTGTACTGAAAGCATTTATTGAAAAAGCAGAATTCCCGTTCGTAAGTGCCAACATTGATTACTCAAAAGATGCGAGCTTGAGTGGTTTGTACAACAATAGCATCGGTGATCCGGGTGAGAAAGCGGAAATCTATCCTGCGATTATTACGGAAGTGAATGGTGAGAGAGTTGGTATTTTCGGACTGACGACACCGGACACGGTATCTCTTTCTTCACCGGGAGATGACTTGAAGTTTGTAGATTATAAGGCAAGTGCACAAGCAACTGTACAGATGCTGCAAAATGAAGGTATCAATAAAATCATTGCTTTGACTCACCTTGGCTACTCAGAGGATCTCAAATTGGCAGAAGCCGTAGAAGGGATCGATATTGTGGTAGGTGGTCATTCACACACCATTCTGAAGGAACCGATTGTTATGGGCAGCCAAGATGAGCCAACATTGGTTGTGCAAACCGGGGAATATGACGTTTCTCTTGGTCAATTGGATGTTACGTTTGATGAAGCCGGTATATTGAAGAAGTGGAACGGCAAATTGTTGAGTCTGGATGCGAAAGATGCTTCCAACCAATTCATCTATGCTGATGATGTGGAAGCTGCAAACAAGCTGAAAGAATATGCTCCTCAGTTGGAAAAGTTCAAGAAAACGATTATCGGTAAAACGAATGTCTTCTTGGATGGAGAACGTGGCACTGTGCGGAAACAGGAAACCAACTTAGGAAACCTGATGACAGACGGTATGCTGGAGAAAGTGAAATCCATTGTGCAGGAAAACGACGTCAAAGGATACGTGGCGATCCAGAACGGCGGTGGCATTCGTGCTTCATTCCAGATAGGGGATATTACGCTGGGCAATCTCCTGACTGTGATGCCATTCGCTAATAATCTGTCTGCGTTGAAAATGACAGGCAAAGAAATCACAGCCGCGCTGGAAAATGGCGTTAGTGGTGTGGAAACAGGAGAAGGGCGCTTCCCGCAAGTGGCAGGAATGCGGTTCTACTACGATTCCACAAAACCAGGCGAAAAAATTGATGCCACCACTAACACTGTGACCCAAGTCGGTCAACGTGTGGTCAAAGTTCAGATTAAGAATGCAGATGGTACGTACTCGGATATCGATCCGAACGGGTACTATATCGTCGCTACCAATTCATTTATGGCTAACGGTGGAGACTTCTACCGTGCTATGAGAACAGCAAAAGATGATAATCGATTCTACGAATTGAATCTGGTCGATTATGAAATCTTCCATGAACATCTGAACCGTGTAGGTACAGTTGATCAAAAAACGGAAGGACGCAGTACGGATTTGAAGGGGGCACCACTTCCGGGGGACGGTAATGGAAGCAATCCTGGTAATGGTGGCGGCAATAATGGAAGTAATCCGGGCAGTGGTGGAGGTTCTACAACACCTACTACACCTGTAACTCCAACCACACCGACTACACCAACCAATCCTACGAACCCAACTACGCCAACCGTTCCGGGTAATGGAGGAACTCCTAATCCAACCACACCGGTTGTAGACCTTAAGGACATCGGAAATCATTGGGCTGCGGCTGCTATTGAGCAGGCCATTTCCCGGGGAATTGTGAACGGGTATCAGGATGGTAATTTCCGTCCGAATGCACCAGCGACACGCGCCGAATTCATTGTGATGTTAGGCAGAGCATTTGAACTTCCGGCCAGCAACAAGGCATTGACGTTTAAGGATGCTGCGGGAATACCTGCATGGGCACAATCCTTTATTGCTCAAGCAGTCGATCAAGGCATCATCAGTGGCTATACGGATGATACGTTCCGTTCATCAGGCAAAGTATCACGGGTAGAGATGACAGTTATGCTCGTCAGAGCACTCGGTCTCCCGGTACAGTCGAATCCGGTACTGAGTTTCGCGGACGCAGATAAAGTACCGGCGTGGGCTGCTCCATATATCGCTGCTGCATATGATGCAGGACTGGTGAAGGGAACAGGGAAGAATATGTTTAACCCACTCGCCGAAGCAACCCGTGCTGAAGTGGTGACTCTGCTATTGTCGGCAAGCGAGTTGCAAAAGCAATAAAACGTATAATACAGACGTAACAGAACAGCTTGCAGACTTCCATCTGCAAGCTGTTTTTTTCTAGGGCGTGTCTGAAAACTCCGAAGGAAGTAGATTTTGCCGAATTTTCGTTCCAAGCAAGGAAGTTTTCTGCAGGCGTGCCGGGGCACGTCAAGGGAAAGTGACGCAGCAGGGGGCGAAAAGGCGGTGAAAGATGCACTTCAGCGAGTTTTGAGATACGCCCAATTAATGCCTGTTAATTTTCACCAAGTGAAGGTATAGTAGACAGGATTATATTGAAGGAGTGTTGAAGAAATGCAAGATCAACCCGTTTTAATCGCACTATTTGCCATAGCGGCAGGAATTTTTAGTTTGCTCGGAGGAATCAACAACTGGGACTGGTTTATGAAGAGCTTTAGAGCAGGAATTTTTGTGAAGACCATTGGACGGCAGGGAGCAAGAGTGGTATATGGTATTCTCGGTGTTGTCATGATTGTCATTGGTGTACTACTGTTGCTGATCGGATAGTTGTTGGAAATAATCGAACTCACCAAGTAATATCTACATAGAGGGTTCAAGAGCGAAGTAAGCGGATATGTGTGAAGCGTTGAATGGAAAAAAGCGTGTGAATGCTTAAGGTAGCAGTATTACTAAGATTGAATACCAAATCAAATTAGCATGTCTGAAAAAAACATAGCCATAAGAAAAGACCACCGAAAAATTTCGGTGGTCTTTTTTTACCAAATTCAGGTTTATCCATCTCAATCTGGTTTAATTATCTTTTAAATCTTCAACAGAGTTGATATCCATGTAAGTTGGAACAACCAGACCTTGTTTAACTCCTGTCATACTGACAGCAATATCTTCAATCTGGTCACCATACGTCTCCCAATAATCCCCGTGTGTAAGCGGGAGCCAAACGGCTGGAGAAGCATCGATATCACCTGCTGCCAAGCCTGCCCACATGGGACCAGCTTCGACTTGTAGGGCTTTGACGGTATAACCCAGATCCGTCTCAAGCACATACTTCATCAGGTTCGTACTCGCAATTTCAGAGTCCCATGCCACATAACCAAGACGTAGACTATCACCACTAACAGGAGTTAACCCGGTAGTCCATTCTTTAATCTGGTCTGGATGTTTTTCAGCATAAGTCTTGGCTGCTTCTTCAGGCGAAATGCCCTTTTGAATGTCAGTCATGATTTCACTCATCTGATCCGCAGTCCAATTAAAGCGAGAGAAGAACTCATAGGCAACGGGATGATCTTCCTTGATTCCCTTACGTCCAACCGTGTGAACTTCCTCTGCATCGCCGAAAATTAAGTCTGGATCGTCCAGATACTTCAGATCATACTGATTGAACATCCAGTGAGGAGTCCAACCCGTAACGATGATGGGCTCCTCATTTTTATAAGCTTTGTCCAGCGACGCAGTCATCGCTGCTCCAGAGCCTTCGATCAGATTCCAATTAGACAATTCGTAATGCTCAATAGCATTTGCAGTAGCCTTCATCAGACCTGCACCTGGATCAATACCAACGATTTGGTGATTCACCTCTTCGCCCACATTAGCACTTGCCGATGGAGTGGAGGAAGAAGTCGCACCTGTCTCCAAATCTGCAATCGAGTTAACTTCAGTCATGTAACTAGGAACCACGAGGCCTGTACGTACACCCGTCATGTTGGCACCCAGATCGTCCACCTGGTCTTTGTAACGTTCCCAGTAGTCTGCGTGTGTCAATGGCAGCCAAGCTGCTGGAGAGGCATCTACGTCACCTGAGGCAACACCCGTCCACATCGGTCCGGCTTCGACTTGCAGAGCGTTAACTTTATAACCCAAGTCGTTTTCCATCACATATTTCAGCAAGTTGGTACTTGCGATTTCGGAATCCCAAGCCACATAGCTCAGTTTGAACGCATCACCGTTCACTGGAGTCAGACCTTTGGTCCACTCAGCGATCTGATCGGCATGTTTTTCGGCATAAGCTTTCGCTGCTTCTTCCGGGGATGTGCCATCCTGGATGGCAGTCATCATTTCACCCATTTCATCGGATGTCCATTGGAAACGGGATAGGAATTCAAACGCAACAGGGTGATCTTCTTTCAGACCTTTACGGGCAATGGTATGAATTTCTTCAGCATCACCGAAAGATTTCTCAGGGTCTTCCAGATATTTTAGATCATATTTGTTAAACATCCAGTGCGGAGTCCAACCTGTAATGATGATTGGGTCTTCATTTTTGATGGCTTTGTCTAATGTAGCAGTCATCGCTGCACCAGAACCTTCAATGAGGGTCCAATCAGTTAGTTTATAGTCTTCGATCGCTTTAGCTGTGGACTTCATGATACCAGCCCCTGGATCGATACCAATAATCTGATAGTTCACTTCTTGACCTACAGCATTGGCTGCTGAATTGTTGCCACCAGCGGAAGTCGTGCCACCAACGAAGTATTGTGAGAAACCAGCTACTAACACAAGGAATGTTGCTGCAGCAGTGATCCATGCTTTTTGCTTCGTTGTAATGCGTGAGGTCTTTTTGCGACCTGGCATAAACAGATTTTGTGTGAAACGGTCCAGCACAATCGCGAGTACAACAACAGCGAGACCGGCTTCGAAACCTTTACCGATTTGCAGCTGTGTTACTGCACGATATACTTCCGCACCAATACCCTGTGCACCGATCATGGATGCAATAACAACCATGGACAGTGACAACATGATCGTCTGGTTAATACCGGACATCACGGTAGGCAAAGCGAGTGGAAGCTGTACTTTGAATAACTTTTGCATGGAAGTTGAACCGAATGCGTCGGCTGCTTCAACCAATTCGCCAGATACCTGTTTGATACCCAGGTGAGTCAGACGAATCGTTGGTGGAATCGCGAATATAACCGATGCGATAACACCTGGAACGACACCGAGGCTAAAGAATGTAACCGCAGGCAGCAAGTAGACAAATGCAGGCATTGTCTGCATGAAGTCAAGTAGCGGTGTGACGATACGCGCCGCAGTTTTACTGTATGCGAGCCAGATTCCGACAGGCACACCAAGCAGGATCGAAACCAATCCTGAAGTGATAACCAGGCCGAGTGTGTCCATGGATTGGGACCAGTACCCCAAGTTATCTACGAGCAAGAACCCGATAACCGTGAATAGTGTCAGTGGGAGTCGACCTACGAGGAACGCAAGAACACCCAATATTGCAATGAACAGGAGTGGATGTGGCAACATGAACAGCCCGGAGAAGAATCCGACCACTTCCTGAATAACAACAGAGATAACTTTAAACAATCCGGAGAGCGAGGAGCTCATCCAGTCAACGATGGATTCAATCCACGATGCGAGTGGTATTTTGGGAATCATTCACAAGTTCCTCCTTTACTGCAACTTCACCGCTAAGCGCACCCAGCAGGGCACCGCGGACGATAACACCTTGCAGACGACCATTCTCACCAACAACAGCGAGCGGCACATGGGCAGAACTTACGATCTCGAACAATTCATGAATCAGGGTCTCAGGCGATACCGTCGGCCCGTCCGTGATCAGAATGTCGTTCAATACTTTGTTTTCGCGCATGGCACGAGTTGCATCTTCAGCTGTAATAACACCAAGCAATTTTTTCGAACGGTCAATGACAAACAGGTTGGAAATACCACGTTCGCGCATTAATTCGAGGGCAACACGAGGACCACGGTCAAGCGTAATTGTTTCAGGGCGACGCATTACGTGAGATGCTGTAAGGACCTTGGACAGATCCACGTCTTCGACGAAGCGGGCCACATATGAGTTGGCCGGTTGAATCATGATTTCTTCCGGTGTACCGATCTGCACGACTGCGCCGTCTTTCATGAGGGCAATACGATCGCCGATGCGCAGCGCTTCGTCCAAGTCATGGGTAATGAAAATAATGGTCTTTTTCATTTTATCCTGAAGCTCGATCAACTCATCTTGCATATCACGGCGAATCAATGGATCAAGTGCACTGAAGGCTTCATCCATTAGTAGTACTTCCGGGTCATTGGCAAGTGCACGGGCCAAGCCGACACGTTGCTGCATCCCGCCACTGAGTTCATCTGGCATTTTATCTTCCCAGCCTTTAAGGCCAACCAGCTCAAGTGAGGTTTTCGCCTTCTCGCGGCGTACTTCCTTATCTACTTTTTGTATTTCCAATCCATACTCCACATTATCAAGAACGGTACGGTGCGGGAATAACGCAAACTTCTGGAAGACCATGCTGATCGTTTTCCGGCGCACTTCGCGCAATTGTTCTTTGTTCATCTTACGTAGATCCTTACCATGGACCAGAATTTCTCCGGATGTTGGTTCAATCAGACGATTGAACATCCGAACCAGTGTGGATTTACCACTCCCGGACAGTCCCATAATAACGAAAATCTCGCCTTCCTTAATGTCCATGTTGACCCGGTTGACACCAACCGTTATCTGTTTTTCTTTGGCCAACTTTTCTTTACCCCAACCTTGCTCCAGTAATTGCAGACCTTGCTCGGTTTGGGGTCCAAACAATTTACTTACGTTTTTCACTTCAAGTATGGTCATGTTTTCACCCCTTCTGATGTGTTGTGCACTTCGAACGGCTTTCAGCATCCATAAGCCCATACACTTATGCGCCCAGCCACGAAATCCGGTAGATGTTGCTTCGCTTCCCGTCTTTCTGGGTAACGTTTTGTATTCTAACAATACTTACCCCGTATAGCAACCGAATAAACAGTACATAATGTTTGTACAGTAAAAACTGTACAAAGTTTTCCTCCCATATGCTCCGTCGTTCTCCTTATTCTGTCTAATAAGGTTCCTTTACATTTGATATCGCATTTCCTACAATAGAAAATGAGCTGAATTGAAGCTGAATTTTTTGGTTAAAAGATAGTCATAGGCAAATGTAGCCTGGTAAAGTTCCCATTTTCATACATTGGGTGAAAGAAAGCCCTCTGGCATATAGGATGTCCGGCCGGATGCTTTCCCATGTAAGCAGGACTTTTAAAGTGTTGCAATTATTTTGCCAAGACTGTGGAATGTTCAGAATGGAGGTTGCAAGCATGGGCTTGGACCATTTACAAGAGGAACAGCAGGCAACCGTGCTGAGGATTCGTAAACGCGTTATTGAAGCCATTGGACGTAATATGGATCTTTACGGCGTTACGCTGTCTACGGGACACTTATATGGATTGCTATTTTTTGCAGACAAGCCAATGACCCTTGACGATATGGGACGGGAAATGGAAATGAGCAAAACGAGTATGAGTACAGGTGTGCGAACACTGCTGGATTTGAAAATGGTGAACAAAGTATGGAGCAAAGGCTCCAGGAAAGACCTATATGAAGTAGAGTATGACTGGCACCAGACATTTACGGATTATTTTGCGATTAAGTGGAGAAAAGCCGTGGAGAGTAACCTTCAGATTCTGCGCAAATCGATTGAAGAACTGAATCGGTTAGTCGAAGATCTGGATGAGCAGGCAGATGCTGAACTTATCCACATTCTGATGGAAGACAAACATAAGGTTTTGCAAGCGGAAGCATACTACAAATGGTTGGATCGGTTGATTGATACCATGGAAGATGAAGAGATATACAAGTTGGTTCCGAAGGAAGAGATCAAGGAACATTCATAATTACATGTAAAGGGCCCTTTCCGTCATAGGAGAGGGCCCTTTGGCTTGTGCAAAATCTTATTTAATTATAATGATGGAAAACGATGGAGAAAATAACACTGCACACCGGTCACTTCGTAGGAGCTAATATTCATATCTAATGTCCGATCAGTCCTGCCTGAGGAAAGACAACAGACTGCTGATCAATCTGCTCCAGTTCGTTCAGAATCTGCAACTGGCCCACTGGGTTCCAGCACAAGAGATGCCAATTTGAGATATCATGGACATTACCATGCAGCACGGCAGGTGATCGATGCCATGATGCCGTTTGTTTCATGCGTCGGAATACCTTTTCACTGGCAGGCTGAAGCGAAGTACGATGGATCAACAGATAATCCGTGTCCAGCACAGGGATATTATCCGCAACATACTCATTTCTGGAACTTTCGGGAGACACAAGCTGGGCAGGGTGGAGTCCCAATTCAGCATACAACAAGCGATTTAATGGATGCTCGCCAGTCCCCTGTAATCGAATGAATTGATTCGTAATCTCCATCAGAGCCAAGCGTTTTTGTCCGAAATAAGATTGGAGGCTCCGTCCGGCTTCAAGCTTGCGGAACGCAAGTTCCTTGAAATTCAGCAACGCTTGCTTCTCGCGTCCGACCAGTTCGGCTATGCGAATATGGTTCTCTTTCCAGTCGTCAGTGGACTCCAAAATGATGGTGGGTGCAATACTTTTCAGGCGATCATAATAAGGCTTATGGTAAAAATCACCGATGATCAAGTCTGGCTTCGCCTGCCGAAGTTGATCGAATTGTCTGGTTAATCGGCGTTCTTGTTCATATTCAT
This sequence comes from Priestia sp. FSL H7-0729, assembly GCF_038005685.1. Taxonomy (NCBI): domain Bacteria; kingdom Bacillati; phylum Bacillota; class Bacilli; order Caryophanales; family Bacillaceae; genus Priestia; species Priestia sp. FSL H7-0729. The sequence continues at coordinate 48,575 of NZ_JBBOTQ010000002.1, forward strand.
CCGATTCTCGGTCAAGAACTCCTTCCAGCACAGCTACAGGGCGCAGTCCAAGCGAAGCCAGATTCTCGTGGAATCCCATGATGGATGCCGTAGCTACGCGAAGTTGATCTCTTTTCATATATACGCTGGGAGCAATGCCCAAGGTTTGTTTGAATTTACGGCTAAAATAATACTCATTGCCATACCCGACAGATATCGCGACGTCTTTGAGGACACATGATTCCGCGGTCAGCTGTTTTTTGGCTTCGTCTATACGTAAACGGTTCAGATAATCGGTCGGCGACATGCCCTTGGCTTTCTTGAAACTGCGAGAATAGGAGCTGGGTGTGAGTCCAGCGATCTTGGCAAGCTGATCCATGCTGATTCCTTCACTCATGTAACGTCGCATATACATAATACTGCGCTCCAAGGCAGGGTCCACTTTCTCATGATTGGCTTCCAGCCGGTTCTCTGAGAGAAACTGCAGCAGTTCATGCAGCTGGCTATGTATGCTGATAAAGTGATCCGGTTGAAGACCGCGATAGGTTTCATACAATTGTTCCAAACGTAATACAGCCTGCTGCTCATGACGAACCAGCAACCTGCCTGTCTGCCAATCCAGCGGGAAGGCGGGTGAAGAGGTCATTTTCCATTCGCCGCGCACTTGCTGCAAACGAACCGTATCCATGCTTAGCAATATAAATTCGGTCACTTTCGAGCGTGCAGCGGCCTCGATGGTTGTACCTGACTTCAACACGAACAAGCTGCCCGCTTGCGCCGTATAGACTGTATCATTCAGGACCAGAACACCGTCTCCTTGCAAAATAAGACAGAGCATGGGCCGGGACACCGTCTTGCCTTGCACACGGAAATTCTCCCCACGACGCACACGGCACATGGAGGAGAGGAGCGGTAGAGATGAGGTTTCAGCAATGAAGGGAAACTGTTCAGTCATACGGACCATCCTTTTGTCTTATTTTCTTAATGATAACAATTATCATTCTCATATGGAAGATATTTTTGAAAAATAGTTTTCGACAACCAAAAAAGGACTACCAAGAGCCTATATGGCTGCAAGGTAATCCTTTTTGTTATGGATAATTCCGATGAATAGGCTGCACGCTTGATTCAACAGGATATGTTAGTACGGTGTCACCAATAGAATATTGTCGAGGAAAACGTCACTCATTACTTTTTTCCCTGTTCCACCCGTTTGCACGTGATACAAGCGATACTGATCTTTGGCATTGATGTAGAACAGGCCGGCAACATCATCTCTGATATGGAATGCATCCCATTCGTCACCGGTAAGTTTCGTTACCTTGAGAGCTGTATTGACCGAATAGAGACCGTTGTTGCCCGAGATGTATGCAGCCGTAGCTGTACCATTGGTCAATTGATTTGCAACATACGTTACATTGTTCAGGTTCAGGTTGGCGGACTTGGTCACTTTGTTGCCGGATACCGTTTTGGCATAAGCCTTCTTGTCTGCATCAATAAGGACAACCTTGTCTGTACCTAAGGCACTTACTTCCCGGATGCTCTTGTTATGAAGCTGAAGCGTTTTGGCTGAAGTTGTTAACGCGAACGCTTTGCCTTTGGCATAGTTGTAATCCTTATTGCTGTCGAGATCGATTCCTTTGTTATACACGTAGAGATTGTTACCCCAACCACCGGAATATACTGCATTCACATCCAGTTTGGCTTTTGGATTAACAGCAGTTGCCTTGCCAGTGTTGTAATTCACCTTATACATGACAACAGCATTGGTGGAATAGAAGTCCTCGTAGGGGTCTGTATTCACCATCAGTTGCAGTTCGTTTTTGGCTTGATTCGTAAAATAACGTCCTTCCACTGCGCCTGCGGCAATCCGCTGCACAGCTCCACTTCCGTTGGACGTTTTGGACACGATCCACGTGTTTCCATTAACCAGCGCATTATAGTAAGCACGCCCTTTGGCTACAAGGAGAAATGGAAAATCGGTATCGGCCTTGTCCGCAATCTTGGTAACAGCTGAAGCATCACTGTTGCCATTAGCGCGATAAATGGTGCCTGTAGCATCCAGATAATAGATGAATCCGTTATCCGTATAATAGCTGAGTACATCTGTTGCAAATGGCTCTGCTTCATCGCTGGACCCGTCATTCGGAACCCGAAGTAACGTTGTGGAAGAAGCAGTCTGGGTGTAGTAGAGATAAGAGCCTGCTGCGAGCAAGTCCACCCCTTGGAAATCAATTAATACTTCTGTTGTATTGCTGCCATCCGCGGATACCTTGTACAAAACACCGTCAGACTCATAATACACAGTGGATTGGCTTAGTGAAGCTGCCTGCGCTGCGTTTCCGCCTCCGAATGTCACTGCTGCAATAAGTGTAATGAGCAGTAATGTACAGATGGTACGTTGTACGTATGTATACCCTGTCTTCATTCTTTCATCGTCCCCTTCGTTCGTGTATGTATGTCGTTATTTCCTTATGTTATATCGGTAAACTATGGAAGATATGTTAGGTCTCATACATGAAAAAAAACAGAGAATGAAATTGAATTTCACAGTCATTCAAACCTGAAATCAAATTGCGCATGATGCGGCCAATCCCGTCCCAAAGCATTCTCCGCCTGACATGATCGTGATAACATTACACTCAACCAGAGCAGCGAAGGATAGCTGAATGATAAACAACCAACGACAGGAGCGAAACCATATGATGAACATAGCAACAATTGGTACAGGGTCTATTGTAGATGCCATTTTAGCCGCGATCAATGAACTGGAAGATGTCACTTGTATAGCGATGTACTCCCGAAAGAGAGAGACAGCGCAGGAGCTTGCAGGCAAATATGGAGTAAGTACAATCTATACTGATCTGAAATCCCTATTTTTAGATACGAAAGTAGATCTCATATATATTGCTTCACCGAACAACATGCACTACGAACAGGCCTATCAGGCGCTTCAACATGGCAAACATGTCGTGTGTGAAAAACCGTTCACGTCCACACTTCAGGAAGCAGAAACGCTGAGTGCACTTGCAAAAGAAAAAAATCTGCTGCTGTTTGAAGCCATCTCCAACATTCATTTGCCCAATACCAAAGTCATACAGGAGCAACTACCGAAGCTTGGTCCGATCAAACTCATCCAGTGTAACTACAGTCAATATTCGCGCAAATACAATGATCTTCTTGCAGGCGAAACACCGAATGTCTTCAATCCACAATTCTCTGGCGGAGCATTAATGGATATCAATATTTATAATCTTCATCTGGTCATGAATCTGTTCGGCAGTCCGAATGCCGTATCATATTCTGCGAACCAGCATGCAAACGGCATTGATACGTCAGGTGTTGTTATGCTCAAGTATCCGGAGTTTATTGCGGAATGTGTAGGGGCCAAAGACTCGAACAGCATGAACTTTGTGCTCATTCAAGGAGAGAAAGGGTATCTTCAGGTTGACGGGGGAGCAAACGGTTGCCGGAAGATCAAGCTTCAGATCGGGAATGAGCCAGCTGAGGAGTATAATGCCCAGACAAAGTCTAATTGGCTGTACTATGAGTGGGAAGCGTTCAGGGACATCCATGCAAGTGGGGACTACAAACGGTGTTACGAACTGCTCGAACACAGTGAGTCTGTGATGAGTGTACTCATGCGTGCGCGTAAGGATGCAGGAATTGTATTTGCAGCGGATCAGCGTTAATCGTTAATACGTGTCGCTAATACTCCCCATATATAAGATGTCGAAAATATAGAGCACCGAGACCATCGAAGACATTTTGGAGAGCCGTAGTTGCTCATTGTATCCGTAAGCCAGTAACGTTTCATCGCAATGTCTGGACAGGGTTGAATGGTTGTTGCCTGTGACCGCGATGACCTTCATCTGTTTGCTACTGAGCACTTTGGCGGCTTCAATCATCGATTGATTCTCACCTGTGTGTGAGATAACAAAAGAAAGCGTCAGGCTGTTGGGATTCATCGTATTCAAGTAATGCATGTTGGCATTATTGTGAGCAATCGCAGATATGCCGAGTTCATTCCATTTGGCACAAGCCTGTTGAGCTAGATAATAATTCATATCACTGCCATAGATATCGATACGTCCGGATTCTTTGACCCAGTCCGCGATTCGTAGTAAAACGGGGGCCTTTAACATCCCGCGTGTATCCTCCAGCGCTTGCTGATATAGGTAAGGAACCGAGTCGATGGCAGCCAGCACATTGCCTTGTTCTGCGAATGGAGAATCCTGCTTCTGCAACGCAGAAGGTATCCGTTGATATTCAAGAGCAAGCTTTAACTGAAAGTCTGGGTACCCCTTGGTACCCAGCTTTTTGCATAAGCGAACAATGGTGGAGGAGCTTGTATAGGTCTGCTGAGCCAGTTCATGGGCTGTAGAATCGAATACAACTTCGAGGTTGTTTAGGATATAGTCCACAATATGCTTCTCCTGTGACGTTAATGGTGAAGCATATTTTAATTTTTGAAGTAGTTTGGATTCCATGCGGTTCTTCCATTCCTCTCTATAATCATCCCAGAGCATATATCTCCAAACATCATAACCTGCGTTTATCTATTTCTCAATCTGCACATCTCAGATCTGACTTTCCGCCAGTTGTTGACGACTATTCCATAGCGTGACGAGACGAAGAAGTACCAAACTAATAAGCAAGAACACTGCTCCAATCAAGAGTAACATCCAGGGGCCGATCAGCAACATGCCACTGGCTTGACCAGCGACTAAGGCGATCAAGGGAAGGACAATTAATCCACCAAGCTGATAAGCTTCCTGAAATCCACGAACCTTGGCCGAGATCAGCACGTTTAACAAAATGACCATAAGACTGCAAGCCGGAACAACCCACAGGACAAGAATCGTCCAGTTGACATTGGGAAACATCAACGTTCCAAACATAGGGTACATCAGAATATTGGCAATGATCCCGTAGATCAGGAACGTAACCCAGGATAAAAGAATGGACGGAATCAGGGCAGCCAATACTTTACCTTTAAAAAGAGTGTTCATGCTGATTGGTGTGAACAACAATCCTTCCAGCGTCTTGCGTTCCTTCTCACCAGCGAAACTATTAGCTGTCAGAATACTGGAGGCCATCACCGGAATGATGAGGAACAAGGGCGCGAACATATACATAGCTAAATAATAGACAATACGATGATTATCTGTAGGCATGGAAGCAAGCTGAGGAATCTGTCCACCATGGGTTAACGCATCCAATGATTCGAGCAGAAAGCTGATGTTGCCCAGAGAACGAAGTTCCATTCTGGAGGCCGCCCACAGGAGGGCAGAGGGCATGATGATTCCGATAATCAGTGGAACGATCAACATGGGCAACCAGAGCTGAACGCTGGCTGTGACGGACCGGACATCTTTGCGTACCAGAGCACGTATGGCTTGACGGTTATTCATGGTCGTGTGCCTCCCTTATGGCAAAATAGATACTCTCCAGATCACTGCCCGTGATGCGGGCCTGATAGACTTGACCGTGCTCCGTTAATTGCCTTAGCAGTAATGGGATATCTTCACGGGATTGAAGCTGATAAGTCGCTTTATATGCCGAGATCGTCTCGGGCGTATAGTCGGTAGCCGTGTGCCATCCATGGGGCATATCGGCTTCTACTTCGAGCTTCGGTGTGGACAGGTATCGGCTAACAATCTCTTGCTCCGTTCCTTCCTCAACGATGTGACCTTTTTCCATGAAAATATAATGATCACAGACGGCTGACAGTTGGGACAGCACATGGGATGAGATCAGAATCGTCATCTTTTCTTCCTTATTTAATTGACGGATCATACGCAGCACCATCTGAATTCCATCTGGATCCAGGCCATTGGTGGGCTCATCCAGAAACAGGATAGAAGGACGGTGCAGGAGTACTCGTGCAAGGCCCAGGCGTTTCTTCATGCCTGTGCTATAGGTACCGACTTTTCGATGCTGATAATCCTGCAACTCGAACAGAGTTACAAGCTCATCAATTCGTTTCTTGGCATGTTTCAGACCAAAAACATTTGCGAAGAAAGTCAGATTTTCACGCCCACTCATATTCTCATATAATCCACTTTGTTCGGTAAGGGTGCCGCACATGGCCAGTACTTTCTCCGTCTCAAGAGCGGCATCCAATCCGTTAATGGTTACCTGTCCACCGGAAGCACCCAAGACCCCATTCATGATGCGGATCAGTGTAGTTTTGCCCGAACCATTGGGGCCAATTAACCCAGTGACACTACCTTGTTTAACTGTGAAGCTGACATCATGCAGTGCTTGATGCACCTTGAATTGCTTGGATATGTTGCGTGCTTGGATCATGTATGTTCACCGTCCGATCTGAGTTTGGAGATTATACGTGTGGTAGGCTGATATCGTTCAAATGGACGACAAAAAAGATCTATTCCTCCTTCAATAGTCCCGAATGCAGGGTGCATATTTACCCTGAAGTCTATCTGAAATCGGGTCTCAGGTTTGTTTTCACTATGGGCTGTAACATGTATCCTTATTTTAGGGTAGAACATCCGTTTCATTGCTATTCATAATGTGGTAATGAAAGATAAGGCCATACGTCTCATGAATGCCTGGAATATTCATCTAACGCCGGCCTTGGTAATACAGGGCCGGTTTGACGTGATTTTTGGCGTACTTGCAAAGGAAACGTCTGTTTTTATCGATTACATAATGAATTCGTCTAACACATCCATACGAATACATCGTATGGGTACATATTGTGTTTGGGCGCAGAGGAAGGTGAGTGAATCATGACAGCATCCAATGAATATCGTTTTCAAGTGAACCTGAGCGGAATGATCCAGATTTTATCCAACCATCTATATAGTAGTCCCAAGGTGTTCTTGCGTGAACTCATGCAGAATGCAACAGATGCGATCACGGCACGCAAGGAAGTGGACCCGGGATATCAGGGAGAAGCACGGATCGAGCTGACAGGAACCGGTGACCAATTGACGATGATGGTGGAGGACAACGGCGTTGGTCTGACCGAAGCGGACATCCATGAGTTTCTGGCGATGATTGGACAATCCTCGAAGCGTGGACAACAGGCACTGCTGGATGGCGAGACATCGTTTATTGGGCGTTTCGGTATTGGTCTGCTCAGCTGTTTCATGGTAAGTCATGAGATCGTTATGCTGACTCAATCGATTAAGGGCGGCCCCTCGATGGAGTGGAGAGGTAAGCCGGACGGTACATATACGATTAGACAGTTGGACACACAGCTATCTCCCGGAACGAAAGTATATCTGCGTTGTACGCCGGACGCAGCACATTATTTTGAAGCGGAGTATGTGAAAGAAGCTTTATTTTACTACGGCGCTTTGCTTCCATATCCGGTCACGTTGATTCATGATGGGGTGCAGTCTGTTGTCAATCAGGATTCTCCGATCTGGCTTACACGCCCGGAGTTTGCCCGTTCTTGCCGAGCGGAAGTGCTTGCTTTTGGTGAACGTCTGCTTGGGGAGAAGTTCCAGGATTTCATCACGCTGACGACGGCTTCCGGTCGTACGGGAGGTATTGCTTATGTGCTGCCACATGCGGTGAATCTGAATGCCAAGCGTTCTCACCGGGTGTACCTGAAGCGAATGCTGATCTCGGAGAAAGCCGAGAACATTTTGCCGGATTGGGCTTTCTTCGTGAAATGTCTGATCTGGACCGATGAGCTTCAACCGACGGCATCAAGAGAACATTTCTATGAAAATGAAAAACTGGAAGAGGTGCGCTCCGAGCTTGGAGACGCTTTGCGTATGGGGCTGGCTGACATGGCTGAGAATCAGATCGAACGTCTGCAGAAGCTGATTCGTCTGCATGCCCTTTCGATGAAAGCACTGGCTGTTCAGGATCAGGCGTTCTACGCGATGATTCATCGCTGGTTGCCCTTTGAGACGACGAGAGGACATCGTGAGCTGGGTGAACTGATCGATGAAGGTGAGACGCTGTATTACACTGGCTCCATTGATGAATACCGCCAGATTCACCATGTGGCTTCAGCACAGTTCATGCTGGTCGTAAACGCAGGTTATATCTACGATAAAGAACTGATGGCGATGCTGCCTGTCATACTGAACAATGTACAGACCGAGCGTATTGAGCCAGATGAAGTATCGATGACATTCACGGATGTTGCACCGGCTGAACGTAACCAGTACTATGATGCGCTGCGTTTGGCAGATTCGGCATTACAACGTTTCCGTTGCCGGGCAGAGGTAAAAGGATTCAAGCCATCGGATCTGCCGGTCTTGTTTACCCTTTCGCAGGAATCATCCACGCTGCGTGCGCTGGAAAAAGCGAGCGAAGAGAGCACAGATTTATTCTCTTCTGTTCTCGGTTCGTTGTCGGCAGGCATTAATTCAGCAGGGTACTCGACGTTGTATCTGAATGTAAATAATCCCATCATTAAACGGGTGTTGACTTCACCAGATAATCAGATGACACCGATTGCTATTGAAATGCTGTATGTTAACGCACTGATGATGGGGCATTATGCGATGAATAAACAGGAACTTGAAGTGTTGAACCAGGGAATTGTACGTTTTATTGATTGGGGTTTACGCGCAAATATGAATCATGAGGGAGATGCCTGATGAAGACAGAGATGGATTTTGAAGATTTGATGGAAGAGGCCTATCAACTGCCTAACGGTCCTGCGAAGCTCGGTTTTTTGGAGGAAGCAGCGCGGGTAGCTGATGTCAATGGTATGGTTGAGGAGGCGTACGAAGCACGTTCAGAGATTGTGGATGCAGCCACCTTCTGTGGATATCCGATGAAAGCTTTGATCGCTTTTTCCTGGCAACTGGGCAAGTTCGATCAGCAGCCAGAGCTGTATGATGAAGAAACGTTATTGTGGTCGTACAAATGGATTCTCGGCAAAATGCCCGATTTCCCGGAAATTTCACGTGAGAAGATCATGGAGTTGCTGGAGGATTTCGGAGCACGGTTCAAGTCCTATGGTTACAGTGAGCGTTCTTACTGGTACTATCGTTTCCGCATCTTTATGGATTTCGGAGAGTTGGAGGAATCAGGACGCAGCTATGACAAGTTCAGAACGTTAGACCGCGACTTCATGAGTGACTGCGAGGCGTGTGAGCAGGATGAAATTATGCGTTATTTTATGTTAAAAGGAGACGATGAGAAGGTACTGGAAGCTGCGAAGCCTATTCTCAAAGGACGTATGAGCTGTGCGGAGATTCCGCATCTAACGTTGTCGGAAATTCTGATGCCGCTATATCGTCTGGGGCGGACAGAGGAAGCCGATAAATATCAGGTCAAGGGATACCGCTTGATCAAGGGTGAGAATGATTTCGTGCAGAGTTTTTCCGAGCAGATGGAGTATCTTACACTTACGAATCCGTCCAAAGGAATTGATATCCTCGAAGAAACACTGATGCTCGCAGCCGATCATGAAGATGCTTACGCCAAAATGATGTATTATGCGAAGGCAGCGCCGTTATTGCGGCGTTGGGCTGAAGAAAAAGAGTCGGAAGGGTATCGCATGCGCCTGCCAGCGTCCTTCTCGTATGAAGGCGACCCAGGCGACTTGCTCAAGCTGGCCGATTACTTTGCGGAGCATGCTCAGACCGTTGCGGCCAAGTTTGATCAGCGCAATGGGAACCGTCATGTATCTTCATTGATCGAATAGAGATGGATATAATTCGGTAACATGTAACCGATAGCTATTATAACGTAAGAAACGTAAAGAAACAGGCTTGTTCATGAAGGATCATTCCCTTCTGAACAAGCCTGTTTCTTTTGCCATAAGCATGATATGTCTAATGAGTATGAAGATGTTTTATTTTTATTGTGCTGAAGTTGCAGAAGGGACCGTCGCTGGTGATGGAACCGGTACAGTTTCTGTGGGCTCTTCTACAGGCTCGGTTCCTTCAGCAGGTTCGGCTTGCGGCTGCTGAGCCGCCATCAATTCAGCGACAATTTGATCCGTCGGCTGTGTAAGCAGCGCATACATAATTGCCGCCTCTTCCTGACGAATCAGAGGTTTGCGGGAAAGGAAATCAACGGAGCCATCTTCCAATACCTTCACCTCAGGTCCATGAATACCGAGCGCATACATCATCTGAATGGCTGGTACAGCCCATTCATCTGTGTGCCCCGCAAGTTTCACATCCTTGAACAGTTCACTAGGATATTGCAGTTGCATAATTCTCCACATCATGACCATGGCTTCCTGTCGGATAATGACTTGATCCGGCTTAAACTGCTGTTCGTCCGTGCCCGTAATCATACCCAATTCATATCCAAGTTGAATATATCCCGCTGTCGCATGGTCTGCCCAGTCGGTGCCCGCAGGAGGTGTTGTTTTGCTAGGCTTCAAACCACTCAGTTTAAGGCTGTTCTCAATAAATTCGGCTCGTGTCACCGCCGTTTTCGGTTGGAAAGACGTGTTGGCATCATTCTCATAATATCCAAGTGATTGTATGGCATAGATGGCTTCAGCATAAGGACTGTTCTCACGAACATCCCGGAAGCCCGCAGGCTTTTGTCCTTTTTTCTCATAACCCATAGGGTTGAGGTAAGGTTCTTTCAGGTATGTGGTGCCATCTGCATTTTCTTTGAATGCTGTGAATTGACCGGTCAATTCGTCTTTGAAAAGATTATCTTCCACTTGAATCAGATTGCGTTGGCCCAGGAATACATCGTTAATGCTCAGATGTCCTGGCTTATCGTCGCCACCTTTCAGAGAACTTACAATCGTGCTAAGTCGAAGGTCTGCGTACAATCCGGTAAAGCGTTGCAGCTCAGCTGCGGATTGCGGCGTGTATTCCTTAAACTGCACTGGCTCTGCATATTGCGGGAAGAAATTCTGGATGAATGCCGGGTAGAACAGATTACGAAGTGCTCCATTTTGATTATACGTCAGGAAGACGCCTGTATTTTGCTCGGGAATAAGGAAGAGATAAGAGCTGAATCCAGTCAGGTCGCCTGCTTTCGTAATGATTTTGGAACTACTTCCTGCCCCAGGAAGCTGAAATGCTGCTTCGAATCCATAGGTGGTATTTGGTAACAGTGGATGAATGGAGGAACGGTACTGCTCCATGCTTTTCACTGTGGATTCCTTGAGAATACGCTCGTTGCCCTTCACGCCATCATTCAGTAACGCAATCATGAATTTTCCGATATCCTCTGCGGTAGACAACATGCCACCTTGAGGCATTGGTGTTGGAGAGAGGGTGTACAGATCAAGCGGTTTATGTGCAGCATCATAGCCTATAGCAAGCTGCTGTTGGAACTTTTCGTTCAGCATGAAGCTGCTGTTGTCCATGCCTAGCGGTTTGAAGATATGTTGTTGCATATAAGATTCAAAGGACTCGCCGCTTACGTTTTCAACAATCATGCCCAGAAGCAAAAACGAGAAGTTATCGTACATGTAGGCGCTACCAGGTTCTCGAACGACAGGAGGCATATGTTGCTGAGCGTAATCCTCCATCGTTATGTACTTATCAAAATCAGTATGAATGTCTTCCTGCTGGGGATCACGGATTTCGAATCCGGTCGTGTGTGTGAGCAGGTTCTCTACAGTTACAGGTTTGTTAAAGGGATTATCGAATTCGAGCCCTTTCACATAGGTCTGAAAATTAGCTTGCAGGTCAACCTTGCCTTGCTCCACTAGCTGCATTACAGCTGCTGACGTGAACGTTTTGGAGACAGAGGCTACACGGAAGGCCGTATTTTTCGGATCGATAGGCGTTTTGTTCTCCTGATCAGCATAGCCATATCCTTTTTCCGCTAGAACTTTACCATCCTTCACGACAACAACGGAGGCGCCCACATAATGAGCTTTTGCCTCAGCAGAATCGAAGAATGAATCGAGAAATGTTGTAGCCGTTTCGGTTGTCAGCGCTTTCGACTTTCCTTGTTCGGCAGCTACTGGAGTCGCAGTCTCCGCCTGAACCGCGGGTACCCACAGACTGAGAGACAGAACTACAGACATGAAAGCTCCTGTTAGGGAGATGAACCTGACGCGGGTCTTTCGTTTGGATAGATGCATGCAAACACTCCTTTTATGAAAATATTTACAAAATAGTTACTTATCCATGTATTACTGATTACTCGCACGATAGGTTTCACGATAATAGATTCCAATGTTGGCAATCCAGATCACAGCGAGCATTACAATTGGGAATGGAGCGAAGGTGAATAGAACCGAATACAGCACCATAGAGACCATTCCGATACCAAGAAGTACATTCATCATCTGGAAAGAACGGTAGGCTGCGCGATACACGATCCATTTCTCTCCCTCATCCAACTTCTCGAAGTGATCCTTCTTCATGTTGCGTGAGTTCAGATCCAGTGCGCGATCCGGGAAATAGCGGTTGTACCGCTTTACGGTCAGTGTTTGCAGCACAACGACGATGATAATAGAGATACATGCAGCAATGAGATTCACGAGGTTAAACAGTTCAGGAAAATTCGTCATATTTCTATGGGATGCGTATAAGGACAAGGCCAGTGCTGCCCAGGTAAACGCAACAATAACACTGAAACCGCTGAGTATCATCGCTTTACCGAGGGAACGCTCTGCGGGTGAAATGAGTGAATCAGATTCTCCATACACCTCATCTTCCGTTGGAGGCACAGATGGCGTGCGGGAGAGACTGATTATATTCCACAACATCATAACCACCAACGAAGCAGCCAGTACACCAAATAAAAGATCATAGTCATAATACATGGACAGCGTCCAGTTCAAATTAGATGGAATTTTGTTGATTCCGCTGGCTCCGAGAAAACCGACCACAGCACCACCTGCCGCATATAATGGAAGACGCATCTTGTTTTTTTTGGACGGGGAAGTTGTTCTGTTCATCTTAATCTCCACCTTTCAATTCAAAGATTTTTTCGACGGGTTCACGAAAGACATGGGCTATTTTTAATGCCAGGACGACCGATGGCGAGTAATCTCCACGTTCAATCAGGGCAATGGTTTGGCGGGATGCGCCGATGAGTTTGGCTAGTTCCGCTTGGGACAGTCGGTCTCTGGCTCGTAACTCCCGAACGTGATTGTGCAATTCTTCCACTTGCTCACCTCCATGAATCCAATGTACATGATATTTTACTAAATGTAAACTATAATATACAAAATGTTAATGATAATTTACTTGTATGTGATGAGATTGGACATGAAAAAGAGAGCCTGTCAAGGCTCCCTTGGATGATTATTTTGTTGCCGAAAAAGTAATATCATGATGCCTCTGCACACGGGAGATGTTGATGCTGTTCCTCTGTCTTCCGAAGTAACATTCGGAAACAGACGAGTGCTCCAAGGCCCATGAGTACATACAGACCAGCCATTGCATATGACGGGAGAAAGGCTCCCAGTGTTAGCCCGAGACTGCCGAGGAGTGCAGCTGCGTTATAACTCAACCCGTCAGCAGCCATATAGGCAGCACGGTCCGAATCGGGAATGATACCCGCGAGCATGACCTGACGAACAGGCGCATACATCAATTCTCCAATGGTCAGTAGTATGGCGGATGAGATGAGTAACCAAGCCCAGTTGCTAAAAGCGAGTACGGTGAAACCTGCGGTATAGAGGAGCATACCGACAGTCATGATAGATCGGGTGGGGAAGCGACCTGTCCATCTGGAGAATGGAATGGCAACCAGGGCGACCAGTACGGTGTTGATGATCATGATCAGGCTAAACATATGCAGTCCTGAGATATCTGAGCCGAACAATTGGGCGGTGAATTCACTTTTTAGACGAACCGCAATATATTTATCCAACTGAAATTCCAGGGAAACAGCAAGTACAGTAGCTGTGAAAAACACCATGAAACGTTTGTCCTGAAAGACCGCCCAGTACGTTTTCAGTATGTTCCTCTGGATGGTAGCATTGGCCTCCATTGGTCTGGTGGATCTATCCGAATTATCGGATGATTTGGCGTGAATCATTGCACGTTTATCCATTGTTTCACGAATCATAAAGATCAAAATAAACAGGGTAGCTATACTTTCCAGGCAGACCAGACTGAACAATAGAAAACGAAATGAGTCGAAAAATAACCCGCCCATCAGTGCACCAAAGGTTATAGCAACGTTAGTTGTCCAATATTGCAACCCATATACATAATGACGTTCATGTTCACTGCTCACGTCGACAATCATGGCATTAGCAATCGGCACTGTGATCCCTGAACTGAGACTGCTGAGCAGGAACATGACACAAGTGACGATGATCGAATCCATCCACGGCGAGTTGGCAATGGCCAAACAAAGTAGAGCCACGACCTGTAGTGTTTGAGCAATCACCATTAATTTCTTTCGTCCAATTCGATCAGACCAATATCCTGCCCACAATCCCACAATCATGGAAGCCACAATATTGACCGTCAGCAATAACCCTGCCATATCTGCGCCAATCTGAATACTCAGATAGATCGCCATGAATGGAATGATGGACTTCTGGGTCAGATCGGTGAAAAAATCCGTAATGATTCGTATCCTGATGTTAGGGTGCAGATCGGCGTAATTCATAAATTATTCTTCTTCCTTCCCACTGGTCATGTTGTTGTTACTGAGTATAATGGAGGAAAACCTGAAGAAAAACTGTAGAAACATCCCGATAGATTTCGTATTTTAGCAATCTTGACGAAGACACCTTAAAGATAGAAATTAAAAACAATAGAAATAGAAGAGGGTTGGGCATATATGGACGTATCAGAACATTACATTCAACTGCGGTTAGGCTTCCCACATGTGCATGATGAACAAGAAGTACATACAACGGTAGGTGAACTCGCCGAACTTTTATGTTGTACCATGCGCAACATGAACCTCATTATGAACAAATTCAAGGAGAACGGATGGGTCGGGTGGAACCCTCAGCGTGGCAGAGGCAAAAAATCGATGCTGGTATTTTACATCCCGCTGCTTGAAGTGGCGCGTGAACGGTTCGATTATCTACTGAATGGCAACAGGATGGAGGATGCCTATGAACTGGCTGCCACCTTGCCCATTACGATGCGAGAACATCTGATGCAGCAGATGCAGACTCAATTTGGCTTGCGTTCGAATGAAGGGGACAGAGGCCGAGTGGATACCTTGCGGATTCCGCAGAATACACCTTTTAAGACTCTCGACCCAACGCAGACGGGGAGGTGGGGGGAAGTATTCGTTATTGCAGAGGTCTTCGATCGTTTGGTTCGTTATAATGGTGAACGGCAAGTCTGCGAGCCTAGTCTGGCAATGGCATGGGAGAGTGATGAAGATGGAAGGGAATGGACCTTTTATCTGCACAAAGGCATAGCTTTTCATCATGGAAGAATATTGGATGCAGAGGACGTCAAGTTTACCTTCGATCGCATTATCTCTGACAAGAGTAACCCGTGCAGGCCGCTGTTTGGTTCAATTGAGAGCATAGAGACGTATGACCAGTTGACTGTACGTTTTGTTTTGAATAAGCCAAACTTCATGTTCCCGGATTTAATGAGTAGTATGTGTGCATCGATCCTGCCTAGAGATGTGGAGTTGAAGCCGCTGCATCCGATTGGAACAGGGCCTTATCGAGTGACTCGTCATGATTCGAAGCTGCTTGTGCTTGAGGTGTTTCTTGCCTATTTCAGAGGGCGGGCTTATGTGGATCGTGTTGAAGTGTGGCAACTCCCTCACTCGGCAAAGGCGGAGTCCATCATCAAGCATGATTTATTTCTGGATGCGGAGCCTCGTGCTGTACAGCATGAGATACAGGGCGGTGTGTATATGACATTTAATATGCAAAAGGAAGGGCCCCAGCATGATGTGAATTTTCGCCGGGCTGTTCAACAGCTATTGGATGCGCATGAGCTGTCGGAAGCGTTAGGGAGCATGAACACGCAGGCAGCCTATAGTCTGATTCGAGGACGAGTACAGGAGCAGCAACAACCGGAGGGTACGGTTCAAGGGGGGCCATGGAAACAGCATCCAGAACAATCGAATTTCTCTGTCATTGCTGTACCGGTACTTTCCGTGGACTCCTCACTGGCGCGAGCCTCAGCATTATTGCGACGTAGTTCATATCAAGGGCAGAGTTTAAGTCTATGGGTGGAAGAAGGAGAGAAGATGGAGGCAGACATGGTCTGGTTTGCAGAGAGATGTAAACAGATCGGCCTACATATCAACATTATACCGGGAGATCCGGTCCATGCAGTCTATCAAGATGGGTTCGGGGACCATGATCTGGTCTATACAGGAGAAGTCTTCAATGATCATGTCATGTTAAGTCTCGTGACGATGTATACCTTCCGGAACACGTTATTCCTGATTGCCATGAATGATTACTGGAGACAAGAACTGGAGCAGGAATGCGGACGAGTAGTCATGACTCAGGAATCTGCGGAACGGATGGATAGATTGATTCAACTGGAAAATAGACTGATTCAGGAAGCGTTGCTCCTGCCAACCTACAGCTTTAAGGAAGAGCACGCCCATCACGATTCGTTGCGAGATTATCGTGTAGCGGGGTATGGTCTGCCTGATCTGCGTCGATTGTGGGTGAAAAGAAGGCCAGGTGCTGCTGAAGAGGATACGAGTTATCCGGTGTATATTCCGTTGTGGTAGGTATGGATACCTACCACAACGGAAATAAAGCAGATGCTCACCAGTTCAGATCATTTCCGAAACCCTGTTGAATTCAATAGGTTTTGTACCCGGCTCAAGCAACAAAGGAATGGAGATGGATTGAGCAACTTCTGATGATTCGTTCAGGGTGAACGTATATGTGACCTTCAGACCGAATGTGACCAGTTCGACAGAGAACGTATCTTTTCCGGTGTATTCCATGGGCATTTCGAGGGCGTTAAAGGTTGCCTGTAACCCGTTCGTTGTTTCCTGAATAGACATCTCGCCATAACCAGGATGCGTGTAAATACCCACATAAGCGGTGTAAGGCCGATCACAAGGTATGATGTGAGGTTCTTTAATTGTTTCCTCAGCGGCAGTATCTGCTTGAATAGGTACTTCCAAAAAATTCTCCGGATGATCCTCCGTTTCTGCTGATTCTTTCCCCATTAATTTTCTCAATTTGGAACTCCAATTGACGGGCTCCAATCCAAGCACTCGATCCATGATATGAAAAGCAACCGTATACGGAATTATACTTCCGTTGGTATTGCTCAGAACCACGATTCCAATCTGCTCCTCTGGCAAAAAGGCAACCTGTGATGCAAAGCCATCAATAGCCCCGCCATGATGAATCATGGCATGACCACGATAAGGCTCAATCATCCAACCCATACCATATGTACTCACAGGCATTTCTTGGCTTATGAACGGTGAATCACTAGGCATCTGGGGACTATGCATAATCTTCATCTGTTCCTTCGATATCAGTGACGTTCCTTCCCATTGACCTTGATGCAACTGGAATTGAAGCCATGCAATCATATCGACCAGATTACTGTTAATGGAACCCGCAGGTCCTACGGCATCAATGGCTCGGAAAGGTATTCTAGTATTGTGACCATCCTTCTCCATATAAGGATAAGCATAGTCAGACCGAAGTTGCATTTCTTGAACAGAGAACAGACTTGAGTTCATACCGAGCGGATTAAATAGGGAATCCTGAACCATCTGCTCCCATGAAGTTCCATTGAGTTGTCCAACAAGGTAACCGGCGGTCATGTACATCAGATTCTGATACTGCCATTTGTTACGGAAATCTTGATTCGGCTCCAGATATTGTAATGCACGCACAAGCTCTTCTCTAGTACGCGGGGAGTTGTACCATACCAACTCATGCCTTGGAAGACCGGAACGATGACACAGCATGTCGCGGATAGTTAGACGTTCTGTTGTGACTGGATCGAACATTTTGAAATCCTTCATATACGACTTCACAGGAGTATCCCAATCCAATATCCCCTGATCCACAAGCAGAGCAGCGGTTGCTGCGGTAAAGGCTTTGGTGCTTGAACCGATGGCAAACAATGTATTAGGGGTAACTTCAAGTTTGGATTCGAGGTCACGATACCCGTAGCCTTTTTGCCAGATGACTTCATCCTTATGGATCACAGCCACCGCTGTGCCGACACCGTTCCATAATTGAAGCTGCTCGTCGATGAATTCATCCAGTCCTTCCAGTGATGTGCGAAGTTTTGTTGTCGTCATACCTTTTCCTCCCCATATTCAATGAAACGAATAATTACCTGCAATCCACTATGCCTTTTTTGGATAAAGTTAACATCCATCCTGAGACTGATTTTTGCTTAGCAATGCGTTATTATCTGACTTCACCGATTGCTTGTCAAACTAGTCCGCATATATCGAACAAGTCCCTCATAACATGTACTAATCAAGTAGGGGTTCTGCTGCAAGCACAATCCTGAAGTGAAAACATGTGCTAAAGGGGATGATGTCATGCGCCGAATATCATGGATGCTTGCCATGGTATTGGTCTTATCGGCCTTACTTGCCGCCTGCGGGAAGAAGGATGCGGCAGCTGTGGTCAAAGATCTGAACGAAGTCGTAGGAGAGATGGAAAGTTACCAGGGGGCAGGCGTGATGACGCTGCATACCGGAGATACGCCGCAGCAGTACAAGGTCGAGGTATGGCATCAGAAGCCTTCCTATTATCGTATTGCGTTAACGAATGCCAAAAAGGATGTAACACAGATTGTCCTGCGTAACGATGAAGGTGTGTTTGTTTTGACACCGAGCCAGAACAAAAGCTTCCGTTTTCAGAGCAATTGGCCAGATAATCAAGGACAAGTGTATCTCTATGAAACATTAATTCGGAGCATTACGGGGGATACAACCCGTCAGTTTGCGGATGAGAAGGAGAGCTATGTATTTGATGTAGCTGCCAATTATAATACACATGCACTCGTCAGACAGAAGATCTGGCTGAACAAATCGGATTACGCACCTAAACAGGTTGAGGTGTCCGACTCCAATGCCAATGTTGTAGTCGATGTGAAATTTGACTCCTTCAAATTCGGGACTGAATTTGAGAAAGATGCCTTTGATATGCAACGGAACATGACAGCAGCTTCAGAAGAAGGCGGCAAAACAGGAACAGACTCTGGTGTGACTCCTGTGGAGCAAGCCGGTAATGAGGGTGGTAAAGAACCTGCCAATCCTCAGACTGCTCCTGAACCTGATGGAGCTGTCACTGATGGACAGACAGGTGTAGGTGGTGACACCGAGCAGCAAGGTACAGAAGGTGCTGCAACAGGTCAGGAAGGCGAAGAGCCAACAATCGCTGAACCGGAAGGTCCAGACAGCTTTGGCGTTATTCAGCCGACCTATGCGCCGGAAGGCGTGCAGCTTAAGGATGATCAGATCCTTGAAGAGGCTGGAGACTACTCGGTTATGCTTCGTTATGAAGGAACATATAATTACACGATATTCGAAGCCAGACCGCAGGATCGAGCTGTATCCCTTGCTCCATCCAGTGTAGTGGATCTCGGATTCACACTGGGTATGATCAGCGGAGATGCATTGAAGACACTGACATGGATGACAGATGGGATAGAATATCGGATCACCAGTGCAGACCTGCCTCAGAACGAAATGGTACGCATTGCAACATCGATGCAGGAAGAGTCAGGCAAATGATTTTTGAACCAATGAACGAATAGTCGCATAAACATAAGGAATGCTAAGAAGCATCGGAGACCCAATCTCCGGTGCTTTATTTTGATGAAAGACATGTGTCATACAGAAGGGAATGTTTACTCGATACACCCAATAATGCAAAACGCGCTTCTATGCGGGAGGAACCGGGTAAATAATCGATATAAGCAGATCGTTGCTGGGGTGAAAAGTAACATATTGCCCTGCTCATCTCGCTTATCGGTCTTCTTCTATGTTCCCATTAGTTCCTCAAACGGCGCACCTTACATCTGTTTTTGAATGCGGAACTTCGGTTCATTTGACAGTCACATGCTGGAGCATTACGATGGAGTCTGACGTGAGCCGGATTAAGATGACTAGAGAAGGTGACTTAACGTGCAAGGACAATATCGGCCGACCCAGGCGGACATCAATTTGGATCATTTATGTACTAACGTAGAAGCTTTCCGCGAGGCATTGCCTCAGGGCATGAAATTCCTCGCCTGTGTGAAGGCCAATGCCTATGGACATGGAGCGGTGGAGATGGCCAAAGAACTGGAACGAGTGGGTGTGGATTACTTAAGTGTTGCTTTTCTTGACGAAGCGCTGGAACTGCGACAACATGGGATTACGATTCCTATTCTGGTATTGGGTTATACTCCGCCTGAAGGGATCCCTGTTGCTTGGAAACATGATGTGACCGTCACGTTGTTCAGCAGGGAAGTGCTTGATGCCATTCGACATCTGGATGCGAGCACATTCGCTAACCAATTGAAGGTTCATATCAAAATCGACAGCGGCATGGGCCGATTAGGTCTGTTGCCTGGTGATGAGGCATTGGCTTTCATTCAGGAAGTAGCTTCGCTCAATCAGGTGATGCTTGAAGGTATGTTTACCCATTTTGCCAGAGCGGATGAAGAAGACAAAACCTATACACTGGAGCAGTATCGACGGTTCCAAGGCGTGGTTCAAGCGCTCAGGGATCAGGGATGTACCATCCCGATTATACATACGGCGAACAGCGCCGCTGCCATTGATACACCGGAATTGTCCTATGATATGGTACGTGTGGGAATAAGCCTGTACGGACTATATCCTTCGGCTGAGGTGAATCATCAGGTGGTGAAGCTGTCCCCGGTATTGACGCTGAAGACGAAAGCGGTTCTGGTCAAAACACTGCCACCCCATTGGGGGATCAGTTACGGAACCCGTTATTTTACGCAAGGGTATGAACGAATAGCGACCCTGCCGATTGGCTATGCAGATGGTTTCTCCAGAATGCTGACAGGTAAAGCACAAGTGCTTGTACGCGGCCGCCGCGTTCCTGTCGTCGGTACAATCTGTATGGATCAGTGTATGGTGTCGTTACAATCTTTCGCAGAAGAAGCGGAAGAAATTCAAGTCGGCGAAGAGGTTGTCCTCATCGGTCATCAGTCTGGTGGCGTTATAACCGCAGACGAGGTGGCATCCCAGCTTGGTACGATTGCTTATGAAGTGATCTGCATGATGGCGCACCGCATTCCACGGGTATATACCCGTGGGGCAGCAGTAATCGCCAGAATCAATCCACTTTTGACATCCTGACAGGTAAACTGGACGTCATTACCAATAAACTTTTTTTCAGAACAGAAGGAAAACTGTCGGAGCATCTCGAATGTTGTATGACAGTAAGGATTTAATTCCTGAATTGAGATGTTTGGTCTGTACGAATATTGTTCCCCGTGTTTATAATGGAGTACAGCATACTTGATATACTCGGGGCATATATATTCCTTTGTATAAAAGTTCTGGAAAAACGTAATACTGGTTCACAATGGCGAAAGGTTTGTGGGGGTGGAAGAAAGGTGGCCAACTTGCAGAACACCAAGCGGATCATGATCAGTTTACCTGATTATCTTTTGCAGGAAGTGGATGGCATCGTAGCGCTGGAGAATTCCAACCGCAGCGAATTGATTAGGCAGGCTATGAAGCTGTATTTAACGGAGCGTAAGAAACGTTACATCCGTGAAACGATGCAGCGAGGGTACATGGAGATGGCAAAAATTAATCTGACCATGGCATCCGAAGCCTTTCATGCGGAGGAAGATGCGGACAGCACTCTGGACCGCTTAGTTAGCGGGGTGTAGACATTGATCGTAAAACGTGGTGACGTTTTTTTTGCGGATCTTTCTCCCGTTGTCGGTTCCGAGCAAGGTGGAGTCAGGCCGGTTCTGGTGATCCAGAATGATATCGGCAACCGGTTCAGTCCAACTTGTATTGTGGCGGCGATCACCGCCCAGATCCAGAAGGCAAAGCTGCCAACGCATGTTGAAATTGATGCGGCGGCACACGGCTTTGACCGGGACTCGGTTATTTTGCTCGAACAAATACGGACGATTGATAAGCAAAGGCTGACTGATAAGATTACCCATCTGGACGAGGAGACCATGAAATTGGTCAACGAAGCCTTGCAGATCAGCCTTGGTTTAATCGATTTTTAAGGCAGTAATCAGCGTCTTGTACGTTGCCCGGCCTTCCGTTGGCAATGGATGTTTCCTGTAAGGGAACACACTGAATTCAGACTGTAACCAAAAGAGCGTATGACATCCTTCGGGCTGTTATGCGCTCTTTTGATTAAAGCTTGATGAAAGCGTAGAACATTGGCGATCTTTTCGCTATAATGAAACCTGAGAAACCGTTTACCCGAAAGACCTATATATAGAGGTGGAGGAGACATATGAGCATTTACATCAATCAAGAGAAACTTCAGTTTCATTTACAGACCCGTGAGGCCAGTTACGTATTTCAGGTACTGCCTTCAGGATATTTGGTGCATTTGTATTATGGCAAAAAATTACGCGACACCGATCTGAGCTGGTTGCATGTTCGGACAGAACGAGCATCCTTTAGCCCTAACCCGGTGCCAGAGGATCGTACGATCTCGTTCGATACGTTGCCAGTGGAATTGCCAGTGTATGGCACAAGTGATTTCCGTAATCCGGCAATCCAACTGGAACTTGAGAATGGCTCAACGGTTTCGGAGTTTACGTATACAGGCCATCGACTGGTCAAAGGAAAAGCGGCGCTTACCGGACTGCCAGCAACATACGTTGAGTCCGATGACGAAGCAGAGACGCTGGTTATTGAGCTGGAAGACCGCGTCGCTGGTATCAAAATCGAGCTTTCCTATACAGCCTTTACGGCATTTAATGCGATTACACGCTCCATGCGTATCGTTAATGAGAGCGCTACCGCAGTGAATGTGGCGCGTGCGCTCAGTTCTTCTGTAGATTTCCCGCATGCAGATTATGAATTGTTGCAATTGTCAGGAGCTTGGACACGGGAACGTGATATCGTTCGCAGACCGCTTGCTTCAGGCTTGCAAGGCATCGAGAGTCGTCGCGGTTCAAGCAGTCACCAGCAAAATCCCTTTATTGCGCTGATGACACCAGGTACGGACGAAGATCAGGGTGAAGTTTATGGATTCAGTCTTGTCTATAGTGGCAGCTTCACCGCACAGGCTGAAGTGGATCAGTTCCATACCACCCGTGTATCACTCGGAATCAATCCGTTCGAGTTCAGCTGGAAGCTGGAGCCACAGGAAGCGTTTCAGACCCCTGAGACGGTTATGGTGTATTCGGCTGCAGGTTTAGACGGCATGTCACAGTCCTACCACGAATTGTATCGGGAGCGTCTGGCACGC
The DNA here is from genome assembly GCF_038005685.1 of Priestia sp. FSL H7-0729. Taxonomy (NCBI): domain Bacteria; kingdom Bacillati; phylum Bacillota; class Bacilli; order Caryophanales; family Bacillaceae; genus Priestia; species Priestia sp. FSL H7-0729. The sequence continues at coordinate 71,793 of NZ_JBBOTQ010000002.1, forward strand.
GGCAAATTCCGCAATGCAGAGCGTCCGGTGTTGGTCAATAACTGGGAAGCAACTTACTTTGGTTTCAACGCAGACAAGATTGAACAGATTGCTCGCGCTGGACAGAAGCTGGGTATTGAGCTGTTTGTTCTGGATGATGGCTGGTTTGGACACCGGGATAGTGACAATTCCTCGTTGGGTGACTGGATTGTAGATAAGAACAAATTGCCACAGGGTCTGGATGATCTGGCTAACCGCGTAACAGGTCTGGACATGCAGTTCGGACTGTGGTTTGAGCCTGAGATGATCTCACCAGACAGTGAGCTGTACCGTGCGCACCCGGACTGGTGTCTGCATGTACCTGATCGTCGTCGGACAGAAGGACGTCAACAATTGGTGCTCGATTTCTCCCGTCAGGATGTACGTGATGAGATTGTACGCATGTTAACAGACGTTCTTGGTTCTGCACCAATCACTTATGTGAAATGGGACATGAACCGCAATATGACGGAAGTGGGTTCTGCGTTACTTCCGGCAGATAGACAGCGTGAGACAGCGCATCGTTACATGTTGGGGTTGTATGACGTCATGGAACGAATCACTTCGGCATTCCCGAACATTCTGTTCGAGAGCTGTTCAGGTGGTGGCGGCCGCTTCGATCCAGGTATGCTGTATTACATGCCACAGACGTGGACAAGTGACAACACCGATGCGATCTCTCGTCTTCGGATTCAATATGGTACCAGTCTTGTGTATCCGGTGAGCTCCATGGGATCGCATATCTCGGCGGTACCGAATCATCAGGTGAACCGGATCACTTCTCTAGAGATTCGGGGACATGTGGCGATGTCGGGCAACTTCGGGTATGAGCTGGACCTGACGAAATTCACGGAGGAAGAGAACGACATCGTGAAATCTCAGGTTGAATTGTACAAGGAGATTCGTGGAACGGTGCAATATGGAACGTTCCGTCGCTTGCTCAGTCCGTTTGAAGGTAATGAGACGGCGTGGATGTTTATTGCACCAGACGGAAGCGAAGCGGTTGTATTCTACTTCCGTGTGCTCTCTGAGCCTAATGCGCCACTTCAGCGCCTGAAGTTGAAAGGATTGGACCCGAATGCGGATTATCGTCTGAAAGGCGGATCAGAGATCTTTACCGGCGATGCCCTGATGTATGGCGGTATTTCGGTAGGCAGCGCATCAGGAGACTATCTGAGCGAACTTTTCCGCTTTGAACGCGTCTAGATAAGTGAACTACAATTTATTTACACGGGTACTACGATGACAGAATAACCTTCCAATCACTGTTATCCCCAGATTTTTTGATTCCCTTTCTCAAAGGGAAAATCCGGAGATAAAGGCGAACGCTTCGCTTTTTCAGGTTTTTTCTGTCCTCTCCGTCATAGTGTAAATGAGTAGTTTCACTTATTAGATTGCTATTGTATATAGAGTTTTTAAACAAGGGAGGATCGAGGAGCGTCGTAATGACGTTTTTCGGTCTTTTTTTGCCGTAATGGGGAAGGCTGGAGGATAACATCATTCTGACAGAACTTGTATGCTTGTGGATTGATGGGAATCTGGACGTGATTTTGTGATAATATAGGGTAGAGTGGAAAAAACAAATGGTTCAACTATACTGTAATTACAGCAGCAAAGCTGCCCTGAAATGATTGTAACGAACGATTCAGATTCAGGAAGGAAAGAGGGATTTATTTTGTCTGAACAGGAAACGGTTCTGGAACCCAATGAAGAAACAATAAAGGCAGAACGCCATGAACGAATCATCAAACAGGTAGCCAAGGAACTGTCACTGTCCTTGAAGCAGGTCCGTACGACATCGGAGCTTCTGGACGAAGGCAATACGATTCCATTTATCGCCCGCTACCGTAAAGAAATGACTGGAGAGCTGGATGAGAACCAGCTGCGATCGATTGAAGAACGCATTGTTTATCTGCGCAATCTTGAGGATCGCAAATTGGAAGTCATCCGTATTATAGAGGAACAGGGCAAGCTGACCGGAGAGCTGAAAAAATCCATTACCCAAGCTGTGAAACTGCAGGAAGTGGAGGACTTGTATCGTCCATTCCGTCAGAAGCGGAAAACGCGTGCCAGTGTGGCTAAGGAAAAAGGTCTTGAACCCCTTGCTGTATGGATCTGGGGTCAACCGAAGCAAGGAGATGCGCTCCAGGAAGCTGCGAAATATATCAATGCTGAACTTGGTGTAGAAGATGCGGAGTCGGCGCTTCAGGGTGCCAAAGACATTCTCGCTGAGAATATCGCAGACGATGCAGCCATTCGTGCCTGGATTCGTCGGTACACCTTGGATCACGGGATGTTGACTTCAGAAGCGAAGGATGCTCAAGAGGAGTCTGTATACGAGAATTATTATGATTATCGCGAACTAGCCAAAAAGATGCCACCACACCGTATTCTCGCGATTAATCGCGGTGAACGTGAGAGTATTCTGAAAGTCGGCTTGGACGTACAGGCAGAACCGGCCCATCGTCATATGGAAGGACAGATCATTCGTGGTGCTTCTGCCGTGCAGGGTATCCTGCGTGATGTGATTGAAGATGCATACAAGCGGCTTATTGCGCCTTCCATTGAGCGTGAAGTTCGTGGAGAACTCACGGAAAAAGGTGAAAACCAGGCCATATCGGTATTCTCTGCCAATCTGCGTAATCTGTTGCTTCAACCGCCGATTCATGGCAAACGTGTGCTGGGTGTCGATCCTGCCTATCGTACCGGTTGTAAGTTGGCTGTAGTAGATGATACGGGCAAGCTATTGGAAGTGGCGGTGACCTACCCGACGCCACCTCACAACAAGAAGCGCGAAGCTGCTGAAGTATTCCATCGGATGATCAAGCAATATGATATCGGACTGATCGTCATTGGTAATGGTACCGGATCGCGTGAGACGGAGCAGTTTGTTGCCGAGATCATTCAGGAGAACGGTGATGAAAGTCTGGTGTATCTGATTGTTAATGAAGCAGGCGCAAGTGTATATTCTGCATCCAAACTGGCCCAGGAAGAGTTCCCGGATCTGGATGTTGCGGAGCGTAGTGCAGCTTCCATTGCACGCCGTGTACAAGATCCGCTTGCGGAGTTGGTTAAGATTGATCCAAAAGCTATTGGCGTAGGTCAATATCAGCATGACGTTTCCCAGAAGATTCTGGAAGAGAGCCTGAAGGCTGTCGTGGAATCCGCAGTTAACCATGTGGGTGTGGACGTGAATACGGCTTCACCTTCGTTGCTGTCATATGTTGCTGGAGTTAACGCTACGATTGCCAAAAACATTGTGAAGTACCGCGAAGAGAATGGCCGGTTTACGAACCGCCGTCAGCTTCAGAAGGTGCCGCGTCTGGGTGCCAAAACCTATGAGCAGTGCGTAGGCTTTATGCGTATTGGTGAGGGTGAGAATCCATTGGATCGTACACCGATTCACCCTGAGTCCTACAAGGTGGTGGATCAGTTGTTCAAGGAGCTTCAGGTTGCAATGGACAAGCTGGGTAGCAAGGAACTATCCGTGTTACTGTCTGAGCAACAGCCAGAGCAACTGGCTGTGAAACTGGACGTAGGTGTGCCTACATTGCGTGACATTCTGGACAGCTTGCAGCGCCCGGGTCGTGATCCGCGTGAAGAGATGCCGTTGCCAATCTTCCGTACGGATGTATTGAAAATTGAGGATCTGGTGGAAGGCATGGAGCTTCAAGGTACAGTTCGGAACGTTATTGATTTCGGTGCTTTTGTTGATATTGGAATCAAGAGTGATGGGCTTGTCCATATCTCACAGCTCAGCAACGGATATGTTAAACATCCGATGGATGTTGTATCTGTAGGGGATAATGTAACGGTCTGGGTTATGAATGTGGATACCAAAAAAGGCCGTGTCGGCCTTACGATGAAGAAGCCTGCTTCTGCGCAACAGTCTTAATAAGCAATAGGATTTGGAGAACAGCCTTCCCTGACCAGGGAAGGCTGTTTGTTGTCTACGGTAATAGTCCCGTTGTCCGTTCTGATTTTTCTAATAAGTACGGTGGAAATAATGTACATTTTTTTAAAGTGCATGTTCAGAAGGCCATCCTTCGTAATCCAAAGCAGACATGTACTAGCGACCTCTTAAAGTTCGTTCTCTGCACTGCGTGGTGTGCCATTTGCTGGTTTGTTGCGATAAAAGAACCAGCATTCGTTCAGCAACTTGATTTGCCGGCTGTCCTTTTTGTGAAATGCACGCATCAGTTGATTGCAAAGCCATTGAGGCAAGGGTATCTCCTCCTCTTGCATAATTCATCTGTACGTTAGCATATGTGGCAATAGCCTGGACTGTGCGGGATAAGTGGAGGCCTCTGGCAAATCAATGTTTCGTTGACTCAAAAAAAAGCACAAGTCCCAATTCAGGGAGATGTGCTTTTCGTTCTCTTCATATTAAAATGGTACCTGTGGTGAATTAGAGAGCTTCCATCTCTTCTTCATACCATTGTTCCAATTGGGCCTGAAGAGCCCGGATTTCGGTAAGCAAAGAGATCAAAGGATAATGGCTTTCACGTAATGCTGCAAAAGATTCTTCAAGCGCATTGATATAATCAAGGCCGCCAATGATAGTAAGATTTTCGTTCAGGAGATCGAGGCTGTCACATTCGGCGATCGCCCAAGGCAGGACAGGGACATCTGCTGCTGTGAGTTTATCAATTTCCTTGTGCAGGCGCAGGTTGAGCGCACTGAGTTGATAGGCGTAATCTGCCGGCATTTCCACGAACTGCAATTGTTGTTCCTGCTGCAGGATGACATAGCGCATTGTAGGCATAACGAGTAATAATCTCCCCTCATACATTCTACTTGACAGTGTAGCCTACGAAACGGTTAAAATTCAAGTATTATGCCGGAAAAACAAATGCTCCGAGGGGGTGCAAGGAGAGGATACCGATGGAAAATGAGGAATTGCAACAATGGATTGAACAGGTATCACTGGATTATTTCGGAGTGCCGTTCACTCATGAAGCGTTGTTTAACAGTCGCCTGACCACGACGGGTGGGCGTTATATGCTCAAAAGTCACCGGATTGAGATCAATCCCCATCAACTCGAAGCCTACGGGCGAGATGAGGTTGAAAAGATCATCAAACATGAGCTGTGCCACTATCATCTGCATATTCGTGGACGCGGCTATCAGCACCGTGATCCGGAATTCAAGGCTTTATTACAGAAGGTGGGCGGCTCACGGTTCTGCCAATCCCTTCCTGACGGCAAAGGCAGAAAGCCGCTGCCGTATCGTTATAAGCTGGTGTGCAAGAGCTGTGGTACGGAATATTTGCGTAAGCGGAAAATAGATCCAAAGCGTTACCGCTGTGGTCGTTGTGCGGGAAAACTTGGTCTTCAGAATATTTGATGTACAGATTGTTCACTACGGGAAGAAAGAGATGAAAGGCATGTTGACTTGGATTATTAATCATGATAAATTAATCTTATTCAAGTTAATTTTCCCTGATAGCTCAGTTGGTAGAGCACTCGACTGTTAATCGAGTTGTCACAGGTTCGAGCCCTGTTCGGGGAGCCATTTCTTGGAGAGATACCCAAGTGGCTATAAGGGGACCCTCTGCTAAGGGGTTAGACTGCGTAAGCGGTGCGAGGGTTCGAATCCCTCTCTCTCCGTTCTGAATCAACTTCTCTGCAAAGGGATGAGAACCCTAAAGGTTCGTCGGAGTATAAGCTTCGTTAGCAATACTTCGCAGTCTCGAACGAAGTGAGAGTACCCCTCTCTCTCCGTTCAGATTGACAAAAAATCCTCTTCACATTTGACCCGATAACGGTTTATTGTGAAGGGGATTTTTTGCGTTCTGATCTTTGGTTATCCATCGGATACACTTCGGCCTAAAGTGAAATGTTCAGCACCTCGTATAAACCTTTCTTGCCTGCTTCTGTTAACTCAACAGAGCGGCTTCCTGTTTTTTGACGAATCCAGTCCAGTTCCGATAATCGATGTCTGAGCTGTTCCCCAAGTATACCTGAGAGATGATGACGACGTTCGCTCCAATCCAGACATTTACGAGCGATGGCCCGGCGTGATTCTCGCTTCGCATGAACTTCAATCCCAAACGTGGTAAACCACTGCATTCCTTGCTCCGTAACTTGATAATCCTTCTGATGTGCTTCTTCGGGCTCTGCAAGATAACCCTTCTGTACTAAGGCCTCACAGAGCAAGATTCCTAATTTCCCGGCCAGATGACCATAACAGGTCCGTGCATAACTCAGTTGTTGAAGCTGATCGGATTGTTTGAGAGAGCGGATCTGTACAGGAGGGGCGATACTGGCCATGGTTTCAATCAGATTAGCAATTTCTTTGTTTGCAAGACGGTAGTATCGGTGACGGCCTTGCTGTTCAACTTCCAGTAATCCTCCCTCTACGAGTTTGGCTAGATGGCTGCTTGCTGTCTGAGGCGTGACACCTGCCATATGAGCAAGCTCTCCTGCGGGCAATGCCCGGCCATCCAGTAAGGATGAAAGAAAAATGGAGCGACTTGGGTCGGCGATTAACGACGCAATAACAGTAATATTCGGGTATACATTCATACTTCGATCATATCTGAACTATTACTGTATTACAATTCGGTTGTATCGTCCCCATGCGGGTGAGATTGAGCTTATAAACGAGTGGATTGGAACAGGAGAGATACAGGGTGAAAAAGATAATGAAGCAGAATTTTACTACAGAGCAATTATCCAAGGGTCCAGAAGTGATCCAACATGAAACGATGAATCCGAGTATTTTATATTATGGTACGCCCGTATTGCTGCTAAGCACATTAAATGAGGATGGCTCAACCAATCTGTCTCCGCTGTCCTCGTCTTGGGCGCTGGGGGACTGTTTGGTTCTTGGTCTAGGTACACAGGGCAAAGCCTATGAAAATCTGAGTCGACATCCGGAGTGTGTGATTAATTTACCGGATGAGTCGATGTGGAGACAGGTTGAAGCATTGGGACGTTATACGGGAGTCACCCCAGTTCCTGAGGAGAAAAGGCAGATGGGTTATGAATATTGTCATGATAAATTCACTGTAGCTGGACTGACATCCGAATGCTCGGTTCAGGTGGCACCAGATAAAATAGTTGAATGTCCGCTTCAGATTGAAGCGGCTGTTCAACAGATACGTATTCCGGAACACACACCGTTCATGGCGATTGTGGAAGTGAAAGCGTTGAAGGTGCACGCGCACACCAGACTAATAGCTGGACCGAACAAGATTAATCCAGAAGAATGGCATCCACTGATATATAATTTCAGACATTATTACGGCTTGGGAGAGAGACAAGGTAGCAATTTTCGGTCAGAGAATTGACCAGGGTAAAGGCTTTTTATTGTATAAGATGAATAAATCATTTACACGATAACGGAGAGGACAGAAAAAACCTGGAGAAGCGAAGCGTTCGCCTTTATCACCGGATTTTCCCTTGGGAAAAAGGAATCGAAAAAATCTGGGGATAACAGCGATCGGAAGGTTGTTCTGTCATCGTAGTGCCAGTGTAAATAATCTTTAGTTCAACTTATATAGTCAGGGAAAGATTGGGTAATAGTAAAGATACACATGTAAGCATATACATAATGAAAGAGGTGATGTGCATGGAAGTGGAATATTTGATGCGTGTACTCATAGCTGGAATATGTGGTGTGCTAATCGGATATGAGCGCAAGAACCGAATGAAAGAGGCAGGTATACGTACTCATTTTGTGGTTGCTGTCGGTGCTGCCCTAATGATGATTGTATCGAAGTATGGATTCCAGGATCAGGCTGGCTGGGCCAATCTGTCTCTGGATCCGTCAAGGATCGCTGCACAAGTTGTAAGCGGTGTGGGTTTCATTGGAGCGGGCATGATCTTCACACAGCGGCACACGGTCAGGGGATTGACCACAGCGGCAGGCATATGGGCTACGGCAGGCATGGGACTTGCTGTGGGTTCCGGTCTGTATTGGACAGGTGCAGGCGTGACGCTGCTCATTGTCGTCGCACAGATGTTACTGCACAGGCCCACACGCTGGCTGGTATCCGCTCGAACAGAGACATTAACCATACATCTGCAAAAGGAAGGAGAGGCCCTGAAGCGTGTTCTGGCACTGCTGGGACAAGAGAAAATATCGGTCATCGGATTTAAGACAGAACATCAAACAAGCACGGACTCCGTAGAAGAGACGGTGCTTGAGTTCACATTGCAACTGCCGGGTTCATACCGGGGGGAGCAACTGATTATTTTGTTACAGGACGTGCCTCATGTTCGATCTGCTGAGTTAAAATGAAGAACAAGAACACTAAACTTGCATGGCTCAATAGGCGACCATGCAGGTTTAGTGTTTGATTCAATATAGGCCCGATTACTGACCTTCTCCGACAATCGTTTCTGGGCGGGATACCGGCTTGCCTTCAAGCAGGCACTCAATGGCATGGGCGACACCGTGCTCCACATTGGTTAGCGTTATGGCCTGGGCCAATGCCTGGATTTCCGGTTCACCATTACCCATGGCGATGCCGAGTCCGGCCATTTTTAACATGGAAACATCGTTGAAGTTATCCCCGATCGCTACTGTATCCTCCAAGGAAATGTTCAGGTGAGCCGCCAGTTTGGTGAGAGCATTGCCTTTGGATACGTCCGGGTGCTGCATTTCGAAGTTGTGCTCAAAGGATACAACCATCGCGACATCGGATCGGGAAGCGAAGTATTCTCTTCCTGTCTTTACTTTGTCCGGATTCATGGAGAAGGCCATAATATTATAGATGTAGGCTTCTGCCGGAATTTCGAGGTGGCTGTTTACACGGTGGTAGTCTTTTTTGTCATAGTGTTTCTTGATGCCACGAATCATGCGTTCAATGTCCTCACCGGGGTTCGAACCAAGAACACGTTCCATTTCGGCGAGCAAGGTCTCATGACTGCTACGCGGGGCATAGATGCCTTGTTGCGTTGAAGCCTCATAATAGACATCATGATCTTCCAGCCACTGCATGACGGAAGCTGCTGTGTCACGCTCAAGCGGAAGGTGGAATAGACGTTCACCGTCGGCATCATGAATCGTCGCTCCGTTAGAGCCGATAATCGGGGTTTTGATTCCGCCTTTGCGGCTGATGGTTACCACATCGGAATAGACACGTCCTGTAGCAATGGTAACTTTCATACCGGATTGCTGGGCCTTGAGGATGGCTGCGGCATTCTCCGGGCTAATCTGGCTGTCTCTGTTCAACAAAGTTCCATCTAAATCTGTGGCAAATAATTTCATATATTTACAACTCCTTATCATCTGTAGGTTCAGGAATGAGAATCTCAACTTGTTGTTCGGCTAGAAAATCAAGCCATTCTTTGGTTGGCCATTGATCTGTAATCAATACATCCACCAATGACCAGTCGGCAAAACGATAACCATAACGTCTATCAAACTTGGATTGATCTGCAAGAACAACAACTTTCTTGGCAGCTTTCATCATCTGATGTTTTATTTTCCCTTCCTCTTCAGAAGCACTGAAGCCGTCCATGGTGATACCGCCAATTCCGATAAAGGCTTTATCTACATAATAGTGGGAGAGGGTCTCGATCACAGAGGTACCGTAGACATAACGTTGTTCCTTATCTACTTTGCCCCCGAGTAAACGAATCTGGACTGCCGTGTGATTGGAGAGAAGATCAGCGGAATGAATCGAGTTCGTAATGACGGTACAGGATTTGCCGTTTAAGTTCTCGGCACAGGCCTGTACAGTTGTGGAAGAATCCAGAATAATGATCTCGCCTTGTCTTACAATGGCCGCAGCGAGCTTGCCGATGGCTCTCTTTTCCTCAGAAACATCGAGTAAACGGTCTTTGTAGGATCTGAACTCTTGCGGAGGAGGAGGGAGAATTGCGCCGCCACGTGTTCGAATGATGGCGTCTTGTTCCTCAAGCTTGATCAGATCCCTGCGTGCAGTATCCCGTGATACATCAAACAAGGCGACAATATCATCAGCTGAGATGCGATTGTGTTTCCGTAGATGTTCAACAATGAGCTGCATTCGTTCTTCTTGAAACAAACATGTCACCTCCGAGTGTATTTATGACCGTACTTATACTGATACTATAATTATAAGTATTCTTAATGTGATTTGCAATATTATAAGTGAACGTAAGTTTTTGTAAGTGTTTTAATGTATGGTTAACATATTTCCTGGACAGTGATGATATTGGCATGAATGGATGGAACGAAAGATGGGTCTCTGAAGAGTAGTACGCAAGTGATATACAACGGACAAGAAAGGCATGAAAAATAAATTTCAAAAAAAGTATTGCAAGTTCGAATTGTCCTATGGTATACTCATTCTTGTCGCCAAGAAAGACAACTTGTTATTAAGGCCCGTTGGTCAAGGGGTTAAGACACCTCCCTTTCACGGAGGTAACAGGGGTTCGAATCCCCTACGGGTCATATCTTCACCACCTCATGAGATTTATATTTTCGATGAGAAATCCTCAAAGTCATTGCTCTTATAGACAAGAATGAAGCGTGGCACATCCGGTGGAGTTTACAGCAAGAGCCATTAGCTCAGTTGGTAGAGCACCTGACTTTTAATCAGGGTGTCGAAGGTTCGAGCCCTTCATGGCTCACCATTTTTACAATTGAATATGCGGTCGTGGTGGAATGGCAGACACGCTATCTTGAGGGGGTAGTGGGTGTATACCCGTGGAGGTTCGAGTCCTCTCGACCGCATCACAGCAACAACGTTATAAGATAGACTTCCATGATCATTCATGGGAGTCTATCTTTGTGTTATACGCTATACCTTATCCTGCTCCAGGCATATAAAGGCTGAGCATTCAGGAATAATGTGGTATAATTCAAGCAGATAAGTTGATTATTACGGTTGGAAGGCGGTTCTTGTATGCAGTCGATCTATGAGCGAATTGAACACCTGATTGCCGAACGAGGAATGACCAAGAAGGCTTTCTGCCAACAGCTGAAGATTAGCACAGGCAATCTGGGTGACTGGAAACGTGGCAAGTCTATTCCGAGTACGAATAAATTAATTGAGATTGCTTCGTTTTTTGATGTGAGCCTTGACTGGCTCATGATTGGTCGTCCATCGAAGGAAGCGATGGTTCGGGAAAAACGGGAGGATTATTTTTTTGACGTTTTGCGGCAATTGAATTGCCAGGAAAGTGAATTATCGACTGTGGAACAGTCTTTTATCAGCGAATATATTGAGTTCACCCGTTACCGCAAATCCAAGGAAAGCAAAGATGCAGGAGACTATCGTTATAAGTCTGAGAACAGATCAGAGAGTAATTCTGAAGAGAACGAAGCGTAACTGATATGAGCAGCATCCATGGACTGAATGAACAAAAACCTCTGGACTAATCCGAACATACTCGGAGACAGTTCAGAGGTTTTCTGTGTTAAACGATGCTTGATGCTCTTATTTACGAAAGATGAGGGTTTCTTTGCCCAGCAGTTGGGGGCGGAGCGTGTTCCAAATCTGAAGGCACTGTTCTTGAAGCTCCCAAGCCGCCAGGCCAAGCAGTCGAACACCGATACCCCCAGTTGCCAGCAAACTCGCACCTGCCAGTATTCGTCCATCGGGTGGCAGTACAGACCTGACTAGTTCCAACTCGGCAGTACCCAGACCCGGGGCAATCATCCACAACGCAGCGGTATGCGTATAGTGAAGGAGGGATGCTGAGTGTGTGGGTTCATCGGTTTTCGGTTCAAGTCCGAATCGATCCCACACAGCCAGTTGCTCACCTTGCCATATCTCCGTCAAGCTTCGGTAACGCTCGAATTGGAAAGCTTCTCCCCGATGAATCCGTCCGGCAGACCAGATGTCTGCATAGGCCAGGATCGCCTGGTCTTCCAGCTCAAAGGTTACAGCGAGTGAAGAAGAACTACCCTTGAAGGGAATGACGCATTCAGGAAAATATTCCAGCGTGGCTCCTTTTCCCAACCGAAAGTGATGATTAACGGATGAGGGAATGGAAGGTGTAGGATGAAGTCTGGTCGCTGATGTGCTGCTCAGCATGACATGCGTGCCTTCGCCCAATACCCACTCGGAATGATAGTGATCCCCGTTAAGGACTCCGGGAGAGACGTCTGACGTGTAAATGCATAATTCGCTTCCGCCTCCGGGAGGTCGAAAGGATCGGCTGAACCGAAGCGGTGCGCTGTAATAACGATCGGTCATGACCGTCCGCTCTCCTTGAAAGGAGAAGGTGGCCCGAAGCTCGCTGCGGCGCGTGACGGGTTCACCTGGACTTTCGTTCCGAATGATCTCTGTTCCCATCGGGACAGAAGATGAATTAATGCGAGTGAGTGCCATGTTCATGGCTGTGTGAATGCAGATGTGCAGCGGAAGCGTCGTCATCCATATATTGATGTTCGAGCCAGTGGACAATCTCGGATACACCTTCACCGCTCATTAGATTAGACATGACATAAGGGCGGCCTTCGCGGACCCGCTCGGTATCATTTTTCATCACTTCCAGGCTTGCTCCAACATAAGGGGCGAGGTCGGTTTTGTTGATTAACAGCAGGTCTGAACGAGTGATGCCAGGACCGCCTTTACGCGGGAGTTTCTCTCCTTGGGCAACATCGATAATGTAGATGAACACGTCAGCGAGTTCCGGACTGAAGGCAGCAGAGAGATTGTCGCCGCCGCTCTCGATGAAGATCAGTTGAAGATCAGGGAAGCGTTCAATCAACTCGTCAACGGCTTCAAAATTCATGGAGGCATCCTCGCGAATAGCGGTATGCGGGCATCCGCCTGTCTCTACACCGATAATGCGCTCTGGTGCCAGGGCATTCTGGCGCAGCAAAATCTCGGCATCTTCCTTGGTATAAATGTCATTGGTGATGACAGCAAGGCTATAACGTGTACGCAGTGCCTTGGACAACTTCTCCACAAGGGCTGTTTTACCTGAACCTACCGGTCCGCCAATTCCAATTCGCATCGGACGACTCCGATCAAATGCCTTGCGTTCCCACTCCGGATGATGCGTATGATTAGCTCCTCCACACATAACAATTCCTCCTAGTTAGATAAAAGTTGTAGTTAAGACATAAACAACCGCGCGGGTAAGGTTTCATGCCGCATGGCGTAGATTTCCTGGGCAATTCCGAAGCTGTGCATATCTACCGGGTCATTTTCCCGAATGAGTGCCCATTCCGCTTCAATATCATCGAGCAGCTTCTGAATCAGCATCTGTGCTTCGGTTTGTCCGATGGGCAACAGGCGAAGTGCACTGTTCACATAAGCGTTAACCGAGGTATATAGATGCCCGGTAACGGCTTCATCCAATCCAATCTCCAATTGATAGTTGATATAACCGTGTATGGTCGTGATGCCGCAATACGCGCCGTATTCCCGTATAGCTTCATCGATCAGGGCAAAGTCCATCCACGGATAGAGTGACCGGGCGAGCTTGAGCAGTCGCTTTCCCATCTTGTGCCCGCTTTCCCTCATTTCCCGAGGGGAACGCTGGGCGTGGACACGTTTGTCATACAGGGCAAGTAGAGCGGCATCTTGTTGTTGTATCGCCTGGTAGACACCTTTGATGGCAAGGCCGTCTATTCGCACTAGACTGGAATGAAGCTGGCTGCGAATAAACTGTTCAAGCTGGGCGGTATTCCGCACGGTGCCATCATGCGTGTAAGCTTCCAGACCGAAGGAATGGGAGAAACCACCAATGGGCAGGGCTGAATCCAGCAGTTGAACGTAACGAAGCAGCTTTGTGCCACTATTCATCATGCGGTGCCCCCTTGTCAGCTAATCGGAATTCATATTAGAACATAAAGTACCGCTGTGCCATAGGCAACTCGTCTGCGGGTTCGCAGGTGAGAAGCTCGCCGTCAGCTCGTACCTCATAGGTTTCGGGATCGACTTCAATAACGGGGGTGACATCGTTATGAATCATGTCTTTTTTAGTAACCGAGCGGCAGCCTTTGACGGGTTCAACTCGTTTCTTCAGGCCCAATGTCTCTTTGATTCCTGCCTCTGCTGCGGCTTGGGAGACAAAGGTGATCGAACCGCTGGCAAGGGCACTGCCATAAGCTCCGAACATGGGTCTGCCGAATACGGGTTGAGGTGTCGGGATGGACGCATTGGGATCACCCATCTGGGCGAAAGTAATCATGCCACCCTTGATGACAATCTCCGGTTTGACACCGAAGTAGGCAGGGTTCCATATGATTAGATCGGCCAGCTTTCCGACTTCCACCGAACCGACAAGGTGTCCGATTCCGTGTGCGATAGCAGGGTTGATGGTGTATTTGGCGACATATCTTTTGATCCGATCATTATCGGAGGGAGAACCCGGGTTGAGTTCGAGTTTGCCGCGCTGTTTTTTCATTTTGTCGGCAGTTTGCCAGGTGCGGATGATGACTTCGCCCACTCGGCCCATGGCCTGTGAATCTGAACTGATAATGCTGAACACGCCAAGATCATGCAAAATGTCTTCGGCGGCAATCGTTTCGGGACGAATCCGCGAATCGGCAAAAGCGACGTCTTCCGGGATGGATGGGTCCAGGTGATGACACACCATCAACATATCAAGGTGCTCTTCTACGGTGTTGCGTGTGTACGGTCGTGTAGGGTTGGTGGATGACGGGATAACGTAGGACTCCCCAGCGGCCCGGATAATATCCGGTGCGTGTCCGCCGCCAGCGCCTTCCGTGTGGTACGTGTGGATTGTCCGTCCGTTGATTGCAGCCAGGGTATTTTCGAGAAAACCGGTTTCGTTCAGTGTATCGGTGTGGATAGCGACTTGAACATCATGTTCCCCGGCGGCAGTCAGGCAGGTATCGATAGCGCTTGGCGTAGTTCCCCAATCCTCATGCAGTTTCAGGCCGATTACACCCGCTTCAATCTGTTCGATTAAAGGTGCGGTGCTGGAGCTGTTGCCTTTACCGAGGTAACCGATGTTCATGGGAAAAGCCTCTGCGGACTCCAGCATTCGGTGGATATGCCAGGCTCCTGGTGTGCAGGTGGTGGCTTTGGTTCCTGTTGCTGGTCCTGTTCCACCGCCGATCATGGTCGTTACTCCAGAGGATAATGCGGTCTGAATCTGCTGTGGACAGATGAAATGAATATGGGTATCGACGCCGCCGGCGGTTACAATCATGCCTTCACCAGCGATGATTTCGGTGGAAGCACCGATGACCAGTGCGGGGTGAACACCATCCATTGTATCCGGGTTGCCGGATTTGCCAATGGCGCTGATGTGCCCATCCCGAATGCCGATATCCGCTTTTACAATGCCCCAATGATCGATAATGATGGCGTTGGTGATAACAGTATCGGGAGTGCCGTCACTTCGCAGAGCGGAGGTGGATTGGCCCATTCCGTCGCGGATAACCTTGCCGCCCCCGAACTTGCTCTCATCGCCATAGACGGCATAATCATGTTCAATCTCTGCCCATAGTTCGGTATCCGCAAGTCTTACGGCATCACCAGTGGTGGGTCCGAACATTGACGCGTATTGTTCACGGCTCATTCGTTTCATGAAGGTTCACCTCCATCTTGTATGGGAGGGGAGAACGTCTTCAGGAATGCCTCCAGTTTTTGTGGATCAGGGGCCTGATCCGCAGAGCCTTCGGTTAATCCGTTGAACCCGTGTATCTGGCGTTTGCCGCCAAAGGTCGTAAGTTCGACCGGTTTCTCTTCACCGGGTTCGAAACGGACTGCGGTGCCTGCCGGGATATGCAGGCGATGTCCAAAAGCGGAAGCGCGATCGAAGTCCAGTGCTGCATTAACTTCATAAAAGTGAACGTGAGAGCCGACCTGGACGGGGCGGTCGCCGCGATTAAGGACAATCAGGCGCAAGGTTGGACGATCCGGATGACAGATGATATCGTCATCTGGTTTCAAGCGATATTCACCAGGAATCATGGCTTCTCCTGCCTTTCTCAGCGTATAGGTTCATGTACGGTAACCAGTTTGGTACCGTCAGGAAATGTGGCTTCTACCTGTACTTCAGGGATCATATCGGGAATACCATCCATACAGTCTTCGCGTGTCAGGATGGTGCCTCCGTATCTCATTAATTCGGCAACACTCATGCCATCCCGTGCCCGCTCCATGAGTTCGGAGGTCAACAGGGCTATGGCTTCGGGAACATTTAACTTGAGCCCGCGTGCTCTTCGTTCACGGGCGAGGTTAGCGGCCACGGTAATCAGGAGTTTTTCCTTTTCCTGCTCAGTCCAGTGCAAGGCAATCCGACCTTTCGCTTATAGAGTCTGATATATTCGTGGAACATATTGTATGTTAAATATACTCACACAGGGTGAACCCTTTGTCAATAAGCTTCAAAGCTTATTAGCAGCATGCATGAAACGAGTAGGCATAAAATAAAATTATGTAAGCTATATTGACATGAAGAGTGTAAGACTCCATAATTTGGATCAACGAACATTTCGGGTGTAAATGACCTTAATGTTCGGCAATAGACTAAAAAAAGGGAGTGTAGGCTATTGAAGAAGAGGACGGTCAAGTTATGGAGCATTTTGCTGGGTGCGGTCATGGTAATGACAGGATGTGTGGAGGGCACTGCTCCACCTGAAGTCTCAGGTTCGGGTGGTACAGGAGAGCCGGCTGCATCCGGTGATACGATTAAAGTGGGCATTCTTCACTCCCTCAGCGGAACTATGGCAATCAGTGAGGTATCTGTTAAAGATGCCGAGATGCTTGCTATTGAAGAGATTAACGCCGCGGGTGGAGTTTTGGGTAAGCAGATCGAGCCGGTAATTGAGGATGGTGCTTCGGATTGGCCTACTTTTGCGGAGAAGGCTGGAAAGCTGCTGCAACAAGATAAGGTCGCTGCTGTATTTGGCGGTTGGACCTCTGCAAGTCGGAAGGCTATGCTCCCGGTGTTCGAACAGAACAAAGGTCTATTGTTTTACCCGGTGCAATATGAAGGATTGGAATCGTCGCCAAATATTTTTTATACAGGAGCAACAACGAATCAGCAGATCGTTCCATCCGTAACCTGGTTACTGGAGAACAGGGGCAAGACGTTTTATCTGCTCGGTTCAGATTATGTTTTTCCAAAAACGGCCAATCAGGTCATTAAGGCACAACTCGCAGCAGAAGGCGGCGAAGTGGTGGGTGAGGAATATACACCGTTGGGACATACCGATTACAGTACCATCATTAGCAAAATCAAGGCTGCGAAGCCGGATATTGTATACAATACGCTGAACGGAGACAGCAATGTGGCCTTCTTCAAACAATTGAAGGATGCCGGAATTTCTTCGGATCAGATGACAACCCTCTCGGTAAGTGTGGCGGAGGAAGAGATCCGTGGTATTGGCGCAGACGTATTGAAGGGGCATCTCGCTTCATGGAATTATTATCAGACAACGGATACACCTGAAAATGCAACATTTGTAGCCAAGTACAAGGAAAAATACGGTGCTGATCGAGTGACGGCAGATCCAATTGAAGCGGGATATGTGGCGGTTTATCTCTGGAAGGCGGCGGTGGAAAAAGCAGGATCAACCGACGTGGAGAAGGTGAAGGCAGCTGCGAAGGGTCTGGAGTTTGATGCACCGGAAGGTAAAGTAACCGTGGATGGAGAGAATCAGCATATCTACAAAACCGTACGGATCGGTGAGGTACAGGAAGATGGGCAGTTCAAGGAATTGTGGAATTCTGGTGCGCCTGTCAAACCGGACCCTTATCTGAAAACGTATGAATGGGGAGCTTCTCTTAGCGCCAAATAACATAGAAACCTCGTAATAAATAAAGGTAACTTGCTTCAAAGCAGCCGATTCATAGACGAGGGTGTGACAACACATCCTCTCACCGTATCGCGGTAAAGCGTTACCGCTATGCAAAACGTGAGAGTGGTGCGAATTGAAGTGATGTGAACTATCGAGAGTCACGTATGGAGGAGGGGATAACGATGGATATGTTTATCCTGCAGATGTTCAATGGTCTGAGTATCAGTTCAATTTTGTTGTTGATTGCACTTGGTCTGGCGGTAACGTTTGGGCTGATGAATGTGATCAATATGGCTCACGGTGAACTGATTATGATCGGTGCATATGCAACGTATGTAACACAAAATCTGTTCATGTCCTATGCTCCAGCGGCGTGGTTTGGTGCCTACTTTGTTGTTGCTTTGCCGATTGCGTTCATCGTAGCTGCTCTGATTGGCTGGTTGCTCGAAGTGGTGCTGATCAGGCATCTATATGGCAGGCCGCTGGATAGTCTGCTCGCGACCTGGGGTGTAGGGATGATGCTGCAACAACTGGCCCGTACAATATTCGGTGCACCAAATGTGGGGGTATCCAGTCCGGCTTGGCTCAATGGAGGGTTGGCGATCTCGGACGGCATTATATTTCCGTACAAGCGAATTTTCATTATCGCACTGGTTGCGGTTGTGCTGCTGTGTATGTATCTCTATATCTATCGAACATCTTCCGGAAGACGAATGAGGGCTGTGATGCAGAACCGAAGTATGGCGGGGTGTCTTGGGATTTCGACCCGACGGGTGGATGGCATGACCTTTGCCATTGGTTCGGGCATCGCCGGAATTGCTGGTTGTGCGTTAACACTTATCGGTCCAATTGGTCCTTCCCTTGGTACCTATTATATTGTGGATGCGTTCATGGTCGTTGTTCTGGGTGGGGTGGGGAAATTGGTTGGAACCGTGTGCGGTGCGCTGGGGATCGGCATGTTCAACACATTGTTCGAAACATATACCTCGGCCTCGATTGGCAAGGTGCTTGTGTTTGTATGTATCGTTGCTTTTCTGCAATGGAAACCACGCGGCTTGGTCGCGATGCGCACACGGAGTCTCGATTAACGTGAAGAAGGGGGTTAGTTCATGTCGGCATTACTCAAAACTGGCAGTCTGAAAATGAGGATTATCTGGGCGGTTGTACTGATCATGATGTGTCTTGCTCCGCTGATCTCCACGGAGTTTCGTCTGAGCCTGTTAGCCAAGTTTTTGGCACTGGCGATCCTGGCCATCGGTCTCGATCTGATCTGGGGGTATGGGGGTGTGTTGAGTCTTGGGCATGGGGTATTCTTTGGTCTGGGTGGGTACGCGATGGCGATGTATCTGAAGCTTCAGGCCAGTGGAGCAACACTTCCTGACTTCATGGGATGGAGTGGTCTCAGTGGTCTGCCGTGGTTCTGGGAACCATTTCGCTCTTTCCCCGTGGCGCTGATATTGGGGATAGCCCTTCCGGCATTACTCGCCTTTGCCCTGGGGTGGTTTACGTTCCGTAACCGGATCACCGGTGTTTATTTTACCATCCTGACTCAGGCTTTGGTTCTCATCACAGTGACGTTATTTGTTGGCAAACAGGAATGGACGGGTGGAACGAATGGCATTACCGGATATAATTCAATCTTTGGTTTTACACTTCATTCCGCTGGAACAACCATTGTTCTCTACTATATAACGCTTGCTGTTCTGGTGATCGCGTATGTGCTCTGTCGTCGAATGGTGAACAGTCGTTTCGGTCAGGTGCTCGAAGCGGCGCGTGATGGAGAGAATCGGGTGCGATTCCTCGGATATGATCCGGCAGGATACAAAACGCTGGCTTTTGCCTTTTCCGGTGCACTTGCAGGCATCGCGGGCATGCTGTTTGTTCTTCAGGTAGGCATTATCTCGCCATCCATGATGGGCATTGTTCCTTCCATTGAGATGGTCCTCTGGGTTGCACTGGGTGGTCGCGGTACGCTTATTGGAGCGGTTATCGGAGCGGTGGTGCTGAATGCAGCCAAAACAGGCATCAGCGAAGCTTACCCTGAAGGATGGCTGTTTGTCATTGGTGGGCTCTTTGTAACGGTCGTCTTGTTCATGCCTAACGGAATTGTGGGTGTGTATCGTCATGTCGTTCGCTTGCTGAAACGGAGAGGAGAAAGTGCACATGTCCAAGTCACTCGGGAAAAACCTGAAGTCTACTGAGGATTCAGCGGTTCTGATCGCCGAGGATATTACGGTGGCATTTGGCGGGTTCGTTGCGGTCAAAGGAATGAATCTGAAGCTGCATGAGCATGATCTGCATTTTCTGATTGGACCGAATGGTGCAGGGAAAACCACGATGCTGGATGTGATATGTGGTAAAACCAAACCCATGTCCGGCTCGGTGAAAATAGCGGATGGCACGGAATTGACGCGACTGAGAGAACACCAGATTGTTCGCAAAGGTGTAGGACGCAAATTCCAGGCGCCATCGATCTTCGCAGGTCTGACGGTGCAGGAGAATCTGACACTGGCGGCAGAGACTCGCCGTTCTCCTTTGCAAGCCATCGGTATTCGTCGATATGGGAAAATGAGTGCTGCCATGGAGCGTGTTACCCTCCAGATTGGTCTGCAAGATCGCGTCTATGCTCGTGCAGGGGCGTTATCACATGGGGAGAAGCAGTGGCTTGAGATTGGCATGTTGCTTCTGCAAGAGCCGCGTTTGTTGTTACTGGACGAACCAGCCGCAGGCATGACGGATGAAGAAACACACAAGACCGGGCGACTTCTGCAAGAGATTGCGTGTGAACGCTCGGTTGTGGTGGTGGAGCATGATATGGAGTTTGTACGAGAGTTCGCAGCCAAGGTAACAGTAATGCATGAAGGGAAACTGCTGAAGGAAGGTACGATGGCGGAGGTACAGGCAGACCCGAAAGTGGCTGAAGTGTATCTGGGTAAAAGGAGGGATGACCATGCTGTCGCTGCAACGAATTGAATCCGGCTACGGGGAAAGCAATGTGCTACGTGGAGTGAACCTGGACGTAAAGCCTGGACAGGTGGTGTGCCTAATGGGCCGTAACGGTGTAGGTAAAACAACATTGATGAAAACATTAATGGGCCTGCTCAAAACACGTAAAGGCAGTATTCAGTGGCAACATCAGGAGTTATCTACCTTGGACACAGCCAAGCGGGCAAGAGCAGGGATTGGTTATGTACCGCAGGGGCGGGAGATTTTTCCGCAGCTTACGGTGAAAGAAAACTTGTTGCTTGGCCTGGAGACAAGTGCGCCGGGGGTAAAGGTGTTCCCAGAGGATGTGCTGGCGATGTTTCCAGTGCTTGCTACAATGTATGGACGGCAGGGCGGGGATCTGAGTGGTGGGCAGCAGCAACAGTTGGCATTCGCTCGTGCGTTGGCTTCACGTCCCGGGTTGTTATTACTTGATGAGCCGACAGAAGGCATTCAGCCTTCTATCGTGGAGGATATTCGGCAGGTTATTTTGCAGCTCAAGGCAAAGGGAGACCTCTCGGTTCTGTTGGTAGAGCAAAGTATTGATTTCGTGCGAAGTGCCGCAGATTATATCTATATTATGGACAAAGGAACGATCACCTTGCATGGGACACCGCAAGAACTGGATATGTCGCAGTTTGAACATCATCTGTCTGTGTGATTCCTGTTAGCGTGTGGAGTATAAAGAAAGGTTTCAGGAACGCTTGTCCAGAATATTTGAGTATTTCGGGTATAACCGCCGGATGCATTCCGGGCAGATGTCATGGGTAAATTCGGCGTGGGTATGCTTCTCCAGATAACTCTCAACGGAGTTCCAATGTTCCTTTTCGTCCTTGATTTGTTTGCAGACAGCGCAAATAGGCAGGAGTCCGCGCAATGTGCGCACGTCAGACAGGGCCTTTTTTAATTGGCGTTCTGTCTTTTTCTGTTCGGTAATATCCATGTGTGCAATCAGAGCGAGATCGATATCCAAAATTGAATTCGCATGAGACAGAGGGGTGAGTTCCACGCGAAACCACCGCTCTTCGTTGCATGCCGTATACACGCAGATGTCGTATGTATGATTTCGATGAAAAGGTACTCCGCGTTCTTTCAAATTCTGTGCGACAAGTGCCGTGTGTGCGTTCTTGCTTCGTATTGCCCAGGCTTCCGTCAGATGCAGGTAATGTGTATGATTACTGCTCGCTTCCGGGTTGAGTAATGATTGGCCGAGTCCCTGTTGCCATGCGTGGTTACAACTGTGGATAACCCAATGGTGATCAACGATGATGAGTTGGTGACGAATGGACTGGAACGATAGCCTCTCCAGATCGGATGTAACATGTCTCATGGATGGGGCCCTCCTTGGCAGAAATTTTATCTCAGTTCATCTGGAATATCCAAAATGTCAGCAACCAGGTGTCTGAATCGGGTGGCTTTACGCGTGCCGTGAATGAGATTGGATAAACGGTAGGGTGGGATGCCATGCTGTTCGCAAAAGGTCTTCTGGTCCACTTGAAGTTCGGTTAGCCGTCGTTTGATGGCCCATCCGAACGGGGTCACTGGTTTTTTCTTGTTCTTGTTCAAAAGGGTTCACCCCTGGTTAGAATGTAGTATTCAGTCGCCATTTCTTCGTGTAAAATATATAGAAATACGAGCTGTGTATTTTATTATATACGTAAATGCGTCATCTAACAATTAAAAAAGACGGAAAAAAGTGTATTTTTTGATGTTAAATGGCGTAAATACGTTAAATAAACAAATAAAACGACAAAAAACACGACGGCAAGGAGGTTGCCGCGTGTTTTTGTGTTTGTCTGAATGAAGGGGAGAAGGAAGAGGATTAGGCTCTGTAGGCATGAAGTCCAGCTCCAAGCATATGGAAACTGGGGAAAAATGATTTCATGGACATCGAGGTTGGTTGTACCAGTCCATCCGTAGCCGAGGCGCATACGGTATTCCATTCATTCTCCAGATCTGAGGCCAGGCGTACCATCAGATCTTTGGTTATATCGTTGTTCAGGGGAATGACTTTGGAGGCTTCGGTTATGCAGGCATTCATGGCTGAATGCAGGTAACCAAGGACCGCTTCCTCGACCGGGATGTCGAGGTGATGGTTAATCCAGGCGTGAACAGTGGAGAGGCAGCCAACCGAATCATATTTGGCGAAGATCTGTTCGAGCTGGCTGAAATCAATCCAGGGGTGCAGAGCGCGTGCCAGTCTGATCAATCGTTTTCCCATGGCGGCAGCTTGTTCTCTGAGATCTCCAGGAGTTCGCTGAACGTGGACCAGTTTATCGATCAGAGCTATCCGCCATGTATCCTTGTGATCTGCTGCGGTATAGATGCCTTTGATGGCCATGCCTTCAAGACGAACAATGCTGGGATGCAACTGACAACGCATGAATGATTCGAGATCTTCAGCATTACGAATGGTACCCTCCCTGATATGGATATCCATGCCGAAGGAATGGGTAAACCCTCCAACCTGAATAGAGGAATCAAGCAGTTTGACATAATCGAGCAGCTTATTCCCACGGTTCACAATCATTCGCCTCCTGTGTTCGTTAAATGTCATGTTAAATGACATTTATATTCCTTTTTGTTAACTTTATGTTTGGAAATCCGAATTATATGATAGTTATCATCCCATAAATGTCCGCTTTTTGTCAATAGTATCTGTTGAATTTAATGAATAGATTCTGATATTTAATATTTGTGTTATTTTATATAACCTATTGTGTTATTTGTGTGGCGAAGTGCAGGGAGGACTATATATAAGGAAGGACTACATATTAATGAATCAACAAGATCGGCTCTAGCCGGAAAAGAGGGGATCAAATCTAAGGATATGCAGTTCATGGATAAACATGACGAGAATATGCGTTTTTTGAGGAAAATGCCTGGCTGAAAAAGAAGGTTTAAAAAATACTTTACTTTTATTTCTGAACCCGGTATAATCAATTCTGTTGCCGATTATTTACGACATGCGGTCGTGGTGGAATGGCAGACACGCTATCTTGAGGGGGTAGTGGGCGTATGCCCGTGGAGGTTCGAGTCCTCTCGACCGCATCATATGAACGATGAAGAAGAAGCTTTCCTTTAATGGAGAGCTTCTTTTTTTGTGTCTTTTCGAACAGTCGGGTATCCAGGGGTGAGAAAAAAGGCCATCCATTCCCGGGGGTAATGGTGCTCTACCTTCCGGCACGGGTGGCCAATGTACTATTTTTGCAGCAAATTCTTGATATCTTCTTCAATCTTGTCAGGTGTTGTTTTCGGAGCATAACGCTTAATTACCTGTCCGTTCTGATCCACAAGGAATTTGGTGAAATTCCATTTGATTGCTTTGGAGCCAAGCAGGCCTGGTGCTTCTTTGCTAAGGTGCTGGAAGAGAGGGTGAGCGCTTGAGCCATTCACATCAATTTTCTCAAACATCGGGAAGCTTACGCCATAATTCATCTGACAGAACTCGGCGATATCGTCGGAAGAACCTTTTTCCTGTGCAAATTGGTTGCTTGGAAAACCAAGGACTTCAAACGGGGCATCTTGGAACTTGTCTTGCAGTTCTTGCAGACCTTTGAACTGAGGGGTAAGTCCGCATGAGCTTGCGGTATTTACAATCAGTAACACTTTATCACGGTAGTCGGACATTTCAACTTCTTGGCCCCGAAGGGTATTGACTTTGTAATCGTAAACTGTCATCTAATCGCCTCCATGATATCATCTGATATCTCTTATTATATTGGATGCAATTAAATAATGCAAAATTAATATGGTGTTAAAAGAACCAAAACGGGCAAGTTGTGCAGAATACGTGAATGAAATGCGAAGTGACTTTCGTCAGAGTGAGAATTAGATAGCCTTGAAGAGATGGATAGAGTATAACCATGTTGTAAGCGTTATTATGGATCGGTATTGGCGAAAATCTGTCGATTCGGTGATCTGTACGGACTTTACACCGTCATGGTACGGGTGTATGATTCATAACGTAATTTCAATTTAAACTAAATTGTACCTGAAAAACGAAACAAACGATAATATCGCTCGATCTGATCTTAAGATATACGAACGATGTTTTAATCGCTGAGTTTCCATTCAGTCATGAGTGGGAAACGGGGGAACCAACAGAATGCGCTGTCCAGGACAGTAGGCATTCATGGGGTGAATTTTCCGGTGACAGCCGGAAATAGGGCGACTCTCGCGCCCGAATCCGTCAGCTAACCTCGTAAGCGTTAAAGGGAGAGGCAACAAGCCGTACGCTGGTTCATGGTGTTTTCGCCATGGATTCTTTAAGAAGCGTTCGGGAGGCCTTGGTCCCCCACGCTTCTTTTTTGTTGTCTTTTCACGCCAAGGGAGGAACGAATGATGGATACTGAGATGATCTTAGTGACTGCTCCAAATGAAGCAGGACGCAAATTTATCAAATTGCTGATGTACAAAAAAATGCCGTTTGCCGTTCTAACCAACAGTGCAGGGGAAGAGCGCAGACTCCGTAGAATCGGGGTAGAGCATGTCATTCGCATGAATACGGCTGCAGCTCAAAAATGGTTTTTGCCGCAGGGCAGCGTGGGCAACGTGTTTATTTTTGAGAACAGCCTGAACCTGACTTGCCGTTATTTACAGATCTGCCGTTCATGGACATCGAAATCCCTGTGCGTCATTACGGAACAGAGTCATCCAAAGGGCATCTATCGGGGCATGGGCGCAGACCGGATTGTATATTCACTCAATGGGGAAGTCGGCTTTCTCCTCAATGGTTAATGCCATAGCTTGTGATTGCTCAGGTGTAAGGTGCCTGTTATAATTGAATGTATCGATAAACGGAAATTTGAGGAGACTCATGCAAGATGGTGAGTCTTCTTTTTTATGCTTACAAGGAGGAATTGGCGTGCCGGATGTAGGTGGATTAAAGTGGTTGTTTTTTGATGTTGGAGATACGCTGGTGGATGAATGGGAGCCGGTTGATGATATTATCGGACAGTTCGTCCGCGAAGCCTGTGCTTTGGGGTATCCGGTAAAGATTGAGGCGGTACGCGAACTGTTCGCGAACTGTTACCAAAGTTATGAGCAATGGCCTATGAGAGTGGCGATTAGCACATTCGTTGACGACGAGGGACACCAGAAACAGATTCAGGACAAGCTGAAGTTTCAAAAAGATCTTGAACGTCCTTTTCCTTCAGCGGATTCCGTTCTCCAGCAGTTGTCACGGTATTATCGCATTGGCATTATTGCCAATCAGAGTCCCGGAACGGAAGAGAGACTGGAGAGTTACGGACTGCGGAAGTATGTTGATGTTCTGGCCTGCTCGGCTGAAGAAGGGGTGTCCAAGCCAGATCCGGAGTTATACGCGGTGGCCCTGAAACAGGCAGGATGTACGCCAGAGGAAGCCGTCATGGTCGGGGATCGGATCGATAACGATATTATACCTGCTCGGAAGCTGGGCATGCGTACGATTCGAATTATGCAAGGTTACGGAAGATTCCAGCCAGACCGATCGGAGGACGAACGTGCGGATTGGACTGTTGATTCATTGGATCAACTCCTGCCGTTACTGGTGCCGAATCAGGATTAGGTGATTATTAATAAAAGAAGGCTGATCAATCTGGTATCGAATACCGGAGTTGATCAGCCTTTTTAGTATTTTATCAATAAGAACGTGATTAGAATAACCGGATCGTTTGAATGATCAGATAGATATTCAGCACCACGATAATCGAGGCAATGACCCATGAAATGATGTTGAGCCACAATTTGTTGGCGAATGCCCCCATGCTTTTTTTGTCACTCGTGAACATCACCAGGGGAATTACCGCAAAAGGCAATTGAAGCGACAGCACAACCTGGCTCAAAATGAGCAGTTCTTCTGTGCCGTGTTCTCCTGCAATCGCTGTGACAATTACCGCCGGGATGATGGCGATCAGACGTGTGACCAGTCGGCGCAGCCAAGCTGGAATTCGAATGTTCAGGAAGCCTTCCATCACAATCTGTCCAGCGAGTGTCCCTGTAAGGGTAGAATTCTGACCTGATGCTAACAACGCCACACCGAACAGGATACTTGCAACCGTTGTACCCAATAGAGGTGTCAGCAGATGGTAGGCATCTGCGATCTCGGCAACCTGTGTCATGCCGGCACTATGGAATACAGCAGCGGATACAATCAGGATGGCCGCATTGATGAACAAGGCGAGTGTCAGCGCGATTGTAGAGTCCATGGTCGAATAACGAATCGCTTCTTTTTTGCCCTGTGGTGTCTGTTCGATCTGACGCGTCTGCACAATGGAAGAATGCAGATACAGATTATGCGGCATCACGGTTGCTCCTATAATACCAATGGCAATATAGAGCATGGCAGGGTTCTGCAGGATCTCCACATTTGGGACAAAACCATGGAGAACACCGCCCATATCCGGTTTTGCCAGGAACAGGTCAATCCCGAAGCAGAGGGCAATGGTCGCCATCAGCACAATAACGAGAGTTTCCAGGGCGCGGAAGCCTTTATTTTGCAGCACCAGAATCAGAAGTACATCAACTGCGGTGATGATAACACCGTACAACATGGGGATGTTGAATAACAGCTTTAACGCGATGGCAGAACCGATGACCTCAGCCAGATCGGTAGCTGCAATGGCAAGTTCGCACAGGATCCATAACATCATGACAACAGGCATGCTGAAGCGTTCACGACAGGCTTGAGCCAGATCCCGTCCAGTGACGATGCCGAGTTTTCCAGCCAACGATTGAAGTACAACGGCCATCAGGTTCGAGAGCAGGATGACGGATAACAAGGTATACCCGAACTGCGAGCCGCCTGCGATATCTGTTGCCCAGTTGCCGGGGTCCATGTAACCTACGGCAACGAGGTATCCTGGGCCAACGAAGGCGAGAAATTTTTTCCACCATGCAGCATTCTGCGGAACTTTCATGGAGCTATGCGCTTCTCCAAGGGAAGGGGCCATGCCTGCAGTAGACAATGATTCTCTTGAAGGAGCGTTGAACGGATTTTTTTTACTCATACGATAATCACCTGACTTTGGAATATTGATGCGGGACAAACCGCGCATGATATATCTAAATTTTTATGTTTATTGTTACATTGTACTCCTTCAATAATTTTTGTCTAGTGCAACTTTTATGTATTAACACAAAATTTCGGTTCTAATTCGTAAAAGCCCCTTCGTATATTACCCAACCTCAGGAAAAATACAGCCATGGTGTTAAAATGCATGAAAATAATAAAGTTGTAAAAGCTGATAAAGATACAACTTGCGTTTCAAAATGAGCCAGAAGTTTAAATTGAAAGCAAGGCAGTTAAAAACTATATGGATAAGGGAGAGATTCTAAATGGAAGCTTTATATACAGCAGTAGCGACAGTTAAAGGTGGACGTACAGGTTCGGTGACTTCTTCGGATGGCGTGCTCAAACATGATCTGAAAATGCCCAAAGAGCTTGGTGGTTCCGGTGGTGAAGGTACCAACCCTGAACAGCTCTTCGCCGCTGGATATGGAGCATGTTATGAAAGTGCACTTGCCAATGTAGCACGTAAAGCAGGTGTAAAATTGGAGAATGTGGTCGTTACAAGTAACGTATCCATTGGTAAAGACCCTGCGGATGACGGTTTCCAATTATCTGTTCGTCTGGACGTGAGTATGCCTGGTGTCGATCACAGTCAAGCAGAAGATCTGGCGCGCAAGGCACATGATTTCTGTCCGTATTCCAAAGCGACACGTGGTAACATTGATGTTGTATTGAACGTAGTCTAAGATTCGACTCCCGCAAGTAAAGGGGAACATATAGAGCAGGGGTATTTCTGATACCTGATGTTCGATTACAAAGCCCTGCTGGCAATCGGCAGGGTTTTGTGTTGATTATAATCTAAGGACATGATGCAGGAGATCAGATGCCGGATCGCGTACTATTTTACATAATTGCACTCCCACTTCATGCTACACATTCCATAAAGGGGGAACGAAGATGAGTATTGAAGAGATGATCGAGCGCCGATTTGTATGCACGAAATGCAGGGGCACGGATTGTAACATTAAGGAAGTTTCCATGTCAGGAGCTGGCCTGAGCAAGATGTTTGATATACAACATAACCACTACCTGTTCGTGGCTTGTGCTTCCTGCGGCTATGTTGAAGTATTTGATCCGGATGTTTTGAAAGGTAAAAAACAAGGGCAAGTAGGGACGATTCTGGATATTCTGTTTGGCGGGTAGACATGCGCGAGTTGACATTGAACTGAATTTTCTTTAATATAACTTAGTACTGAGTAGTGTCATTGCATGAACCAAATTTGAATTAAACAGGTGATATCCATGTCTTATAGACCGCGTATTGCAGATTTAGAATTAGCTTATGGTAACAAGGAAGACGGATTGTACGAATTCAAAATGAATTTGGTAGACGGTACAAAATGCCGTGTATTCTACTCCCGTTCTCCCGAATGGAAGATGACCAATATCAGCCGTCTGCAGAAAACGCCTTGTCCAGTATGTCGCAAAGATTTCATTTGCAAATGTATGGACCAGTGGGCAAGTGACCTGCATCAACAAATGATCGATGACCAATGGATGGAAAAGGCAATTGCTGAGTAATTGTCGGACAAGATACGAGCGTGGGCACAATGCCTGCGCTCTTTTTCTTTATACTTCCCATTAATGCGTGTTCAAAAAGAGCGGTTTGCGGACTTTTTGAACTACTTCTAGAAGTAATATTTTTAGAATTAGGAAACAAGATGGCTCAGATTGGGTAAGTTACTCTAACCGCAACAATAGGAGGCAGCCAATATGACAGCAAATCAAACGGATGTGCATCAGGGACATCCCATCGTACTGGTGGATGGCGTCTGTCACTTCTGCCAGGGCTTAACCAAATGGATTATCAAGCGTGACCCGGAAGGGAAATATCATTTTGCCTCGCTCCAATCCGATGTAGCCAAGGAACTGCTGGCGAAGGGTAATTTATCGACAGACAGTATGGACACTTTTGTTCTGATTGAAAATGGAAAATACTATACACGCTCAACCGCCGCACTGCGATTGGCAAAAGGTCTGAAGTTCCCTTATCCATTATTATATGTGTTCATTGTTGTACCGAAATTTATTCGTAATGCAGTCTATAACTGGGTTGCTCGCAACCGTTATCGCTGGTTTGGCAAGGATGAAGCATGCATGTTGCCTACACCGGAGATCAAAGATCGATTTTTATGATTAATAACGGAAATAATTGGGTAATGACTACAGATCATATCTATTTTGGGAGGACAATAACTTGAAGAAGTGGACTACATTATTTATCGGGGCATTATTAGCAGTAAGCTTGGCAGCATGCGGTAACGACACAGATAACACGGCAACGCCGCCAGCGACGAACAACGAAACGACGAACGAAGGGAATACACCTGCAGAGCAGCAGACAAAAATCCCTACCTTGGACGAGCTAATTACCAAAACCAATGCAGCAACGAAAGAAATGAAAAGCTTCAGAACTGAAGCAAACATTGATCAGAATCTGAAACTGGATGCTGGTGAACAGTCCCAGGATCAACAGGTTAAAACATCGCTCAAGATGGATATTATCAAGGATCCAATGATGATCTATCAAGAGATGAATATGGAAATGTCGGGACAGGAAGCTCAAAATGTGAAGCAGTATATCACTTCGGATAAAATCTACTCCCAAGTTGGGGATCAATGGGTCACGATTCCTGAAAATCAAACTGCTGCATTGATTGAGCAGATGAAAGCAAGCATGAATCCTGAAGGCGAATTAGAGCAATTCAAAAAGATCGAAGAAGATACTGAAGTAACCGAAGAAGGCGACAATTATGTAATTAACGCTGACGTATCCGGTGATAACGTGAAAGAACTGGCCAAAGCCGTAATGGAGCAAAATGGATCGGATGCTCAGATGCAAGCCATGCTTGATCAGATGAATATCACGAGTATGAAGATGAAATACATGATCAACAAAGAAACTTACTTGCCTGCAAGTACAGATGTAGCCATGGTCATGGAGATGGAACAGAATGGACAGAAAATGACGATGGACATGAAGATGAACAGTACATTTTCTAACCAGGATAAAGTGGAAGAGATCAAGATTCCACAAGAAGCATTGGATAGCGCAAAATAATATGGTAATGCCAAGTGATATGTTGAAGATGAACTCAATGCTCTAAGCGAGCATCAATGCATATCGATTGCAGCACCTCTGAACTGGATCTGTGTGAGCCGTAAGGCTTAGCGGATCAGAGTCAGGGGTGTTTTCTTTTTAGCGGAGATTATGGTCAGGGTCCAAGGTGTTATAGTATAGTCATGTATAATTAGAGAGGGGATATACAAGATGATTGAATACGCACACATCCACCATGTTAGTCTGGCTGTACGTGACCTGGAAATCGCGAAAAAATTCTATTCGGGGTTACTGGGAATGCAGGAGATTGAACGTCCGGCTTTCCGCTCCACAGGTACATGGTATGCCATCGGCAGCCAGCAGCTTCATCTGTTACAGCACCCAGAGGGTCACACGCTGCGTGAGGCTGGGATTGATACAACAGACGGCCACTTTGCAATCTGGGTGACCAGTTATTCTGGGACTATTGCTTGGTTGGAACAGCAGGGAATTGAGTACGAAGCAAGACCCGATAGTGTAGCGGGCTTTGCGCAGATTTTTGTACTTGATCCTGATCGTAACATTATTGAGTTTGATTCACCCTATGAATCCTAAGGATGAAGGGTTAGAATAAATCCCTTGCTCCCCCAGAAATTGTATGCTATATTATCCATACATTCATAGCACGTGACGGAAGCACCGTCCATATACTGCATATTCATGCGGTTATTGGGCGGTGCTTTTTTGTGCTTTTTGACAGGGAGGGAAGGGGAATTTGATTGTACTGAAGGTTGTTCTGGTTTCAAAGGATAGAGATTACATTAGCGCATGGCTGGATTATGTGCAGGGGAGTTCGTCTGGTCTTCATGTGCGTTTCACGGCATTCTCCCTGGGGGATTCCTTCAGGGAGCATATGAATGAGCAAGAAGGTAGGGAATTTCCGGATCTGGTTATTGCGGAACCGGAGTTTCTGAATGACTGGCTGAATAACGGGGGAGAAGGATCAGGTGTACCTTGGCTGATGCTTAGTGAAGGAATGGAAGAGGTGGATGAGGCCAAGCGGCTGATGAAATATCAACCTCTGCCTGCTTTGCTGGATGCTGTGATTCATGCCTGCCGGCAGCCACGCCGCAAGAAGGTGCACCATCCGGGACAAGAAACTCTCTCCATCGGTGTAGTATCTGCTTCGGGTGGAAGTGGCAAAACGGCGGTAGCCCTGCATATGGCGAAGCAACTGGGACTCGCAGGATATGCTGTTCTTTATCTGAATCTGGAGACGCTGGACAGTACGCTCCCTTTTCTGGAAAAGGGACTAACTAGAAATGGGCAGCGCCAGCCGGATGCGGAGACGGGATTGTCACGCCTGTTATACGATCTGAAGGTGGGCAGAAAGGAATCCGGCAAGCAGTTACAGGCACTATCAAAAGGCGTGGATGGATATGTGGTCCGGCATGAAGCACTGAAAGCCGATGTGTTCTGGCCATTATCGAATCGGAAAGAATTGTTGCAAATGACTCGTGAGGATACGGTGAATCTGCTTCGTTATTTATCCGATAGCGGACAGTATGACATGCTCATTCTGGATGGGGACTCCGGTTGGGATGGGCGCAGTGAAGGGGTGCTGGATGTAGCGGATGCTTTTGTCTGGTTGGTTGAGGATGATATATCTGCCATGCATCGATGGGGACAATGGTTGCAGCATGCTGAAAGAACAAAGCCAGAGGTATATGAAAGTATGATGGACCGATCACGCTTTGTAGTTAACAAATATCGGGAAAATGTTATCAATGCACTCCCACGCCCTGATCTGCATCTGGATGCAGTGTTGCCCTATATCCCTTCTTGGAAACAACTGAGTCAGGAGGAAGTCCTGCTTAGTTCACCGATCTTCCAACGTGAAGTGAAGAGATTATGTGCCATGCTGGTACAAGATGGCGAAGAAGAATTGAAGCAAACGGGGCGAATTCAGAAGCAAGATCGGTGGGCACTATGACGGATTCAACCCATAGAATACTGGATCGTGAAGAACAGTTTCAGATGATGCGCAGGGAAGTCAGGGCTGGGCTCGATTTAACCTCTTCAGCAGGAGATGATGAACTGTGGCTGGGGATAGAACGCAAAGTTCTCACCGACCCGAAGCTGGATGAATTGACCTCAGGAGAGCGTCATACGCTGGTACAGCGGTTGTTTGACTCCTTTCGTGGATTGGATATTTTGCAGCCGCTCGTGGATCATCCCGATATTACCGAGATTATGATTAATAGTCACAAGGAAATATTTGTGGAGCAGGAAGGTGAAGTCAGTCAGATCAGCCTTGAATTTGAGTCCCGGGAACGGCTCGAGGATATTATCCAGATGATTGTGTCCGGGGTAAACCGGATTGTGAATGAGTCTTCTCCAATCGTAGATGCCCGTCTAAAGGATGGTTCACGGGTCAATATCGTGTTGCCACCTATTGCCTTGAAAGGCCCCACGATGACGATTCGTAAATTCCCCAGTGAACCGATGAAGATGTCCGATCTGATTGAAAAGGGAGCTCTGCATGAAGAAGCGGCAGAATTATTACAGCAGTTGGTACGGAGTAAATACAACATCTTTATTGGAGGTGGAACCGGATCGGGAAAAACGACCTTTCTGAACGCATTATCACAGTTCATCCCTGCCGATGAGCGGATTATTACTATTGAGGATTCGGCTGAGTTACAGATTGTTACGGTACCGAATCTGGTATCACTGGAAACGCGGAATGCTAATACCGAAGGCAAGGGACAGATATCCATTCGTGATCTGATCAAGTCTTCCTTACGGATGCGTCCGAATCGGATTGTGATTGGTGAGGTAAGGGGCGCAGAAGCGCTGGATATGTTACAAGCCATGAACACAGGTCATGATGGGAGCTTATCAACAGGGCATGCGAATACCATCTCGGACATGATCAGCAGACTGGAAACGATGGTGCTCAGCGGTGCGGATCTTCCCATTGCGGTTGTAAGGCAGCAGATTAGTTCAGCAATCGATATTTTTGTACATCTGTCCCGGCTAAGAGATCGCTCACGGCGGGTGACAGAGATTAGTGAAGTGATTGGCATGCAGAACGGTGAGGTTATGCTGAATCCACTATTTCGTTTCCAGGAACAAGAAGAGCGTGAAGGTAAAATTATAGGTGGACTAATGCAGGTTGGAACGTTGATTCAGGTGGATAAAATTCAGATGGCTGGGCTCGGGGAATGGCTGGATGGATACATAGAACAATATAGTGTTGGAATAAATTCATCAGATAACAACGTGAATTAAAGTCATTGGAAGGTGATTACTGTTGGGTGAAGCCAGACAGATGTTGACGGATTACACCGTATATACGCTTTCCCGGAGACAACGAATGGTCTGTATGCTGATTAGTGGTCTGCTGTTTTTTGGTATCGGAATTCTGTTCTACCATCACTGGTTGGCTGGAGCGATCCTGGCTGCGGGCTGCATATGGGTCCCAAAACATTGGACTAAAGTGCTGTTAGAACGAAAAAGAATGACACTCAGTTTACATTTTAAGCAAGCATTATATGCATTGTCTTCGGCACTTGCCGCCGGAAAATCGGTGGAAAATGGATTCAAGGAATCCGTGGAGGATCTGCGGATGTTGAACCCGGAAGCGGATACCGATCTGATTCGTGAGTTCACAATATTGCGAACTCGGATGGAGTATGGACAACCGATCGAAGAGGCACTACAGGATTTCTCGGATCGGGCGCAGATTGAGGACATTACGAATTTTGCAGACGTGTTCATTACTTGTAAACGAACGGGCGGGGATCTGGTTGAAGTCGTGCGCCGTACATCTGCGGTGATTGGTGAGAAGCTGGATATTCAGCAGGATATTATGGTCGCAGTGGCACAGAAGAAATTTGAATCCAAGGTGATGTTTGCTGCCCCTTTTATTTTTCTGATTTTTCTGAATCTGACCGCCAAGGACTTTATGGAGCCGTTATACAGCGGGATGGGATATCTAATCTCTACTGGTGCACTTGCAGTGTTGGCCTGCTGTTATCTGTGGGTTACTCGCATTATGGATATCAAAGTATAAGGAGCTGAAACGATGCTGCTTCCCGTTATAGTCGCAGGGATGTTTGGAGCGGGATGGCTGGTACTGGATCGAACCCGGGGACAGACCTATCGGCATCTGCGCAAACTGGATATGGAAGGATTACGACTGAAAAAATTGCATGGACCATTCCTGTTCATACTGGACAAGTTCGAGATTGGACGCAGATTGCCTGTGCTCATGTTTCGGATGCAACATGCCATTCAGAAAATGTATGGCATACAGCACAGTGGGGAGAAAACGATGCTCTATTGCGCTGAGATGTTAACCTACACGTGGCTTATGTTACTGGTAGGTTGTCTGTTAACACTTGCCGGAGATATGGGCATCGGAGGTATGGTGGGTGGACTGGCGTTAGGAATAGCTTTACCTTTTGCACTCTATAAAGACCTCAATACCAAGGTCCAGCGGAGAGATCAGGACATCCTTATGGAGCTGCCCGAGTTACTTAACCGAATTGTTCTGTTAGTGGGCGCCGGGGAGACCGTCCAGCGTGCCATCGTTCACTGTGTTACAAGTCAAGGAGAACGGGATCATCCGTTGTACAACGAACTCAGAAAGACCGTAGGAGATTGGAATAATGGGTACTCGTTTCAACAATCCTTTGAACAGTTCAGCCGCCGCTGCGGTGTACAGGAAGTGACGATCTTTACAACAACGGTGCTGCTGAATTTCCGGCGTGGGGGAGGTGACTTTGTATTGGCGCTGCGGGATCTGTCACATGTGTTGTGGGAGAAACGTAAGGCTGTCAGTCGGGCGAAGGGAGAACAGGCTTCTTCCAAACTGGTATTTCCGATGGTACTTATCTTTTTTACGATTGTGGTGATGATCGGGACACCTGCTTTTATGATGATGAATATGTAGGAGGAATTGGGATGATGGAAGTATTGAAGAATAAGGTCAACGCATTTTGGAAGGAAGAGGACGGACTTGGCACGTTGGAGCTGATTCTGATCATTGGAGTTATTATCATTATTGCTCTGTTATTCAGGAAGGAAATTGAACGTATAGTCACGGGTCTTCTTAACAAGGTGGACACAAAAAGTAATGAATTTTTCCCGGGTTAACAGGTTGAAGAAGGAAGAAGGGAGCTTCACCGTTGAAGCCTCCCTGATCTTCCCTGTCGTGCTGTTTATTCTTGTGTTATTGCTCTTTTTTACCATGTACATGTATCAAAAGACATTCCTGAATCAACATGCTTATGCAGCTTCCGAACGTGCAGCTTATAGCTGGGACAACAGTCACAAACAGGCGATGACAGGTGAATTTGTCGCTGGAGAACATGACAATCTGTACTGGAGACTGACGGATGATCGTATGCTTGGAGCGCTGTTTGGCTGGGCGGGAGCGGATAATCAGGTTAGCGTATCTGTACCTGCTGGTGAAGGGGGAAGTCTCTCAGAACAGAAATTAGCACAAGGGGTGCAACATATGCCCTCAGCCATGAAAGGAACGATTGAGTATCAGAATTTTCTGATTCAGCGGAAAGTAACAACCAAGCTGGAACAAGTAATTTCCTTGCCTCTTCCTTCTTTTTTGTTCGATTCAGGTAACCGTGTTCTAACTCAAGGATCATCTGCAGTTGTAGAACCGGTTGAATTCATTCGAACGGTAGATTTGATCCGTTATTATGCAGCCAAGTTTAAAGGCAAAGGCGGAGAAGCCTCGAGTACTGCCGCGGAAGCAGGACAGGTTGTGCAGCATTTTGGCAAAAGCAAAAAGTGAGAAAAGGAGGAGGGCGGATCTGTTTAGAAAAAAAGACGGTGAGTTGGGAGCCGTAACCCTTTTTTTAATATTAATCTTGGCCGGAGTTTATATGTTTGTCGCTATATTTATTGATTATGCTCGTATAGCGGCATTCAAGGTGCAGACTGAACGAATGACTCATGCCGCGATGCGATCCGTCATGTCAGCCTATGACACTTCACTCCGGGAGTATGGTTTATTCGGATATGGCGACAGCAGTGGCGATGCGATTATGGCAAAAGTGCTGAATGATAGTGTGAAGCCTTCATCCGTAAAAGATGGATTCCCCATTCTGGATATCCAGTGGGATACTACTTCGCTGAGCATGGAGCGTGAACTGGGCAGATACGATATATTTAATCGCCAGATTCAGGAGGATATGAAGTATCGGGCTCCGGTTGATTTTACCCTTGAAGTGATCAATCGGTTCAAACCGATGTCGGATGAGATGAAGGAAGCCGCGCACACGGTAGACTTGCTGAAGAAATTACAAAAGTTATATGACAAACGTGAAGAGTTGTTGGATGAGGCCATTGCCAATCAGATGGAATCGGCAGAGAAACTGAAGAACCTTCCGAAGTTGATCATGGACCCGCCTTCACAGGCTATCTACGATGAGATGCTGGAAGATACACCTGAGACGGCTGCCGAGGCAGCGACACGTTATGCGGATTATCTGAACAAGCAAAGGGCAGATGAGGGACTGCCGTTCAGAGAGCAACAATACATATTGGAACTGGCTCGTTATCTGACGGGTGTTGGGAATGTGGTGACTGGCATCAGCATGATCATACAGCCCGCTTTACAAGCCCACCAAACGAAGCTGGAGGAAGCACAGTCCAAGATCGAGGAAGCGCGCAAGATCAATGAGGAAATGAAACGTGTGATCGCGGAGGGGGAGAACCGTTCGGAGAATGCCAGTTACGACAACGTGGGCAATTCGAATCTGCCTGGAACGAGTCCTGCATCTACAGGATCAGGCACTGAAGCCAAAAGTACACGGTCTCTTGCTTCGGAGCTTGTGAGGGCAGATAGCCTGTTTGATCAGTTGAAGGCACGAGTGGTTTCCCAGAATGCGGACTTCTCTAACGTTAGAAGAGACAACATGGAATTGAATACACAGCTTCGCAGTGTCACGGGTATGAGCGGTGTTCCGATTAAATCTGCGGTCAGGCAGGCAAGTCAGGTAACGGAACGATATATGGACACCTACGTGCGCAGCGGTCCTGCCAATCTCATCCAACAGAGTAAGCAACAGCTGGAGAGTGGTCGTGGGTCGGATGCCCAGCGCAAAGCAAATGACAAAGAATCCAAAGGGAAATTGAAGGAAGTCAAACGAATCTTGTCACAGATTCAGAATGGAAGTTCAGGTTCCATGGACGCTTTCAAACAGCTGGAGGAATATTACAACGCTAACATTGCGTTTAACGAGGCTAGTGGTGAAGAAGCCAAAAAAGCAGAGATTGCCGGTGATCCCTATGATTCTGGTGGCGATGCCATGAAGGGAATGGACAGTTTGTTTGGCGGGATGTCAGGTCTGCTGGATAACCTAGGTGACGAATTGTACCAGAATGAATACGCTCTAGCCTATTTCAATTCCATGGATTTTGGTCAGCTATTTACCTGGACTGAAGGTGGTGGAGATGCTGGTGATGTCTTCAAACTGGAAAATCAGGAACTGGAGTATATCGTTTACGGATTTCATAATCCTTCGGGTAATATCGCTGCGGCATATGCGGAAATCTTCGGGATGCGTCTGGCTATTCGAACCGCAGAAGGATTAATCGAGCACAGCAAGTTGGGGAATCCACTTTTGGTGCTATCGGCAGCCATTTTATACGGAATTACAAACGCTATTGCGGATATGGTGAAACTCGCAAAAGAGGGCAGTGTAGAATTGTCCAAATATATCAAAGTCAAATTGACGTACAGGGATCATCTTCGATTGTTCCTCTTGATGCACAGCAACAATGAACGCAAAATGTCCAGAATGCTGGCGTTAATTCGATTGAATACGGGTGTGAACCCAGATGAGAAACAGACATATGCTTCGGGTAACATGCGCAGCAGCATCAAGCTGTGGTTTTTGCCAGGGGTGGTTAGAAGCATCGGTGCAGTTATGGGGAGTGCGGACCAGGTTGAAGATGGGCGATTTTTCATTGAGCGGAAGGCGGATTATTCCTATTGAATGATCGGGATCGTTTCGGTGGAGGGATTATGGATAAGCAGCAACAATATGAAAAAGAAAGCGCACAATTACAGATTCTTTTAACCAGAATTATCAGATTGCAACGTTTGAAGTCTCTGAATAAGCAGGTATGTTCTGCGAAAAAGGAACAGGGCAGCATGGTTCTGGAAGCATCACTGGTCTTACCTGTTTTTCTGTTCTTTATCATGTTTCTCATCTTCATTGTGCAAATGACATTAATCTCCACAGCGCTACAGAGTACGGCAGGGGAAGCGGTGAAGCAGTTATCAACGAAAATATATCCCGTTTCCCTTGCATTCACACCTTCTGATTCTGCCGGAGGTGAAGGCTCTGGAGGAGGATGGAAGATACCGGAGTTATCTCTGACGGAATGGGCAGAAGGTTATGCTTCTTCTTTGCCCGAGCCATTAAGTGATTGGGTACGTTCAGCAGCGGCCAGTGGTGAACAACCACTACAGGAGATCAAGACATCCGTCTTGGAAACCGTACTTGATCCCACGGTAAAACCGCTGCTTCAACCATTTATCGAGCCAACTCTGCTGAATATGGAGCGTGTTCATGTGAATGGTATTTCGATACCTGATCTCAAAAACAAAACAAATCCATATTTCCGACTTGAACTGAGTTACGAATTGCCGGTAAAAGTCCCATTTCTTAGTAAACCACTTCGGATACAGGCTGCTGCGGCAGAACGGCTATGGATTGGAGATACCGGAGAAGGATCCGACGGCAGTGCAGGAGACGGGGATACTGCAGGATCAGCAACGGTACTTTTGAAGCCTGACCCGGCTTACATAGGTAACAATGCAACGATCAAGGTGAAGGTAGAACCAGGAGCGACCGCCAACTTAACGATATTTTACAAGTCAGGTGAAAGTTCTGCAAAGCACATCGGTTGGGCGACCGCAGATGAGAATGGAATTATTGAATGGACCTGGTTTGTTGGCACTCGGACAACAGAAGGAACATGGAGTTTTGTAGTTGAGACAGGGGACGGTGCCAAGACGGAGACTACGTTTAACGTGGCCTCCAGAAAATAAGTGAGGAGATGATGGAGGTGGAGTGGTTCTACATTGCCTGTGGCATGTACGTTATTGCAGCTTTTATTACAGATATTCGTTCCATGAAAATTCCCAATCGATTAACTTTACCCGTGACTATTGCAGGTGTATTGGCTCATATCTTATGGGGAGGTTGGGATGGTTTCTTGTTCTCGGCCACTGGGTTTGCAGCTGGATTTGGTATTTTGTTTCTGATGTATGCGATTGGTGCAGTAGGGGCAGGAGATGTGAAATTGTTTGGTGGGATTGGCGCATGGACGGGATTTGCTTTTGGCATTCATGTGATTATTTACTCTGTTTTGTATGCGGGAGCCATTGGTCTAGTGATACTTCTATTCCGCAAGGACTCAGCCAAACGGATTCGAGGCATGGCAGGCAATCTTGCCGGTTTCTTCATGCTGGGTTCGCTCAAGTTGCTGAACACAGAGAAGACATTAAAGTTTCCATTTATGCTTGCCGTATTGCCCGGGTATATCACGGTGCTTATTTCAGGACTTTTCCCTTGAATGAAGGAGTAAAGAAGTTTTGAGAGTAACAGTGATAGAAGATGGCACTACAATTGGAGTGGCAGAGTGTAACATATTATAACTCAACTTATATCAACTAAACTTTTTACACATGAACGGAGAGGACGGAAAAAACCTGAAGAAGCGTAGCGCTCGCCTTTATCCCCGGATTTCTCCCTTATAGAAGGGAATCAAGAAATCTGGGGATAACAGTGATCGGAAGGTTGTTCCGTCATCGTAGTGCCCAGTGTAACTTTCTTTAGTTGATCCTATATAACAATGGAAAGAGAGGATTGGCATGTATGGATTAACGAGAGATTTTATTCGTAACGGCGGAGCGTTCATGGTTTTGGAGAAAGAGGAAGGCTTACGAATGGAGGAATTGAGCCGTGTACAAATGGGAATGTTGTCCTCCAATCAGATTCCGCGGCTTCTTCCTGTCCATATTCGGGAGGTAGATCGAAATGTAACTTTGCAGTATGACATATCAGGGTACAAGATGTTATCCCAGATGTTAAAGTCAAGCAAAATCAAGTTGCGTGTTCTATATGGTCTGTTGTTCCAGCTAGCCGATGCCTTCACGGAATGTCGACAATATATGCTGGAGCCTCGTAAATTATTGATTCAGGAGGAGTACTTGTTCATCAACGGTTCATTCGAACAGGGTGAGCTTGGGATGGTCTATGTACCAATCATGGATACGGTTGAAGTTGACTCAACGCCTCAGCAATTCCGTGAGCTGGTAATTAGGCTGATGGCCCATGTACAGGAACTGCAGGGAGAAGGCATTCAGCGTGTTCTACAGTTGTGTGACAACGAACGTTGGGATATCAGACAGTTGCGAGAGCTCCTGCTGGAATTATACGCAGACGAACAAGACAGTGGAGGTGGCGCAGCATTTCTCTCGTCCAGAACGTCGGAAACACTCGATGAGTCAAGAGGTAATCTGCATTCGTCGATTTCTGAGCGGGATAGCAGACAAGCTATTAGTAATAATCGGCCATATCAACCGAGTGTTCCCATTCACAACGTTGCTGTGGAGCCTGGGCCAAATTTTCGTCAGACGCAGAAAACAAGTGAATCCGCAGTAGAAGACATTCCGGTGAGATCTCGAACCTTTTCAGGCAGGCGCTCACCTGAGCATTCTTCATTAGAAAGCTCAAACAACATGGATAAGAGACGAAGTAACCCGTATGATTCTGATTCGATAGAGCCTGTTGATAAGGAAGTGGAGGAAAAGCCCGGAACTTCCAAAGTAACCTATATCATATTGGGCTGCATGGTTGCCATGGCATTGGTATGGAGATTTATTTACATGGAGCAACCGGGACAGACGCAGATGATCCTGTGCATGGTACTAAGCCTTGGCTTGCTTGGTGTAGCAGGATGGACGTGGAAGCGTAAGGAAAGTCCTCATGAAGACTCAGAGAATAAGCAGTCTTTTTCATTCAATTTCGGTAAGCATAAAGGGAAGAAAACGGAAGATGAAGAGGAACCATTTCAGGAAAGTTGGCGCTGGAATACAACTGATAGGAAGGAGGAACGTGTAAAACAAGTGACTGAATCGGTTTTAGAAGAAAGTGCGCATTCCCGTTATCAACCTCTGCATATGACTCATGAACCTTCTGAACCACCGTTCGTTCAGCACCATGTTGAAACGGTAGCTTCAACTTCAGAGCTAATCCCACATGATACAGTTGCGGAAGCAACCGTGAACTTGCAGAATCTGACTAAAGGTAACTTTACAGGGGAAGGCCCAGGGATGGCTTTTTA
Organism: Priestia sp. FSL H7-0729; assembly: GCF_038005685.1. NCBI lineage: Bacteria > Bacillati > Bacillota > Bacilli > Caryophanales > Bacillaceae > Priestia > Priestia sp. FSL H7-0729. The sequence goes on from NZ_JBBOTQ010000002.1 coordinate 113,954, forward strand.
TTATCTTGAACGAAGATCCGGCAGTGGTAGCCAAAATGAACGGATGGATGTGCAAGGAGCATCTTTTGTCATCGGAAGATCAGCAGACATGGTTCAGTGGGTGGACACAGCGACCGGGGTGTCCCGTGCTCATGTGGAATTGAGCCGGAACAAATCGGGCTATGTCATTAAGGATCTGGGTTCCGTCAATGGAACCATTCTTCAGGGCAATATTCTTGCTCCGTATAAGGAGTATCCATTGGCGGATGGAGACACATTTACACTTGCGGAATCAGTTTACACTTATCGGTCGATTGGATAAGCCATGTCATAGTTCTCGTGGTTTAATTAGTCAGATAAACCGCGGTGCTTCAGATCCTCCAGGGCCTCGGTTAAGGTAGGGAAGGTGAATTGGAATCCGTGGTCGAGAGCTTTTTGCGGAATGACTCTTTGCCCTTGAAGCAGAACAACGGATAGTTCACCAACCAAGGTTTTAATTAAGAAACCGGGCACTGGGAACCAGTGTGGACGATGATACACTTTGCCTACTGTACGACCGAATTCATCATTAGTGACAGGGTTCGGTGAGGACGCATTGACCGGACCTGATACTTGTTTATTTTGGATGCTAAAATCAATAAGTCTTACAATATCCATAATGTGAATCCAGCTAGTCCATTGCTTGCCACTGCCAATCTTGCCACCAACACCCAGCATATAAGGGAGCTTCATCAACGGAAAAGCCCCTTTTTTATGTCCAAGAACCAAACTCACCCGGATCTTAACAAGCCGTACATTTTTGATTGCATCTGCAGCAACTTCCCATTGTTCCGAGACCCGGGACGGGAAGTTCATTGATTTTTGCGGACTGCTCTCGTCAAAGGTTTCGTTAGGGGAGGTTCCATAGATGGCCATGGCAGAAGCCTGAACCACCACTTCCGGCTTTTGTTCCAGGGATTCTACCAATCTGGCTACCCGCGCTACGGTTGTTACTCTGGATTCAACAATCTCCAGTTTCGCTTTAGTTGTCCAACGTTGATTCAACGTTTCTCCGGCAAGGTTAACGAGAGCATCCATACCCTCCAGCAAGTGAGGTTGTTCTTCGACTTGTTCCCACGATATATATGTAAGATTTTTACTTGGATTATGCAAGTCAGGCAGTTTTCGTGTAATAACTTTCACATGGTGTCCGGCTTGCAGCCAGTAATCTACAAGTGCTCCTCCCACAAATCCGGTACCTCCACAAATGGCAATTTTCATATCCAACATCCTCTCTGTTTTTCACTGCCCTGATATACACCCGTGAATCGACAAACAGCCCCGGACGGTAAGCAATGCCTGTTGGGAACGACTTACCTGACGGAGCATATTTGTACATTAACCAAATCTATATATGGCTTAACTCATCTTTGTATTTTATTTAATCAAATGTTGATAAGGGGAGTAATCGATTTTGTTTTTCTCCAAGAATTTTACCAAAAACTTATTATCTCGCTTCGGTGTGGCAATAATGTATCCTTTGATGCAATGATCTCTCGATACTTCCGTGGCGTTGTCTTCAACTGCAATTTTACCGATCTCTGCAGCAATGGAATGTTTGGCGATATCACGAAATGGCCCAGGTACAGGCTCCACAAGTTGATCCAAAAAAGCTTTGGCTTCATCCGTCCATAAGTGACGGCTGGCTTCAACCCAATAATTCTGCCAATCCAGTTTGGACTTACCGTCTGCTTTGGGCAGAACTTTCAAAAACTTGCGCATCATAAAAAAACCACCGATACACATGCTGCCAAGCAATAAAAAAGTCCAGAATGCGATCGTATTCATAAACCAATTGCTGGGAGAACTGCTGGTTAGTATCATCGCGTAGGAGTCGAAAATCATTGCGGAGTCACCTCGGTTCATTGATTTTCACGGAAAGACGGATTCCGCCTACCCATGTTCCACATATTAGCTGCCAAAAATAGTCTCTATCCCGAATTATAGCGCATTTCTAGATTTATTTCGATAATCGCGTTAGAATAAGGGATAATTCAGATTAAGGGGGATCAATAATGCTGAAAATCGGCTCCCACGTGTCCTTTTCGGACAAGGGATTATTGAGTGCAACGAAGGAAGCGTCCTCGTACGGTTCCAGTTCGTTTATGATATATACGGGTGCACCACAGAATACACGTCGTAAGCCAATTGAATCCATGTATATTGAAGAAGGCAAGCTTGCCATGCAAGAGGGTGGAATGGAAGATATCGTTGTCCATGCACCGTACATTATCAATCTGGGCTCATACAAAGACAACACGTATAGACTCGCTGTAGATTTTCTTCAGGAAGAGATCCGTCGTACACATGCGATTGGTGTCAAAAACATCGTATTACATCCCGGCGCATTTACAGACAAAGATGCCCACTATGGGATCGGACGGATCGCAGAGGGGTTGAATGAAGTGCTGGAGGGTGTGAAAGAGACAGATGTGAACATCGCTCTGGAGACCATGGCTGGCAAAGGTACGGAGATGGGGCGCAGTTTCGAAGAAATCGCCCAGATTATTGAGAAAGTAACGTATAACGAGCGCCTGACTGTGTGTATGGATACATGCCACATTCATGATGCCGGATATGATATCGTTAATGATTTTGACGGTGTACTGGAACAATTCGATCGTACGGTGGGACTTGACCGCATTGCCGTAATGCATATTAATGATAGTAAGAATGCTGTGGGTGCGCATAAGGACCGTCATACACCAATTGGCTCTGGCTGGATCGGGTTTGATGCGATTAACCGCATCGTTAACCATGAGAAGCTTCAAGGACGTCCATTTATTCTGGAGACACCTTGGATTGGCAAAGAGGCCAAGACACAGCGTCCAATGTATGAGGTGGAGATTGCGCTGCTTCGTGGGGATGTTGCTGGTCGATTTGGCCAGGAGTTCCTGACAGAAGTAGAACAGTTGCAACACTTTTTCAAAGGTAAAGAGATTGAATCCCGTTCATATATTCTGGATGTGTGGACATTGCTCAAAAATGATGCCAAAGCCAAAAAGGCAGATCCGCGCGAACCGCTGGAGCGCCTCTATGACATGGTGACAGAAGCGGCTTTATTTCCGCATTTGAATGAAGAACAACTGAATCATCGCTTGATTGCATGGCTTGCGGGTTAATCCCGCAGGTCATGGCTTAATTGAAGGAGGAAGAATAACCCGATGGAGATCCACGCTAAACAAGTACGTCCTGATGCTAAAAACCGCGCCGATCGTGCGCGCATGCTCATTTCCTGTCCGGATGGTCCGGGAATTGTTGCTGCCGTATCTCATTTCCTGCACCAGCATGGTGCAAACATTGTTCAGTCAGACCAATACACCATGGACCCTGCTGGCGGCATGTTCTTTATGCGGATTGAGTTTGATCTTCCGCAGTTGCTCCACAACCTGCCGAAACTGGAAGCAGACTTTGCAGAAGTGGCAAACCGTTTCCAGATGGAATGGACGTTATCTGCGGTTAGCCGCAAGAAGAAATTAGCCATCTTTGTATCCAAAGAAGATCATTGTCTGGTTGAATTGTTGTGGCAATGGCAGGCAGGCGACCTGGATGCAGATATTGCGCTTGTGGTCAGCAACCACTTAGACATGAAGGACTATGTAGAATCATTTGGCATTCCATATCATCATATTCCGGTTACAGCAGATACCAAAAAAGAAGCGGAACAGCGTCAACTGGACGTCATCGGCAACGATGTGGATGTGATCATTCTGGCTCGTTACATGCAGATCATCTCTCCAATGTTCATTGAGCACTATCGCAATCGAATCATTAATATCCATCATTCATTCCTGCCGGCCTTTGTGGGTGGTAAACCGTATGCACAAGCGTATAACCGTGGTGTCAAAATCATCGGTGCAACAGCGCACTATGTTACGGAAGAACTGGATGGCGGCCCGATTATTGAACAGGATGTGCAGCGTGTAAGTCATGGGGACGATGTAACCGAGCTGAAGCGTATTGGACGTACCATTGAGCGTGTTGTGCTTGCACGTGCCGTGAAATGGCATGTCGAAGACCGTGTTCTCGTTCATGAGAATAAAACCGTTGTATTTTAAGCTCACGCTTTAATACTGCGCAAGGTTGATTCGGAACCACATAGCAGATTGAGAAAAAAGCGACCCCATTCGTTTACGAACGGTGAGTCGCTTTTTTCGCACTTATATACATTGCGCACAAGCCGAGTACAATACCGAATAACAGATGTCCGATTATCCAGTAGATAATGGCTGTTATATCGTAAAGGTTGGGTACACGTGAAGATAGTTGAGAGAGCGGGATGTAGAGCAGGGACGATCCAGCACCGAGCAAGATTCCGTTGAACATCGAGTGACCTGAATGCCCTACCCACCATAGATAGAAGATGCCAATGAACACGGAAACGACGAGATGCAGAGAGAATTCAATCCATTCGGGAAGGGTTGGCGGAAGTCCAGGTACAAAATCAATATTCAAAAGCAGGGTATATACCTTTTCACCAGTGTAAAACTGAATTGTTTTGAGAAAGAAACCAAGGACAACGCCCGAAACCATACCTGTTAAAATGCCCGGGAACCAGGGTAATGAACGATTTGAGTACCTGGTAGGGGGAGCAGCGGGTACAGACATGATAACAACCTCCTATCATTGATGCTTACTTTGAAAAGTAAACCACACTCCCGCTTTCGAATCCATATTCAGGATATGTTATGTGAATTTAACTTGGATATCTAAAAAGTGTATGGTTTTCGTGTTAAAGGTTATACTTCATGCGATGGATTTGCGAGGCTTAATAGGTCTGTTTATGGAATTTAATGCCTTGTCCTGATACGATTTTTGCTTGATATGCCAAGGATTATTCATCACAAACGACCGATTTTTCATGAACTTCTCAAAGAAGGTTATGGAAAAGCTTCACGCCAAGTGATACAATACAAAAGTGAATAAGTCAAAATGAAACACTCAAGCGGATTCACTTATAGTGAAATTCGGTTTGCTTGTATTGATGAGAGGGATTCGCTTGCGCACCCGACTTATCTAAAGACATGAGGAGGACAAACCATGACTGACAAGAACGAAGCGATTCAAAAGGACGAGAACACTACAATTGACAACCTGTCGATTACTACCGTACGTACTTTGGCGATTGATGCAATTGAGAAGGCAAATTCCGGACATCCGGGTATGCCTATGGGCTCCGCTCCAATGGGGTACCAACTTTTTGCAAAAACGATGACTCATAACCCGGACCACCCAACTTGGGTTAACCGGGACCGTTTTGTCCTGTCTGCAGGACATGGCTCCATGTTGCTGTACAGCTTGTTGCACCTGAGCGGATATGATCTTCCAATGGAAGAACTGAAACAGTTCCGTCAATGGGGAAGCAAAACACCGGGTCACCCGGAATTCGGACATACTGCAGGTGTTGATGCAACTACCGGCCCACTGGGTCAAGGTATTGCAATGGCTGTAGGTATGGCGATGGCTGAAGCTCAACTGGGCGCAACTTACAATAAAGACAAGTTCAACGTTGTTGACCACTACACTTACGCAATCTGTGGTGATGGTGACTTGATGGAAGGCGTATCGCATGAATCAGCTTCCCTGGCTGGACGTTTGCACCTGGGCAAATTGATCATGTTGTTCGACTCCAATGACATCACACTTGATGGTAAATTGGATCTGTCTTCTTCCGAAAGCATCGCGAAGCGTTTTGAAGCTTATGGCTGGCAAGTGCTGCGTGTTGAAGATGGTAACGATCTGCCTGCAATCGAAAAAGCAATTCAGGAAGGTCAAGCAGATACACTGCGTCCTACACTGATCGAAGTTAAAACGGTTATCGGTTATGGTAGCCCGAACAAACAAGGTAAAGGCGGCCACGGCGGTACTCACGGATCTCCACTGGGTGCAGACGAAGCCAAATTGACTAAAGAGTATTACAAATGGGTTTACGAAGAAAACTTCCACGTACCAGCTGAAGTTCGCGATCACTTCGCACAAGTGAAAGATCGTGGTATCTCTGCTAACAAAGCTTGGGACGAGAAATTTGCCGAGTACAAAAAAGCATACCCTGAGCTGGCAGCTCAATTCGAAACAGCAATTAACGGCGACCTTCCAGAAGGTTGGGACCGTGATCTTCCTAAATATGCAGCAACAGACAAAGCGCTCTCTACTCGTGTAGCGTCCGGTAACGCTCTGAACGGTCTGGCGCACAACGTGCCACAACTGACAGGTGGATCTGCTGACTTGGAAAGCTCCACAATGACTCACTTGAACAATCTGGAGAACTTCACACCTGAAGATTACTCCGGCCGTAACATCTACTTCGGTATCCGTGAATTCGGTATGGCTGGAGCAATGAACGGTATGGCACTGCACAGCGGTGTGAAAGTATTCGGAGGTACGTTCTTCGTATTTACCGATTACCTGCGTCCGGCTGTACGTCTGGCTGCCCTGATGGGATTGCCTGTAACGTATGTTCTGACTCACGACAGTATCGCTGTTGGTGAAGACGGTCCTACGCACGAACCGATCGAGCAATTGGCATCCCTGCGTATCATTCCTAACCTGACGGTTATTCGTCCGGCTGACGGTAATGAAACTTCGGCTGCTTGGGCTTACGCGCTTGAGAACAAGAGCAACCCGGTTGCACTCGTACTCACTCGTCAAAACCTGCCGATTCTGGAAGGTACGGTTGAAGGTTCACGTGAGAACGTGAAACGTGGTGCTTATGTTGTCTCTGATGCAAAAGATGGCAAAGCGGTAGCACAAATCATCGCTACAGGTTCTGAAGTGCAATTGGCTGTTAAAGCTCAAGCAGCACTTGCTGAACAAGGCATCCAAGTTCGCGTAATCAGCATGCCAAGCTGGGATCTGTTCGAGAAACAAGACAAAGCTTACAGAGAGTCCGTTCTTCTTCCGGATGTTAAAGCTCGTCTTGCGATTGAAATGGCTTATCCAATGGGCTGGGAGAAATATGTTGGAGATCAAGGTGACATTCTCGGAATCAGCACATTTGGTGCATCCGCGCCTGGCGACCGTGTTATCCAGGAATATGGCTTTACAGTGGACAACGTGGTTAGCCGCGTAAAAGCATTGCTGTAATAGCTTCACAAGCGCTGCTATGGTTGGGAGGGCATCATGCTGTCCTGATCCATGGCAGTAAGTTATTTCCGCAGAGATGGGCGGCGACTCGTTATCGCCCTGATCTGTTTTGCCTTTTGTTTTCATTAACTTCAGGGGAGCGGGTACGCATGTCACAATTCGATCAAGTCAGTGTAGTGAAAGAGGCCAACATTTATTATGATGGTCAGGTAACCAGCAGAACGGTTATTTTGGGGGATGGCAGCAAAGTGACTCTGGGCATCATGCTTCCAGGCAGTTATGAGTTCGGTACGGATTCTCGTGAAATTATGGAGATTCTGTCCGGAGATCTGAAAGTATTGCTTCCCGGAGAAGAAGAGTGGCAAGAGATTCAAGGTCAAGCTACGTTCCACGTGCCTGCCGAATCCAAATTTAAACTGGAGATACGCAGCGTTACTGACTACGTCTGCTCGTACCCGGCGGAATAACATAAGAAGGGTAAGCAGAACCGCAACCTGCGGATTCGGTTTACCCTTTTTGCTTCTTGAATACGAACGACAAAGTTCGGGCGGCAAGCTTGTCAGCCCCGTGGATTTGAAGTATCCTTAAGGCAAGTTGTTTAGAATGGAATACGGACATAATATACGAGGTTGTTCAAAAAGTCCGCTTTTGATTACAAAGTTTGAACACGCACTATAATCGAAATCAGGAGGTTTTTGAGATCATGGCAAAAAAAGTGACATTTGACTATAGCACGGCATTGCAATTTGTAAATCAGCACGAAGTGGATTACTTCGCAGAACCGATTCGCCTGGCTCACGAGCAGCTTCACAACGGAACAGGAACAGGCTCCGATTATCTGGGCTGGATTGACCTGCCGACGGCTTATGACAAAGAAGAGTTCGCACGCATTCAAAAAGCAGCTGCCAAAATCCAAAGCGACTCCGAAGTACTGATCGTTATCGGTATCGGTGGATCATACCTGGGTGCACGTGCAGCGATTGAAATGCTGACTCACTCGTTCTATAACAATCTGCCAAAAGACAAACGCAAAACGCCTGAAATCTATTTTGCAGGAAACAATATCAGTTCCACATATGTAACTCATTTGCTGGATCTGGTTGAAGGCAAAGATTTCTCCGTAAATGTCATCTCCAAATCCGGTACAACAACAGAGCCGGCAATCGCTTTCCGTATCTTCCGTGCAGCATTGGAAGAGAAGTACGGTAAGGAAGAAGCACGCAAACGCATTTATGCGACAACAGACAAAGCGCGCGGTGCACTGAAAGAACTCGCGAATGCTGAAGGATATGAATCTTTCATTATTCCGGATGATGTTGGTGGACGTTACTCTGTTCTGACAGCTGTAGGTTTGCTGCCAATCGCAGCAGCTGGTATCAGCATCGAAGAAATGATGCAAGGTGCGGCTGACGCATCGAAGGAATACAGCAACCCGAACGTAGCTGAGAACGAAGCATATCAATATGCAGCTGTTCGTAACGCATTGTATCGTAAAGGTAAAGGCACGGAGATTCTTGTAAACTATGAGCCATCCCTGCACTTCGTATCCGAGTGGTGGAAACAACTGTTCGGAGAGAGTGAAGGTAAAGACTACAAAGGGATCTATCCTGCATCCGTTGATTTCTCTACAGACTTGCACTCCATGGGTCAATTCATTCAGGAAGGTAGTCGGAATATCTTCGAAACGGTTATTCAGGTTACTGAAGTTGCAGAGCATATCTCAATTAAATCCGATCCGGATGATCTGGATGGATTGAACTTCCTTGAAGGTAAAACGATGGACTTTGTTAACAAAAAAGCGTTCCAAGGAACACTGCTTGCACATACAGATGGTCAAGTACCAAATCTGATTGTGAACATTCCAGATATGACTCCATATTCTTTCGGATATCTGGTATACTTCTTTGAAAAAGCATGCGGTATCAGTGGCTACTTGCTAGGCGTCAATCCATTTGACCAACCAGGCGTGGAAGCTTACAAGAAAAATATGTTCGCATTGCTGGGCAAACCAGGCTTTGAAGAAGAGAAAGCAGCGCTCGAAGCGAGACTTTCCGAATAATTCATCGGTCTGCTCATATAGTTGAATAAGGTAATGTTAATCGATCCGGGAATCCTGTTCATGTAAGATGCAGGGCTACCGGATGTAGATAACCAGGGCAGTTCGTCCGCGTTCGCGCGGTGAACTGCTTTCTTGTAAAATGGACTCAGGAAAAGATCAGAAAGTTGGATTCAGGATGATTGAACGTTATCGCACGGTTCGAGGACCGGGCAACCTGGAAATTGTAATCAAGAAGTCGCGATTTATCGGTCATATTATGCCGGTCACGACAGAGGAAGAGGCTGTTGCCTTCATCGATGAAATCAAGAAAAAACATTGGAATGCAACTCATAACTGCTCTGCGTACATGATTGGGGAGCGGGACGAGATCCAGAAGCAATCCGATGACGGGGAACCCAGCGGAACAGCAGGGAAACCCATTCTTGAAGTAATCAAAAATCAGAAATTAAAAAATGTGGCAATTGTGGTTACGCGATACTTCGGGGGAATTATGCTTGGAGCCGGTGGGTTAATTCGTGCTTATACGGATGGAGCTGTAGCAGCCATTGAAGCCGGAGAAGCCATTACCAACGTGCTGCATCGTGAAGTGTTTGTTGAACTGGATTATACGTGGCTGGGTAAAGTGGAAAATGAGTTAAGAAGCCGGGAAGTCCGTACAGGTGAAACTGGATTCACCGATAAGGTTACGTTGACTTGTCTTCCGCCGGATAGTGAAACCGAGGCTTTTATAGCCTGGATCACGGATTTGACGCAAGGGCAATCCCGGATCACGGAGGGACAGCGGCTTTATTTTATTGAAGGGGAATAAAATATATGGCTAGAAGAGCAGTCGAACAGGAGTTGTCGAGGGAGCGGATACTGGAGGCGGCGAGGCACCTTTTTATTACCAAAGGATACCGCGCCATTTCGATGCGAAGCATCGGCCAGCATCTGGGCTATAGTCATGGGTCGCTGTATTATCACTTTAAGGAAAAGGCAGAGCTGTTCTATGCCATCGTGGTTGAAGATTTCAATCATCTGGGGCATTTGCTGCTGCAAGCCATGGTCAGGCCGGTTCGTGATGATGTGAGCAAGGTAGAGCACATTATGATGGAGTTTATTCGCTTTGGTCTGGAGAATCCATATCAATACGAAATTATGTTTATGATCAGGGACGAAGAACTGTTGTCTTATTGTCGTACCGAACAGGGACGTTGTTTTGAATTGTTTGCATCCATTATAAGGCAGTACATGAATGAAGAGAATTGTACGGAAGAGGATATTCAAAGGGTACCGCGTACGCTATTTTTGGCTATGCACGGATTCATTTCTTATTACATTCAGGACCGTTTAACGTTTGTGGAGATTGAATCATCTGCGTTGTCTCATGTCAAAGTGCTGTGCCGCAATCTGGGCCAGCAGCCTGGCGTCCAATAATGGCGCTATTGTTGCACCCCTACACTTCAGGGCGGTGATTTGTCATAACTTTAATTCTTTATAACGTTATCTCGCGAAAGTTAGTACGCGCCAAAGACCAAGTCAGGCGGCTCCGACCCGAAATGAGGGTGGACCGCCTGTTTGTGTTTGCAAAACTTGAATGAGTAGGTCGGCCTCTAGTGGGACTGACGCTAGCCTTCCATGATTTTGAGAAAGTATTCCCGTTCACGAGGTCCGTCAAATTCGCAAAAGTAAATGCCTTGCCAGCGGCCAAGCAGCAGCCTGCCCTCGTGAATAATCACCGTCTGTGATGGCCCTGTTGTAATCGATTTGAGGTGAGAGGCTGTGTTGCCTTCGGCATGTCGATACTCGGGATGCTCCCAAGGGTACACTTCGTCCAGACGCAACAAGACATCGTGTTTCACATCGGGGTCTGCATTTTCGTTGATGGCAATACCCGCTGTCGTATGTGGACAGTAGATGAGAACCGTCCCATTCTGGACCCCGCTACTCTGGACAACCTGCTTCACGTCCCGTGTGATATCCTTCATTTCATCTCGTGTGGAAGTGGATATATTCTTCGTATATAACATGTTCAATCACTCCTTATCATCTCTGTTCTTACCCTCGATTGTACCTTAACCACTACATACCAAACAAACCACATATGACTCTGATCATAGAAAATGCATGATAACGGAGAGGACAGAAATATCCTGAAGAAGCGAAAGAGTTCACCTTTATCACAGGATTTCCCCTTTAATAAAGGGGATTAAAGAAATCTGGGGATAACAGTGATCGAAAGGTTGTTCTGGCCTCGCAGTGTACAGGTGCGATTTTAATTGATTGATCTCATGTGTGGCCCAATTAATTCAATAAAAGCATTGACGATTAGCACTGCAAACTGGTAAAGTATCAGAAAAGCAAAACCAAGTAGACTAATGGGAATAATATTAAAGTAATATCATCCAACTTAGGAAAATGTAGTATTGAAGCCAGGAAGACTGCCGACCGGAGCTAAAGCCGGAGGCTGGGAGGGAACGCAGCAATGAATACCGTTCTTCGTCATAAGGGATGGACTTGGGGATTTCGCAGTACCGTATTGTTATATTTTATCGTACTTATTGTACTTCCAATCATCGGTGTGTACGTCAATTCCTTCTCCGAAGGATGGAGCAACTTTGTTCAGAGCATTATGGACCCCATCGCGTGGAAAGCCGTGCTGCTGACGATTCGGCTGGCCGTAATTGCCACGCTTATTAATGTGGTGCTGGGCACGATGATCGCCTGGGTGTTGACAAGGTATCGATTCGCGGGCAGATCGTTTCTTAACAGTCTGGTTGATCTCCCGTTTGCGCTGCCGACAGCGGTGGGCGGTTTGATGATTATGCTGCTTTTGGGTCCGGTCAGTGCCATCGGGAAACTGGCAGAATCCATGGGATTTGAGATTGTATTTCATCAGCCCGCCATTGTTATCGCGATGACCTTTGTCACGTTTCCGTTTGTGATCCGTGCAGTGCAGCCTTTGCTGGAAGAAATCGATCCTTCCGAGGAAGAGGCCTCGTACACGATGGGGGCATCCAAGGCTCGCACGTTCATGCAGGTTATTCTGCCGTCCATGGCACCTGGCATGATCAGTGGGGGAATGTTGGCTTTCTCCAGAGGACTGGCTGAATTCGGGGCAGTCGTGTTGGTGGCTGGTAACATTCCGGGAAGAACACTGACTGCTTCCGTATTTATCTATGGGGAGATTGAAAGTGATAATCCAACGGGAGCCGCTGCTGTATCCGTGTTGCTCCTGACGCTCTCCTTCCTGATCCTCTGGCTGATCAATCTGGTGCAGATGCGGGGGAGAAGACGATGAGACGACTCTTAATCGGATTGACGTTTGCGGTATTTATTGTACTGTTGATCATCCCGCTTGGCCGCATTTTTATTGGCGCATTTGAAGACGGGGCAGGTGGATTCCTGAAAGGGCTGATGCGTCCTGAGGCGTTACACGCTTTGATGATGACTGGACTGGTGGTCCTGGTAGTCACCCTGTTAAATACATTGTTTGGCATCATGATGGCTCTGTATCTAGTTCGTGCCGGATGGCTGAGTGAACGGATAAAAGGACTGCTGAACAGCATTGTAGACCTGCCTTATGCCGTATCTCCTGTCATTGGCGGTTTGATGATTGTATTGATGTTGGGGCCTAACAGCATTATGGGCGCGTTCTTTGAAGGGATTGGATTCAATGTGGTCTATGCCTTCCCGGGTATGGTGATCGCAACGTTATTTGTTACTTTTCCACTGATGGTCAGAGAGGTTATGCCTGTCCTGCAGGAACTCGGTTCACAGCAAGAGGAGGCCGCATCGACACTGGGTGCCTACGGCTGGAGAACATTCTGGAGTGTGACATGGCCTTCGATCCGCTGGGCAGTGGTGTATGGTCTGGTCTTGACAGTTGCGCGCTCGCTTGGGGAATTCGGTGCAGTGCTGGTTGTATCCGGTAATATCATGAACAAAACGCAGACAGCAACAACGCTGGTGTATCAGGATGTTGAGAATTTTAATGTTGCTGCTGCAAATGGTGTGGCATTGGTGCTGGTCACCTTCTCCGTCGGGCTGCTGCTCATGATGGAATGGGCCAAGAAGCGAAAGGAAGTGCATTAATATGCATGTAGAAGTCCGTGATCTGAACAAACATTTCGGTGATTTTCATGCGGTAAAAGATGTCTCATTCGATATTGCCAAAGGCCATCTAATCGGTCTGCTTGGACCCAGCGGAGGTGGGAAGACGTCCATTCTGCGGATGCTTGCGGGACTGGAGAATCCGGGTTCCGGAGAGATTCGCTTTCACGGAAAAGTGGTGAATCACTTGCCTCCACAGGAGCGTGGGATCGGATTTGTATTCCAGAACTATGCTCTGTTCAAACATATGACGGTATTTGAGAATATTGCTTTTGGACTCAAGGTCAAGAAGACGCCAAAAGCCCAGATACGTGATCGGGTTATGGAATTGGTTGAACTGACCGGGTTAAAAGGTTTCGAACAGCGCTATCCACATCAGTTGTCTGGTGGGCAGCGTCAGCGTGTGGCATTTGCCAGAGCACTCGCCCCGGAGCCGCAACTGTTATTGCTGGATGAACCGTTCGCGGCTATTGATGCCAAGATCCGTCAGGAACTGCGTTCATGGTTGCGGGAGCTCATCGAGCGAGTGGGAATCACTTCGATCTTTGTGACGCATGACCAGGATGAAGCGATTGAAGTGGCGGATGAGATTATGATTATCAGCCAGGGTCGTCTGGAACAGAAGGGGACACCTTGGGATATCTACAAAAACCCGCAGACACCATTTGTTGCTACATTTATCGGGGAATCTACGGTTGTGGAGGATGCTTCCCAGTTGAAAGGATTCGAACATGCCGTTGAGGGTGAACACACCAAAGCGCTTATTCGACCAGAGTATATTGAGATCGGCTTAAAGAACGAATTCACGATGCTGTCTGCAACAGAAAAAGGGACAGTCAAACATCTTCATTTCCGCGGCAGTCAATGGATGGTAGAGGTGGACGTACAGGGGCACAAGTTAATCACTTATCGTTCCCTGGAGAAAACGACCTTGGAGATCGGTCAACAAATTCGCGTTCTTGTACACCGTGCATACCTGTTCAATGACTCCAACAGTTGGGTGGTTGAGAACCGACTGAAGGAAGATCCGATGCCGGTGATGATTTAGATCAAGTGGAAGAAAGGGGCTGCCCATGCAGACGAGGAAGAAGAAAGCCATACTCTTAAATGTTGCCCTCATGCTTCTGCTCGTCTGCATGACCGCTGGGTGCAGCAAGCAGGAGGGGGCAAGCGAACAGAACGAGCCCTCTGGTAACGATTCATCCAATACGCTGGTGATTGGTGCTTACAGTGTAGCGAAAGATGCTGTAGGCGAGTTGCTACCCAAGTTCCAGGAGGAGTGGAAGGCGAAGACCGGACAGACAATTAACTTCCAGGAGTCCTATGAAGCATCGGGTACACAGGCAAGAGCCATCGTTGGTGGATTCGAGGCGGATGTGGCCTTGCTCGCGATGGAGAGTGATATCGACAAGCTGGTCAAGGCCGATCTGGTTAGCCACGATTGGAAACAGACCCCTAATGAAGGCATGATTACTCGTTCGATTGTTGTTCTGGGAACAAGAGCAGGCAACCCGCTGGGGATTCGTGATTTTCAGGATTTAACGAAGCCTGGTGTGAAGGTATTGTACCCCAATCCAAAGACATCCGGGGGCGCACAATGGGACATTAATGCCATTTACGGTGCTGGATTGAAACTGTCGGAGGAGCAAGAGGGGAAGAAAGATCCTGCCGCAGCCAAGGCTTTTCTCGAACAGGTACATCGTAACGTTGAATCATTGGACAAGAGTGGTCGTTCTTCGATGGCGGCATTCGAATATGGTGTCGGTGATGTAATCGTCACGTATGAAAATGAATTGCTTGCCCGGATCGCGAAAGGTGTAGATTATGACATTGTCATTCCGAAAAATACGATCCTGATTGAGAACCCGGCAGTTGTAGTGAATAAATATGCCGACAAACATGGGAATCGCGAACTGGCAGAAGCCTTTGTCGCATATCTGCGTACACCAGAAGCGCAGCGTATTTTTGCCAAGCATGGTTTTCGTTCAGTAGATCCGGATGTATTTGCACAGACGGAGTCCACATTCCCAACGCCAGAAGGGCTATTTGATATTAACTATCTAGGGGGATGGGAAGAGGTACGCAGTACGTTGTACTCCAAACGCGGCGTGTGGTATCAGGTGCTCGCGGGGCTGTAGTGGAATCGTACAGCATTGAAATGGCCTCCCCATGGTTAGATCATGTCTAACCATGGGGAGGCCATTTATGTGAACGGGAGTTAAAGCAAAAATGCTCTGGATTTATTCTTACAGTACTATTATTGCTATTCTGGATTGAAGTCCATAAAATACAATTCAGCTTGAATACTATCCTTGTCATATTCCATGCGAGTAAAGGTGAGATTATCTCCGAAATTATAAATAGGTGTATAGCTTCCTTCTTTTTTAATTACTCGTTGCTTATTGCCTGTGGCTAAATCTACAGCCATAATATAGGGGGATTGTTTGTAGATAAGCTGATTTTCAAATAAAAAAGGCGAGTATCCACCGAGTAGGGAGCTGTCGTGAGTAATGGAGTAAATCAGTTTTTTTGTTTTTCGATCTAAGATTTCAGTATTACTCTCCGCTGTTAATACAATCCATTGTTCATTTGCTGTGAAATCATAAATGTCTTCACGATCTTTAACAATAACTTCAGGTTCGGAATGATCTTTAGGATACAAAAGAATGTCAAAGCGTTTTACATTGTTTGCACCTTTATTTTCAAAAAACGTTTGTTGTATCAATAATCCCTCATCAATAGGCCTTTGTACATCAAGGAAAACACCATCTCTGTTCTTTTTATCTTGTTCATTTAGCAATTGTGTGGTTACCTTGGTCTTGATACTGCTTTTTACATTATAAATAAATGCTTCATTTTTAACGATGTGATTGGTGATCTTCTTCTCTATCCAGCTAATTTCATCTTGATAGGTTCTTAATACAGGGACGGCCATTTGATCTTCGCTAATGCCTTCGGCAAAAACGACAGGCGATGCCTTAAGATCATCTCGCTTCATCCGTAGAATTTGCCATGGTGTATTATTATCCGTTGGGTTAGCTGTGTTCTCTATCCAAAATAAGTCGTCTCCAACAGACACTAGAGTATTAATAATGATGCCTTTCGCAGCGCGGTAGCGAGAAGTATACGTATTCTTTTTCGTGTCAAACTGGATGATCTCCATCTCGGTTAATTCAGTTGTAGAAAAATCTCTGCTAAAAATGACACTGTCGTTGTCATCTTTGTAGCTAGCCACGACGGTATTACGATCTAAAACATCATTTTTGATGGTCACTGAATCCATTCTGAAGGGGAGTTTGAATGCAACGTCGGGTTTAACCTCTGGCAGTTCTGGTGCAGTTTGATCATGAGATGAGTCTAGTAAATTGGTTTCAGGTGCAGTTTCCAATGTAGTAGATGGCTTTTTAGGTATGTGCTGATCTGTAGTTGGATTGGCTGGAGTTGAATTGGTACATGCTGTGAGCAATAATGTAAGCATTAATGTGATATGAATAGATTTACGTCCATATTTCATATTCATGTTTGAGCCCCCTGTAGACCTGTAGAGTAGTGAAGCAGGGAAGTAACCTTCCCTGCTTCTAGTCAATCTTTTATCTTACCATATTATTGCTTGTCTAAAGTGGTTTTGATTAGCCTGCCATACTTTTTCAAGACTGTACCACTTATTACCATGCGTTTTCCCTCTATTTCCTTGGTCGTAAGGGTCTGTGAGTCTTACTTTAGCATCATTTGTTCTAAAGTCATAACCTGAGACATTTATTATATGACCGCTTACAGTTCCTGTATAATTTTCTAATTCATTTCCAGTAATTTTTAAATCTAATACAGCTGGATGGTAGTTATCGGATGAATACATGATGGCATACTTCCATGTTTCAATAGGGAGTGACGTAGAGTAAGAATAAGTATAATTGGATTGTAGATTATTTAGAACATTGTCAACCACTGTAAAGTCAGTGCCATCTCTCGTAGTCCCTAGTTTTTGGGCGTAGTAGGATTGTGATTCTGAACTGCCATTTAAGTAATTTAATACTTGCTTCGTTGTAGCAGGCCCGCACCAATAGGTCGTTTCTTGTTTGAATGGGGTAACACCCACCGTTCTTAAGTCACCAAGAGCCATGATGTTGTATTTGCTTTCGACTCTGTCCTTATGAATCTGTAATTCTTTTAACTTTTTTGAAAATACTAGTTGTTGTTTTACCGTTGGAATGTCTTTCGTAGGTGTCGGATCATCACCGGTACCAGCTGCTAAAGCACTCGATGCTAGCAACCCAGTGAAAATCAGAGTGAAAGTAGTGCTTTTTAAAATTTTTCCTAATTTCATGAAAAAACCTCCCTTAACAATGTGATTATTTGAACTAAGTCCGGACAACTATATATTAGATTAATTTGTATATTTTGTAAATATTTTTATTTTGTTCTATTAAAATATGATATTCACTTTTTCAAATCAATGAAATGAAACTTGAGATCTGAAGCTCACCCTTCATTTCAATGGAAGTAGAGATGGAGGCTTTTTACTGCCAAAAGGTTATAATAGAGGTATACTGAATCATGATTGTTACATAGTACTAGCAGGAAGGTGTGAGTTGAATGAGTGCAGAGATCAAATTATCCCAAAGTACAGCAATTCGACTGGAGCAGGCCCGAGGTAAGGGGATGCCTGAGGAAGAAATATTAAAAGCCATTCAAGCCAAAGACGTTTCCGCTTTTGACGCCGTGTCTGAAGAGGAATACCGATATAACGAATTTTTCTCGTATGCGGATGAGCATGGTGAAAATCTGGAGGCAGCAGTAAAAGATGGGTACCGGATTACCTTTAACACGCGTGGTGGACTCGGAATCTGGTTGGAAAAGGCCTTTAAGGTACAGCCAGAGAGAGACTTCACAGTGGGTGAAGGAATCGTCACCGGATTACAGTTGAAACCGGAGCAGGCAGAAGTACTGGCGAAGCGGCTTGCGTCGAACTGGGTGATTACGTGTTCAAAGGATGTACCTGCGGGTAAGGAATTGACACTAAAGCTGCGGGCACTGGTGTAGTTCCAGCGCCGAGTATGACTCGAATTAATCGGTCGTGGCCTGATTAAAAGGTAAGGCCTGATCTTCATGCGGATGACCGGCTTATAAGGTTGCACCACATGCTGACGAAGCGTACGCTCCCGAATGGAGCGAAGCATGGAATTAAAGTCTGACGGTGAACGGTCAGACCACAGACTGTCCCGAATTGCAGTGGAGAACTGCAGCGGGATGGTCTTTTTTTTTGCAAAAACAGGGGTGGACGATTACAATCTACATATCATTAATTCAGGGGGAATGCGGATTGAATCAGCTAACATTTCTGGGCACTGGCGATGCGATGGGCGTTCCACGTGTGTATTGTGATTGCGAAGTATGTACAGAGGCAAGGCTTACGGGAGAGAATAAACGGAAACGCTCTTCTGTTCTGATTGACGGTGGTGCGGATGGTGCGAGTGAACAGTTCATGATTGACTGCGGACCGGACTGGAGATCACAGATGGAGGATCAGGGATTGCGTATGGTGCATACGCTGCTCATCACGCATGCCCATTTTGACCATATTGGCGGATTACCGGAATGGGCGGATGCATGCCGCTGGCTGGGTGTAAAGGGACGTTGTTATGCACCACGCGAAGTGATTGCTACCATTCAGGGACAGTTTCCATGGTTGGGGCGTCATATGGACTTTCTTGAAACGGATGATGGTATTGAACTTAGTGGGTGGAAGGTGCGTTCCTGGAAAGTATGTCATGGACATAACGGGTATTCGTACGCATATCGATTGGATCGGGAAGGCTATCGTTGGGCGTATTGTTCAGATGCCATTGACCTGAAAACATCCGAGAAAGAGCCGTTACATGGATTGGATCTGTTAGTGCTCGGAACAAGCTTTGTGCATGAACTTGCGGAATTCTCAACACGTTCCGTGTATGATATGCGCGAGGCGCAGGAGCTGCTGCGGGAACTGAAACCGGGTCATACCTATTTTACACATATGTCTCATGACGTTGATGTAAGGAAGAATCATAATCTGGATCAAGGCATTACGATTGCCCTTACCGGGATGAAGGTGCCGCTTGGAACCTTATAGTTTGAAACGAATGCGTAACTCGACTTGAGGCATCGTAATAAAAATAAATGGAGAAGAGCGTATCCTTTGGAGGAGGTTCTTCGTTTACATAGTGTAAGTCAAAATCAATCAGGAACCAGCAAAGGGGGGCCCCCAAGATGGCCTTTGTGAAGTCCGTGGATTGCAGGATCAACAGACCACATGATGATGGTAAACCAGATAAATCCCATATTGAATCCGGTAGTACCGCTGGAACAAACCAATTGAACCAAAGCATTCATGCGCGATTACCCGATCTGATGGGTTCGTTGTATGCGTATTGTTTATCGCTGACGAAATCAGTTCAAGAGACGGAGGATCTGGTTCAGGAGACCTGTCTCAAAGTATTGTCGTCGAGTGAGGTTGGATCTTCCGGGATGAATAAAGACATGAATTGGGAAGCTTATCTGATCCGTATTGCACGCAACAGCTGGATTGATATCTTACGTCAGCGTGAGAGATTGGCCTGTAAACTGGATAGAGTGAAGCCGCTCCTGCACGAAATGGAGGAAGAAAGCCGATTCGAGGAATTGGAGTCTGCCGTTCAACTCCTAATAGATAAGCTACCACCGTGGCAGCGAGTGATATATGTATTACGTGAATTAATGGGTTACAAGGCGGCAGAGACTGCAGAAATGTTGGATACGACAGAAGGCGCTGTGAAAGCAGCGTTAAGTCGAGCCCGCTCTTCCATAGCTGAAGTGAGGCACGGGTTGGAACAATCGGACACAGAATCACAGTATGAGGAAGGCGCAGTGGAAAATCATCGGGAGGAATTGCGCAGTTATTTGCTGGCATTTCGTACTGGAGATACTGCCCAAATCATTGATCTGTGCCTGAACCGGACCGAGGATCCGCTGGCTGTGGCGGGGACGATTTTGCAGCAGACTTTGCCGTCTCCATCCATGCAGCCAATGATGTACGGGTACTCCACTTCTGGTATGAACTCGATGTCGTATGGAGGTGGGTACACGGTCACCATGGTTGCTTAAACCAAGGAGGCGACACATATGAATGCAGTGCCGTATGTAGTAGAACAGACAGCCCGCGGAGAGCGGAGTTATGATATTTATTCACGTTTGCTCAAGGACCGGATCATTATGGTATCAGGGGAGATTGAGGATCAGATGGCGAATGCCATTGTGGCACAGTTATTATTTTTGACTGCAGAGGACCCGGAGAAGGATATTCAGATGTACATCAATTGTCCCGGCGGATCGGTGACAGCAGGTTTCTCCATCTATGACACCATGCAGTTCGTGAAACCGGATGATTCGACGATCTGTACGGGTATGGCAGCAAGCTTTGGTGCAATATTGCTGGTGGGTGGTGCCAAAGGGAAACGCATGGCACTGCCGAACAGTGAGATCATGATCCATCAACCGCTCGGTGGTACTCGTGGGCAGGCAGCGGATATGTTGATTCAT
This sequence comes from Priestia sp. FSL H7-0729, assembly GCF_038005685.1. NCBI lineage: Bacteria > Bacillati > Bacillota > Bacilli > Caryophanales > Bacillaceae > Priestia > Priestia sp. FSL H7-0729. The sequence continues at coordinate 134,760 of NZ_JBBOTQ010000002.1, forward strand.
GCTAACCGCATCATTGAGCACCGCCATCGCCTCAACCAACTGCTCGCTGACCATACAGGACAGTCGATTGAGCGGATTGAGAAGGACTCGGATCGAGACTATTTCCTGACCGCTGCTGAAGCAGTCGAATATGGATTGGTGGATAAGGTCATATCCAATTCATAACAAAAGCCCGGAAGGTCATGTGACCTTTCGGGCTTTTTGATTTATAATTCATACCTTACATTTCGTTGGCCAGCGTAATAAGCCTGCTCATGCCTTCACGAATCTGCTGCTCATGTGCATAAGAGAAGGACAGGCGCAGCTTGCGACTGGCTGAATGATCCGAAGAATCAAATACGGTTCCGGGTACAAAGGCAACCGATTGTTCCATGCACTGGTGAAGCAGTCTTCCTGTATCCACGCCCTTAGGAAGCTCTACCCAAAAGTTGAGTCCGCCCTCCGGCCGGGTCCACGTCCAGTCCGTTTCCAGCAGAGATTGTTCCATCACTTCCATCCTTAGCTGGATGGCGGTCCGCAGCTTGGACAGATGCTGATGCATACGTTCTGACTGAAAATAACGGAGAAAAAGCTTCTGGTTCAGGAGGGGCGATCCGTTATCTGTCAGTGATTTTACAGCCTGTAGTCCTGGCATGAAACGCTGACGGCATATGATGGCAGCAATCCGAAGCCCGGGTGCAACATACTTGCTATAACTGCGAATGTATAGGGTGTGCCCAGTGGTGTCGTAGGTGAAAATGGGTGCAGGAGGTTTCTCCTTAAAATAGATATCATAGGTGCTGTCGTCTTCAAGCAGAAAACAACCATACTGTTCTGCAAGTTCGGGTAACTGCTTGCGCTGTTCTACTGGAACATTCATGCCGGTTGGATTCTGAAAGGTCGGTGTCATATAAAAGAGGCGCGGCTTCTCACTCTTCATCAGATGTTCGATCTGCTCCAGATCATAACCCTCGGGATGAATGTCGGTGAAGACGAGCCGGGCACCTTGTTTGCGGAAAATCTCCATGGCCGGCCCATACGTAGGCCGTTCCATCAAGACCCGATCTCCGGGCTTGACGAGCGTCCGCGAGATGACGTCGATCGCTTGCTGGGCACCTGATGTAATTAACACCTCGTCTGCGGATAGGTAGAAGCGTTCCTTGGTTGTCAGATGGCTTGCCAGGGCACTACGCAATTCCAAATCTCCCTGAATCGTGGAGTACGTTCCGAGCAGACGTGGATATTGATCCAGCAGATCGCGCATCAGTTCTCCCCAATACCGATTGGGAAGCAGGGCGGGATCAATCAATGATTTGGAAAACTGGAATTCGGCTTCAAGCGATTGTACATGTGCGAGGGAGTCCCAATGCAACCAGGCAGCCACGGCGGGATCATCTGCCTGATCCGTTACAGAGAATGGAGTTGCTGGACTGACATAATAGCCGGACTTGTCCTTCACATAAACATTCCCACGTTCCTTTAACTCCTGATAGGCTTTGAAAACGGTCAGACGATGTACGCCGAGTAGCTCGGACAGGCTTCGTACAGATGGCAGTTTTTCATGTTCGGCCCACTCTCCCGCTTCTATACGCACAACGAGATAATGGATGACTTGCTCATATAATTTCAGGCTGTTATCTGTCATCATCAAGGTTTTGCCCATCCGGCTCACACTCCTTTTGAACTCTATTGTAACAGCTAATAGGCGATAACTGTTCTGTTTTGTTCATTCTGTTCTATGGACCATGAGATATGATGAAGAACAGATAAAGGAGTGGTTATCATGGTGGGGATTGCATTTACGGTTATGTGTCTTATTTTCGGTACAACGTTTTTGGCTATTAAAATTGGAGTGGAGGCAGGTATGCCGCCTTTTCTGTCAGCCGGATTGCGATTTGTAATCGCGGGGGCGCTGATGTTTGCATGGATGAGAATGAAGGGCAAAGTGAGCTGGTCACTCCTGTTCCGTAAGGAGATGCTGCTGACGGGAGCGGGGCTGACCTTCGGCACCTTTGCCACATTATATTGGGCTGAACAGCATGTGAGCTCGGGTGTGGGTGCCATTCTGTCAGCGACAGGGCCACTGATGATTATGTTGATGCAGACGGCGCTGTTACGGCAAAAAACATCTGCCCGTATGATTACAGGCTGCCTGATCGGGTTCACCGGTGTGGTTCTGGTTGTGCTGCCTGGTGTATCACTTGGTGCAGGTTCTCTGTTTATGTGGGGCTGTATCGCGGTACTGGTAGGGGAAGTCTGTTATTCAGCAGGTGCATTGTACTCCAAAAAGGTTATTAATCAGTTCAAAGAAACGAACCCCGTGGCGATCAACGCAGTACAGATGATGTATGGGGGACTGTTGTTAAGCTTGCTCTCAGCGGTGACAGAATCCTGGAACATGTCAGCTTTGGATTGGGTGCCTGCTGTCTCGTCCGTGATATATTTGACTGTTATTGGCTCGATGGTTGGGCACAGTCTGTTCTATTGGATCATGTCTCGCACGAATCCGTTGTTCCCGGCAACCTGGCTGTATATCTCACCGCCCATTGCCGTAGGGCTTGGCGCTGTGGTCTACGGGGAACATGTCAGCTGGATTACGTGGATCGGTGTGGTGCTGGTCGTCTCAGGTCTGCTGGCGATGAATGAGAAGGTGAGCGGCTGGTTGAAGAAAAGAAGTCGTGCGAGGATGACAGTGCAGGCTTCCGAGTCTGTTTTAAAATAGGTGAAGTTTGAAGGTATGCAGCTCAATCTCAAAATCAGCCATTGATTTTAGGTTGAGCTGTTTGTTATTCCAACATGATGTTCTCATTAACCGGTAGGTAATAATATTCATCCATCTGTTTTGCCGTAACATTCTCTTCGAAATGTTGTATCCACCACGTCACAAGTAAACGAATCACCCCCGAGTGAAACTCGGCTAGCAGTTCTATGGGAAGTGAAAATTGTTTACCTCTTCTCTTCAATTCCAGAAAATCACTTCTGAATATCTCTCCATCAGTTCCTTATTGTAGTTTAGCTATATAGTATCAACACATTGATTCTTACATGATACGAGATTTCAAGTGTATATTGGTATTATAAGTAATTTTTTGATAGAGATACAAGTGTAGATAAAATATGATGGATTAGAGAGGGTGAAGTGGCGATGTCCGACATGAAAAAAGCTGTGGTAATTGGGGCAGGTATTGCAGGATTAATCACTGCAAGGATGTTATCTGATTATTATGATGAGGTATGTATCATTGAGCGAGATGAATTGCCTTCTGAGCCGGCGAATCGGCAGGGTGTTCCTCAGTCCTTTCATCCACATCGTGTATTGCCGCGCGGCGGACTCATTCTGGAACAGTACTTTCCCGGATACAATGACGAATTGGTCGCGCTTGGTGCCATTCCTTCACATGAAGAGAAGTTTATGATTGCCAATCGCTACGGTACATTAGTCAATAAGGCGAATGCCGCTTCCTCATTCAAAATTGCATCAAGCAGCAGAGCTCTGCTGGAATGGGTACTGCGTCAGCGAGTCCAGAACATAGATCATATAAGCTTCTTAACGAGCACGGAAGTTACCGGGTTAATGGCATCAGAAGATCAGCGTTCGATTACAGGCGTGTATACCAAAGAAAGAAGTCGGGATAACCGGGAAGAAATACTTGCAGCAGATATGGTTATTGATGCCGCGGGACGTTCTTCCAAATTGATCAGATGGCTTGAACAGATAGGGTTGTCCGTGCCTGAGCCGGAAGTGTTGAAGGTGTCTCTTGGTTACAGCACCCGCTATTATAAGATACCACCCTCTATTCAAAATAACTGGGGAACGTTGATAACAGAGTCCGATCCTGCGCAAGGAATTCGTGCGGGCATGTTGTGGCGCATTGAAAATGATATCGCTGGACTATTACTGTTTAACGCAGGAGGAGATGAATATCCTTCAACCCATCCGGATGAGTTCCAAGAGCAAATCAAGCATTTGTTTGCTTCGGATGAAATCGTAGCGTTGGAAAACCAGTTGGAGCCTTTTCAAGGGCCACGAGGATATCGTATTTCCGAGTCTGTCCGTCAACATTTTGAACTCATGGAGAATTGGCCCTCCGGATTACTCGTCCTTGGCGATGCATTTTGCAGCTTCGATCCGATCCATGGCCAAGGCATGACGGTCGCTGCAATTGAAGCCGAGACCATAGGGAAATGTCTGGATGAGCAGCGAATGCATCCCGAGCCGCAGTTTGAGCGCCAAGTGCTGCTTCGTATGCAGCAGGCCATTGAACCGGCCTGGTGGCTTAGTTCTGTAGCTGATCTGCGTTGGAAAGGGGTCGAACATGTCGGTACTTCCCGAATGAAAGGGGTTGCGTTTGCTCAGAAGTATATAAACTTGTTTACTAAGCAGGCGATGAAAAAGGCGAGTCAGGAAAATAATAGACATCTCTTTTTTACCCAGTTCCTGATGAATGCTCTAATCCTTCCTCCGAGTGAATACTTTAAAGGTGAAATCCTGAACATGATCCTGAACGACAATGGTTCCGAAGAAGAAATGGAGTTAAGAGCAGAGCTTGGTGTCCAGGATCCGGAGTTGTTCCAGCAAAGAATAGATGAGATCATTCCGTCATTTCAACTGGAATTTGATGGGCAAATCAAGAAACTGCTTGAGTCTTTTCAGCATGCTGCCTTGAGCAAGTAAGACACTAAATAGTGGTGACTGAAGGTTCGGGGAGGAGGCAAAGCATGAAAGGAATTATTGCAAATTTCATAGCTAGCATTGTAGTCTCATTCATTGTATTTTTTATTGTTTTGTTTTTTGACGATGTTCCAGATACAGATCGTGTCCTCTTAGCTATGGCGATTACGATTTCACTACAATTATCTTTGATTACCGCATTGTTGCTCTCAAAACATAAAAAATAACAGAGAAATATACCTAATATAATCGTTTAAACAGGATAATGATCATATTTTTAAAATCAAAAAAACAGCCCTGCACGGCGAAATTCGCCGGACTGGGCTGTTCGTTGCTCTTATTTACTCTGCGTTCAATACAAACTTCTCAATAACCTCTTTTACGCCATCTTCGTTATTGCTCGCCGTAATGTAGTCCGCCAGCTCTTTCAACGCAGGGATGGCATTGCCCATCGCTACACCAAGACCAGCAACTTCGAGCATCTCATGGTCGTTCCAGGAGTCGCCGATGGCAATACACTCGCTGAGCTGGTGACCAAAGTGGTCTGCCAGGAACGTAAGGGCGTGGCCTTTAGTTCCTTCATTGTGCATAATCTCGAGGAAGTAAGGTTTGGATTTGGTGATATGCACTTGTGGTCCGAGCAATTCGCGCAGGTCAACGGCAACCTTATCCAAGTAATCCGGCTCATCGATAATAAGCAGCTTTGGTGTTTTTTGTTCGATGACTTTGATGAAATCAGATTCGATATAATATTGGGTGCCGTTTAATTTGGCATAATCACGCAACTTGTCGTTTTCCTCACGAGCATACAACTTGTCGTCAATGTATGTTTGAAGGTGGAGATTGTTCTCCAGGCAGTAATCATACAATTTACGGGAAGCTTCCTGTGGAACGTAGCGCTCATAAAGTACTTTTTCGTCCAGCAGGTTTTTCACCAATGCGCCTTGATACGTAATGATCGGCACGTTAAGTCCGGTTTGACGAGCAAGCGCTTGTGCGGAAGCATAAGCACGTCCAGTCGCCAGCGTTACAGTTACACCATGGGCAACTGCTTGTTCCAGTGCAGTTTGTGTCGCAGGGGTTACTTCCTTGTTATCGTTGATCAGTGTGTCATCAATGTCGATTGCGATCAATTTGTAGGTCATCTGTGTTTCTCTCCTTTTTTATCTGTATCTATACTAACGAACGAAAAAATAAGTTTTACACGAGGCCACTCCGAATACAGATTCATCTTTCGATCGCTGTTATCCCCGGATTTTTGATTCTATTCCCCTAAGGGGAAATCCGTTGATAAGCATATGCTTCCGATGTAGCTTTTTTACAAAAAGCCTTAGGCGAACGCTTCGCTTCTCCCGATGAATTCTGTCTTCTCCGTTAACGTGTAATCTTAGACTTCGTTCTGAAACTATCCTTACATCTAAATCCTACTCTTCCAAGAATACAAGGCCGATAAAGTCCTCCAGCTCAAGGTTGCCGAAGTAATGTTTTACATCCAGGCCCTCAAGTGCAGTACGCACATCGGATTCCTCATAACGCTTGCCGCGTAGCATATTTTCGATATCCGCCACATCGCCTACACCGAAGAAGTCGCCAAAGATTTTAATATCTTCGATGCGTCCATCCTTGATGTTCATGCGCAGATCGATGATGCCGACAGGGAATTTGCGAGTGTGCTTCACATTGCTTTCCGGAGACAAGCCATAGTTCCAGTCCCAATTGTTATAACGCTCAGCGGAGATTTCCTTGATTTTGTCCCAGTCCTTGTCAGTGAGCGTGTACTGTGGAACGTCCTTAGGCTCCATTCCGAAAATGTGACGTAACAGCTCATCACGGAACTGCTCAATCGTCAAGTTGGTGTCGATCAGATCCCGTATGTTGGCGACCCGGCTGCGCACGGATTTGGTGCTCTTGGATTTGAACTTCTCGGGATTGACGTTCAGGGAAGCTTGAACATGCTCCAGATTCAGATCAAACATCAATGTGCCATGACTGAACATGCGCCCACGTGTGGAAAACTGGGCATTGCCCGAGATTTTCTTTTCGCCCACTTGCAGATCATTACGCCCGGTCAACTCGGCATTTACACCAAGCTCGTGCAAAGCTTCAACCACAGGTTGGGTGAACTTGCGGAAATTGTGGAAGGATTGACCGTCATCCGCTGTAATAAAACTGAAATTCAGGTTGCCCAGATCGTGATATACCGCTCCGCCTCCCGAAAGACGACGAACCACCTGCACACCGTTGTCCTGAACGTACTCGATATTAATTTCTTCAATCGTATTTTGATGCTTTCCGATGATGATCGACGGACGGTTAATGTAGAACAGCAGATAGCTGTCATCCTCCATCGGAAGATGTTTCAGAATGTACTCCTCGATCGCAAGGTTTACAGAAGGATCTGTAATGCCCTGGTTGTCTACAAACAGCATGGTCATTCCTCCATTAATGTATGTGAGGGATTGCTAGTCCCTTATGTAGTGAACCTTGTATATCAAAAGGAACCGAAATTCCTCTTCTATTGTAAACGAATTATGGTTGGGACACAAAGAAAACAGGATTGACCCACACCTCCCGTGCCATCCATAATAAAAAGGACATACAGAAAGGATGACGGAAGAATGACCGGTTATATCGAAGTGTTCGGACATGGCGGGGATGTGGAGACGGCTGCGTCACGATTTGGAAGGGAAGCCGTTGACTTTCTGGATTTCAGTGCCAACATTAATCCGCTCGGTCCGCCCAGAGGGGTGCTGGAGGCTATGCAGCAAGGATTGCAGTCGGTGATTCGGTATCCCGATCCGGCGCATCGGGGATTCAAGGCACTGCTGAGCGAGCGTCTTGGTGTGATGCAGGAGCAGATTTCCGTGGGCAATGGTGCAGCCGAAAGTATGGCGCTCATTCTGCTGGGTCTTGCCCCGCGCAAGGTGGGTACGGTGGAACCGGGATTCTCGGAGTATCGAGCGTTGGCACAACAATTCGGCGCCGAGGTTGTGCATACAGTGGGGAGAGAAGAGCTGGCGTGGCGAGCGAAACCCGAGGACATCGAGCAACTCATGGAAAAGGTAGACCTGCTCTTCCTCGGCCAGCCGAACAATCCGAACGGTGTACAATATCCGCTTGAGGTATTGCAAAGCCTTGCCCGTAATGCGGAAAAAACGGGAACCGTGCTCGTCATTGATGAGGCATTTATGGACTTTATTCCGGCAGCCCGGCGCCAGTCCCTGGCAGCACATCTGAATGACTATCCCAATGTGATCATCATTCGTTCGATGACGAAGTTTTATGCCATTCCGGGTTTGCGTCTCGGCTATGCTTTGGGTCGTGCGGAACACATCCAGGCGATGACGAAGAAACAGGTGACGTGGAGTGTTAACGGTCTGGCGCTCATGGCAGGTGAAGCCTGTCTGTGCAGTGGAGAACGGTACGAACAGGAGACCATATCACAGATCTCGCGGGAACGGGATCATCTCATCGCAGGACTGCAGGCGCGTGGATGTGTGGTGACACCGGGAGAGGCGAACTTTATTTTGGCACGTGTGCCAGCCCCTTGGACAGCAGCATCAATACAGGAGGCGCTGGGCCGAAGGGGTATCCTGATTCGCAGCTGTGCCATGTATCCGGGGCTTGACGAAGGGCATGTACGTTTCGCGGTCAAGGATGCAGACGCCAATGCCACATTACTCGAAGTGCTGGGCAGCGTGCTGGAAACCAAGGGATATCCGAATGTCGATCAGACCTCCATTCATGAATCAAGTCAGCAGGAGCAGACGAAAGATTCGGAACAGGAACAGGGAGGGATGCGGTAGTGACACTCCCGTTTTATAATTATTTTGCGAATGGAAAAACAGACGAGAATGAATATGCGGCCTCTTCCTGGCCAGGACTGAACATATCTGCACATGAACGACATATCAAAGCACAGAGCCCAATGGCTGCCCAAGCGTTGTCGAGTGCGGTTTACGGCGGCGGGATGCTTGAACTGGATCGCATATTTAATATCTATGTGGACAGGCATTACCGTTGTGATGATCCGCCGCGTGATATCGAACAAGCGCTAAACGAATGGCGTGAGCCGCGGGATCAATGTGCGGGATTACTGACAGCCGTAAGGCTGGAGCATACCTCCATTCAGGAATATACTACTGATGAATTTGGTCTTCTGTGCTGCACGACTGCGGGTGTATCGAATGCAGCACGCGCGGGGTCGGAGAGAACGGTATTTGATGCAGCGGGAAATAAGAAGATGTCTTCTGCCATGAAGCGTTCTGCTCCTTCAGCACGGGATCTAACGATGCAGCCCTATGTCCCGGGTACAATTAACATTATGCTCTGGTTGAATGGACGCATGACCACCGGGGCGATGCTGAATGCGGTACAGACGGCAGTGGAAGCCAAAGCGGCAGCGCTGGCGGATGCGGGGGTTCTGGATTCGGAGAACGGGTTGCCCGCCACGGGCACCACAACCGATGCCATTGTGTTTGCAGTACGTCAGGCAGTGGAAGAACCACAACCGATGATCGCTTATGCGGGGACAGCCACCACAGCAGGGGCGGCGATTGGCAGACTGGTATACGACACGGTGACGGAGAGCCTTCAGGCCGGACAGTTATGGAAAGAGAGGATCAGGCACAAATGACTTTTGAGGTAGAGCATCTATGGACTTGGCCACTCTGGACAGGCATGGCGGGAGCCTGGATTATTATACTGGCGTACCTGTTGGACCGATGTATCGGAGATCCGCGCTGGATTCCCCACCCGGTGATTGGCATGGGAAAAGGCATCTCGGCGTTGGAGCGTGTCATTCGTTCACGTGTGAACACAGATTCGGGGCTGAAGAGAGCAGGGCTGTTGTTCCCGATTGTGATTGCGGGGGGTTCTTTTGCCATCACGTGGGGACTCGTATATGTGCTTGGGCTGATTCATCCTGTCATTGCAGCGGTAGCTGAAGTGGTGCTCATTGCAACGACCATTGCTTCAAAAGGGCTGAAGGATGCAGGTATGGAAGTGTATCGTCATCTGAAGCAGCAGGATTGGCCGGCGGCCAGACGTTCACTGGGCATGATTGTTGGACGTGATACAGCGCATCTGGATGAACCGGAGGTTGTGCGGGGAACGGTAGAGACGGTTGCCGAAAATATCGTGGATGCCATTGTATCCCCGTTATTCTATGCGCTTATTGGAGGCGCTCCGCTAGCTATGGCTTATCGTGCCGTCAACACGCTGGATTCCATGGTCGGTTATAAAAATGACAAGTATCTGCATCTTGGCTGGGCCTCGGCCCGTCTGGATGATGTGGCGAACTGGATACCTGCCCGGCTGACCGCGATGCTGTTAATTGTGGGTGCCTGGGTCATGAAGCTGGACGCCAAAGGAGCAGCACGCATGGTCGCACGGGATGCAAGACTGCATCCAAGTCCGAATAGCGGTTTTCCCGAATCAGCGGTGGCGGGAGCACTGCGCATCCGGCTTGGCGGACATAACGTGTATCATGGAGTCGCTTCGTTTCGCGCCTACATGGGCGAGGCGACACGGCCGATGGAAGCCGAGGATATTGTGCGAACATCACGCCTGATGTTCTGGTCGGCAGGGGCTTTTGTTGTACTGTGCGTGTTCATAACGCTGGGTGTGTGGCTGACAGGAGGGACGCTGTTATGGCCGTAAATGAAGGAAATGCAGGCAATAAAGTACATACGGATCAATCGGCCTCGATGAAACGAAACATTCTGTGGGTCCGTCACGGGACAACGCTGTGGAATGCGGAAAAAAGGTACCTGGGGCATACCGACATTGGTCTGCTGCCAAATGCCAAAGAAGAACTGGCTCCGCTTCATGAACAATTGAATGATGTTTCGTGGAACGAGGTATATTGCAGTGATCTTCTTCGCTGTCGGCAGACGCTGGAACAGATTCTTCCTGATGCCATCGGACAGGTGAAGTTCGACTCGCGTCTGCGCGAGAATGATTTTGGAGAGTGGGAAGGGCTGACGTATGATCAGCTCAAGGATAACCCTGTGTACCGAAGCTGGATTGATGCGCCGCAGAAGGTCACTCCGCCCGAGGGTGAATCGTGGCAGGAGTTTACCGGACGGTTGGATTCATTTCTCCAAGAGGTGTTGTTGGAGAGGCGGCCTGCGATTCATTTTTATGAGGGGCAAGTGCCAACCATAGTTGTGGTTACGCATGGTGGTGTCATCCGGTATGCCTTGTCCCGTCTGATTGCCGGGCTTGGGTTCTGGGATACACATGTCGTACCGGGACAGGCGATTCAGGTTCAGCTTGATCGACAGGGGAATCAATGGTTTGGCAGCATAGTGACTTTTCCGCCGATCGGGTTGTAAGGATGTACAATATACCCTATAATCACAACAGAAGTGTGACGTCAGCATGGATACAGATACGCTGCAGGCAGTGAAGCCTGAACGAGTATGCAACATGCAGAAATTACACCGCAATGATTTACCATATCAGCGACCAAGGGTCCCGCGTGTGAAGGCTGTGTTCATGGCAGATTATTAGTACGAGTCGTGAAACACACAAGGGTGAAATGGGGAAGCCGGTGCAAATCCGGCACGGTCCCGCCACTGTAAAACAGGATGATTCCTGTAAGTCAGGTTACCTGCCCTGGACGTACAAACCGGTGTTCCTTCGAGGAAAGGACAGCGTTTCGGGCTATTCTATGCGCATGGACAACCCTTGGTTGAACATGTACAGATTGCCATATGCGAGACGTCATCCCTGATCCTGGACGTATGGATTGGGGATTTTTTTATTGTTCATGTAAAAAAACCGAACTTATACACGTTAACGAAGAGTGCAGAACCGATCTGAAGAAACGGAGTGTTCGCTTAAAGCTTTCTACAAGAAAGCTACATCGGAAGCATACGCTTATCCCCGGAGTTTCCCTTTCGAAAAGGGAATCAAAAAAATCTGGGGATAACAGCGATCGGAAGATGGTACTGCAATCGGAGTGGATTTGTGTAAAATTGATGGGTTTAACTTGTACAGGAACACCAAGGCATGGAAGTAAAAGTTTGGCACAATGCAAGAAAATAGTACAGATAGAGAAGGGGAGAATAACAGAATGAATTTCAAAAATTGGAAAAGCGTAGCATCCCTGCTTAGTGCAGCGGCACTCGCACTGGCTTTGGCCGGATGTGGCAATGCAACAACGAACGAGGGCACAGGTACTTCACAGCAACCAGCACAGGAGCAGTCCCAAGGCCAGGCGCAGACGGACCTCAAAACACAATATCCACTGACCGTTACGGATGCGACGGGTGAATCGTTTACTTTTGAAAAGGCGCCAGCCAAAATTGTATCCGTGTCTCCGGCTGAGACGGAATCCCTGTTTGCTCTTGGATTGGACGATCAAATTGTTGGTGTATCCGACTATGACGACTATCCGGAAGCAGCAGCAACCAAAGCTAAAATGGGCGGCATCACCAAGCCGAATGAAGAGTCCATCATTGCCGCTGAAGCCGATATTGTCTTCACAGGTATCTCGATGAGCGAGGATGCGGTGAAGAAGCTGCGCGAACTGGGTATTACCATTTTCAAAACGGATCCTAAATCTATCGACGATGTGATGAACAATATCGAAACCTTCGGTAAAATCACCGATCATCAGGAAAAAGCACAAGAAATCATCACTCAGATGAAACAGGACGTGACGGATGTAACCGAAGCGGTGAAGGCCGTTAAACCAGAAGAGAAGAAAAACGTATACGTTGAATTCTCCCCAGGCTGGACTGTAGGTAAAGGCGAATTCATGGATGAACTTATTACTGTAGCCGGTGGTAGCAATATTGCTTCGGACAAAGAGGGTTGGTATGAAATTAATGAAGAAAACGTGATTGCCTCTAACCCCGATGTAATCTTGTACGCCAACGATGTGATTGATGAGAACTCCAAAACACTGGATCAAATCATCAAGGCGCGTAGCGGCTGGGATCAAATTACGGCTGTGAAAAATGACGCGGTTATTGGCCTGGATGCCAACCTGCTGAGCCGTCCGGGTCCACGGGTAACTCAAGGGTTGAAAGAAGTAGCCAAAGCGATCTACCCTGACTTGTTCCAATGAGTAAAAAGCTGATCCTGTTCGGAACGACGGGCATGGTGCTGCTGGTGCTCACCGTGCTCATCTGCACGGGCATTGGTTCAGTAGCTTTGCCGATCCGGGATATTGCAGGTATCCTGATTCACAAAATTCCCTGGGTGGGCGACTGGATTACACCGGATTGGAATAAGGCAGCCGAACAGATTATCTGGAAAGTCCGTTTTCCGCGCGTACTGCTTGCTGTGCTCGTGGGTGCTTCACTGGCCATTGCGGGTGCGGGCTTCCAGGGTGTGCTGCGTAATCCACTGGCCGATCCGTTTACACTTGGTGTATCATCCGGTGCGTCGGTGGGGGCTGCTTTCCTGATTTTCTTCGGATTGCAGTATGCACTGATCGGAATCTGGACGTTACCTTTGATTGCGTTTTTGACGGGTGTAATCACGTTATGGTTTGTGATGGCACTGGCTCGTGAAGGGCGTAAAATACCAACACACAGCCTTATTCTGGCTGGTGTGGTCATGCAAAGTTTCCTGGGCGCAGTGGTTTCCTTCCTGTCGACCATGTCGAAACAGACGATTAATGAAATTATATACTGGACGATGGGAAGTCTGGCATTACGCGGGTGGTCGTATACGGCCATCCTTTTCCCGTATTTTCTGCTGGGTTTAATCTTTCTCTGGAGCCGCGCACGGTCGTTGAATGTGCTTGCACTGGGAGAACGTCAAGCGGCACATATTGGGATCGGAGTGGACAGGCTTAAGCTGTCCGTGCTGGCAGTCGGCACACTGCTGACCGCTGGGGCTGTCTCGGTATCGGGTGTCATCGGATTCGTTGGATTGGTGATTCCGCATATGTTGCGGCTGCTGGTGGGGCCGGATTACCGACTGTTGGTACCTTTATCTGCCATTGGTGGAGCGATCTTTATGGTGTGGGCCGATACCATCGCCAGGTCGTTGCTGGCGCCCACTGAAATTCCGCTCGGGGTGGTCACCGCCTTTGTTGGTGCGCCGTTCTTTGCTTACCTGCTGCACCGGAACAAAAAGTTGCAGAGGGGGATGATGCCATGAATTCCAGTACCCGTTCCAACTCGACTTCGACTTCTCTTATCTCCATCAAGGGAGCAGGAAAGTTATATGGTAATCACCAGGCATTGCGTAGTGTAGACTGGCATGTTGGCGAGGGTGACTGGTGGGGAGTTGTCGGTCCAAACGGCAGCGGCAAGTCCACTCTGATCCAGCTTATTGCCGGAACAGAACAGTTAAGCGAAGGTCAGATCCGTATCGATGGTCGAGACATCGGCTCATATAGCCGTAAGGACTTGTCACGCATGATCGCTGTATTGCAGCAGGACGGCTTGCCACCCATCTCTTATCCTGTACGAGACGTGGTGGAGATGGGGCGATATCCGTACCAGAACTGGCTGGGGCGGGAAGCGGGTGATGGGGCACTTGTGGTGGACAGGGTGCTTGAAGACCTGGGATTAACAGAGCTCGCGGACAGACCGCTGGATGCACTCAGCGGTGGACAACGACAGCGGGTCGCACTAGCCAAAGTCATGGCTCAGGAACCAAGGTTGCTGTTGCTGGACGAGCCGACTACGTTTCTGGATATTAAATATCAATTGCAATTCATGGAATTGTTATCGGCATGGCGACAGAGAACGAACATTACGATTGTAGCTGTGCTGCATGATCTGAATCTGGCCGCATTATTTTGCGATCACATTCTGGCGCTGCGTGAGGGGATGGCGGTTGGAAAGGGCACGCCTCATACGTTGATCAACGATGAGAATATTCAGGATATATTTCGCGTCAAACCCGCGATTGTCTCTCATCCCGACCATGCCATACCTCAACTGCTGCTGCGGCGGGACAACGATTAAAGGAAGCGGGGCAACCCATATTTTGATGAAGGAAGTGCTGGTTGTATGAATAATGAACAGGTGTTGGAGCATTTAATAAGTAAAATTACTGCTCCTGACCAGGAAGTGGCGGCAGAAACCTCTGCTCACGTGGATTCGTTGACGAAGCCGCCGGGGAGTCTGGGCAAATTGGAAGAGCTGGTAATTCGCCTGGCAGGCATGACGGGCAATGTACGTCCGCGTTTTGATCACAGGGCGGTCATTGTCATGGCCGCAGATCACGGCGTAGTGGAAGAAGGCATCAGTGCTTTTCCTGCTGAAGTGACTCCGCAGATGGTCCTGAATTTCCTCGCTGGGGGCGCAGCCGTGAATGTGCTTGCACGTCACGCAGGTGCTGATGTGATCTGTGTGGATATCGGGGTGAATGCCGATCTTGAACATCCGGGCCTACTCTCCCGTAAAATTCGCAAAGGCACGGCCAACATGGCCCGAGGGGCAGCGATGACCCGGGATGAGGCGGTTCGGGCGATCCTTGCAGGAGCCGAAGTGGTATCGGCAGAGGTGGCGAAGGGAACACAGTTGTTTGTCACCGGAGAAATGGGAATTGGCAACACCACCGCAAGTGCTGCGGTAATGAGCGCACTAACCGGAGTTGCCCCTGCCGCCGCCGTGGGGAGAGGTACCGGTATTGATGATGCAGGCTTGCAGCGCAAGGCTGCTGTAGTCAGCCGGGCGCTTAGCGTGAACACTCCGAACCCGGAAGATGCACTGGATGTTCTGTGCAAGGTGGGCGGACTGGAGATTGCCGGACTCACGGGGGTTATCCTCGCAGCAGCTGCTCATCATTGCCCGGTTGTTGTAGACGGGTTCATCTCTACCGCAGCAGCGCTGGTTGCAAGACAACTTGCACCGCTGAGCACAGCTTATATGATCGCTTCCCATACTTCACATGAAAATGGACATGGAGCGCTGCTGCGTGAACTGGACCTGAAATCGATGCTGGATCTGGACATGCGTCTGGGTGAAGGCACAGGTGGTGTGCTCAGTCTTCATCTGATTGACGCAGCATGTCTTATTCTGAACGAGATGGCGACCTTTGCAAGCGCGGGTGTCTCAGACGGGACAAGCCCTGCTTCGGACTCCGCTGCGTCGGATGACTCAGCCGTGCAAAGAGAGGGTTCCCGATGAGTGTACTGGTGACGGGCGGGGCACGCAGTGGCAAGAGCTCCTTTGCCGAACGTCTCTGCATGCAGCGTTCCTCGGAGGCTTGGTATGTGGCGACAGCCCAGGCGTACGATGATGAAATGCGTGAGCGTATCGCCATGCATCAGCATCAGCGCGAGGCATCAGGGTATCTGTGGCATACGATGGAAGAGCCGATACATCTGCCTGCTTTGATAAGCCGCATGGGTGAAGGGCATACAGGGACTTCTGCACCCACCATTCTGGTGGATTGCCTGACACTGTGGCTGACGAATGTTTTGTTAGCACATGAGCATGACGAGAAGCATGTGTTACAGGGACATTTGGACGCGCTGGTTGAAGCGATTCGGGACTATCCAGGTTTACTTGTTCTGGTTACGAATGAAGTGGGGGACGGGATCGTACCGGAGTATGCCCTTGGCAGAAAATATCGGGATCTGGCCGGTGTACTGAATCAGCGCATTGCGGCGATATGTGGTGAAGTGTTTCTGGTGACCGTAGGCATTGCGACTGAACTGAAAAGCAAGGAGTATCGCTTATGAAGGATGGCACGCCTGCTCCTCAACGCAAACATGCGGCGGCAGCCGCTTTTCAATTTTTGTCCCGTTTCCCTGTCAAAATGCAAATCGATTTTGTCCCGCCGCTGCTGCGGGAAAGTGTGGTCTTTTATCCGCTGGTCGGTGCTGCAATCGGTCTGTGTGTCTGGCTCGCCGGAGCCTTAAGCGGTGCAGTGCTTCCCGCCTTTCCCGCTGCTGTCCTGACCTTGACGTTATGGGTATGGCTCACTGGTGGCCTTCATCTTGACGGATGGATGGATACGGCAGATGGCTTGCTCAGTTACCGTACCCGTGAACGGATGCTGGAGATTATGAAAGACAGTCGTGTGGGCGCCATGGGAGTCATTGCCTGTGTGCTGCTACTTATGATGAAGGCTGCGCTGATCGCCGACTTTATTGCCCGGGGCCACTGGGTGTACGGTGCACTGCTGATCCTGCCCATGATCTGGAGTCGCTGGTTCATGGTGTATGCGATGTCGGCCTGGCCGAATGCGCGCGGAGATGATGGACTTGCGGTATTGTTCAAAGATCTCGGTGAGCGGAAGGAAGTCCAGCGAGCACGCAGCTCAGCTGTGGGGCTGACCTTGATCGCAGGGGCAGTTACGTTTGCCGCGGTGTGGCTTTTCAAGTCGGATATGGGAATTGCAGATGCGATGCTGAGTGGTCTGGGAACACTGCCATGGTGGCTATACCCGTTGACGGCCGTTATTATTCTGCCTGTGGCGTGTTATTACATCGGCCGTTTCGTGGCTGCCCGAATCAGTGAGCGGCTCGGCGGTTTAACCGGGGATACGTATGGTGCCATGAATGAGCTGCTGGAGGCGGCTTTGTTGACTGTGCTGAGCGTGCTACAAGGACTGTTCTGGCTTTAACTTTTGAAGTGTGAAGCAGTATGGTGAGCGTTACGCATGAGATAGGGAGCAAGGTGAACTGGATATAACACGCAGACAGGGGGAGAGATCGTGGAGGGTAAGCTTGTACAGCAAACAGCGGCAGTACTCATGCTGCAAGGAACGGCTTCTGATGTAGGTAAAAGTGTGATTACAACGGCATTGTGCCGAATTTTTAAACAGGATGGCTTCATGCCTGCTCCGTTCAAGTCACAGAATATGGCACTAAATTCCTATGTGACGGAAGATGGCAAGGAGATTGGTCGGGCCCAGGGGGCACAGGCCGAAGCCTGCGGTATTGAGGCGACAACCGACATGAACCCGATCCTGATCAAGCCGGTGCGGGACATGCATTCGCAGATCGTGGTACACGGTGTACCTTTTGCCCAGATGAGTGCTTCGGACTACCGTCAGCATTTCCTGCCTGAAGCAAAACAGACGGTTATGGATGCGTTGAACCGGCTACGGGATACCTATGATATTGTGCTGATGGAAGGAGCGGGTAGTCCTGCGGAGATCAATCTGAAGGATCGGGATATCGTCAATATGAATCTGGCAGGCTGGGCCGATGCACCGGTAATTCTGATCTCTGATATTGATCGGGGCGGGGTGTTCGCTTCCATTGTAGGTACGCTGGAGTTGCTGGAACCCCATGAGGTGGCGCGTGTCAAAGGCTTCATTATCAACAAGTTCCGCGGCGATCTGTCCCTGTTGCAGCCGGGACTCGACTGGCTTGAAGAACGGACAGGTATACCAGTATTAGGTGTATTGCCTTACATAATAGATATTCAGATTGAAGCAGAGGATTCGGTGGTGCTGGACTCCATGCGTCATGGTAAATCCGGCAAAACCGAGCTGGATCTGGTGGTGATCCGATACCCGCGAATTTCCAACTTTACAGACTTTGATGCACTTTCCCGTGAACCGGATGTGAATGTGCGTTACGTGACCTCGCCAGAGGAATTGGGTAATCCGGATGCCATTCTTCTGCCGGGTACGAAGGATACGATAGGTGATCTGGCGTTTCTGCGAGAGTCAGGGTTGGAGCAAGCGATTGCCAGCCAGACCGAGCGTGAGCATGTTCAGCTCGTAGGCATATGTGGCGGATACCAGATGCTGGGACGTCATCTGAAGGACCCGTTTGCTGTGGAGGCGAATCAAATCCAGGAAGCGAAGGGACTTGGCTGGCTCCCGCTATCGACAACGTTTCTTCAGAACAAGCAGACCGTCAGAGCTTCCGGACGGGTGCAACCTAATCACCCTGTTCGTCTGTATAGTGAGCAAGATGTAGCTGACGCTTCATTACCTGTTAACGGTTATGAGATTCATATGGGTGTTACGGAGTGCCACGAGCCTGAACGTGTCACCGCGTTGTTTGAAATCTCACATCCAGGTGGTCAACCTTTCCTAGAGGGCTGGGGCTCAGCGGATGGTAGCGTGTGGGGAACCTATCTGCATGGGTTATTTGAAAGTGATCAATTCCGACGCTCGTGGCTGAATGGTTTGCGTAAAGGAAAAGGACTTGCTCCGCTTCAGGAGACATACAGTGCGCATGAACGTAAAGAGATGGAGTTCGATCGGGTAGCCGAATCCTTGCGTTCGGCATTGGATATGCGGCGTGTATACGAGATTATGGGTGTTCGGGCACCGGAGTGAGCAAGAGAACAGAGGCACACCCGGATATAAGCGTGAAAACATCAGGTATATCCGTAATTGAACATGATTAGTATAGCTCAAGCGATGATTAACATCTGTTACACAAAACACCCCCATGTCCGACAAACCGTTCTTCTAGAAACGGAATGTTAGCGACATGGGGGTATTGTATATCCTATGATTAAATGAGGTTTAAACTCGTTGATGATGGGTTAATGGTTTACCTGTTAGTTTATTTTGAATTTCTTCATAGCAGATTGCAGCTCTACAGCTTGTTCATGCAGATGACGAACCGTATTCGAATGTGAATCCATCTCGCTAAGCTGAAGATCTGCTGTTGAAGCAATCTGTAACATGCTCTCACGGGATTTGGATGTGATCTGTGCCGTTTCTTCCACGGACGCACTCACTTCTTCTGCACCAGCGGATACTTGTTGTGTCGAAGCAGAGACGGTCTGAATGGTCAGGTTGACGTTCTGGATCAATTCATTCAGTTGCTTGAAGGCTGAGCCGGCTTGTTGAACAACAGTTGTACCTGAACCAATCTCTTGGGTTACACGGTTCATGGCATCAACGGAACGTTCAGCATCTTCACGAATGGTGCCCAGATAATCCGAGATCTCCTCTGTGGCTGTCTTGGATTGCTCGGCAAGTTTGCGAACTTCTCCGGCAACGACAGCGAATCCGCGGCCATGTTCTCCGGCACGTGCTGCTTCGATGGAAGCGTTAAGTGACAGCATGTTAATCTGTTTGGTGATTTCGAAAATGGAAGCAACAATGGTGCCGATGGCTACCGAACGTTCATTCATGGTCTCCACATAGCGCAGCGATTCACTTGCTGTCTGGCCTACACGTTCCATCTGTTCAACGGCGTTCTGAGCCAGTCGGTTACCGTTAACTGCTTCGTTGGCTGCATCACCAATCTGCTCGGATACTTCGGCAGAAGAGGAAGCAATATGCATGATGCCCTGTGTAATTTCTTCCATAGCTCTGGCGTTCTCGGAGGCGCTTGACGCAATGCTGATGCTTCCTTTTTCTGCATCTTCTGCGGAGCGGCTGGAGTTTCGAACCATACCGGACATGGATTCAACTCGCTGAAGCAAGTCATTAGAGCCTGACACCACTTCATTGGACGTGGACAAGGCACGGCTGATCATTTCTTTCAGGTTATGCGTCATCGTCTGGAAGCTTGCGGCAAGCTGGGCAATTTCATCTTTGCCTTTGATCTGGAGTTCAGCGGTCAGGTCACCTTGGGATATTTGTTTACTATGTTGGACAAGCTTGATGATCGGTTTGGTTACTCTTTTGATCATACTAGTGGAGATAAGCCAGCCGAGCACGAAGACTAAGGCTGTAATCCCAAGGCATAGCCAGAAAATCTGGGTAATCTTATCCTGAATGAATTGGGCGTCCATGCTTACAGCCATAATCATATTACTACCTGCAATTGGAATGAATGCCGCCTTATGTACACCGAAGGAATCGGAATAGACTTCGCTGATTACCATCTCTTTGCTCTCGATAGCTTCATTCATTGTTGGTTCTACACTAATCTCGTCTTGGGCTTTCATTCCTGAGGAAGAGTTGGCCACCACAACTTGAGCTGAGCCGTCTTGGATAGCGACAACGTAAGCTGCATCCAGATTATGTTCTTTTGCTTTATCTGCCAGATACGATTCGACGGTCATGGCAGCACCTTCAGAACCGGCTCCGCCACTCTGTACCTGCAGGATTTTGGAGGCAGAAGTATTCTTGTATATATCCTGAATGGACGTGTTTAGGACTTTGTCAAACTGCGGAAGCACGTAACTTTGAATAATATTCATCGACACGGCATAGAAACTAATACTGAACAACAGGGAAGCAACCAGCAGAACGAGGAACAAGGTGCCTCTGATTTTACCGGCAACGGTGCGATTACGAAACATATGATCATCCTTTCACGTCAAGTTCATTAACATTGTCGCTTTTCCGTACTCATAAGACCTATCTACCAATGAAGAAAGACCTAAATTATAGGTTGAGAAAACTTGGGAATAAGCGGATATACCTATATTACAAAATTAACCGGAGGTTGAATAGAACAATTTTCACGATTTGGTGTATTTTTTTCAGAAATAGATGAATCTGTTACATGCATATTACATAATATCAATTAATACCTACCAGAATAGTTTGATATATGTTATATTGTAAAATGTCTTGTTGGAAGTGCAAGAAATAGAAGAGAAAATCGGATATGTTCCGGTTACACACATGCCTGAGGAGGATTTAAAGAAATGGATACTTTTCTAACCATATTGAATGTAGTGGTTATGCTTGCTTTACTTGGCATCCTCTACTGGATGCAGAAAAAGCATATCTCCTTTACGAAACGCGTATTTGCGGGTCTTGGACTGGGGGTTGTGTACGGGGTTATTCTTCAATTGGTGTACACATCAGGTTCTGATGTAGTTACGAAATCAGTCGATTGGTTCAATCTGGTCGGTTCAGGATATGTTCGTTTGTTGCAAATGGTCGTGATTCCATTGATCATGGTATCAATCATCTCAGCCATTATGAATCTGAAAGGTAAGCAAAATCTCGGCAAGATGAGTGTTTCCATTATTGCCATTCTGTTGATCACCACAGCGATTGCCGCAGGGGTCAGCATTGTAACGAGCCTTGGCTTTAACCTGACTTCCATTGAGATTCAAGGAGGAGACCGGGAGAATGCGCAGATCCAGAAGGTGGAGGAACGGCTTGTTGATGTGAAGGATCAGACTATCCCGCAGCAAGTGCTGGAATTTATTCCTTCGAATCCATTTGCAGATATGACAGGAGAACGTCGTACATCCACACTGGCGGTGGTTATCTTCTCCGCGTTCATCGGTGTAGCCGTGCTTGGACTGGATCGCAAAAAACCACAGCAGGCGGAGACGTTCCGCGGTATGGTTAATGCGGTATATGCGGTGGTTATGCGAATTGTTACGCTGGTGCTGAGGCTTACGCCTTACGGGATTCTAGCACTGATTACAAAGGTAACGGCGACAACCAATGCGGAAGAGATATTAAAGCTCATCAAATTCGTAATTGCTTCTTATATCGCACTGGCGATCATGTTTATCATTCACTTGATCATTATTTCACTGTCCGGGTTTAACCCGATTACGTATGTGAAAAAGGTTCTGCCAACACTGGTATTTGCCTTTACATCCCGTTCAAGTGCAGCAGCGATCCCGCTGAATGTGGAGACACAGACGAAGAAACTGGGAGTATCCGACGGTATTGCCAACTTGTCTGCAAGCTTTGGTGCTACAATTGGGCAAAACGGCTGCGCCGGGATCTATCCGGCCATGCTGGCGGTGATGATTGCTCCGACGGTCGGCATCGACCCGCTGAGCTGGGACTTCATTGTGACGTTGATCCTTGTAGTCATGATCAGTTCGTTTGGTGTGGCTGGCGTTGGCGGCGGGGCAACCTTCGCTTCCCTGATCGTATTGTCCACCATGAATCTGCCTGTGGCCCTGGTTGGACTACTCATTTCCGTGGAGCCGCTGATCGACATGGGTCGTACAGCGCTTAACGTGAACGGGTCCATGACTTCTGGACTTGTCACCAGCAAAATTTTGAAAGAAAATGATCATGACACATTCAATGATCAGAGTCGTGAGCTGGATTCAGCTGTTCAGGCTTAATACAGAATGGATTAGATAGAGGACTCGTATTAAGATAGTCAGAGCCGTCTGCAATCCAGGTGATAAAAGTCGTCCTTCGGAGGAATCCGGAGGGCGTTTTTTTTCGGCAATCAAACTATGCTGTGCACAAGTGGTGAAGCAGTCTTCTTTTTCGATACACGGTGCAACGGAAGGAGCTCCAATAACAGTCGTATGGTCGAGAGGGATACGGGAGGAATATAGGAGGATCGTAGTTACTCAGGCGCGCTTGGAGTTATTTAGTTCTGTTCATGGGACGAGAAATGTGATAGAGTATTCATGTTTTGGCCCTGAGCCAAACCGCGGTTCGTAACCATCCCGCGTAATCAAAACTAGGAAGGCAGTGTATGTATTTATGTTTAACTTAGGGTGGGGAGCGGTTTTCGTTCTCGTAACTTATGGATTTTTCCTGTTGTGTTACCGCTTGTTCGGTAAAAAAGGTCTCTATGCCTGGATTGGTGTGGCTACGGTTATAGCCAACATTCAGGTGACCAAAACGATAGATATCATGGGAATCGTACTGACGTTAGGCAACACGATGTATGTCAGCATGTACCTGACCAGTGATCTGCTCAATGAGAAATACGGACCAGGTGAGGCACGCAAAGCCGTATGGTTCGGATTCTTTACGTTGATCATGACGACGGTGTTGATGCAGATGGTGTTGTTCTTTGAGCCGGCACCGACGGACTTTGCACAGGATTCGATGAAAACATTATTCGGTCTGCTGCCACGTCTGGCTCTCGGAAGTCTGACAGCGTACTTCATCAGTCAGTTCCTGGATGTACGATTATACTCCTGGCTGCGCAAGGTGGCCCCAGGACGCAATCAGTTGTGGATTCGTACCAACGGCAGTTCGATCATTAGTTCATTCGTGGATACACTGGTGTTCTGCACGATTGCGTTTGCGTTCATCTATCCTTGGGACGTTTGGCTGGAAATCTTCCTGACGACGTATATTATCAAATTTGTATTAACTGCGGTTGGAACACCGTTCCTGTATGCTGCACGCAGCTTTAAGTTCAAGGATGAAGCTTAGATAATATTCAAGAGGATCACTTAAAATCACCCTTTGCGCAGTCGCTTGTAATTCGGACTCTGCAAGGGGATTTTTTTATAGAAAACACATTTACCCGAAACAAGAAAAACTCTTTTTACATTATTATGAAAAAGTTATAATATAAACGACCTGTCGTTTATGAGCATGTATCATTAGCACGATGATTTCAACCAAAGGGGAATCGCATATGTACTCTACACTGCGTTATACACTGGAAAGCAATGGCACAACCTACGAGAATGATAGCATTAATGCCTCGTTATTAGTGGATTTGATTACCAATCTGGAATTGCAGGAATACGTAGTACTTGTACCTTCGGAGCTGGTGGAGGGAAGTATGTATTTGCAGGCTGCTGCGCTTGAGGAACCAGGGCACATGGTGGTGGAGATTCGTTTGCAGGAAGGTGAGGATGGTTTCCGGCATTACGGCTACAAGACAACAGATCCGACTGCGATTATTCAATGGTTTCTGGATTATTGGGGGAAGCAACAGCTACCACAGCTGGAATCCTGGCAGGATATCACGCATGAGTTTGGCTAATGGTACATGAGTGAGCAGGAATAAGACACGTAGGATATGCTTCGTATGAATTAAAATCCCGCAACCCATGATATCATGGATTTGCGGGATTTTTGAGTTCACAATTGGACTAGTCGGTAAGGATTTGCAGTTCTTTTGGATATGTTGTCAGAACTTCGACACCTGTCTCGGTCACGATGACATCATCCTCGATACGAACGCCGCCTGCTGCGGTATAGATGCCCGGTTCAATCGTGAATACGGTACCTTCATTAAGGATGTCCATATTCTCTCCATGGAGAGAAGGATACTCATGTACGTCAATACCCAGTCCATGACCTACTCTATGCATAAAACGTTCGCCGTATCCGGCTTCTTCCGTGACTTGGCGTGCTGCACGATCCACTTCAGCGCAGGTGATGCCTGGTTTTACGATTTGGATAGCCGCTTCGTTGGCTGCGAGTACCGTGTTATAGATGGTTTTGAGTTCAGGTGAGATGTCACCAAAGGCGAATGTACGCGTGATATCCGAGGCATATCCGCCAGCATACACACCCATATCAAACATCAACAGGTCACCATGTTGCAAGCTCCGTTCACCCGGTGTACCGTGTGGCAGACCTGTTTTGGGTCCGGTGAGTACCATGGTATCAAAGGAAGGGCCATCGGCACCCAGTTTTTTCATCTGATATTCCATCTCGGCAACAAGTTCAATCTCGGTTACGCCTGTGCGAACATGAGAGAGGCCTTGACGCAATGTTTCTTCGATCAGGTGAATGGCGTGGCGAATGCGGGCTACCTCATCCGGAGTTTTTTTCACACGTAATGTGCGAAGCAACGGGCCTACATCTTCAAAGCTAGCAGCACCAAGAGCGGCAGTAAGCTGCTCATAACGTGCGACCGTCACGTATTCTTTTTCGAGACCGACCCGGCCCAAGCGCCCTTGATAACGATCAAACAAAGCATACGGATTATCCGTATCCGTGTGAGTCGCAATGTTGGAGACCGAGGAAGCGGCTGCGGCTGCTTCAGCGTCCAGTGCGGGTACAATCAGCAGGGGCTCTTCGCCGCGTGCGAGAACCAGACCAAGGAAGCGTTCATGCGGATTGCTCGCAAATCCAGTTAAATAGTAGATATGTTTCGGATCTGTGATCAGCATGGCGTCCAATCCTTGCCCGGACAGATCGGCTTCAAGACGAGATAAAGGGTTTTGATTCATAAGTGTAGTTGTCCACCTTTCCATTCATACTATCTTTCTATTATAAAAGAATATGATGGAATTCCAAACTGCAGTGATTTCATGTCCTCGGAATCCCTTACATTCTCGGTTTGAGTGGCTGGTTTGAAGGGTAATACAGGGCGAAACCGCTATACATGTGATAGCGTCACAACTACAGAGAACAACACATTAACAATTACGTTGAAGCTTGGCTTAGTTATTATATACCAAAGAACGATATGCGAAGGGAGATGTCATCATGAATAATCGGGTAACCGTTCCTCTATATGCTTCATTATTAAGTGTGGCACTGTTAACAGCGTCATGTTCTTCAGGCGAACCCTCTACGGGAGGAACAGAGCAGTCGTCTCAAGGGCAGGGAACGGGTCAAGGACAGACTGCCAACGGAGGTAATATCGGTGCAAATGAAAACGACAGTGGAGCGCAGGGAGATGCGGTTATTCCGTATCAGGCTTCCGTTCTGGTTGAAGGATTGAATGCGCCATGGGAGATTGTAAGTGTGCCTGATGGTCGGATGTTTGTAACGGAACGCCCTGGTGCAATTCGAATTATTGAGGATGGAAAACTGGCGCCTGAACCACTGATTGAATTCTCAGCTCCGTTTAATGAAGAAGGTGAAGGAGGGCTGTTGGGTCTTGCAGCTGATCCGGACTTTGAGGAGAACGGTTACTTGTATGCGTATCACTCCTATCTGGAAGATGACGACATTGCCAATCGAGTGTTACGCCTCAAGGTGAATGACGGGAAAGCGGTCATAGACAAAGAACTGCTTGGTAACATTCCTGGCGGAACGAATCATAACGGTGGGCGGATCAAGATCGGCCCGGACCAATTGCTCTATATAACAACAGGTGAGCGCTATGAACCGGAACTTTCACAGAACGAAGATAGCCTTGGGGGTAAAATATTGCGGATAGGTCTTGACGGGTCGATCCCTGCAGACAATCCATGGCCGAATTCGCCTGTGTACAGTATGGGACACCGCAACGCACAGGGGCTCGCATGGAACCCGGACAACGGTTATCTCTATGCCACTGAGCATGGTCAGCGTAATCATGATGAGATTAACCGGATTGTAGCTGGTGAGAATTATGGCTGGCCTGAGGTGGAGGGAGACGACGATGACAATGGGGCGTATCAGGCTCCGCTCGCACATAGTGGAAACGATACATGGGCGCCGTCCGGTGTAGCTTATGTTGAGGAAGGACCGTGGGCCGGATCACTGATTGCCGCGAATCTGCGTGGAGAGCAGTTGCTGAAGATTACTCTTTCGGAAGACGGTACACAGGTGGAGAAGGTGGAACCCATCTTTGAAGATGAATGGGGCCGGATTCGCAATGTGAGTG
Source organism: Priestia sp. FSL H7-0729 (assembly GCF_038005685.1). Classification (NCBI taxonomy): domain Bacteria; kingdom Bacillati; phylum Bacillota; class Bacilli; order Caryophanales; family Bacillaceae; genus Priestia; species Priestia sp. FSL H7-0729. The sequence continues at coordinate 161,495 of NZ_JBBOTQ010000002.1, forward strand.
CTGGCGAGGATGGAAAGTTGTACGTGCTTACGAACAATCGGGATGGACGAGGATCGCCACGTGATGGGGATGACAAGCTGATTGTACTTACTCCGGAGAGTTAATTTACTCTAACGAACCTGACACACCTTAAATAGAGGTTTAATGGCGTTCTTAGAATGTAACGAACCTCAGCCACGTTATATTGCCAAAATTCACCCGAAACCTGCTGAAAACCAACGAAATGAGTAAATAAGGTGTCTGGAGTTCGTTAGAAAATCTCAATGCTCAAAATACTGCGTATAGCGTGTCTGAGATTCGTTACAGGGTGCTGTGTACATGCCGTAGTTCCATATAAGACACCGCACACATTCCGTGCACAACAGGAGCTGCTCATACGGTTAGCACCTGTGCAATAGTAGATGATCGGTGAATTAATTAAAAGGAGCTGTCCCGTCAAATTCATGATTTACGGGACAGCTCCTTGATTGTAATAGATGTGTCATCATAATCCTGAAGATGGTACAACGTAGTTGTGTCACACCAATCTACAAGATTTAAAAGGATCCGTTATCGTCACTAAAACTTTCACAGCTCCGCGTTCTTTACTTATTCTGCGCTCTCCGCAAGTGTGGCAATACGCTGGGCCGGATCATTCGTATACTCACCGCCGTGATAACAGAGAACCTTATCGAGTTTAAGGTCTGTTAGTTTCTTCAGGCTTCGGAGTGCTTCAGGCATGTCCGGTGTCGCGGGTGGTGCAGGGCCAACCAGCTCATCATCAACCACACGAAGTTCATCGGCAGCGAGCAGGAACTGCTGCTCTCCGAAATACAAGCAGATATGACCTGGGGTATGTCCTGGTGTATGAATGACTTGTGTGCCTCCTTGCAGAGGTAAAAGGTCTCCGTCTGCCAAAGTTCTGCTGATGTTCACTTCCGGCAGCTGCATAAGCAGTTGGTCTGCCAGTGCCAAAACGGGCGCAGGCAGCAGAGCACGACGTTCAGGCGTGAACTTGATCAAAGGCTTCTCACCGGTTAGATACGGAATTTCATCGGCATGTGCCCAGATTTCCAGATCAGGGATGGCATCCAAAAGAGCACCCAAGTTACCGATATGATCGATGTCCTGATGAGTAATAATCACCCGTTTAACGTCCGAGAGCTGTACGCCCTCTTGTTCCAATGCGGATTGAAGTTCAGCAAATTGTCCAATCATGCCGGTATCCACCAAGGTAACCCCATCTTCATCACGAAGCATGACGGGGAATATGGGGCTATTCCCGGAAGGTGTGGGAATCTGGAGATTTAGCACAGTAATCGAAGTGGTTGGTTGGCTCATGGTTATCCGGACCGTAGTCCGGTACACCTCCTTTTCTTTTTTAGCGATGATTGTTGTTATTCAGGGCGATTATATTGTAAGTGTTTTCTATATTTTTTGACCGTATGGAGTAATGCTTCGAACGTTTCTTCCTCATTACTGCCATCCTTAACGATGGAGACAAACGAGAAGTTATCATGAACAAGTTTGTTCCTCATCTGAAACACCAGGCTAAGGGCTTCAGCGAAGTGTTCTTTCTCGGATTTCAGAGCGATAAACTCTTTACTCAGTTCGGCTTGGATTATCTCCATGTTGGAGCGCGCACGGTAGGCAGGAGTTTTCATCAGCTGGGTCGAATTAAACTTTTTCTGATATACGTGCTTGTACAGTTGATGTAACATTTGTTCAATGATGGCGCATAGTTCGATGACCAGTGAAGCATATCTTCGGTTTTTGCGTTTTCGGGTAAGCTCACGCGTTTCTTCTTTGTCCAAAATACCGTATTTTTCATACAGCGTTGAATCAACGTTTTGCAAGATCTCCTGATATTCCTGTTCGAGTTGTGCGATTTCAAGTTTGGCTTGTTTTTTAATTTTTTTAAAGTCCTCTTTGGTCAGCATACTTGTCCTCCCATGGAAACCGAGATGTGATCCTATCATTATCTCATATTGTCCGTCGTCGCGCCTCTAATTTCGGAACCTTTGGTTCAGAAGGGAAGTACCTCATGTCCATTCAGACAGCAATTGTAACAGGGGCCAACTCAGGGATGGGTTTGGCAACCACCATTGAACTTGCAAGGCAAGGATATCGCGTAATTATGGCATGCCGCAGTGAGAAGCGCGGACAGGATGCTCTTCGGGAGGCGGTGCGTCAGTCCGGATCTTCTGCGATTGAATTGATGTTATGTGACCTCGGTTCACTCGAAAGTATACGCCAGTTTGCCCGCACATTCCGCGAGCGTCATGATCGCCTTGACGTTCTGGTTAATAATGCGGGGGTGGTGATGGTCAAACGAAAGGAAACCTCAGATGGGTTCGAACAGAGTATCGGGATTAACCATCTGGGGCATTTCCTGCTGACCTTACTTTTGATCGAACCTCTGAAAGCTGCGAAGCAGGGCCGGATTGTGAACGTTTCGTCAGGTGCATATAAGGCCGGCAAAATCCACTTTGAAGATCCACATCTGCACAAAGGTTATAACCCAATCAAAAGCTATGCCCAATCCAAATTGGCTAACGTGTTGTTCACTCGTGCACTGGCCCACAAATTGTCAGGGACATCTGTCACGGTGAACTGTCTACACCCTGGTGCGGTGGGCACGAGCATTGGCGTAGATCGCAATACCGGATTCGGCACACGTATTATGGCGTTTGCAGGCAAGCTGCCGTTCTTTCTGTCTCCTGAAGAAGGGGCGCGAACGGCTATCTATCTGGCGACAAGCCCTGAAGTTGTCGGCATCACTGGCCGTTACTTCTATCAACAGAAAGAGCAGCAGCTGAAGGCACATGCTGTTGATGATGCTTCAGCTGAGCGTTTCTGGACGTGGAGCGAAGAACAAGTTGAGCTAAAACCTGACGAGAAGTTGTAATGCAGCACATGCTGATGAGTGACCCATGAATAGAGTCGTTCCATCTTTTTATACTTTTGCCTTTACAGCTTGCTGGATCATTTCAATAACAGCTTCAATACGTTGAATGCCTTGATCTCCCTGACCGTGTGCACGGACAGAGGCGGATGAGGCATTTTTCTCATTCTCACCAAGCACGAGTGAATAAGGCACTTTTTCCATCTGGGCTTCACGGATTTTGTATCCAAGTTTCTCACTTCGCAGATCTGTTTCGACCCGAATGCCCGCAGCCCGGAGCTGGCTCTGTACTTGGAGCGCATAATCTGCGTAATGATCGGATACAGGCAGCAGCTTCACTTGCACAGGTGCAAGCCAGAGTGGGAACGCTCCTGCATAGTGCTCAGTCAGAATGCCGAAGAAACGATCAATGGAACCGTAGATGGCACGATGAATCACGACCGGACGGTGTTTCAGGCTATCCTCGCCAATGTAAGTGAGGTCGAACTTCTCCGGCATTTGAAAATCAAGCTGGATTGTTCCGCACTGCCAGCTGCGCTTCAGCGCATCGAGGATATGAAAGTCAATTTTCGGTCCATAAAAGGCACCGTCGCCTTCGTTAATGCGATACTCCACGCCCCGGCGATCCAGTACATTTTGCAATGCACGCTCCGCTTGATCCCACAGTTCTTCCGATCCCATGGAATCTTCCGGTCGAGTGGACAACTCAATCTTATATTCGAATCCAAAGATGTCGTACATACGTCCGATCAGCGAGATCGCCTGATTAATCTCGTCCTCGATCTGCTCTGGCATGACGTAGAGATGCGCATCATCCTGGCAGAATGTCCGCACGCGCATCATGCCGTTCAGGGCACCAGAGAATTCATGACGGTGCACCTGACCGAATTCCATCATGCGAATCGGCAATTCGCGATAGGAATGAAGTGTATTTTTGAAGATCAGCATATGTCCGGGACAGTTCATTGGTTTCAATGCGAAAGTGGAATCGTCTACTTCCGAGAAATACATGTTGTCCTTGTAATGCTCCCAATGGCCGGATTGCTCCCACAGCCGGTTGTTCATCATGAGTGGAGTCCGAACTTCCTGATAACCTTCCTGTAATTGCATTTCACGCGAGAATTGTTCCAGTTCAGTACGAACAGTCATGCCTTTAGGCAAATAGAAGGGCATGCCGGGCGCTTCTTCGGAGAACATGAATAGTTCAAGCTCTTTACCGAGTTTACGGTGATCCCGTTTTTTCGCTTCTTCGAGCATGTGCAGATGTTCGTCCAGCTGGGCTTTGTTCGGGAAAGCAGTGCCGTAGATACGTTGTAGCATCTTATTATCCGAGTTACCCCGCCAGTACGCACCAGCCACATTCAACAGCTTAAACGCTTTGATCCGACCAGTGGATGGAAGATGGGGACCGCGACACAGATCGAAGAACTCTCCTTGATCATAGATCGAAAGCTCGGCGTCCTCTGGCAAATCCCGAATAAGTTCAAGCTTGTACGGGTCCTGGATTTCTCCAAAGATGCGGAGGGCTTCCTCCTGGCTAACGACCCGCCGACTGATTTTATGATTCTCCTGAATGATCTTGTTCATTTCCCGCTCGATGGCAGCCAAATCACTGATGGACAAGGCATGCTCCAGATCAACATCGTAATAAAAACCGTCTTCGATTACGGGTCCAATGCCCAGTTTCACTTGTTCCGCACCGTAGATGCGTTTGAGCGCCTGTGCCAGCACATGTGCTGCGCTGTGACGATAACGATACAGACCTTCCGCGCTATCCAAAGTAACGATGACGAGTTCGCAATTTTGCTCAAGCACCCAATCAAGATCGACATTCTGACCATCTACAATACCGCCAATGGCCTGTTTTCCAAGACTTGTGCTGATGGATGAGGCGACCGCCCCTACAGTGATGCCTGCTTCGTAAGAACGTACCGCGCCACCTTGCAGACGGACCTCAATGGAATGACTGGATTGTTGAAGATCATTTGCTTGGTTGTTTATTTCGTTACCTGATTTGTTGCTTGCTGAGTTACTGTTTTCTTGTTTGCTCATGTGAACCACTCTCCATTTCATCAAATGAAAGCGCAAAAAACACCCGTCCCGGAAAAGGGACGAGTGCGCTTGGCTCGTGGTTCCACCCTAATTTGGTTATGGTGCACCCTGCTCTCGGCCAGCCGCCGGAACTGAAAACATCATAACCCTCATTGGAATCCGCTATCGAGGATCAGGCGGTGAACTCTACTGGCAACAAGCCGAACATCGAGGAGGTCCGATATGCTGAGGTTCGAGGTCACGGCTGCAGAGGGGTAATTCCGGTCCGTTCGCTGAAGAAGGTTTCACCAATCCCCTCTCTCTCTGGGCAGCACGCAAACGAAATCATGTCTCTGGTCATCGCCAAATATGTTAGATCAACTCATCAGATGATCCTGAAATGTGTTGTGTTCATTATCAATATATTGGAACAGGTGTTATTGAGTGTCGATTATATAGACTGAAAATGGAAAGGTCAAGCGGAACATTTTAATTCGTTTCGGACGGCCCATCCCATATTAAGCGAATGATCGTTCCTTCACCAGGGGTGGACTGTACCTCGATATGCCCTTTCATCGCTTCAATCAACCCTTTGGTTACGGCCATACCCAGCCCTGATCCAACGTCCGATGTACCTGTATCCGTACCGCGATAGTAGCGTTCGAATAACTTCCATACCGTCTCGGCGTCCATACCTCGTCCATTATCTGCGAACTGAATGCTGAATGCATCTGCGTGTTTACCAGAATGCACACTGACAACCAGGATGGACTCGGGCGGGTTATGAAGAAGGGCATTAGCAGTCAGATTATCCACAATTCGTTCGAACGATGGAATATGGACGAGTCCATATACAGGTACTTCAGAAGGTTGGAATAGGATGCGACCTTTCCCATATGCCGGGTTTCGTTCAGCACGCTGGATCAGATCACGAAGTAACGTATTTACGTCAGTCTCTTCCACCACAGGTTGATATCCGCCACTACGCAATCGGTAGGTCATGGCAAGATCGTTGACAAGCCTGTCCATATACATGGATTTATCGAGCATGATGCCAGCGAATTCCCTGACTTCCTCCGTGCTCCAGCTATACTTATCCGCCTCAAGCATATGAGCATAACCCTGGATGGAGGATAGAGGCGTCTTCAGATCATGTGTTATGCCAGCGATCCATTCCTCCCGTAGGGAATCGGTCTGTTTGCGGAGTTCTTCATCTTGCTTCAAGGTGTGAGACAGGGCCTGCATGGAGCGAAGCACTTCCGCATACACGTTGTATTTTCGCTTCCACTTACCGTTACGACGCTGACTGCGAGGCACTCCAAAGGCTCCGGTAGGTTCCTCGTAATGTCCTCGTTCCAGACGCTGTAACCATTGGAGCATATGCAGCATGGGCGAGCCGAAACGGTTGGCATACCAGAAGGCAAGCAAGATGAGCAGAATGATGATGGACACAATCAATACAACCAATGCCGGCTCCAGAATAAAACGGTAGGGATTCTGATTCCCTGTAACATTTGGATCGCCGGGGATGCTAATCAACCAGGTAGTTTCATTCTTCTCATCGTACCATGTGGCAATGGATTTGCCTGATCGACTTGGATAACGAATCTGCAGAATCAATTCCTGAATGGTGTATTCGCTTGGTACACCCACAGCTGGTTTGTTAAAGGAGGAGAGCTCGCGTCCCGACTCATCCAATACTTGAAGATAGGCATTAGCAGCACGAAGAGCTTCTTGTTGGCCCGGTTGAAGATCAAACTTCCCGTTGGTGAGAGTGAGATTCGAACGAATGTTATCCATGAGCGACTTGGCCGGGTTACTCTCGCCATACAACAAAGTGAAGTTCTTCCCGTTCTTCTCCCGAATGAGCATGACAATCTGATAAGGGAAAGGCTTTTGATTTTCCCAGTATGCAATCAATTCCCCCGGCTTATAGTGAGTAGGAACATCGGCGGGAGCGTGATAATCATCAATTACGTTGCCTTGTTCATCCAACACCTGGAGCCAGCCTTGATATTTATCCACTTGCTTTAGCAATTCGGGGTCATATTTAATGGTATTATCTGGCATGAATTCTGCTGTGTTAATTAATTGGTCCAGACCGTTAACTGCAAAATCATCCACCAAATTCACTTCATTCACCTTTTGCACAACCCAGTAAGTGGCTACAGACCCAAGCAGAATGATCAAAATGACGGCTCCCGCAAGCATTCCGATAAACCGGGTCATTAATTTGCGACGAATACTCATGGGCGTGACACATGTTCCGGCTGAATGAGCTTGTATCCCAGACCTCGGACGTTAACGAGAAACACAGGATTGGAAGGGTCGGCTTCAATGCGCTCCCGAATGCGGTGAATATGAACCATCACGGTATTATCATCACTGATGGCCTCTGAGCCCCAGACCCGCTCATATAGATCTGATTTGGTGAAAATACGATTGGGATGCTTGCAGAAAAAGAGCAGCAGTTGAAATACAAGTGCAGGACAGGCTACGGCTTGTCCTTCGACTCGAAGTTCACCAGCCCATTCCCATACCTGAAACCGTCCAAAATCGTAGACACCCTCCGGGATACTGGAAGATGACGTATTTACGCTGGATGGGATGTGATCCGAGATCGCAGCTGTTTTTGAAGGTAAATAACGCTTCAGTAAGGATTTAATCCGAGCAACGACTTCCAGAGGGTTAAAGGGTTTAGAGACATAATCGTCGCCACCAACGGCGAATCCCGTTAATTTGTCATAGTCAGTTGTTTTGGCCGTCAGAAACAGGATGGGCGCATCGGTGACCTGCCGTAGAAAAGGACAGATTTCCAGTCCGCTTTTGCCGGGAAGCATGATGTCGAGCACGATACAATGGTACGTTTTGTTGTTGCAGGCCTCAATGGCAGCTTCGCCTGTTGTAACGGTATCAATATCGAGAAACTGTTCTTTGAGGAGAACGGTTTTGAGCATATGCAGGATAGCTTGCTCATCATCCACAAGCAGTATTGAGACGTTATCCATAGTTTGAAAATGACCTCCTGATGCTTCGTGTTTATTGCTAATCATACCATCCAAGAGGGCAGTATTGCGTACAAGCTATCTTAACGGAATCTTAATTATGCATCGTTAAAGGGCCAGACGAGTTTATCTACTGGTAAGTTAGGGTTAGACGAAGGATAAGACTCATTCTGTACACTTAACTGGAAAGTATAACGATTAGCATTAACAGAAGGGATGTTGAAAATGATGCAAAGAAAGAATTGGAAGGTGCTTGCGATTGCCCTTGGAGCCTGCGTGATTTTGTCAGCTTGCGGCAACAGTAACAAGATTACATCCGAACAGGCGGAGCAGCAGTCAGTCGAACAGACGTCGAATAATGAAGCGAGCGAGAATTCGAAACAGGAGCAGAACTCAAGTTCGGAGGCGAGCGTGGCTATTACACCAGACAATTTCATCGATACGTTGATGAATGGTTCGAAAGATGCAATCTATAGTCAGTTTTCTCCGGAATTGAAGGAGGCGTTAACACTTGAACAGTTCAAAACTTCCGCCGATAATTTTTTTGAGGGCGTTAAATCGTGGGAGCAAGTGGTAGACGCCGAAGTGAATCATCTAAGGGAGCATGCATGGCAAGACGAAACAGGTACCAAGGGGCTTCGAGTTTATTTTACAGAAGATAATCAGATCGGTGGTCTAACTATTCAACCGTTGGAAGCACACGAATCCACGGATAACACATTCACCAAAACAGAGTTTCAATTCCCGATGAAGGGGGAGTGGTATGTATTCTGGGGAGGTCATAATGTACTGTCCAACTATCATTACGAGCATGAGACACAGCGCTATGCGCTGGATATTGTTCGGATGAAGGATCATTCAAGTTATCACGGGGATGCGGCGGTTAATGAAAACTACTATGCTTTTGGTGAACCGCTCTATGCAGCTGCCGATGGTACTGTCGTCGAAATCAAGAATGATCTTCCGGACAACGTACCGGGTGTTATGAATCCGGAGGAGCCAGCGGGTAATTATGTCGTGATCGACCATGGGAATGGGGAATACAGCATCACAGGACACATCAAGAAAGGCAGTGTTACGGTCCAAAAAGGAGATAAACTCAAGCAGGGAGACCTCATCGGTGAGCTGGGTAATTCGGGTAACTCCAGTGAAGCTCATCTGCATTTCCAGGTATCTGACGGACCGGATCTGTTCACATCTCGCTCAATTAACATTCGTTGGGCTGACCAGAGTCAGCAGTTAACGCGTGGAAACACAATACAGGGACTCCCAGAGTGATGATTGAGTAACTCTCTGTCAGCATGTTAGGGATGACGAAAACTTCTCTTCTCCGTTATAATATCCTCTATGATAATAGAGCGATCTGAAATGATGGAGGAATAGCGATGAAACTGGAAGATGTGCAGATTGAATATGCGCGCCTGGAGGACTTGCCAAGGATTGTGGAAATTTATAATTCTACCATTGAGGGCCGTATGGCAACAGCGGATTTGGAACCGTTGACAGTGGAGCAACGTGTTCCGTGGTTCGAGGAGCATTCACCGGATTATCGTCCGCTTTGGGTGATGAAGCAGGCAGGTCATGTGGTGGCTTGGGCAAGTCTCAGCTCGTTCTATGGACGACCTGCGTATAATGGAACGGTGGAAGTTAGTGTATACGTGGATCAGCAATGTCGCGGAATTGGGGCCGGCGGACGTTTGCTCGAAACCGTATTTGCGGCGTGTCCTGCACTGGGCATTACGACCATTCTTGGATTTGTCTTTGGGCATAACGAACCGAGTCTGGGATTATTGCGCAAGCATGGTTTTGAACAGTGGGGATATTATCCCGAAGTGGCTGTGCTGGATGGCATGAATAGAGATCTGGCGATTTTGGGCAAAAAAATATAAGTGTCGTTCTTATTCCTGAAATAAGAACACGGAAAACCTCCAACCTAAAGTAATAGGATTGGAGGTTTTTTTGTCGTTCCAATATTGTGCTCTCTATGAGAAATGGAGGTGCTATTCATACACCAAGCTGATGTTTAATCCCTTGAATCTGTCCCAGGTGACGCTCCTCATGATAACTTGCAAAGTCAATCCATTGGATAAGATCCATCTCACCGAATACGGGATGAGGAAAGGACTTGCTGCGCAGCAGGTCAGGGTCATGATCTAATGCAAAGTTATTTAACGCTTGGTGGGATTCGTCCAGATCATTGCGTACATGTGCGAGTGCCTCAGGCGCTGCTGGAGGCTGAAGGTGGGGCGGTGCCTCAATGGAGCGGCTACAGTCCAACGATAATTCATATGGTTTTTTGTCCACAGACACCGTCTGTTCCTTCTCGAGGGCCAGGCGGGCTTGTTTTCCAATGACATTTTCCATCAGATTCAGATGTCGTAGTACTTGCATAATACTCCATTGCTCGGGTGAAGGTTTTTGGTTCAATTGCTCTTCGTCTAATCCGGAGATGGTATCCCAAATTTGATTGCGTATATCGTCATTACGAGTAAACATTGTAAAATCCTCTCCCTATAGATGGTTTCTATCATGATGTTCGCTGTGTATGTCCATTACCCCAAATGTGGATGCTTACTCTATAAGCATAGAGATTGGAATAAGTGAATGTAAAATGTAGCACTAATTAACTTTGTTAGATGAATTCAAAATGAAATAAAAAAAGCCATTCTTGATGAACGGTTCATTTCAATAAGTACCAACTCCAAAAAAAGATTGACGGGCAGACCCCGGCAAACTATAATCGGTAACAAGTAACTTTAGATGTAAGGAGTCCTGACATGATATGTTAGTAATCGACGAGGTGTATCACCATACAGCATTGCAAATATCATCGTCCGATTTATTGTACCTTATCGAACGGCTGAAGGTCAAAAAAGAAAAAGAGATTCAAACGCTCAAACAGAAGATCGAACAGTTCGAACAAAAGCGTCGAGCGGAAGAGATCGCTTATCAATCGTTGTCGACCGTACGCAAATGGTTTGCGGGACGCCCTGCATCCCATCATCAGGCAGTGGAATATATGGTTCAGGTGAAGGAACGTTTTCGCAAGATGGAACAGATTCGCAGACGTATACGTGAATTGGATCAGATCGCAGAACGAATTAAACATCCGGACAGCATTGAGCGTGACGAGATTGAGCTTGCGCCTGATACAATCCGTGAGCTCAGACAGCTTAGTGAAACGGAGGATGTACAAGCATGACTTTGGAGACGTTAAGCACCGGGATTGATACGGTCTGGGTCGTACTGAGTGCAGCGATGATTTTATTGATGGAGGGTGGATTCGCTCTGCTCGAGGCTGGCTTTGTGCGTTATAAAAATAGTGTGAACATTATTATGAAGGTTTTTGCAGACATTACGATTGGAACGTTGTTATTTTACGCTATCGGTTTTGGACTCATGTATGGTTCAGACGTTGGTGGTTTTATGGGTGTAACAGGATTTTTCCTGAATGGGGATTTGTCTCATCTGGACGTGCCGGTATCTCTGGAGACATTCTGGTTGTTCCAGGCGGCCTTCACTATTGCCGTTATTTCCATCGTTTCAGGAGCGGTAGCCGAACGGATCAACTTCCGTGCTTATCTTCTGTATATCATTTTGATGACGGCGATTATCTATCCAATTGGTGGACACTGGGCATGGGGCGGCGGCTGGCTTAGTCAGTTAGGAATGCAGGACTTTGCCGGTTCTGCCGTCATCCATGCACTGGGTGGATTCTCGGCACTGGCTGCCGCAATTATCATTGGTCCGCGTAAAGGCAAATACACGCCACTTGGCGTAAGTGCCATTGCACTCCCGAGCAATCTGCCACTGGCATCTGTAGGTGCATTTCTGTTATGGTTCGGCTGGTTTGGCTTCAATGCGGGTAGTACACTCAGCGCGACGGATGTAAGAATTGGTCACATTGCGATTGTCACGATGTTATCCGCGGCTTCGGGCGGTGCAGTTACGTTGCTGTACACGTTATTCCGCTTCAATCGTTCAGATGCACCATCGGTCATTAACGGTTCGCTTGCGGGATTGGTCGGAATTACGGCAGGCTGTGCTTTTGTTGGGGATGTAGCCGCGATATTCATTGGGGCCGTATCCGGCTTATTGATGATGGCTGCCACCAACTGGCTGGACCGTCGGCAGATTGATGATCCGGTTGGTGCTTTCCCGGTGCATGCCGCATCCGGAATGTGGGGCACGATTGCGGTAGGTTTGTTTGCCACCGATGGTGGATTATTTATGGGCGGCGGCTGGAGGTTGCTGGGCGTTCAGGCACTTGGCCTTACAGCCCTGGTCATCTGGGGATTCGCCATGACCTGGATCGGGTTAAAGCTGATTGGCAAAATTGTGCCTGTACGTTCAACAGAAGAAGAAGAGGATCTGGGTCTGGATATCAGCTATCATGGTGTGATGGCAGCTCATCAGGCCCATGAATTCCTGGACGGTGAGGAGCATATGCGTGCTTACCAGGAAAATTCTTCTGATCCAAATCGTTAAATGGAATATTGGGTAAAGAAGTAGACTGACAAGGAATGTCAGTCTCTTTTTTCTATATAAATTGAACTACACATTTACACGAGGACGTAGAGGACAGAAAGAATCTGAAGAAGCAAAGCTAAAAGCTTTCTGCAAGAAAGCTGCTTCGGAAGCACACGGTTCGCCTACAAGCTTTCTGCAAGAAAGCTACATCGGAAGCATACGCTATCCCCGGATTTTTACCTTTGCAAAGGTGAATCTAAAAAATTCTGGGGATAACAGCGATCGGAAGGTTGTTCTGTCATCGGAGTGGTAAGTGTAAAATATTCTTAAGTTCAATTTATATAGAAGCAGGGAAAGACGTCCGGGCGGAAGAATATACAGGTGTGAACCTGAATATGTCTCAGCATAGGTGTATTGTCTGAAGGGGAGGATCTATATGATTAAGCCAGAACAATGTGAACGTCTGACCAGAAAAGCCCGTAAAACACTTGAGGAATATGGTTTGGGAGTTGCTGCCGATCTGCTGTTGTCCTCAAGCCGCTGGGGAATTCGCCTCGATGTGTCCACACTGGACGAATATCGCAGGACAGGAAACTCACGTGTGGGTGGACATCCGGATTTGCCGAGTCGTATGGAATGGCCTGTAACCAAAGAAGGCGTTCCAATGACTTTCCTGGCCCAGTTGAACCTGGTGGATTTGTCGCCGTATACGCCGAATGATGGGCGCGGAACTTTGCCTGAACGTGGAATGTTATACTTTTTCGTTGGCACGGATGAATCTGCTAGTCCCATTGAACATCGTGTGATTTTTGAGCCGAGTTCTCATAACCTCATAAGGCGAGAACCTGAAGGGGATACCGCGCTGGATGGAGCATCCTTTGTTGCACATTCGGTGACTGTGCTGCCTAATCTTGAGTTTCCTACATATGCATATATTGACGTCAATGCGCTGAATGAACTCTCGGAGCCTAAGCTTGAGACCGATGAGACCGAAGCGGAAGTAAGTCTGTATGACCGATACCTTGAATTTGAGTCAAGCTGGAATCATCCAAGTACGCTGAACTGGGGTGGTATGTTTGGATATCCTGACGGGCAGCATCCGGATGCCGAGCATCGGGCCTTGTTACAGATCGCACTGGGCGAAGCGTACGATTATAATGAGCAGGCGTGTGAAAGTAAGCTGACCAAGCTTTACGGCGGAGATGAGGATCGGACATGGCAGGAACTATCCGATACGCTGCTGCTGTTGAAGATAGATACACATGATGCCATAGGTTTCCAATGGTGGGATTGCGGGGAGCTGCAATTTTTCATTCGTAAGTCTGACCTGGAGGCTGGGCGATTCGAGCAAACGTATTGTTCGTTATACTCAAGTTGAGCAATGATCTGAACTCATACAAGCAACAAAATGTCCTGAATCCCGTCTATAAAAAGGAGTCAGGACTTTTTTGTGCGTAGATTGTTAGATTTGGTATATAGCTCGTTTATATATTAGGGAGGGATATCTTGGTTGAAAAGCGATCATATGTTCTGTATAATGGGATGAAAAGGAAGTGTGTCTGTTGATTCAATCTGCGTTCAAACATATTGACGTGGCCGTGACATCGTTGATTGATATATGCGATCAGCTGTCGGAAGAAGATTTGGCCTTGACTCCAATTGAAGGTAAACGGCCTGTTGGAGAACTACTAGCCCATCTGTCTGTGATCTGCCGAGCGGATGTTTATATTTCCGAAGGTGCATCGGAGGAAGAGATGGCTCAATTCTACGCAGAAAATCAGGTACATTCGCTCCGTGAGATCAAGCAGGCTTTGATTGATAACCAGATGTATCTATACCAACGGTACAGGCAGTTTAACACGGAAGAATTACTGCAAGTGACGGATTCGTACTGGGGAGCATCCTATAGTCGGCTGGAGTGGTTGCTTGAGATTATGGGGCATGTATATCATCACAGGGGACAATTGTATACGATGCTAACCCTGACGGGCAAAGAACCCGAATCAGTGCTTTTTAAATAGAAATGAATGGAATACATATAAGCATGTTACAGGAAACATCATGAGTTAAAGCGTGAATAGACCGACGATACTGCACGTTATACGTGAAATAACCAACGATTCTGGTGTGGTATGGATTCAGCAGGTGAAGCTGGAAGAGGCTTATGAGATGATGACCAAGTGCGAGCGTGTCCGTGAAGATCACGATGATTTTCGCAGTTTCATCCCTCGGTGGTATACTTTGAACAGATCATGAATTATGGAAGGGAAAGGAATAATGCCGTGGCACAGCCAGCAACCATTCTGCTTGTGGATGATGAGCAGGAGATTATTAAACTGATGGAAATTTATTTTGGCAACGAGGGTTATCGGATTCTCACTGCCAATGATGGGATTGAAGCACTGGAACAATTGAAAAAAGAGTCGATCGATCTCATTATTCTGGATGTGATGATGCCGAATATGGACGGTATTGAAGCTTGTATGAAAATTCGGGAAGAGCAGAAAATGCCGATTATTATGCTATCCGCCAAAAGTATGGATATGGATAAAATCACCGGGTTAAGCATTGGTGCTGATGATTATGTGACCAAACCGTTTAACCCGCTTGAACTTGTCGCACGGGCTAAATCCCAGCTGCGCAGATATCATACCTTCAATGAAGGTCGGGAGAACAAAGAGCACGAGTGGGTTATTGATGATCTGGTCATTAATACCGATACACATGAAGTTTGGGTGGATGAGCAGCCGGTTCGTCTGACTCCGCGTGAATTTGCTGTTCTCGAATTACTGGCACGGCATCAGGGTTCAGTACTCAGTATGGAACAGATCTATCGCCAAGTCTGGAAGGAAGAATTCATGGAGTCGAATAATACCGTCATGGTGCATATTCGCAAGATTCGTGAGAAGATTGAACTCGATAGCAAACATCCCAAGTTCATTCAGACGGTATGGGGTGTTGGTTACAAGATGATCAAACCGCAATAAACATGTACATCCACAGGATGTCATGTGACATGAACACATGCAGGGAGTCCCGACTATGAATTCAAAGCTGATTAATACAGTCCGATGGAAATTTATCTATGCATTTCTGCTGAGTGGCATACTAACTGCAGCTATTTTGTATGGGGGCAGTCAGGTGGGACAGACCATTCTGGAAGCCCAGACATATCCGGATTATTCCATTCCGGCCCAAGGGATCAGGTGGTTGGTGAATCATATCGGTTCGGTACCTTTGATGATTGTGGTAGGCGTGCTCAGTTTTGTGCTGTTTTTTTTCCTGTTCTCTCGCAAGGTGATGCAGATTCTGGATGAAATTACGGCAGGAATTCAGGAGGTTGCCAAAGGAGAGCTATCCCATCGCATCGAAGTGAAGACCTCGGATGAGTTCGGAGTGGTTGCTGCAAGCATTAATCAGATGGCTGAACAATTGCAGTTATCTCTTCAGGAAGAGCGTAATGCGGTGGCTGCCAAAAATGATCTTATTACGGGGATATCACATGATCTGAGAACTCCTCTAACCTCCATTCTTGGATTTCTGGAGTACATTGAGAAGGATCGCTACCAGGATGAGATCGAGATGCGCTATTACGTTAGCATTGCCTATGAGAAATCCCTGACTCTTCGTAAGTTGATCGATGACTTGTTCGAATATACGCGTGTGAGTGGCGGGAGTCTTCCGTTGTCCTTGGAAGCGTTGAATCTGAATTCGTTCCTGATGCAGCTGGCTGAAGAGTTTGCTCCCATGCTGGAGGATGCTGGCATGACCTACAAGATCATCGGCGGGCAAGAGCCACTATGGATACAAGCTGCTCCGGGGGAGCTTGTAAGAGCGTATGAGAATCTGTTCAGCAATGCCATTCGGTATGGTTCGCAAGGTAAACGAATGGAGATCGGACTGGCCCTTGAAGGTAAAGAGGCTGTAGTCCGCATCAGTAATTATGGTGAACCGATTCCGGCTCAAGATCTGCCCCATCTATTTGATCGATTCTATCGTGTGGATAAATCCCGTTCCCGGGAAACGGGAGGTACGGGTCTCGGCCTGGCGATTGCCAAATCGATGATTGAATTACATCGAGGAAGTATCGCTGCCTACAGTGAAAATGGCAGAACGGATTTTGTTACCCGATTCCCTGTAACTGCTGCTCCACCAAGTAATTACTCAGAAGAATAATAATTAAGAATTTGGTAAGAAGTTAACTACTTCCTCATTAAGAAATATTCGGTATGCTACCTCTACTACCATATTGTTGTATAGAGGAGGATACCGAATATGAAGTCCCGATTCAGTACTGTAAGACTAAGATACATATACATTGGAGGAGCAAGCGCGTTACTGAGCGCAGCGCTCCTATTTGTCGTTTATCACGTGCTACGATTTGCGCATAACCATGTCCTTCCTGATACAGCATGGATAACGCGTATGATGAACTGGGGAATCAACCATATCGGCACAAAGCCGTTCTTCCTTTTCATTGGTGGAGCCTTGTTTGCGATCTTTTTCTGGATTCGATCCCAGAAGATTGCGGAAGATCTCAGTCAACTTGCGCGCGGAACAGCCGAACTTGCCTTGGGCCACAATCCTGGAAGAATTGAGGTTCTAAGTGGTGGTGAACTAAAACAAATTGCTGCCAATCTGAATACGATTGCGTTTCTTCTGCATGAGGAAGAAGACAAGGAGAATGCTCAGACTAGTTCTGCACAGGTTGACTTACCGATAAAGCTTACCCTATACGGCATCCGTTCCTCTCTGGATGAGATCATCCAAGGGCGCTGTCAGGACGAGGTGGAAGTTCAGCATTGGGTCAGGTTGGCGTATGAACAGACATTGCTGCTTCAACATGCTCTGGATATTACTCAACGGGATGGACAGGAACGTGGAGTTTTTATTGAACGGGTACACAAGGAGCCTGAATGTTGAAGCGCAGGAGCAAGCGATGGATGTATTATGTATTCGATGCAGCAGTGGTTGGAGTTTTGATGTTGGCGCTTTTCTATCTCTATCTGATTACTTATGGTGAAGGAATGCTTCGCAATCGTCCAGAGGCCATGCAGGTGGCCTCTTCAACCATTATTACGAATGCAGAGGGGGACGAAATTTCGAGGTTGCACACGCAGACCAAAGGCTATTCCGAATATGCTGACTTGAACGCCATGCCGGACTTATTAAAGATGGCTTTTTTGGCTACAGAAGATCGACGTTTCTACAACCATGATGGACTGGATTACATCGGACTCGGCAGGGCCATTGTGCAAGACATTATACATATGAATCTGAGTCAGGGAGGAAGCTCCATCACGCAGCAACTGGCAAGGAATCTGTATTTGAATGGGGATAAGACGTTGATTCGAAAGGTGAATGAGATATCGATTGCAATGGCCTTGGAGAAGAAGTACAGCAAGGATGAAATTCTGGAAATGTATCTAAATCAGATCTACATGGGACGTCAGCAGTATGGGGTAAAGGCGGCAACTTGGCGATATTTCGGAATTAAGGATATGTACCAGTTGGAACTATGGCAGATCGCTACATTGGCAGGTATGCCCAAAGGTCCATCTCTATACAATCCAGTAGATCATCCTGAACTTTCCAAACAAAGACGTGCCGTTATCCTTGGACTCATGCATGAACAGGGACTTATTACACGAAAGCAGATGCTCGAAGCCCGTAGCGTCGATTACACGCCTCCTGAAACAATGTTAATTGCAACAACTTCACCGGGTTTGAGCCAGCCCGCATATGTGTCAGCCGTGGATGCTGTGATTCAGGAGGCTTCTCGGCTCACAGGCAGAAGTGAAGCGGAGATTCAATCGGCAGGTTGGGTTATTCAAACCGGGTTAGACCAACAGGCGCAACTGGCGATGGAAGAAACATTTGCAGACAATACCCGATTCCCCGATGATCGTCAAGATGAGCAGGTCCAGGCAAGTATGGTTATTATCGACCAGCATAACGGTGAAGTGAGAGCGATGATGGGTGGACGTAATCCTTCGAAGGGGGGTATCAACCGGGCAATTATGGATGCACGGCAGCCAGGCTCTTCGTTTAAACCGATTATTGCCTATGGCCCTGCGTTGGAGTCGGGAAAGTTCAAGCCAGAGAGCATATTGCCGGATAAACGCATGAGTTATGGAAACTATCAGCCTAGCAATTTGGGGGGACGATACAGCGGTTCAATATCAATGTCCCAAGCCCTGCAAAAGTCCATCAATGCCCCAGCCGTATGGCTGCTTCATGAGACTGGACTACACGATGCACATCAATTTGCCGCACGGCTCGGTATTGAACTGGGGCAAGAAGATCTTAACCTCTCGATTGCCTTGGGAGGTGTGCATCAGGGGGTGTCACCAATGAAGATGGCGCAGGCCTATACCGTGTTTGCGAATAATGGCAAGTTCAATACAGCCCATCTGATACGCCAGATTACAGATTCCCGTGGACGAACAATTTATGATCACAAGTCGGAAAATAAGCAGGTAATCTCCTCTGGCACGGCGAATGACATGACCAGAATGCTGCAAAATGTAGTCAGTCAGGGAACAGGAAGCCGTGCAAATTTAGGTCAGCACAAGGTGGCGGGTAAAACAGGAACAACACAGGCTGCATTACCTGGTGTGGGAAGGGAAGCCAATCGGGATCTGTGGTTTGTAGGTTATACGAGTAACTGGACTGCGGCGGTCTGGATGGGATTTGACCATACGGATGCAGAACATTATATGAGGTCAGGAAGTGGTGTTGCAGCGGATTTGTTTGCAACGATAATGGATCGTGCGATGCGATAAACGTCCAAGCGAGGAGAACATAGGCCCAAACGCTCCGTTCATCCACTAAAGTACACCGAATCCGGATTTTAATGTATAATATGTTTTTTTATCTAATGTACAAGGAGGATGCAATGGAACGTAGATACAGGGACTCGGATACAGATACGGATATGAACTCGCTGCAACCCAAAACCGGTATTAGACCGGAAAGGCCTGGTATCTCCGGCTTGGGCGGATGGCTTATTTTAATCCAGATTAGTCTTTGGCTTGCGTTGGTGTTTCTCATCTCGGATGTATCGCAGGTGAATGTCATTATGGACCCTGCCAGATGGGAAGGAGAGCGTGGAGTCGATCCTCAGATTTACACAGAGATGATTCGTCCACTCCTGTGGTTTGGATTCATAAGCAGTACCATTTTGTTGATGATCGTTATCGTAAACCTCATTCTTTTATATAAACGGAAGAGACAGTTTCCACGTATGATGATGGTGTTGTATACGATGAATGTGATTATAAGCATCGTGACCTGGATTCTGATTGCGCGAAATGAAATCCCAAGAGAACAGCATGTGCTTGATGCAACTCCGGCTTTTCAGCTGATCGTGCGATCCATTCTGACGTGCTGTATCTTCATCCCGTATTTCCTGAAGTCGGTACGTGTGAAGAATACGTTCGTGAAGTAAAAAGATCGAAAAAAGTGATACGTAAGGCCCGCTGGCATACAAGAGTTCATCCTGTGTGCTAACGGGCCTTACGTGAGTTAAATATATGAAAAATAATCATTTCAATGATGATTTGGTCCGGATCGAGGTGGGAATTCGGCGTATCATCTGGTTTAATACCTCGGATAACACCAGGCCTACGGCAATAGCACCGGATAACATGAGTGCCTTGGCAGCCATCTCCATGGCGGCACTGTAGTCATTTTGCACAAAACTTCGCATCGCATTATACGCCAGCCCACCAGGAACGAGAGGAATGATCCCTGCAACGCTGAAGATGATAACGGGTGCACGAAACATGCGAGAGAACACCTGGCTGATGACACCGACGGCTATGGTCGCTGCAAGGGTAGCAGGCACCGCATCCGCTGCATATTCAAGCACGATATAGATCATCCAGCCGATCATGCCGACAAATCCACCGTGGAGCAACATGCGCCGTGGTGCGTTGAAGATGATTCCAAACGCAGCTGAAGCGACAAAACTGGTTAAGGCTTGTTCAATAAAATGGAGCATATCCTGCATTCCTCCGTCTTACATAAAAAGTGAAAATACAACTGCAATGCCGGTACCTATGGCAAAGGCGGTCAGAAATGCCTCGGCTCCCTTGGATAATCCGGATACGAGATGTCCGGCCATCAGGTCACGTACAGCATTGGTAATCAGCAGCCCCGGAACCAGCGGCATAACCGAACCAATTATAATTTTGTCACGTTCATGCCCGACTCCCATGTAGATCAGGAGAAAAGCGAGTATGCCAATAACGAAAGATGCCGTGAGCTCGGCAAAAAATTTGACCCGTACCAACCGGTGAAAGGCAATAACGGCTGCATAACCTATCCCCCCGCAGATCAGCGCCGGAAGAAAGTCGCTCCAGCCCCCGCCAAACATAATGGTAAAACAACCACTGGATAACGCGGCGGCCGTAAGCTGCACAGCCGTTGAGTAGGAGGAAGGCTTGCCTTCGATCTGTATCAACAGATCATGGGCTTCCTGGGCGGATAGCTCACCTTGTCCAATACGGCGGGAGACTGCGTTCACCTCGGATACCTTGTCCAGATCCGTCGTACGCTCGGAGATACGAATCAGCTTGGCGGGTTCGGTTGCATCAACAGAGAAGAAGATGCCTGTCGGTACAACGTAACTGTGTGAATGGGGTAAACCCAGCGCTGCGGCCATACGTTTCATCGTATCTTCCACACGGTAGGTCTCACCGCCGCTTTGCAGCATGATTTTGCCTGCGAGCAGACAGATTGCAATCACGCGGGATTGTTCAGTAGGATTGCTGCCAATCATACCCGTCTCGACTTGTGATACGGGTGATGAATCATGACGTATGTATTCCAACCGGATCAAGCTCCGTTTCATAAGTGATATGGGGTGGTGCGACACCATTGTATCATATTTCACACGCTCGCAAAGAATCATACCGCACCGTCGCTATGACGATAAAAAAGCTTCGTTCCTAAGACTTGAAGATCTCAGGAGCGAAGCTTCGTGGAACAGGTTCGAATATAAAAGGATAATGAGGAACAATCCCCCTACATCAACAGGGTGATAACCAGTAACTCATACAGCACAAGCGGCAAAATCGTTGGTCCAAACAAGGCACGCGGTTCAGGGTATCCATGCATCGGGGTAACCTGGAGATACAAAATCCCCCGGTCTGCACTGATGATGACACCTTCCCACACTTGACCATCGATGTTCTGGACGTGTACCTTCTTGCCTATATGCTGCCGGGCTGTATGATGAAGCATATTCCGCACACTTTGCACGGATTGAAGCATCGGTTGATTGGCTTGATACACGACACGTGTGGATGGCGTGGATGTGGATTCAGACATGATGCACAACCCTTCCTCAAAATAAGTTCTTACTTCAAGGTATGCATCTGCCTACAAAAGGTGATTACACAAACGCCATCTCAAGGCTGCCGCGTCCATGTCCATAAGCAACTTTACCCAATGCTCCATTCACAAAGGTGAGCTGGGGTGGAACATGGCCGAGATCCACATCGTATAGTAGTGGCACATCCAGATCCCCAAGTGCAGAGGATAAGGCATCGGTAAAATTGAAATCCGCTGTATCGGAATAACCCGCAGGTCGGCCGAACATGAAACCTTTCACGCCTGCAAACCAGCCAGCCTGTCTCATCTGCCACAGATGACGATAGATATCCCCGGCGTTCATCTCACAGCTCTCCAGATACCAGATGGTTCCTTCGTCTGCACAATACTGTTCCAAATAGGATTGAACGGGTGCATACGGGGTGCCAATCAGACAGGTGATGGTATCCATACAGCCACCGATCAGCCGACCGGAGAACCTCACAGCGGTATCTGCATCTTCCGAGTGTCCGAGCTGTTTCCAGCGTGAGGGTGTATCCAGGTTAAATCCAGGCAGTTCCATTTTCCATGCCGATTGATAATGTGTGGAAGAAGATTGTGTGATCTGTCCGCCGTAAGGGGTCTGTAATACATCAATCCAGCGCGCAGTCACAGGATCGAGGGCATTTGATCTTAGATCCACATAATTGGTGCCGTGTGCTGTCGCTGTGCCGGTGAGCAGGGTGTATGCGAATAAAAAGGTACTGATATCCGAATAACCCATGACCCATTTGGGCGGCAACGTGTTCAAAGCTTCCCAATCCAGCAGGGGCAGGATATCCATCAGGAACTCTCCACCCCATGGAGGGATAATGGCCTGAATATTTGGATTGTGGAAAAATTCATTCATCTCTTCTGCGCGTTGCTCTTTGGAGGCACTCACACATTTGATGTTCTGGCGGAGCGATGGACTTTCCAACACGTCAAAACCAAGACGCTCCATATTGCGTTTGCTCTCCTCAAGATAATGGTGCAGGGATTCGCCTACACCGCTGGAGGGTGCTGCCACACCGATGGTATTTCCCGGAGCGAGTGGCTGCGGATAACGGATGGAACGTTGATTCATATCTAAACACACCTTCCCTATGAACATCATTGCTCGTAATAATGAATGTTTCCATTATATAGAATATTTGCGATAATCACAGCCTATGGGTGAAAATTAAGGATTAACAGGAATGTCCAATGAGAAGGGGGACTTTACTTTCATCGGATAGGTGGAGATGTTCATCTTCACTTCCCCTTTTAATTTGGCTCCATTTTTGATAGTAGAAGAAACAATCGTATGACTGTCATCCGTCCCATCCCCACTACTCCAACTGGAGCCAGGAACTTCATATGATTTCCCATCACTATCTGTAACTTTCCTGAAAGCCAGAACGTAACCGCCGTTCATACTGCCAGCAACAGAAAAGTCGATAATTAGATCTTTGCCTTCGACCTTGCTGCCAAGCATCTTCAATCCAGATGGGCCACCTGTAATCCGGTGTGATTTCAGATCAAGGGATAGATCCAGATCCTCTTTATCCAAACCGGAGAAGCCAGATCCCTGTAACGTCAACTTTTTTGGTATGGAGAAGTACATGCTTTCGAAGTAAATGGAACGTTCATCCTCACCGGTTGAGGTATCTGTTCTCCACGCGCGCCCTTGCTCATCAACCAGTTGAAGATCGCTGAGGCCAAATACCTTCTTGGTATTTTTAGGATCAAAATTCACATCAAGGACAAGACGTGTGGGATACAGAGTAGCCTGTTTCACATCAATACGCTGTCCATCCACTGTTAACGTCTGATTCACAGGAATGACTTTTTTCATGGCTTTGGTAAGATTCTTGTCTACCCGGAACGTCATTTTCCACTCTTCAGCACTTGCTGTATCTCTGGACTTAAACACAACGCTTAGCTCCTCAGGAGGAGAGGCTTCATCTGTGAAAATGACGTCAATCATATTCTCATACACATTCTCGTCTGAAGTCGGTTTAGGTGAAGAATAACCAAAGGCAACAGGCAGATCTTTACCGTTCTCATCGAGCAGATCGATATCATAGTTGAATTTCTCGGGATCTTTCATGCCTTTCATCGTGTAAAAAATAACCATGCGTGACTCGTCTGTGATAATGCCTTCAACGGTCACGGAAGCACCATCATGCTCATCGGTTACCCCGACCTTCTGTAAGAGGGACTGATCAATCGCCATCATCAGTCCTTTATCCTGACGAATCATGCTCACAACACCTTCCATGCCGGGCAATTGCTCCACGAAGGAGGCAAAAGCGGGAGAGACACGGATACATCCGGTAAACAGCAGGATGAGGGCCGCTGCCGAGATGGAACTCATATACCAGCGCAGTCGAGACTTGCGTTTGCGTGCAGCTTGGCGGATTCCGGACTGCACAGCCTGAAAGGCGGCATCGGGCACAGGAATGGTTTCGTACTCCGTCTTGCGAACATTCAGCCGTTCTTCCAATGCGTCAAATGATTGTTGTTCATCCGTCATGAGGATACATCTCCTTTCGTTTCAAGTTGATTATGGAGCTGTCCGAGTGCCCGATGTAAGCGGGATTTGACGGTTCCGGTCGGGATTTCCAGAATGTCGGCAACTTCGGTTAGGGAGAACCCTTCAAAATAACTCAGGATAATAATCTGTTTGCAATCCCGATCCAGGTTGGATACGGCGGCAGCAAGATCAGGGTCGGCAGGACGATCCCAACTGCTGGGTTCATGAATTGTAGTATCCGGACTGAATCGACTTTTACGTTTGCGTTCGTCTGCGCAGTAGTTGAGCAGAATGCGGATGAGCCAAGTGCCAAAGTAGGATGGTTCTTTTAATTTTTTAAGTTTACGGAATGCCCGGAAGGTTGATTCCTGGATGGCCTCCAGCGCATCACCTTCGTTGTGCAGGTAGGCATAGGCGATTCGGTACAGTCGACTCTGATGCAATTCCATTAAGGCTGCAAAAGCCTCGGCATCCCCTTTTTGTGCGGCAATGGTGAGCTGAGTAGGGGTCACATGGCTCCTCCTTTCATGGATATGTTGAGTATTAGACCGTGTAAGGACTCAAACGGTTCTTGTTTTCTGAAAAAAATATAATGTATTGCGGTTTCTATAGAAGTTGAACTTCGTATGTATACGAGAACGTAGGGGACAACACAAATAACCGTCAGACCTTCTCTTTGTACTGCAAAAAGAGTTCTGGCGGTTGTTCATGTTATTGTCCAAGCTAGCTAAACATTACTGCTGTTGCGTTGCAACGGCTGCTCGCAAACATGAAGCTGTAGACGTGTTACCACGTTCAAGTGAAATATCCAATGCGGTCTGGCCCGCTGAGTTCAGTGCATTGGGATCAGTTCCATGCAGAAGTAACATCTCGATAAGTTTGATCTGATCCGTATGAAATGCTGCCGAGTGTAGCGCATATTGTCCATCACTGTCCAGAATGTTCGTGGCTGCCCCGTGTTCGAGTAAAAGGCGCATAACTTCAGGCGAACGTTCTCCCGCAAGCGCGGCATGCAGGGCAGTATTGGACGGAATAAAGGAAATCTTCGAATGAGAAAGGGCGTTAACATCGGCTCCATGCTCCAGAAGAAGACGAACTGCTCCTGCTTGTCCATAATGAGAGGCATACCCCAGCGGAGTTAACCCATCCTGATTTTCAGTATTGGTGAGTTCCGGGTGAGAAGCGAGCAATAATTGCAGATTGGCCACATCTCCAGCCTGTGCAGCCTGAAATAGTTGATTCATCTGTTCTGTATGATTCATAAAGGAAATACCTCCATCTGATGAGATAATTTAATTATAAATGTTACTCTTCAGAGGTTCTTCTTCATAATCACCTTTTTGCCCGCAGCTGGGAAGGGGAGCTATGAAAGCGTCTGGTAAATAATGAACTGAACGATCCGAGACTTTCGAACCCCACATCATAACAGATATTGGTGACAGACTTGTCCGTATCAAGTAAAAGTCGCTTCGCAGCTTGTAGTCTGCATTCAGTCAAATAACGATGGGGTGAAGTGCCGAACAGCTTTTTGTAACTTCGTAGAAAATGATTCACGGATAGTTGTGCAGCTGCTGCAGTCTGTTCAAGGGTTAACGGCTGATCATAATAGGCGGAGATATACTCATGCCCGATATAGACCCTTCGATATAACTCTTCTCTGGTTGAACGTCTGATCATATCAAGTTCGTTGATCTCTTGTTGAATGTTACGGTGTAGATCCAACATCTGAACGGCGAGCTGATGAAGCTGCTCCTCTGTTGCCCAGGAATCGAGCATGTCTTGACTGTACAAGTTACGGAAATGATTCAGGGCTACGCCAAGCCGATTATGCATCACGTATGTACGTTCTATCCACTCCATCTTGCTTGGGGGTGAATAACTATACGGCTCATCAAGTAGCCGAAGATCACTACTAATCAGATTTCGGCTAATCTCTTCCACATAACCAGTAGGAAAGAAGATGCAAAAGGATTCAACTGGAGTAGATGAATCGATGTGAAGACTATATTCCTGACCTTCATTCAGAAGTAGATAGTTCTCATTGTTGACTGCGAAGTGACCGCGACCCGCTTCATAGAGCGTTTTTCCGTTACGGAATGTTTTCAGTGATAGCCAGCCGTTGCCTTTCCAATCATATTGGGAGCTCGATTCATGCAGAATGAAGGGTACAGGTCGAGGAAGCGGAATCTTCAACACTTGCAAGCACCTCCAAGCTTAATTCTGGTTATATAGCTTCTTCACAGCTTCCAGCCCAGGTACGGCAAAACAGGCGAGTGGAGAGGGCAGATCATGGAGCGGGAACCAACCGATCTCACCAATGGCTCCGCCTTCTTCCAGATTACGAGCATGGCCGCCAATCACCTTGGTGGAATAGAGCACGGATATCCAATGTTCCTTCTGCTCTGGCTGGATGGTCTCCGCCGTGCAGAGCAGACGGTCAATGGCGATATCCAGATTGACTTCTTCCTTGATTTCACGGATGACGGCAGTCTCCAAAGATTCATAGGGATCTACTTTCCCACCTGGAATACTCCAGGTGTGCTGCTGGGGCTGACGATTCCGCCAGGCGAGAAGCACTTCGCCTCGTTCATTCAGGATGACCGCGCCCACGCCGATACGAGGCGAAATGTCAGACTCAGCTTTTGGATCTGAACTTAATTCCGACAGGGACAGCGCAGCTTGTTCGTTCGCATAACGCTGTGAGAAACTACCCGCGGCGACTCTCCCGGATTCAGGTGTACGGGTAGACTGGAATGACAAGGGAAGCTGAGACTGTGCCGACCATTCTTCCGCAAGAATACTCATCGAGATCAGGTCATAATGCATGCCATCCCGCAAAACTGCAGAACGCTGGCGTCCCTCTTCCCGGAATCCGGCTTTGAGGTACGCGTGTCTCGCGGCTTCATTGTATTCAATGACTTCCAGCGCAATCCGGTTCAGGTTCAATTCGTGGAATCCATATCGAAGAATGAGCGCAAGGGCATCACTGCCGTATCCTTTACCCCGATCGTTCTCTTCGCCAATACCTATGGCCAAACGAGCAGATCGATTGTTCCATTCGATCCGGTAGAGGGCCGTGAAGCCAATAAATCGATTGCCCTCCAGTGTTCGTAAGGCAAACTCAAAACCGTTGTCACGGCGGACAGACGAAGAACCCGTTTCATCCGGCGTTAGCGGAATAGCGATATCCGTATCCATGTTGCGCAGATATTCGTAATCGTCCGTGAAGCGGGAGAGCCGCATGCAATCTTCCGGGCATGGAGCCGCAAGCCTCACTTTGGAACCTTGAAAACCATTTAAATGACGTGGAGCCATGTTGCACCTCTTTTGTTCGATATGAAATCAATCGTTTCTTCCCATTATACTACGAACAGGAGCAGATACCGAAAAATGGCACTAAACGAGCTGTACTCAGGGGAAAAATCACAAAAAAAAGCAGCCATTTCGGGCTGCTTGTACATTCATTATTTCAGATCATTCAGTAAATTCTTCATTTTTTTGTAATGTCCGCTGACCCGATCAACCATGTAGTTATACATGAGTTGATTCTCCGAAAGGTTCGCCATTTCAATGTCAATATCCACGTTATTGTTGTTATTGTTCATGGCTGTTTCGTTGTTCTCGACAATTCGGTACTGTACGATCGAAGAGTGGGGATCACTGACAGGGAAGTGTTTCTCATGAGTCCGCTTCATGGCGAGCTGATCTGTCTTGCCATTCTCAACGATCCGTCTCAGCTCTTCCTGAAACTCTACCGTTTTCTTTTTGTAGTTGGGCGTGTCTGCATTGGCAATGTTATTGGTGATGGCATTGTGTTGTGCAGTAAGCGCTTGTAACAAGGATTCGTTACGTCTGGTCGTATTGGTTTCGATCACGGGCTCAGTCTCCTTCACTGCAGAGTAATACAGTTACTCTTTATAATAGAAAACATTGTTGCACACTGTCAACATGAGCAAAGAAAAAGACAAGCCCATGTCGGAGTCTCCTGTAAGGAAAAAAACTGCCTTCATGATCGCTTGTCTTAAATCTTGTCCTCTATCGGTCAGCCTTGGAACGCCTTCTTAAGAGGGACGATTGATGTTTTTGCCGTAATAGATCTCATCCATCTCCAGATTCAGCCATTCGGTGATCTCCTGTTGTTCCTTCTTGCTCAGCTTCTCCTTGGTGTATCCAAACAGATAATTGTCGAGATCGAATTCTCTCAGTTTACATTTGGTGTGAAAAATATTCTCCTGATAGACGTTCACGTCAATCATGTCAAAGCTGCTCTTGATCTCATCCGGAATGTAGTTCTGAATGGAACCGATCTCGTGGTCAATGAACAACTTGCGTCCGCTCGTATCTCTCGTGAATCCACGTACACGATAATCCATGATCATGATGTCCGTGTCAAAGGAATGGATTAGATAATTCAACGCCTTGAGCGGTGAAATCTCACCGCAGGTGGAGACATCGATGTCCGCACGAAAGGTACTGATGCCTTCGCTCGGATGGAACTCCGGATAGGTATGCACCGTAATATGGCTTTTGTCGAGTTGCATGACTACATTATCGGGCAATGGACCAGGAGATTCATCGAGTGATTCCTCGGGGATCTCCACGATTGGACCTTCCGAGACCAGCATCGTCACACTCGCACCTTGAGGTACATAATCCTGCTGGGCAACGTTAAGAACGTGGGCTCCGATGATGTCGGAGACGTTGTTCAGAATTTTGCTCAACCGGTCGGCGTTATATTGTTCATCAATATATTCAATGTAAGCTTCGCGTTCGTCTTTGGTTTTCGTATAACAGATATCGTACATATTAAAGCTGAGCGACTTGGTCAGGTTGTTGAATCCATGCAGTTGAATGCGCTGCTCTGGCGTAATTGTCATGGTTGCAGTTCCCCTTATCCCATACGACATATCATCGCAGTTATAATACTACTTATACCCAACCTGCCTCGAAAAAAAACATATGTACGTCATTCGAAATGTTATGCACCTCTGATAATCGCTCTACATGGATGACCTCTGACAAACTATACGGAGACACAATGAATCAGAATGAAGAATCGTCGAAGTCTCCCATATCATTCATACGCTCATCCTCGGCTACCGACTGGATATCCTCTGAAGTGACACTGATAATCGTATAGTCTTCGTTCTGTTGTTTCTTTACGGCTTTTTCCTTCATAAAACGGGGACTGCCTTCCCCGGCATCTTCGTCATAGACAAGCAGAAGACCATCACTTTTGCGCAGCAACAGGTCATCCCGTGCAGTGAACTGCCACGGCCCGATATAAGGTTGATTGCTAATCGCACCGTAGTAGTCCACACCCGAGAGGATGGAACGGTAATACTCCTGTTTGTCTTCTTTCCATTGCTCTTCCGGGTTCTGAAAGGCAGTGATGATCGACAGCTTTAGATGCGGATACGTCTTCTTCAGTTCAATCACCACTTCACAGGCCCACAGATCCACACCGTATTGTCCCGGTGTCAGCACCCATTCCAGACCATCTTCGACAAGAGGCGTGAGCCGGGAAGAGATGGCCTTTTTGATAAAAGGAATACCTTCATGCTTCTGGCCAAAAATCTGCAATTCATGTGCCCGGTAACCGGTAATTAACAGGTTTTTCAATGTCCGTTCCTCCTTTCAGGCATGATCATTGAATCAGTGGAATTTTCTATATTTTCTATAGACACACACTAAATAGGCAGTTATTTCGCAGGTGGAGCATCTGCACGGAACGGATACAGGAATGGTTTCGGAATATCTGTTTCGAATGACATCAGCTCATCCGTTGTGGGATGGATAAACGAGAGTATACGAGCATGAAGTCCGAGACGGCCAAGGTCTCTTGTGCGTGCGCCGTATTTTCGGTCCCCGGCAATCGGATGTCCGAGATCTTCCATATGCACACGAATCTGATTTTTACGACCTGTCTCCAGACGTACTTCCAGCAGGGAGAACTCACGGTTCGACTTCAGACGTTTGTAATGAGTAATGGCATGTTGTCCATCATTCGGACGCGAGCTGGAGTACATTTTCAGTGTTTTGGTTTCCTTCAGCCAGGAAGAGATGGTGCCTTCTTCTTTGGCTACTGCACCTTCAACAAGGGCAACATAGACACGGTCCTGCACATTTTCTTTCCAGTTGTTTTGCAACTTCTGTTGTACCTCTTCACTTTTGGCAAACATCATTACACCCGATGTATCCCGATCCAGACGATGTACGACAAAGATCCGGTTGAGCGGATTGGTGCGGCGTACATGTTCTGTCAGTTGGCGATAAGCCGTCAGGTCATCCGTCTTGTCAGCGGCAATGGACAACAGTCCGGCTTCCTTGCGGATCACAATGATATCATCGTCTTCATGCAAAATGTTAATACCCGTCAAGGATGGGGCTGCGACTGCACCTTCTTTGCGGATGTAGACAATCTGACCTGGCGTCAGCGCTTCATTAAACTTGGTTACGACTTTCTGATCCACGGATACCTGTCCGCGACCCAGAATGGACTTCACGGCATTCCGTCCAGACTTCAGATGTTGCAGCAAGAAATTCAACAGTTCATCCGGTTCGGTTACTTTGTACTGGCGCGGTGGTTCCTGCTTGCGGTAATAGGAATTGCCCGGTCGTTTGGAAGCACTGGCGTTTTTGGATTTGTTACCTCCGCCTTTTTTCGGTGCGGCTGATGATTTAGCGGCTAATGGCTTTTTATTATCCTCTGTATTGCGTGATGCGGAAGCACCGGATGATTTGGCAGATGAGAAGTTAGACTTACCGGAACGTGCTGTAGATGAACCTGCGTAAGTTTTCCCCTTGGCCGATGCCGATGATGTTTTGCCTGTTGGACGTTTGCGTTTATTCATGAATAGTAATCTCCTTCTGAACAGCCTGTACCGCTTGTGTGCATACGATCCGTTCATTTCGTTATGCAGTTCAATATACCATTAACAGTCGACAAATAAAAATAGGTTCATGGAATCTGCTATACATCCAATCCGAAGAGTTGTGAGATTCATAGGATATGGTATCCCATAGCATTGGAGGTGTTACTCATGGGCGTGTTTCTCGATATGAGAACTTCGATGAACTCGGGAACGGTAGGACAGCCCGGTTTATCACTAGGTCCATCCCCGGAAGCATTCGGCGCCATTGGTCTTCAGACGCAAGGCGTGGTGAATCCCATTATTACATTGAACGGGACAGTAGGCGTTACGGGAGAACTGGGAGATACCTTTGTTGTGGAACTGGTACGAGGTTTCCTATACGACCCCTTTTATGTGATCTACCGTGCTGAAGGTACAATTGGACAGAATGGAGGTGCCGAGTTTCATTCGTTCACTGCTCAGGATCTGTCTGCACCACCAGCATTGGAAAGTGTGTATACTTCGTTCATCTCGGGCGTGTCCACAGCAGTAAGAACCGGGCCGGAGATGTTATACGGTATTGCAGCTACCAGCTAGTTGTGAAGTACGTATATGTGAATAGGCAGAGTGCTTCAACATCGTTTCTGTTGACGGCAGAGTTCGCTTCATACCCCAGAAAGGCAAGACAATGCAGCGATAGGTCTCCACCAGCGCTCAGCAAGAAACCCCCGGCTCAAGAAGCCAGGGGTTTTTGCCGTACAAGCATCTTCATAATTGGATACAACTCACGAATCTGAAGTCCGGAGCTGTTCCGGGATCAGTTGGCTCGGCCTTTCAGAATGATGTTATTGGCTTTGCCAAAGTCGATGGCAACTTTGCCTGCGAGTGCAGCTGTTCGCTCAGCAAGAATAACCGCGTTGACACCGCAGGAGAAGAGAGCGACATCGAAAATATGTTGATTATCCTGAATCCAGTGCAGCGTTTCATCCATTTGATCATAGCTGTCAAAGGGTAGTGCATTCACAATGTTCAGATTGTACGGCTCACGTTCGAGCGTGGCACGGAGTGCCTCCGTCTCACGAGTAACGAGTAACACACACTTGCCTGCGAGCATCTGCCAGAAACGCGGGTTTTGCGCCAATTCCCGATTGACACAGGCATGACAAGTCATTGGAGGAACGATGCCAAAGTGTGCAAATACCATGTCGGTCAGGGGTCTTTTGAGATAATCCGGAGCATTAATGGTACTGTCACCACGAGGAAGAATGCCCACGATATCCGCACGTTGCAAGGAAGAGGCGACTTCATCCCGGAGTTTCGTGTTGGGGAGATGAAGTCCCTTTTGTCCTAAGTTTGCTTTCTTGGCCCAACGCTCCTGAAGGATCTGTTCTGTGGTCCACACGGTTTCTTGAGACATGACGATATTCTCGCCATCGCCGACTCGTACAAGAGATAGCGGTCGTTGCTCCATGATTGCCGCTTCAAGTTGATCAAGTACATCCTGTAATTCAAGGTAAATCGAATTCATTCCAGTGGTACCCCCTTTGAAAATTGAACTGCTCTATTCTATGTTGTCAGTTACGTTAACGATATGTACGTTCGACCCGCAGGCAGCCTCTTTTGGTATATATCAATCTATTTATATGAAAGTTAGTACATCTGTCGGTACCGCTTCTATTAACGTTTCATACGCTATAGAGTGCTGGATTCAAAAGGAGATGTTGCTTGGAAATCATCAGAATGTAATAGAAATGTCTCATAGGAAGACGGCATCAAAACTATGAAAACAGTCTGTATCCGCAAGCGGAACTTGCAGCGTACATGAGGAGGAATGTTATGTCCAGGAAAGTTGTGATCGAAATTAATTTTAACAATTACGGGATGGACCCGCAGCGCTTGACGCGGGAGTGGCTGGAGCGTCGGATGAGCATCTTCCGTACGTTCACATTGCATTGTCTGAAGGCACAGACAAATCAGGATTTCCTTACGGTGGTGAAGTTGTCCAAGGAATCGGGGGACCTGATGCGGGAGATTCTTGCAGATCAGGAGCCGCTTCCTTCCAATATTCGTTTTGGAACCAATATTGAGAGTGTGCGTGCCATTTTGGCGTTTGCTGAAGGTGCGGAGCAACTCTATATTGCCCGCCTGGATTCGGATGACCTGTATCATAAAACCTTTGTTCAACAACTCTACGATATTCAGCCACAGCCGCAGACGATGGCATTGATCAATCAGAACGGATACCTGTGGGACAGTGTGAATAACGAGATGGCACCAGCGTTTCACCGTTCTCCACAATTCTATGTTTATTTATATCAGACCGCTGAATACGCAACAGGTTACCGGGTCAAGCTTCCGGGCAGAGGCACACATGGTAACGTCATCGATTTGCCGCATGAGCTTCTTGCTCCGCGCAATTATGTCAACATCGTGCATTCGAGTAATACTTCAATCAAAAAGGTACCACCCAAAGACCGGTTAAGCCGGGATGAGATGGCACAGGTACTACGCGAATTCATGATCTGATCAGGGAGGGATTCATCCATGATTCAAGGACAAACGATTCTGATCACTGGAGGAACGGGCTCCTGGGGTCAAAAGCTGACTGAGGTACTGCTGGAGCAGGACCCGGCTGAGATTCGCCTTCTGTCACGTAATGAATACGCCCAGATTGCGATGCAGCGTGCGTTCAACCATGACCCGCGTCTGCGATTCATCATTGGGGATATCCGGGATTATCGGGCAGTGGAAGATGCCTGCAAAGGCGTGGATGTGCTCTTCCATCTGGCTGCGCTGAAGCATGTTCCGGTCTGCGAGGACCAGCCGGATGAAGCGTTCAAGACCAATGTGATTGGGACGCAGAATATTATTCGGGCTGCGATTCGTATGCAGGTTCCCAAAGTCATTGATGTGTCCACCGATAAGGCAGTAGATCCGATTAACGTATATGGCATGACGAAGGCTTTGGGTGAAAAAATGATGATCCGTGCCAATTGGCTGAGTGAAGGTACCCGGTTTGTCTGCATTCGCGGCGGCAATGTGCTTGGAACCAGCGGAAGTGTCGTGCCCCTGTTCCGTCGTCAGATTGATGAAGGCAAGAGCCTGACTATTACGGATAAAAGCATGACCCGTTTTTTCCTGACACGTACCGAAGCTATACATTTACTGCTCAAGGCAGCTGAGGCGGCCGTGGGTGGAGAGACGTTTGTGATGAAAATGAAAGCTTGCAAGATGACGGAACTTGCATCCGTCATGTTGGAACAGGCAGGTCGCCCATCCTTCGATTACAAGGTAACGGGAATACGTCCAGGCGAGAAATTACATGAAGTGTTGATCTCGCCTTTTGAAGCGCCGCGTACGTACCAATATGATGCGCAGTATTATGTGATCCTGCCGGAGCACCAGGACAAGGGACTGACGGAACAGTACAGCAGCCTACCACGTGTGAACTTCTCCGAGTATCGTTCGGATAGTGCCATGATGAACAAACCAGCGATTGCCCGGTTTTTGCGTGCAGGTGGCTATATCGATTAGGGTGTGTCTCAAAACTCGTTCGGAGTATTTAGGCACGCCCACCGAAGGGAGGCGGAACGTTTGGAGGTGGAGGGCATGAAAGAGAATGATCAGCACGAGCAACACGAAGGAAATGAAGAGTTACAGCAACGCACCCCAATACAACATATTCATGATCGCTCCCTGAAAGCTGTCGTCATCGGTCTCGGCTATGTGGGTTTACCCATGGCCGTGGAGATGGCACAGGCAGGTTATCAGGTCCATGGAATCGATATCGATACTTCCAAAGTAGCCAAGCTGCGTAACGGGCATTCGTATGTCATTGGCATTAAAGATGATGTTGTGCAGTCTCTGATGCGGGGAGGTTTGTTCTCGGTAAGTGACGATTATGCAGCAGTGGCAGAGGCGAATGTCATCGTGATCTGTGTGCCCACCCCACTGACCGCTGAGCATCAACCGGATATCTCGTATATCTCGGCGTCAGTGGATGGCATGACTCCGTATTTGCAGGAAGGCAGCCTGGTTATTCTGGAAAGTACGACCTATCCGGGCACGACGGAAGAACGCGTGAAACAACCGATTGAAGCGGCAAATGGCTGGCAAGCTGGAGAGCAGTTCTACGTTTGTTATTCTCCAGAGCGGGTAGATCCGGGCAGTGTGCATTTTGGTGTGAAAAATACGCCAAAGATCATTGGAGGCTCTACTCCTGCCTGTCTGGATTATGGTAAACAATTCTATGGCTCGTTCCTCAACGAAGTTGTTCCGGTCAGTTCAACAACGGTAGCGGAGACGGCAAAGCTGTTCGAAAATACGTTTCGCAGTGTCAACATTGCACTCGTGAATGAGCTGACACCAGCATGTGAACAGATGGGGGTAAACATCTGGGAAGTACTAAATGCGGCGGCAACCAAGCCATTTGGTTATATGCCATTCTATCCGGGTCCCGGCATCGGCGGACATTGCATTCCAATCGATCCGATCTATCTGTCCTGGGCGGCAAACCGTCAGGGATCGGAGCTGCAATTCATCCAGCTGGCGGATGCAACCAATCGGCAAATGCCAGAGAAAGTAGTGAAGCGTGCAGCAGAACTGCTGGAGCAGAAGGGTATAGCTGTGCAGGGAGCACGCGTTGTGCTGGCGGGTATGGCTTATAAAAAAGACATTGACGACCTGCGTGAATCACCAGCGCTGGACGTCTTTCGGCTGCTAAGCGCAGCGGGGGCGGAAGTGGTTTTCACCGATCCAATGGTGCCTGTCTTCCGTAAAGATGACGGTACGATGCTCCAGTCTCGGCCTGCTGCGCCAGAATTGTGGACATGGGCTGATCTGGTGATCATCACCACGGATCATTCAGGATTCAATTATCAGGAGATGGCAGATCATGCGAAGCTGATCTTCGATACACGCAATGCAACGGCCGGATGCCACGGGGGAAATATTGTGGTGCTGGGTCAGCCAGTGCGTCATGAGGCTAAGGGTGTCCACGAGCAACAGGTACGAGTAGAAGGGGCAGGGCAAGAACAAGAAGTGAAGGTGGTAGTCGAGGATGCCGCAACTCGCCATGAAACGGTGAGCGATGCCGATGAGGATCAGGGAGATGCCGATGGCCAATCATGATCGTGTAAGTGAACGCTACTATGGCGAGATTAATTCGGAAGATTCTCATGAAGCGACGAGGACGCGTGTCCACTGGATGTGCCGTGAGGCAGCAGGCAAACGTATTCTGGATGTCGGGTGCAGTCAGGGAATTACTTCTATTTTGCTAGCACGGGAAGGATTTCGTGTCACGGGTATCGATCTGGAGGAAGAAAGTATCCGGTATGCCCAAAGCGAGCTAGCCAAAGAATCCAGGCCGGTACGAAACAATGTGGATTTTCGGATGCTGGATATTACGCAATGGAAAGCAAGAACGACCTTTGATACGGTGCTGCTTGGAGAAGTGCTGGAGCATTTTGCTCATCCGGAGACATTGTTGGTCCAGATTCATCGGCTGTTGCAAGAAGAAGGGACGCTGGTTGTAACCGTGCCGTACGGGTATCACCCGTTTTATGACCACAAGCAGACCTTCTATGCGGGAAGCCTGGCGATGACCCTGATGCCGTATTTTGAAGTCTTGAAACTCGAAGTTCATCATAAATATCTATGTTGCGTAGCCCGCAAACGGCGGAAAACACAACTGCATATGTCACCGACTTTAGATCAACTGCTGGAGTGGATGAACCTGGATCATATGCATTTTGCCGAGGTGGAGCAAAATCACCTCCGCGTAATGAAGCAGCGCAAGAAGGCACTGGACAGTGCGGTGGAGCAGGTGAAACGGCTTCGCCGTCAGGAGAGTGGTGAAGGGTAGCGGTGAAGGCAGGGCCAGGGACAGGGAAAAGGAAAAGGGATGCAGAAAGGGGCAAGGGCAGGGTTAGAGACAGAGGCAGAGGCAACGGGAGAATGAGAGTCTAAGTCAAGGACAGTCTAGTTCTAACGAATCTCACACGCCTTATATTGGTGATTTTCGAGAGGGGAAACATCTAACGAATCTAAGCGACGCTATTTCATTAGAAAGCTGTGATAAAAGAGGAATGGATCCCTAAAATGCAAGGATAGCGCGCCTCAGATTCGTTAGATTTTCCAATTGGCTGAAATACACCAAATAGCGTTACCTCAGTTCGTTAGCCATAGTGAAAATGATGTCGATGTATTCTTTATTGGACTTTGAGATTTGTGGGAATGAGAGTGCTAGTACTTTGTTTGAAGTATCTGGTCAATGAAAGAGCAAAGCCGTCATGACATTTCGCAATACGAGTCTGACAGGAAGGGGCTCAAAACGTGATCACCATCAGTCTATGCATGATTGTGAAGAACGAGGAACGCACGCTGGCGCGCTGTCTTGACTCGGTTGCTGGCATCGCGGACGAGATCGTCATTGTGGATACTGGTTCATCGGATCGTACGATGGACATCGCTGCGGAGTATACTAACCAGGTCTACACGTATGAATGGAAGGAAGACTTTGCCGCAGCGCGGAATGAGTCATTCGCCAAGGCCACGCAGGAATATATCCTGTGGCTGGATGCGGATGATGTGCTGCTGCCCGCGGAACGGGCGAAGCTTGCAGTGTTGAAGCAGCAGTTGCCGTCTGAGGGGGAGACGGCGGCTGTGATCTTGAATTACACGCTGGCCGAGGGGCCGGAGGGAAGTCCGCTCGTGACGGACCGACGGCTTCGCCTGGTCAAGCGGGATGCCGGGTGCCGCTGGCATGGCCGGCTGCACGAGCAGCTTAGCTTCCCGCGGGGCGAGGTCATTACGGCAGATATTGCCGTCACGCATCGCCGCGAAGCGGGACACCATACGGCGCGAAACGTGCGCATTCTGCGCAAATGGATCGCCGAAGAGGGCGTAGCCCAAGGTCGCCTGCTGTTCTATTATGCAGGCGAATGTTATGACCGCAAGCAGTATGCAGCGGCGGCACGCGGTTACGCGAAGCTGCTGGAGCAGCCGAGCGGGTACCGCGAGGATCGTCTCATTGCCTGCGCGCGTCTGGCAGAATGTCATGAGCGGCTTGGCGAGCCGGGGCGCAAGCTCGGCGCATTGTTGCAGTCGTTCCAATATGACCTGCCACATGCGGATTTCTGTTGCGCCATTGCGGCATGTTTCCATGAACGGCAGGAACCCGTCTCGGCGATCTATTGGTATATGCAGGCGGTGGACGTGAGCAGCCGCGATCCGGGTCTGCGCCCGGTGCCCGTGGCTTGCCGCACGTGGTTGCCACATGCCCGGCTTTCCCTTTGTTATGCCCATCTGGGCAACTGGGAACAGGCATTGAAGCATAACACCAAAGCCCGTGAGTTTTTGCCCGACGATCCCGGATTGCTAGCCAATCGGCAGAAGCTCGAAGTAGTGGTACGTAAGGAGATGAAGGAGCGGGAAGAACGTGGTGAAGTGTCACCTCGTAAGTAGGGGATGAGGACAGCAGAGTTTGAAGTGGGAGTAGAGATAGAGAAAATAGATTGAAGTAGAAGTGACAAAGATAACAAAACTAAACTTTACTGTAGGATGCGATAGGACGGATCAGTAAAAAATAAAGGTTGGATGGAAATAGAGTGTAAGGCATAAAGCAGAAGCAGGGAAGCAGGAGATACTCAAGATTAAGCTGTAGAATAGATGTGATAGATAAAGCATGAGGCTGTAATTTGTTTCAAATCCGATAGCTACGATATTGTTAGTGAACGAGATTATCAAACCACCAGTAACTATTAGTATATAGACGATAATATGTAGAGCAGCCCCGCTTGACCGAGGAAGTCGGTGAGCGGGGCTTGCTTTATGTTTTGTACTTTACACTGCTTGTACCGTGTGAGGCTTCTGAAGCATGAATGCAGTGAGTACGAAGGACGTATTACGATGATCAGCCACGTAGTCAGGATGTCATTTTAGCTGCTAAGCTATTTTTTACTTTTCCGGTGCCAGGCAGCGCACATATTGGTCCTTCATCCGTAAGCTTTTGCACGCCCAGCCCCGTCCATCATATATTTCGTCATCGATATTGAGGGTAAGGGTCTCATCCGTGTATTCATTCCAGTTTTCAATCCGGATTGTATTTTCACTTTCCCATTCGAGATGGTTATTTCCGTGGTGCTCGGCACGATAGATCGTTTTTACCGTGGAGTCCTTAGGGGCATTCGTCTTCTTTACATCGACCCAGATCGTAACGCCACCTGCCGCACCACCGTAAGGTACACCGTAAATCTCGGCAGTATATTCACCGTTCCGTGAAGGCATGGAATAGCTCAGATCTCCCAGCTCAGAACGGTCAAATGTGGAAAAGTATGGACGGATCCAGAAATACAGGAATATGGAAGTAAACAGCACGAGGATCAATAATGTAAATGTAGTCAGAATCGGGTGTCGACGAATCCAAGGTTTGCGAGAATCTGTAATGGATGAACTTGAATTAGCATGATTATTTTGATGCATAGGCATTGAACCTCCAATTGCAGCTTACAGTGAAATTTGTTTTGCAGGAATATAGATGTCCATCTCTCCGTAGTGGTCCTGAGCCAGACTGCCATCAATTCTCTCAAAATAGTATGGATCACTCTTCTCGTACCCCGAATGACTCTGCCAATACTCATCGATAAATGTCCAGACACTGTCCAGATGATCGATGTTGATCAGACTTGGGTGGAAATCACAGACGTATTTGAATACCGCATACTGGTTAGCTGGGATCTCAATGCCATTCAGCTCTTCAGGGATATGATCTAGACGGCTTACTTCTACAGATGGCTGGTATGTACTGTAATCCTCGTTAATCTCATTGGTAAATCCAATATATACGTTAGGTTGCAATACGTTAGGAATCGAATGAAAATATTTTTCATAGAAGTCGTTGCCTGCTGAATTAGCTTCATAGTGTTCTTCATTGTCTGCATACCAAATATGGGATTGTTGTCCGATGAGTTTTATGGCTGGTTTTCTTACATACGTTGGTTTGAATATGTATCCGTAAGGCAGCACTGTGATCATGGACGAAGTCATACGGGCTGTGAATTCAAGCTCTCCCGCTCCCTGTTTGCGATATTGCAGCGGGGTGATACCGAAAGCCTGTTTGAAAGCACGTATATAGGATTGTTCATGTTCAAAAGCGTAATGTCCGCTGATATCGATAATCTTCCAGTTCAGATTCACCAGTTGCTCCAGACTGCGTGCCAATTTGCGTGAACGAATGTATTCCCCGGGCAATTGCCCACTCACATGTTTGAACATACGATGCAGGTGGAACTTCGATATATGAGTCACAGATGCCAGATGATCGAGCGTTAACTTGTCTTGAATATGGTCTTCTATGTAATCGAATAACTTATCCAACGTATTCAGCAGATCTTGTTGCATATTAATCTCCCTTACTTCTGATAGTTACTTACAGCAATAAATGTTCATTTTTACCTTATCACCGATGATATCATAACCAAGTACATAATTTAATGACAAGATTGGAGAAACCATCCATGTTAGTAGACAAACGAACTTATACGACCTTAGGCATGCTGACTCGATTATGGACATTAACGGGTAAGTACCGAATGTTCATCATTGTGTTGCTTTTCGCCGCATGTATGGTCTCCCTGATCGAGGTTGGATATCTGGAATCAATTCGAAGACTGGTCAAAGGCGCTACGGAATCCCAATTTCCGTTACTTTACTCAGGTTTGATCATAGGCGTTTCCGTTGTAGTATTACGGTTGTTTGTAACCGCATTCATGACGTGGGTCGAGACGTTATTCCAGCAAAAGACATTAATGTCCATGCAGTCTCTATTGCTTGGATCCCTCGGTAACACAGAAACACGGGATCTGGCACCCTATCATACGGGTGATCTATCTTCCAGGGTTTGGACTTCCGCCAAGGAAGCACAGAAAGGAATAAATCAACACGGTATTGAACTCGCCAAAAATATCATTCAGCTGATCCTTGCATTTGCTTACTTCAGTTGGGTGAACTTGCCACTGTCGATGGCTATCATTGCATTCACGTTGATCTATCCTCTCGTAACGGTAGGACTGGGAAAACGTCTCCAAAGACAACATGATCAGTTGAATGCTAGTGCGGCTTTAAGAGATGAGATGTTGACTGAAATTATTCAAGCCCCGGTGGAGATCCGTAGCTATGGACTCGCGGCTTATGTACACCATCATTTTAAGAATCGAATGGATCAAGTGTTCAGACATACGATGTCTGTATCTGTGTTACAACGACTATCAGAGGCAGCCGGACGAGTCTCAACGTATGGTGGGATGATTCTAATTCTTTATCTAGGCGGCATGCAGGTACTGAATGGACAGATGGATGTGGGAGGACTGGCGGCTTTTCTGGTGGCGAGCAGTCAGTTAACTCGTCCGATTGAATCGTTATCTGGGCTGTGGAATGATTTTATTGGTTCGGCTTCTCATGCATCCAGAATTTTTGAGGTGCTGGATTTGGAGAAGAAGGATGCAGTTGCTATTACCAGTAGAACTACATATGCAAGTTCCGAAACGGAGCTAGGACAGCTTGAAAAGCAATCTAAATCAGCTGGCATCAACGTGCAGGATGTGTCTTACAGGTATGCAGAACAAGAAGAAGTGCTAACGGATATTTCTTTTGTAGCCGCGAAGGGAAAGCTCACTGTAATCACGGGGCCAAGTGGATGCGGAAAAACCACGTTATTGAAATTAATGGCCGGATTAGATATACCAGTCACTGGTTCAATCCAGGTTATGAATCAGAAGAACTCAGTACATGATATGCACGAAGCTCATACAGAGCATATCAATCAGGTGTATGTTCCGCAACAAAGCTTTATGTTCACAGGCACGGTAGAAGAGAATATTGTTTTTGGGCAAGAAGGGATCACTGCTGAGCAAGTAGAGGTTGCGGCCCACATGGCTCAGGCACATGACGCCATTATGCGTCAATCACTCGGATATGGGACAGAGCTTCAGCCACAAGGCGGGACAATGTCGGGTGGTGAGCTTCAGCGGATTAGTTTAGCCAGAGCGATGCTGAGGAACCCGGATATTCTATTGTTGGATGAACCGACGTCATCTCAAGATGCGTGGCATGAGCAACGATTGAATGATCTGTTTGCCCGTATCACTGCTGACAAAGGCACAACGGTTATTGCAGTTACCCATCGATTATCGTTGATCGAACGGGCAGATCAGGTCATCTATATTCAGAAGGGACGCGTCGAAGATACGGGAACCCATCGTGAATTGCTGGATCGTCCAAACGGATATCGGAGCTATATTGCGGAGCAGGGTACAGAAGTGGAGGGACAGCATGAGTAACAAAATTGAAGATGCAGCATATGCCGGTGGCGTTGAGGTGAAGAACAGTCAAGAGAAAAGTGGAGCAAATGAGATAAATGAAAATAATGAAAATAGTGAAATAGAAGTTGATCATCAGATGAACGAAAGTCATGTTTCAGATGACCCAGATGATTCAAAAGAAGCTGTATCACTGGCAACGGTATGGCCTGTTATTTTTCGCTGGATGAAGCCTTATGGATTAGCTGTAGCGATCTTGCTCATTTTTATCGCAGCAGATGCGGTCTTTGATTGGGGACTTGCCTTCGTACAGGGATTCTTCGTGGATGCGATTCATGATGGGGGACAAGAGCAGTTGAACGCTACGGCAATGATCTTTATCGCCATTCTGGCAGGATTTATTGTGTTACTCGCGATGCATCGTTATGTGCTGGTATGGCTCAAGGAATCGATGCAACGGGACATGTCCATGGATCTGTTGAAACTGTTAAACCGTATGCCCTATTCCTGGGTGCGCAGACAGAAGTCCGGGGATGTGATGCTTCGCATCAAGGAAGACACCAAGCATGGTGCAGAAGTTGTGGAGGCTATGGCAGAGGGAGTTACAGTTATATTCATCATTGCTCTATCACTGGGATACTTATACAGAGCAGATGCATGGGTCGCGGTTATCGCCTTGGTGAGTGCAGCGGTGATATGGTTCACAGCGAGGTTGTATGATCAGCGAATTGTTCATCTTTCCGATGAGGTCGAATCCAGGGAAGGTGAGTCGCAGCAGCAGATTCAACAGTATGTTGAAGGATTACCGGTGATTCAAGCCTATAATGCATCACCGTGGTTTCTCACTCGTTTTCGGACACAACAGGAATCACTGAACCGTATTCAGGCCAAATTGCAGATGACATTGAGCATGTCAGATAACGTAGCGATGGCGGTATTTGGTATATCTCAGCTAGCAGCATTGTTCCTTATTGCTGTGTCAGCGGCTAGAGGAACCTTGTCACCGGGCATGGTTGTCGCAAGTAGTCTGCTGTTTGAACTGGTGGTGTGGCCAGTATTGGGCTTGTCCAGCCAGTGGAGTCAGATGCAAGCGAGCGTGGGTGCATTTGGACGTATCTCTTCATGGTTGAAATTGGTGGAGAGCAATAAGACGGACTCATCCAATCCCAAGTATGGGGAGCTCGTACGGGGAAGTTATCACCTGGATCAAGGGCAATTACATCAAACAGCTTACCTAGAGAACGAACTGGATAGGCTACGTCTTCAACAGGTGAGGGTAACGGATGAAGACAGCGGTCGGAGGATTCTGGATCAGATTACGCTTCATCTAATTCCTGGTGAATTGGTTGCGGTCGTTGGGGCCAGCGGAGCAGGCAAATCTACATTATGCCAAGTGTGTGCAGGGCTGATTGAGCCAACGAAAGGCAGCGTATTACTGGGCGATAAACATGTTGCAGAGTATGTGAAAAGGGATAGCCCATCCAGACTGGCGTACATGCCACAGACACCATCTTTTTTTACAGGAACGATTGAGGA
This sequence comes from Priestia sp. FSL H7-0729, assembly GCF_038005685.1. Classification (NCBI taxonomy): domain Bacteria; kingdom Bacillati; phylum Bacillota; class Bacilli; order Caryophanales; family Bacillaceae; genus Priestia; species Priestia sp. FSL H7-0729. The sequence continues at coordinate 205,465 of NZ_JBBOTQ010000002.1, forward strand.
TAACATTCGTCTGGGCGTAGACGCTACTTTGGACAAGGTGAAGATTGCGGCAGAGCAGGCAGGTTTACAAGATTTCATCGAGGCCCAAGAGGAGCAATACGCTGCGCTATTGCAAGAGAAAGGGGCAAATCTATCTGGAGGCCAACAACAGCGATTGTCACTTGCCAGACTCTTTATAAGGTCATCCGGTCTGTATATTCTGGACGAACCAACGTCATCCCTGGATATTCAGACAGAGCAGATCGTGATGAATCACTTGCTGAACTTTATGAAAGACAAGATAGGGTTGATCGCCACACACCGCATGGAGGTCTCTCGTCAGTGCTCTCGTATCCTTGTAATGGAGCATGGCCGAATTGTTGAAGATGGTACGCATGAACAGCTGATGGACAGGAAAGGATTGTATTATCAGATGAATGCAAGAGCAGAAGTTGTCGATGAGTGAGATTGGAGTTAGTTAATTCATACGGATATCGAAATGCATCCTGCTAATATCTACATCCGACATGGTATAATAGAAAGAAACGGAGTTGATGGTCAGATGTCTGATTTCCTCGATCCTCGGAACGATTAGCCACTGACAGAGATCGTACTTCTCAACCCGTACACAGATAAAGATGCACCATTCGATAAACAGTCCATATATTTGATATTTGGGCGAAAACAGCTGAAGGTAAATTGATTAACATTGAGATGCAGTTATTTAATAAATACGATATTGAAAGCGGACACTGTGTCTGAAGTTGAGGCGCTAAAAGATTAGCAAGTGTACTTTAATTCAAACAATCGTCTTGTCCCCAAAAAGGCATGCGATTGTTTTTAATTTGTCCTAGAATGTTCAATTACATCTAATCTACTTGCAATCTTACCAAGCAATCAGGTTATACCACTGTTAACCATTTGCGAAAGATTGTTTTACAGTAAAACGCGGTTGCTCATTCGGGGCTGGGCCGTTAAACTAAAGGGAGCGGCGTTTGCTTGACGGACAAGTCATGAGAACGCCATTTTGTTGTCAAGGATGCGGTATATGTGCCGCTTTCGGATGTCAGAATCGGATCGGACCAAGCTGGTGGAAGAACACCGGTGATAAGTAAGGAGTCTTTACATGAGTGTGCAAACACCTACTATTGAAGAAGCGCAGGGTCTCCTGCAAAAATATTATGGCTACCCCGACTTCCGTGAGGGACAGAAAAAGATTGTAGCCAGCCTGCTCGAACGTGAAGATACGCTTGGCATTATGCCAACCGGGGGCGGTAAGTCGATCTGTTATCAGATCCCTGCTCTGTTATATTCGGGACTGACGCTTGTCGTCTCCCCATTGATCTCATTAATGAAGGACCAGGTCGATGCGTTGACGACCGCCGGAATTGCTGCCGCTTATATTAATAGTACACTTAGCGGCAAAGAAGTGAATGATCGCATCCGCGCGGCGCAACGCGGTGAGCTGAAGTTGCTCTATGTCGCGCCTGAGCGACTGGAGCTGGATTGGTTCCGCGAGGAGATGGGCTATTTGCCGATCTCGTGCGTTGCTGTGGATGAGGCCCACTGTGTGTCACAGTGGGGGCATGATTTTCGGACAAGCTACCTGGCGGTAGCGCCGTTTGTGGACAGTTTGCCGGAGCGGCCGGTGGTTGCGGCCTTTACGGCAACAGCGACGCCCGAGGTCATGGGCGATATTCTGCGGCTGCTGCGTTTGCAGGACCCGCAGACCTATGTGACCGGACTTGGGCGGGATAATCTGGCGTTTAGCGTGCTGCGCGGCGAGAGCAAGAAGGACTTTGTCCTGAATTATGCGCGCGAGCATGCCAGCGAGCCGGGGATTGTATACGCCGCGACCCGTAAGGACGTGGACGATCTGCATCAGCGTTTGTTGCAGGCGGGATTGCCTGCTGGACGCTACCATGCCGGAATGACGGATGATGAACGGGCCCATAGCCAGGAAGCTTTTTTGTACGATGATATCCGGGTGATGGTGGCAACGAATGCGTTCGGGATGGGGATTGATAAGTCGAACGTACGTTACGTTATTCATAACAGCATGCCGAAGAACATGGAAGCATACGTGCAGGAAGCGGGGCGTGCGGGACGGGACGGAGAACCAAGTCAGTGCATTTTGCTCTTCGGGGCTCAGGACATTATCACCCAGAAGTTCCTGATTGAGCAGAATCCGATGGAGGGCGACCGCAAACAGAACGATTACCGCAAGCTGCAACAGATGGTGGACTACTGTTATACGACGCGTTGTCTGCGCAGTGCACAACTGGACTATTTCGGTGAGGTACATGACGATACGCCTTGCGGTATTTGCAGTTCCTGTACAGACGACCGTGAGCTGGTAGATATGACGATTGATGCGCAGAAAATATTCAGCTGCATCCACCGCATGCGTGAACGGTATGGTGTATCGCTGGTCGCTTCGGTGCTCAAAGGTTCCCGTGCCAAAAAAGTGCTTGATTACGGCTTCAACTCTCTGCCAACCTACGGTGTTATGGGCAATCGGACAGAGCGCGAAATATCGGAGATTATCAACGTGATGGTATCGGAAGGATATCTGATGCTGTCCGAGGGGCAGTATCCAGTTGTGCGTTTGCAGCCACTGGCGGTGGAAGTGCTTAAAGGTCAGCGTGAAGTGATGCAGCGTGTGGTCCGCAAGACAGCGGCAACAGCTTCGGGTACGAATTACGGCGGTCGTCGTGGTCGCGATGCGATGCCATCTGCGGTCAATGAGACGGTATTTGAGCAGTTGCGTCTGATCCGTAGAGATCTGGCGGCGAAAGAGCATGTGCCATCGTACATTATTTTCAATGATGCGACCCTGCGTGAGATGAGTGTGGTATGTCCACAGACAGAACGTGACATGCTGGATATCAAAGGGGTCGGTGAGGTCAAGTATCGCAAGTACGGACTGCCGTTCCTGGAGTTTTTCCAGAAGCAATCGGGCGAAGAGGTCGATACGGATGATGATGCGTTTTACGAGTATGAGTAGTTATGAGCAGGTATAATTAAGTATGAGTGAGTATGAGTTGATTGTAAGCGAGCTTGGCTAGTTGGGATGTCTTTGAAGTTCATGACACGTAAAGTTAATTGATCAAAAAGTTGATAGTTATGCTTCATGCAAGTCGATGGTTCGTCCATAATACGAGAGAAGCATTCGGTAGAGGTTCGAGGCTAAAGCCTAAAGGCTCAATGCAGTAAAATGTGGATATCTATTGTGGATGGAATGTGAACGAGGTCTTTTACAAGGTGAAGTTGAGTTTGAAGTTGATTTATGTGTCTCTGTATTGTGGACAAATCAAGGTGAATTGTCTTTCAAAGGGTGGACATTGGTGTTAGGAATGACCGAAAGTAGTGTGTACAATATATAGATTTATTTAGTTAGTTGTACACTGTATGTTGTGGTTTAGATTTGGCGAGGTGTATATGTCTTTATGAAAAGAGTGTCCACTCTTTGAAAGACAAAAGTTGGATATGTCCATGAGACGTGGAATGGCTATGATTAAAGAGGTTTGCACGAACAGCATCCGGGGCAGGATGGCTGTGATGCTTTACTGTTCCCAAAAAATATATGGTCTGGGTGTCCAGGCAAAGGTTGTGAACCATGAAGGTTATTCTTTCTACATTAAATGCAAAGTACATCCATACCTCTTTGGCCTTGCGGTGTCTGAAGGCGTACAGTGAGAAGGATTTTGATATTGACCTGGCGGAGTATACGATTAAGGACCCGGTGATGAACATTGTGTCTGATCTGTATCAGCGCGGCGCGGATGTGATTGGTTTCTCATGTTACATCTGGAACATCGAAGAGACGATTAAGGTCATTGATAACCTGAAAAAGGTTATGCCGAACGTGAAAATTCTGCTGGGGGGGCCGGAAGTGTCTTACGACACAGAATATTGGATGAACCGAATTCCGAATGTCGATTTCATCGTGATGGGTGAAGGGGAAGAGACGCTGCATCAGCTTCTGACGGAGCTGGAAGGAAGCAAGAAGTTCCACTTCGTGTATGGACTGGCGTATCGCAAAGGGGATGAAGTCATTCTCATGCCAGGACGGCCAAAGGCGGACCTGAACGATCTGCCTTCACCGCACCGTTTTGAAGAGGATATTCCGGAGCTTGGGAAACGGGTAGTATATTTTGAGACCAGTCGGGGCTGTCCGTTCAGTTGTCAGTTCTGTCTGTCCAGTATTGAGGTCGGCGTGCGGTATTACGATATTGAGCGGACAAAGTCTGACATTCTGTACCTGATTGAGAAGGGTGCGAAGCTGATCAAGTTCGTAGACCGGACGTTCAACATCAAGCGGGATTATGCGCTCGAAATGTTCAAATTTCTGATCGAGAATCATCAGGGGACGGTGTTTCAGTTTGAAATTACGGCGGATATTATGCGTCCTGAAGTACTGGACTATTTGGCAGAGAATGCGCCGCCAGGCACATTCCGGTTCGAGATCGGGGTTCAATCCACGAATGATCCAACGAATGAACTGGTGAAACGTCGCCAGAACTTTACGAAGCTGAGCCGCACGGTAAACAAAGTTAAAGCCAGCGGCAAAATCGACCAGCATTTGGATCTCATCGCCGGACTCCCGGAGGAAGATTACAATACGTTCCGCAAAACGTTTAACGATGTATTTGCACTGGGTCCGGAAGAGCTGCAGCTTGGATTCCTCAAAATGCTGCGTGGTACGGGGCTGCGTCTGGATGCGGAGAAGTACAACTATACGTATATGGATCACGCGCCGTATGAGATTTTGGGCAGTGATGTGCTGCCGTTCAGCGACATCGTGCGCCTGAAGCGGCTGGAAGATGTGCTGGAGAAATACTGGAACGCACACCGGATGGACCACACGTTAAAATATCTGATGGAGCAGGAGTTCAACTCACCGTTTGATTTCTTCCAGGCGTTCGGGGATTATTGGGAAGGTCAAGGTTGGCAGAAGATTGGTCACCAACTTGAGGATCTGTTCACTCGTCTGCACAGCTTCCTGGAGTCGCGGAATACGCCTCATATGGATATCGTGCTCGGCCTGATGAAGCTGGACTATTTCCTCGGCCACAAATACAAACCACGCAAAATCTGGTGGGAAGATCCGCTTCAGAAAGACCAGTGGGCTGGTTATATGAAAAGGTTGGCTGAACGTCCGGAAGACGTTCGTTTGCCACGTGTTGCCGGTGCCGCTGGCACGGCATGGTTGGAAAGCAGCGGCACGGGTGCGAGTGCCGCTGCGGGAAGTTCGGCTGCTGCCGGGGAAGACTCTGCCGCAGATGCGGCGGGTGTGATCGGCAGCGAAGCCGGGGTTGAAGCGTCGCTCACTTCGGGCGACGCAACAGGGTCCGCCGCGGATGGAGCGGCGGACGGGGAAGACGGCAGCGCTTCGCGTGCGTTGCCGATGACCTCGGCCATGACCGCACAGACGGTCATGGGTGCCCGTGCTTTCGCCGACCTTGGTCTCGGCGAAAAGGAACTGCAGAAGCACACCGTATTGGATGTGCTTCCGTTCCGGCTTGAGCGTGTGCTAGCTGGCGCCAGCCCGCTTGCCGCGAAAGGCCGGACGCTGCTGGTCGTTGTATACCAGCAGCATGAAGGGCAGCAGGCGCAGTATTACACGCTGCCGCTGGGAGAAGAAGCCGCTGCCATGTAGGTGCAGCGGCCTGAGATAAGCTGCATGGGCTAATTGGTGCCATGTAGCAAGAGGAAGCGCCACGACTATGAGGTCGGGGCGCTTTTTTTTACAACAGCAAAGCTCTCATATTAAGGTACTGTAAAAAAACCTAGAAGACACGGAGGCCACAGAATGGATCTGAAGACTTACCTGGCAGAGCATTTTCCAAACCTGACCTTAGAGCCACCTCTTTTTTATAATTGGGATGTTGCAATACGATTCGAACTTGGCAATCCGCTGATGTTTGGAATGAATACGGAGCATTACATGGAACAAGTTTATCATCGATCACTTGAACTATTTAAGGCTCTTCATGATCAAGAAGATGAAGTCCTATTAATAACTCAAGCTTATTTTGCAGATAAGCCTAAACACAAAGTGAAAAAATTGAACCTGTACAGAAAATATATCAAGAAGAAAGGGCCAATTAGAGCCTTGAGCCTTGAGATATTTCCAGGTCTGGATTGTGAAACAGGTGACATCTCAGACCCAAGGAACAACATGTATAGGTACTGGACTAAATGTAGAGTTGAGGACTTGAAATATAATCAGTTAATCAAAGCTATATGTAATCATGAAGTTGGAATTAAGCCAAAGATATATCATAGGGTGTATTTCATTAATATAAGTAAGAAAACGATATTTCATATCTATGATGATAGAGGTTGCGATGTTATTTCAGCATCAAAGGAAGATCTGAGGGGTATTTATAAAGAATATAGTGATTGGATTTTAGATTATGATAGAGACAGAATTACCAAGGTATTTTTAGGATAGTGGGTTGGATGATCCAATACAATTTTCTGATGTTGATCGCGCAGGGATAATGTATTATTTGAAACACAGGTTTGGAAAGAACTTCAAGAGTGTTCAGATGTAAGGAGTAAGGGCTATGAATAAAAAAGAAAAGAAGTTTATCATTGCTATGATTGTACTTGCTGTAGTTGTATTAGGAGCTATATGGTACCTAAAAGTAGGATATTTATTAAAGAAACCAGAGATGCCCGAGACAAATATTGCAATTCAGACCCAAATGGTCGATGGTGGTGCGATTAGTTTACGAAATGCTGATTACACGGGAAATCAAATCAAGGTTGGATATGAAGTGAAAGGGTTTAGTTTAACGGAATATAATATTGCTTGTGAGCTTTATCATGACGGACATTTGATTTCAACTTCTGGCTCAACAGGTGGCGGTTTGATAGAACTAGACGAGAAGCATTATTACTTCATTGGTTATGAGAATATAACTGAAATGAATCTGCCTGAATCTATACATTTAAACGTGGAGATTAAAGTGATACCCAATGATTTTAGACAAAAATCGATAACTTCATCATTTGACGTAAGCCTTGATAAAGAAGTGCAATAGATTGAAGGGGCAGCTATGTCCGCAAAGGTCACCGTTGTTTGATGAAAACCTTAATTCAAGTGGTACTTCTCCATAACGGAGTCACGGAAAGTTTCGTATTCTGATAACTCTTTTGCAGTGGAGGATTGAGTTAAACTATATTGAGTTATCCCTTCAAGGCTGAATTTGCCTAAGTTATCATTGATTAATCCATAATCACCAAAGGTGTTTTTCATCAAGAAAAGCACACTTTTATCACCCTTCTGTAGTTCTACATAGTCATCAACTGTATATTTGACGTCTCCTTCCAGGCTAACGGGTTCAATGATCTTCAATTCGTTCTGATCTGAAGGGAAATCTTCGGGTTTCTTCAATATCTTTTCAATCTTAATATTTGTATTGGTGTGATAGGATTGCATGGTTCCATCATCAAATGCAGTAATAACATGCTCTCGATCTCTGAAATCTTTTGTGGCATAACCAATAACGATCAGTTCAGCGAACGCATCCAGCTTATCTATTTCATGAAATATTAAAGAGTTGGCTGAAAGGTTGACGACTTTATGAATGGGCACGTCCGGTTTCGATTGACCATTTGCGTAAGCGATTGCAGCAGCAGAGATAGCCAATACGAATAAAGAGACTAGTACAACCTTCCTTTTGAAAAAAGACATGATCTCATCCTCTCCGTTAGATTTAACTTCTTTTCTTTTGAAAGCATCTTGCTTCATTTCTACTATACACATATCTGAAAATTATTGTAAATTAAAATGTCTAGCAAATTATCAATCCTGAATTAATTCAGTATCTAAAATATGATGGCACTATGTAATTGATTTTTGGAACGGAAAGACAAAATAAGTTGAAGGACCTAATGCGTGATCATAAATTTTAATAGAAGAAATTCAAGGAGGGTCCTATGAAGACCATCGTTTATATGGTAAGGCATGCGGAGTCACCGTATACGGACGGAACGGAAAGAACGAGGGGGCTTACCCTGGAGGGCAAGATGAATGCAGAACGAATAACGGAAATATTAACGAATGAAGGAATACATTCCATTGTCTCAAGTCCTTATGCCAGGGCTATTCTCACCTTAGAGGGTCTGGCAGTAGCGTTAGAATTAGATATTCAGATCATGGAGGATCTGCGGGAAAGACATTTTTCAGATGATATGATTGCGGATGAAGAGTTCGAGCCTGCTTCGAAGAAGATGTTTGATGACCCGGATTATGCATTGCCAGGAGGCGAGTCGAACACGGTTTGCCAGAATAGAGCAGTGGGCGTGTTGAAACAGATTTTAGAAGAATACAAGGGTAAAAAAGTGGCGATCGGCACACACGGACATGTAATGACGTTGATGATGAATTACTTTGATTCGAGTTACGGATTGGATTTTATGAATCAAACCAAGAAACCGGACATTTATCGATTACAATTTGACGAGATGGAATTAGAGAACGTGACAAGGCTATGGAGTGAATAGGGTGAAAGTGAATAGGCGTGAACGCTTGTTCATAATTTTGGTTACAGGTAAAGTATAGATATAATTGAATTTTAAGGGGTGACTCCAATGACGTTACAAAACTTGTTTCATCAAAAACCAACGAAGTTATGGAATGAAAGAATGATTGAAGGCGGAGATGAGCTCTTCACAGAAGAGAGATTACTCAAGTCTGATCAAGCCCTGGATACATATTTACACCAATTAATAGCATTACAAGAAACGAAAGATTCTGAGCGCATGATGAAGGCTGTAGAAGAAGTTGTGCTTAGGTTTAATGAAATGAATGAGGCCAATGGTTACTTTATTGAGACGATGGAACGTGAAGAATTGGCTGATTTTATAGACAAGGCGGCTAGGCTGGCTGGATTAGACATCCAGGAGGATGAAGATATTACGGAAGAATGGAGAGAGTGGTAATTCGGCAGAACAGCGTTTTTCTATTTTATAGATAAGGGTGATCAATATGGAACGAGGACTCATTATATTTTTGAACGGAACATCAAGTTCGGGGAAGACGAGTATTGCGATGGAAATGAAAAATCAGGGAGACATTCCGTTCCATCATCTATCTGTAGATCAATTTCTGCATAATTATGATCAGTTTATCGACAATACATATCCAGATATGAAACCAACAAGAGAAGTGGAACACCATGTGATGACCGATATCCTGTTCGACCCGATCAATTCATTGTACTGTGCAACCATTAAGCTGTTTTCGGAAATGGGTTTGAATGTCATCGTGGATACGGTCATCAGCAATGATAAGTGGTTTAACGATTTTTATAATTTGCTTTCGGATTATCCGATATTGTTTGTAGGCGTGCATTGCTCGAAAGAAGAACTCACCAGAAGAGAGCAGAGCAGGGGAGATCGTGAGATTGGACTTGCCCATTCCCAGTTCGACTACATCTACTCCTATGATGAATATGATCTGGAAGTGAATACGGAAGAGCTTGGTGCAGCTGAATGTGCGGAAAAAATATTAAGTTATATGAAGTCTGATCAGGAATACTCGGCATTTAAGAAATTAAGCAGTAGAAACTAAGAAACTGAAACTGATTGTGTCAGATCATATGATATCCATTCCAATGAAAGTTAGGGATTCGGCCAAATCTTTTTCTTAGAGTTGCTGCCAGGACCTATTAAGTAGATTTCATCAACACTCCCATAAGTATTAGAAAATGAAATTGTGAAGTCTTTACTACCACCGATAGGAAGTTTACTGCCTTTAATCTGAATGAAAAGTGAATTGTTATGATGTGAGAGGTAGTAGCCGTGATATCTGCTAATACTGTCTGCAAATCCACCTGTTATAGTAATAAGCTCAGGAGAAACTTCAGTTCTCGTAACCATTGTCTCGTCAGGATCGACAACCTTGTTCAACATATAAAATCCAATGATAATAGGAACAACGACAATAATAACTGCGCTAATAATAATGCTAAACTTCATGTTTGGTCGCATACTCATGATTCACCTCATAATTAGATGATATGAATCGATGTCTCAATACTCATTGGGCATCGATTTATTGTATTTAATCAGAACAGAATTCGACGTTTAGAAATATTAGGCTCATTTAAATAATATACTAATTTATTTTTTGTAGAGATAGGGGGGAGTAATTGATGGAAATTAACGCTATGAATCTAGAAGATCATATTCAACACATGTTACAGGTAATCATTGAACAAACACAATCCATCATCAACGATAGTCGTAAACAATCTTTTGGATCACTGGAATATTTCCTGGGACATATTTTGGAGTATCGGGATGAACAGCAATACCTGACAGATGAGTGGCATATCCACACACCACGATGGCTAGGGGAGTATGGGAATACGCCGGAGGAAGAGGAGCTTCTTTCGGACATCTACCGACTGCAAGGGTATATCGCTGAGAAATTAAAGGGCGGATAAGCGCTTGCCATGTCGCATTAGTCCGGCTCAAATGTCGCAAAAGTACATGGTAACACGATACGGAGATCGTATATACTCTCTTTATGTTTCGATAATGAAAATCATTATCAGTATATACATGAGGGGGATTTACAAATGAAACAAGGAACAAAGGGGCAAACGGCTGGTAACAAAGCCTACACTGCTCACAAATCACGATTACTCATGGGCTTGATGATGGCCCTTATTCTAGTCCTGACGGCTTGCGGTGCCGGAGCAGGTACAGATAGCGGTAAGCAATCTGCGGCAACGCCAGCGGAGACACCTGCGAATGCGGAAACGCAGACGGATGGAGCTTTTCCTGTAACGATCAAGGGTATGAAGGGTGACATCACTCTAAACGAAAAACCACAGAGGATTGCAATTCTCGATGTTAAGTTTTTGGATCAGATGTTAGCGATTGGCGAGAAGCCAGCAGGAAGTGTTATAGCAGGAGGGAATACCGATTTTCCAGAATATTTAGGAGACCAGCCGAATGGCGTAGAAGTTCTGGGTACACGGGACGAGCCTAACCTGGAAGCCATTGTTGCACTCGACCCGGATCTGATCATCATGACGGACTTCCAGGAGAAACAGTATGAGAGTGTAAGCAAAATTGCCCCTACCCTGGTACTCGATTTCTACGAAGACTGGCGTGATACGTTAGCTACGGTTGCCCAAATTACAGACAAGCAGGACGAGGCAGAGAAAGTGCGTAAAGCGTATGAAGAGAAAATTGCCGGGCTGAAAGCACAATTGTCAGAGAAACTTGGCGATGAAACAGTGGCGATCATTCGTCCACGAAAAGAAGGAATTCGTGTTCACGGGATTGAGCATCGCATTGGCGGTATTATGTACAATGACTTGGGGCTGAAAATGCCTGCTCTGGTACAAGAGATTAATGAAGATGGTTCCGTAGAAATCTCGATGGAAAAAGTGCCTGAGATTGGGGCAGATCGTTATTTTGTCCTGTCGGATGAGCTGTTTGCGGCAGAAGCTGAGGCGATGGTGAACAATCCAGTATGGCAGTCTCTTGATGCTGTGAAAAATAACCGCACGTATGACGTGAACTCAACTCTGTGGATCGCTTATTACGGGCCGCTTGCGATTAATCTGATTGTAGATCAGGCATCCGAAGCCCTGCTCGGATCGAACTAATATGAACCCATATCTCTCGACAGACTTATGGAAAGAGACGGTAGAGGATCATTCGATTTTGCTTGGTGAGCCGCCTGAACATAGTGCCCGTACCATTGCTTTGAGTGAGTTGCATGACGTAGAGGCGTGTCGAGAGTATATCCGCTGGTTTCAGAACTATATCGATGCGCCTGACATGAAAGTCGCAGCCTCCATGTTAGCCAAGCGGCTTGGCTTTCTATGGACGACTCCGCTCGTGACCGCGATGACGTTTCATCATCAGCATGTTACCTTTCAGCTGGAGAACAGCTTTCTCTATCATCCGGCGCTCTCAGATCATGAGGGCGGCACACGATTTCCTTTTTTAGCGGTGAATGGGCTTCAGGCTGAAGGACTAACGGGAGACAGGGGAGCATGGCGGGAAAAGGTGCTCGAGGAGATGTTTGCGGTACAGCTTACACCTCTGTTAAAGACACTTGCTGCGATTGCGCCTCTTTCGATGAGTATTCTCTGGGAGAATATCATGGTACGGATCGGCCGACTATTCGCTCCTGATGAAGCCGAGACAGAGCAGGAAAGTAAGATCATTCAAGAGGACTTTTCATATCTGACGCAGGTGGCATCCGGGGAAGTGTTTGGTGAGAGGAAGAATCCGTTAACCCGCTTCACCGATTGTAAGGACAATGTGCATGTTGCCAAAAGCGAGCGAATTACCTGCTGTTTCTATTACCAGATGTCAGGTGAATATTGTCTCAAATGTCCGAAAATTGACAATGAGAAAGAATCTCAACTAAAATGACAACAGCAACAACTTTACCTTTGCTATTGTCAGGAGATGAGAGAAATGCCGCTGCAAGAACAGACAAGTCTATGGAGTGATACAACGATCAAGATGCTTGACGGGTATAGCGGTACTTTGCAGACAGGCAGCGTTTTAGACGAAACGGATTTAACTTCAAATGTGTTGCTGCTGGCATATGGAGGGGAAGGGGAGCTTGCAATGGATGGCGAGGGTTGCCACATTGGAGCTTCTTTTGCCTGTCATGTGGTGAAGGGAGCATCCTTTACGCTGACGGCCAGATCAGACGAACTTTATTATATCGTAATCATGTACGAGGCTTCTTCCATGGAAGGAGCCTCCCATGCCATGCCCTCGTATCGCAAACATCCGCTGCAAAATTCGTTTATTCAGAACCCTGTGACTCAGGCAGAATGGATCCAGAATGCGGAAAAAATCGTTGCCAAATGGCGTCGTGGCGAAGGACTGGAACGGTTTCATGCCCATGCGTTGCTTCAGGGGATGATCTATGAACTGATCATGGAGTATGAACGTGGTCAAGGCGGAGCAGAGTCCGACATGGTGGATGTAGTCGTGTCATATATATCATCGCATTATCGCCAGAATCTGGAGCTTAAGGAGCTGGCAGCCCTTGCCGGATGCAGCGTAAGGCAGTTACAGCGACGATTCAAACAAGAGAAGCAGCTTGGACCGATGGAGTACGTCATCCAGCTACGGATGGAAAATGCATCGCGGATGCTACATCATACGGATGCGTCCATTGGGGAAATTGCTGACAAGATGGGCTACCGCGACATGTATTATTTCAGTAGGGCCTTTAAGAAATATTATGGCGTTCCTCCGCTGCGTTATCGGCTTGATGCCGCTAAGGAAACAGATGCAAATTATGCTCAATCCTTGCTGCGGAATCGTATGGCTTCTTCGTACGAGTCGGACCAAGGTCCAGTGATATGCCATATGCGGGGTGAATATCCTATCACCCATTCTACACAGCGTATCGCTGTACTTGATGTTCAATATGCAGATCATTTGCTTGCGCTTGGATTGTCTCCAGCAGGAAGTGTGGGATTGGGAAGTGGAACGTTCCATTTCCCACAATATATCAGGACGGGACTTCAGAGTACCCAGATACTCGGAACGTATGAGTACCCTGATCTGCTTGCTGTCGAACGACTGTCCCCGGATCTGATTATTTGCACCGAGGTACATGATCAGTACTATGAACGGTTAAGCCGCGTCGCTCCAGTTCTTATGTTTAAGCGCAATGAGAGCTGGCAGACCATTCTTGGCCTGTTCGGTGAATTAGCTGGTAAGCGAGCAGAGGCAAAACGAATACTTGCGGATTATCACCGACGAACCACATTGCTTTCTGAAGAACTGGCTCCAGTACTGGCAGGTAAGAGCGTGGCACTGATTCGTCCACTAGATTCTCTTGTTCGCGTACATTCTGCCTCGCATCGTACAGGCGCTGTGCTGTACCGTGATCTGGGTCTGCCAGTTCCATTATTTGTAGCAGATACCACCGACACGGCCTATCATATCTCTGTTGAGAGACTACCGGCTGTTCAGGCGAGCCACTACTTTTTGCTTAGCAATGAAATCATGCAGGAGGGTATATCCGCGACCGAGCAACGTGTCTGGGGGATGCTTAATACAGATGAGCGACAGCAAATACACTCCGTAGATGCCGCGACATGGATCGGTTGTTATGGACCAACAGGCATCAATGGCATTGTGGATCAGATTGAACAGGCGTTGTTGGGATGAGAGGGAGTTCTGATGTGACTCCCTCTATTTCTGTATATTCAGAATTCATCAAATTAGTGGATAACTTCTTTAAACAGAGGTTTATCTTAATTTCAGAACACAATCATTCTATTATGTAGATCGCTTTGTTTCTTCATTTTATTGTTGCGGAGAACGTTGACAGAAGTAATTGACGAAAGATACAATCCATATATTCCCTATAGATTCAAATTGTTTATATAGATTGATCGTTTTAAAAATAACTTCAACTCTCTATTTGGAATTTGGTTTCTTGGATATACCTTCAGGAAGCGATAGTGTCTCAATACTTAAAGGATCGTAGTTAACGAAAACAAATACCTTCTTTTTCTTATCGCCTTCAATGTAGCCATGGAGGCCTACCGAATTGGATAGATCGGGAGGAGAGAATCTATACTCCGTAAAACGAACGGTTTCACCGTACTTTTCGAGAATATAATTTGCAGCAAACTTCTCGGCGGAGGATACAATCATCTTTTCCTCTTTGGAGGCACATGCTCCAAGCAAGAGAGATGAGATAATTAAGATTAAAAACAGGAAGAAAGGTTTTCTCAAAAGGGACACCTCTACTTTCTTTCATAAAAAGGAATAAATGCACTATAAAGATTGAATTATTACTAGTTTACATAATCATATTGAAATGTTCAATTCAGGAGGTATTTATGCGGAACGATTACATTATCGATGAGGTGTATTAGAAAATAATTGATCCTTGCTTACCAGAACAACATTCATGCCGGAAACCCTTTGAGGTGAACAGATTATGCAGGCGTTTTGGTTGGAGAGGCAGGTTTTCATGAGAAAAATAAACCGTCCCGTAGTAGGTGGAAGCGCGTGCAACCATATACCAAAGGAGACGGTTTCTTTGTACATTTTACATACTTGAATGAGGACACATTGGAATAGGCCGATTGTTAATAATGCAGGAACGATATACGATACGAGTCAGGGGGATATGTTAAAATGATAGAAAGTTGAACCAATACGAATAACAGGAGGTATAACACATGAAATGGCAAGAGGTTAGAGAACTGTTCCCAGACCAATTTGTTCTGGTTTCTATCATTCATTATCATGAGGAAGATAACAAAAAAATTGTAGATGAAGTTGCACCAATTCGTACCGTATCAGAACAAGATGCGAATAAAGAGTTTTTTCGAGTAGAGCCTGGTAACGTTGTATATCATACTTCGAATCAAGACTTTGTGATTCATCTCCGTAAAGATCCATTAATGAGAGTGAGACGTAATACGAATGAAAATTAACTATGATGGACAGCTAATTACAACGTCACTTACCGTTACATTTAGAGGAAGAACACTGATAATAGACGATGTTATTATAGACACTGGATCTTCACATACGATCATTAGTCCTGATATTTTAGAGGAAATCGGCGTGACTTATGAAACAGGGGATTCGATTTTTGAAGCATACGGGATTGGAGGGAGTATTCCTTTCTACACAAAAATCATGGATAGGATTGTAATAGGCACAAACTATATTCAGAATATAGAGATCGATGTAGGCATATTGCCTAAAGATCATAAAGGTCTTCTCGGGTTGGATATTCTGAAACAACAAAACTTTATTATTGACTTGAAGTTACTAGAGTTACGTAAGTGAATTTTGAAATAACGCCTATGGTGAAATCTACTTAGAGGGAGAAGCTATGAACGAAAAAGCTAAAGGGAAATTAAAAAAGCAATTCCTACTCATCGTTTTATTTGTTTTTATAATTGGAATTCAATTAGCTACTAGATACTTTGTATATCATCCTCCTGCTTGGACAACTGCATTATCAACATGTAGCTTTATTATATTTTGTATACTGGGCCTTGTAACTTATCTTGATCTCAAGAAACAAGAGCAGTTCATAACGATCGGACAAATTGTAGATGTGAAGAAGGATAAAAATATCATTATAGTTAAAGGGTTGGGACGAGGTAATAGCAAAGTTTCAATCAAAGATAGCCCTATTCTGAATATGATGCAGCCAAATGACTTGATTGAAATCACGAGATTAAAATATACAAAAATGATAACGAAAAAAGTGTATAAGAATGAAGAGATACAACTTTGAGCAAGTGGTGGAAGAGTTGTAGCACTTTACATAAAGTAGAAGATTAATTTTGATATATTTCTAATGCAGAAGGAGAGAATGTAAATGAACAACATAAACTCTCATAATTGTAACCTAAATATAAGGTATGACCTGCCTGATGAGGTATGGGATAAAGTTTCTAAAGTATATGAGCGTATGCCAGGGTGGATTGGTTATAAAAGTGGAATTCCATATTGGTTTGGAACTGAAGAGGATGATGTTTTCATTGAAGCATCCGTTGAGCCTAGTGGATTATCATTTTATGCACAGATGAATAGCGATGTATGGATGTCTTGGATAGAAACATTTAAGTTGGAAGCGACAAAAGTGTTGGGTTTTGATGTTGGTGAACCTGAAGATGGATATGTGTGATGAAAGAAGGAGGATAAAAAGAAAAAGTGATAAATTCTATTAGCATTGATGAGCGGAATGGGAACACATTTAATGAAGAGATCGTTATGAACCCTACATGGGCAGACAGTTTACGTTTTTTGAGAAAGCTCGATGGAGATAAATTTACATTAGTTTTTTTTGAGGTATCTGACACAGGTTCAGCATTAGTTGGAGGCGGACCGGAATATTTTGTAGTGTCTATTACAATGGATGAACATATATATACGCTTATGAACGATAAGCAGGGAAACAGTGAAATTTCTCTAGTAATTGGTGGTCAGTTGGGAAATTATTGCGATAACATTTGTATAGAATTAATACCCATGCTGGAAGTGCTAAAGTATTTTTATGAAACTGGTAAACTACACGAATCACATCAATGGAAGCAAGAATAATAAATACTGGTCAGTTAAGGTTCTCGGGCTCGTAAACACTAAATGTTATGTGCAATTGTATTAAAAGAGTTGGAGTAGGAGAGTTCAGTGGTGAAGAGGAAATTCAAAAGTCATTTTTTATATTGTTCTACTGTCAGTTCCATTTGTAGTATTAGAGATTTTACTTTTACTAAAATATCCTAACACCGGATTAGGCAGGATTATAAGCTTGCCCATGACCTTTTTGGTGAATAGCGTGATTATTCTGATCTCATCCAGTTTAGTTTATCATTTGCTTAGATACACCAGATTTAGAGTTGTTGGGCGAGTTATTCTAGGATTAACAATATGTTTAACTCTTATCGTAACAGTACGGTTGTATCCTCAGGATTCATCCAAACATATTTCAAAAACTATAGTAGAAGATATTAAGAGTTTATGGAGTAAATAAGGAATTTAATTGTGAAACAGAGAAAGTCAACTTATTAAGATATTGGATGTGACTTTATGAATAATGAACTGTTTAGCAGAATTAATGGATATTTAGAAGGAGTAAGTAATGTAGTTACTTACTTCGGAGGATGCTATGGGCATGAATATCAGTTTATAAAGCTTGATTCGCCAATAGAACGAGCAATAGAACTTCATAATACTAATAGTAATTTAAAAGATCACAAAGATATTAAATATGTAGGACTAAGCGAATTATATGATTGGAAGGATGAGATATTTAATATTACCGCAAGATGGTTTTTCTCTTTATTTCGCTTACAGAATTTTGGCGTAAGTGTTAAATATCCGGACACTGATGGAGAAACGCCTGCAGAACTAGATAAAGAGTCAAATAACGTGAGTAATGAACTGATTAAACTGTTGGAAGAATTCTTTGAAGGGTCAAATGTTAAAGCATTTAGACTGGTAACAGAGGTTGACTGGAAGGATGAGTTTGATTGGGAACAGATTTATTTTTCGCTAGGTAATGAAGTATTTATCTTAGATCTATATCAGTGGGGTTAACGGACAACTTTGTACTTCTCAGTCTGTCGAGTCATCGCCGTTGGTATCTAGTAAACGTTATAGCAAATTAACAAGCGAGTCCAAAAAAATTAAAGGAGCTCCCAAATTGAAGAATCAAAAGCGTTCAATGATTTTAATATTTCTTTTAATGATACTAGCCCTAAGTGGATGTATTTCATACAGTGTGAAGGCGGATAAAATTGTTGAGGATGGGTTCATAATAAACTCAATTTCATTTGGACTGGGTGAGAGCGAAGAAGATGCAGGTATTACAGTGGTAACATACAATTTCACTCTTCGAAATAGAACCAATACATCAATAATGTTAAAAACAGTTGAACCGATCTTGAGTAATGATATTCAGGAGCGATTAATTGATAGAGACATTAAATTGGACATAAATGAGAAAGTTGATGGTAATAGCTCGGAAGAACTGACAGGTACTTTTGAATTAGATACTAGAGGGCTGGATAAAGAAGGAATAATTAATTTAAACATTAATGTTAACGAATTTAATGTAGCATTTGAACAAGTCATAGGAATGAATGAAGTAAATAACTAATTTGAGATATCTCCAAGAAAACATATCAAACAAAGAGGTGTATCTTTATGGAAAGAAAAAAAGATGAAAAAAAAGAGATGAATGTAATTCCAGAGCACCATAGCCCTGTTCGACATATGCTTAATGAAGCAAATGGAATACCGAACAGTCAATTTATAGACAGTTTTAAGAAAGCTCTGGACACTCCAGATGTATATGTAATTATGGAGGGTGATTATGGAGGACAAATCTATTTGTCTTGCCCTATGAAACTAGTAAACTGCAGTGAAGAGACATTACATACTCTATTAAAAGATTTAGATACCATTGCATGGGACTGTAATGAGGGAGAAGGCCAAGGACTATTTTACGAAAAACTCTTTCCTGGTGATGGGATTAGTGGAGGTATGGGGGGAGGAGATGTTGAGGAAGGACTATGGATTCATGAAGAATTTATAGATTTACAATTATATGATGAAATTCATGATGTCATAGTAGGCAATAAAGAAAGAATAACCAAGCAATAAAATGAATGATCATAAGGCCTATCAACATCGGATAACAAAGTGTTAATATTGTGGATTGGCAAACTGTTGAAATACTTCATACGGTGTTAAGCAAAATATGCGAGGTGAGCTATGGGTGTAAGAAAAAAATATAAACGTAAAATCGTTCGCTTCAATCGATTATTTTATTGGTATGTTGAACCTGATATTGACGATGAAGGGATAATCAAATTACATATTGTTTCTGAGGATAAGAGGTTAATCGTCACTTATGAAGTTGGACAACACAGTATTAAGAACAAGATCCCATTTATAGTCATCATCGGAGAAGAATTCGAAGGCTGGACGTTAGAATATATAGGATACAGGAGAGTACTAACACCGAAATGGAGCGATGAGATCATCACGCCAAAATTGATAGGTGAAATCATTGATTGGTGCCTCTTGAAAGATAAAGAAATAAACATCGTTAATTGGAAAGGTGAAATTCTCCGACCTCTCTCCTGAATGGAGTGTAATTGCATTTGAGAATAATTTAGAGCCACGTGGATTTTTCTGAAAACGCATACTCTAAAACAAGAGATGTAATTAACATTTCATATAAAAGGAGAGAAGCTAATGCAGATGAATCGTGGATATCACACGGTTAACAAAGTAATGGCTTGTGTTCTGTCATTCATATTTATCATTATGGCAATAGCGATACCTGCCCACGCTGAAGAGAAACAGGTGGAGACTACACCATCCAGGATTCCTTTATCCAAGTTAGAGGAAACGATTGATGCTTATGTTGCCTCGTATGAGAAGTATACCGCTCCCGTTTCGGTTGTGGCTATCAAAGACGGTGAAACCATTGTGAATAAGGCATATGGTTACGCAGATATTGAGAATCAGCGAAAGGCAGATACCTCTACAGTTTTTGAATGGGCTTCCATCTCGAAACTGTTGGTCTATACGAGTGTGATGCAGCTTGTCGAACAAGGAAAGCTTAATTTGGAGACGGATATCCAAGAATATCTGCCAGAGGGATTTTTCAAAAAGCTGAAATACGATGATCCAATTACTCTATTGAACCTGATGCATCACAATGCGGGTTGGGAAGATCAAACAGCCGCCGAGGTGTTTTATTACTATGGGAATGAAACGTTAGAATTAGGAGAAACATTGCGTAAAAATGAGCCGAAACAGATATATAAACCGAATAGCGTCATCGGTTATTCGAACTACGGCGTTGGTCTAGCTGGTTACATCGTGGAAGAGATAAGTGGCCAACCTTTTTATGAATATCTCGATCAACATATTTTTGAACCGCTTCATATGAACGACACCTCGATTCATCCAACGGGGCAAGATCATCCAGACCTAGTACAAAGAAGAAATGAGATTGAAGGGTATACAAAAGATTTAAAACTGATCCCTCAGAACAGAGGATAAGTAACCTTTTATCCTGCCGGGGCAGCGATTGGGACAGCAGAAGATTTAGGCAAATTCCTTGCAGCGTTGATGCCTGCAGATGATAGCAATCTATTATTTAAGAACAGGGATACGTTGAACGAAATGTTGTCAACAAGTCTATATTATGAGGGGACTTCTACTCCGCGATTTGCGCATGGGTTCGTTGAGATGGAATACTGGGTGCCTACACTGATGCACGAGGGGAATTTGAAAGCATTCTCTAGTAAACTTGTCTTTGATCCCGAATCTAAATTTGGGATGATTGTCATGACAAACCAGTCTTTTGAAGAGATTTATTATTATGGACTTATTAAAGAAATTTTCGGTGATAACGTCAATTCTAATAGAGTTACTTCGGAGGGGGGAGGATATTTTCAACCCGCACGACGGGCAGCCGCCAGATTTACTAATTTATTTACGTTTCTTGATATAACGAAATATACCAAAGCTGATTTAGCAAAAGCTTATAATGTTGTCGAGCATAATGGGGTTGTTCAGAAAATTTCCGTCACGCCTTACATCGACTATTTGCCAGTATCGAATTTAAAGGTGAAGTTGATTTATATCTCGTATATTCCTGTTGCGCTTGCCATCATTTTCAGTTTAATTGCTTTGATCGGCTATGTAATCCGGATGCTTACTAACAAACTACGTAAACGAGGAAATCCTACCACCAATTTTAATAAATATCATCTTGCAATTAACTTTGCAGGTGTGGCACTCCTTCTTAATCTTTTCATCATACAGAAGAAGATTAGTTTTCCAAATTATCCTGGTTATTCTTCGTTACGCATCAATTTAATGTTTAATCTACTTTATGTGGTTCTAGCAGTGGCATATCTTGGCTTTCTTATGTTCAAACTGCGGAAGAACAGTTACAGCAAAAAGCAAGAGGTGATGTACATTATGTCTGGCATCTCGGCGTTCATCTTGGCTGCTTTTGTTGTGGGATGGCATTTGTATGTTTAGAAGGGCAGAAGCTAAATATAGATATTTCAAACATTACAAAGGCTTGCGGATGACTCCTATATATCATTGATATTATAAGTGGGGAAAATTAAAAAAATAAAGGCAGCAGTTCCTTATGTGGGACTGCTGCCTTTGTGTTAGTATGCCCTTTGGCAACTTGTGTCTCGGCATATTGAAGGGGATCAAGATCATCCTATTTTTTTGTCTCTCAAAATAAATAATTTAATAGAACTGTAAATGACCACTAGAATATTCAATAATAATAGACCTATATATCCATCCGTTAATTTTGTTCGTTCAATCCACTTGTTCACTAACTCTCCGGTGAGAGCTTGTTTTTCTAGATACTTATTTATATCACTTTGATGGATTTCATCCATATACATTAGTGGAAACTCCATGCTGTTGGGAGAAGCAGCTAGCGGAGGATAGAACTCTACCCATTTTTGACCAGCCCATCGATCATACTTATAATTAATGTCTCCGCTGGAATCAAAGTTATCCCATCTTAGGAAACCCAATAGTAATAAAATAAAAATCGTGACGATGCTAAGTACTAATTTCTTGTTTTTCAAATAATCCACATCCTTATATTGCACTAAGTATAACTATTTTTCAGATATACCTAGTGCTTGTGGGGGATAAAATTCTAAAACTGACCTTTTATTTTAACTCTTCTTTGATCTCTTCAACAAACTCTGTCGCATTTGTATCTTTAAGCTCTTTAAGCGTTTTAGAATTTGTATTAGAACTAACAATACCGTTGTTATCCACTTGCCATACTCCATCATTAAAATTATAGGACCAATAGAAGCCATCGGATGTACTGTTTAACATTAATACAACTTCATCATCCGTTTTTATATTATCAGTACTTTCTGTTCTCTGTAAGTAGGTTATTTCATTCTCAACTAAATCTCCAGAAATCACCTCTTCAATCTTAACTTTCACAGGAGAAACTAAATATGAAGTATCGACTTTGGGATTAGAAATACCGGACTCTCGGCGTACCTCAGGCATTTCTTCTATAACAACACCTTTAACAATCAACTCAGGAATTGATAATTCTTCAGCTATAGAGTCGCTCTGAATAGTTGCAAAATGATTATCAACATTGTGGTCATGTATCGTGGAAGAGTAAACATAACCTAATCCAACACTAAATGAAATACAAACAATTGAAATCAGAATTTTTCTCATTTTTTCCACTCCTATTTATATACACTGTTAATATCATTAATATCTGTTGACGTAGGTGTTAAGGAAAAATTATTGTCATTCCACATGCTTGCTTTCATGATTGAACTTGCTCCTATTAAACTGTTATGGCGAATAGTAAAGGCATGACCAAGTTCATGAGCTATAACACCTCTTCTTCGATCTTGTTTTGTAGATGATAACAATCCTCCAGTATCTTTAGCTGAATTAATATAAATAGCAGCGTAATCAATAGTGTTAGAGGAAGTACAATTGTTTGTTATTAAGTTAGTAGCACAAGCGAATGTACCATCATATGGTTGTGTCCACGCATATGTGTTTGATCCCCAGCCATTATTATTCCATGTTTGTGCATTAACGGCCCTAATATCAATATTAGATGAAGCAAACGAAGCTGTTGATAAGTTTAAATTTGCACTTGTGTTCTTCCATCTGTTAATACCTTCCGCTAGGTCTGTAGAAGTATAATCTCCACCGGTAGCATATTCAGTGCTAATTTTAACAGTTAATTTTCCTGATTTGATAAATGAGCTTTTCCACTTGTATGGTTCCATTTGAGCGAAAACATTCGAGCTAATGAAAAATGTAGTAAAACAAACTAGCAATAGACTTAGTACGAATTTAAAGTTAATTTTCACAATTACCCTCCATTATTTTCTAATTACTGGCCAGTTTTAACATATTATCATATTATATTTATTTTTTGTATACTTAAATGTAAAATTTTATTTTATATTTAAGAATTCTTACATTGATTATAGTAGGTGTTAGTTGTTATATGACGAGAATTATGGTTACGCTAGAACAACTTTTAGCAATTAGTAAACAGTTCTCTACAGCATTTAGTATTCTTCAACAGATAAATGAAAGTTTTCTGCAAAGCATGACTAATATTGAAGCGAACTGGGATGGGAGTACTAGAGAAAGGTTCTACTATGATTTCAAGAAGTCACAGCTTGTTATGACTGAAGTTGTCAAACTTATGAGTTCAATATCAACTGTGTTACATAACCATGGAGAACGATTTCTCCAAGCTGATCACGGGTCGGAAGGGCAAGTAGACATGAACTGTCTACCACCACCACCACCGAATGCTTGTGGTCCACAGGGAAGTGTAGACGATCTGAATGCAGTTGATTCTACGCATTAAAAGTAATTGTACTAAGATTTACTTAGTCATTAGGAAAAGTGTAATACCAAGCCTACACTTTTTGAACAATAAAAAGATTCAGCGCTACCAGTGTTAGCTGATTATTAAGTGGTTAGGGAATAAGAACTAATTTTAGTTCCTGAGACATAGATGTTTCCCTTCGCATATACCACAATATGGGTTATTATGTATGTAGTCAGGTAAATACAGTATGTTTGTAAATTAGATGATCCACAACATAACTGAAAGGAATCATAACAAATGAATTTTGAAGAAACAGTATCTGATTTTTTGCTTCTTAAAGATGGTGAGAGTGCTTCGAGACCAAGAGGATATTATAAAGATCTCATTGTTTTTAATGCGTATCTAAAGTCCATTGATGTAACAGATAACAACATAACTGAATTTGTAAAGGGAATAAATACCGACACAATTATTAAAAGCATAGATTTTTACATTAAGCAAAATAACATAAAGAAAATGTCCACAGTTCAGAGGTACGTTTCGGCAGTGAAAGAGTTTCTTTTATATGTTGTTACTACTGGATATGTCAGTAACACTGGATTTATTCAAGAGTTAGGAGCACCAGCTTACACAGAAGAATCCTTTAGAAATAAAGTTAACCTATACATAGCTGAATGTACTTTGCTTGATAAATCTGCATCTTATGATCCATTAACTTATTATGAAGTGAAAGATTTAATTGAAGAATGTGATTTAGCTTTAGATATTCCTACTACCGGAATAAAAAGAAGTAAGGAGATGAATATGACAACAGCAGCATTGATCATTAAGTTAATTTTATTAACGGGCATTCCTTATAGAGAAATTATAAAAATACCACAAACATCTTATAACAAAAGTTTGGGCTCTTTTTGCGCCAATGGGATGACTATTAGATTACCAGAAGGATTAATAAAACAATTTAACAGTTACATAGAACTGAGAGCAAAGATAACTCATGTGAAAGAATTATTTGTAACCTATGATGGACAGGCATTATCATCTAATACAGCTCAAGTTGTGTATTGGTTGAAACGATTATCCGGTAGACAAGATTTAACAGGAATCATAAAATTTGCGATTATTCAAATGATGAAACTTGATGTTAACCAAGTTATTATCGAGAATTTCACAAAAGTTGGAATGAAAATTATTCAATCGTGTAAAGAACAGTTCCTATTAGAGCAGGCGTTAACAATAGAAGTAGATTTAGATTCAAAACTAAGAAGATCAAAGATCTTTAATATTTTGTAAGAGTAATCTAAGTTTGTTACACTCTAATACATTTTACTACAGAGAAAGAGATTTCATTGAGCTTTGGTCTGAATGAAGAGATAAGGAGACATTTCGACATAAAAACCAGTTAGGTTGATGAACAATGAGATTTTCTATGGAGTTTATTTATGAAGGAGGAATATCATGTGGGATTTCATTGATGTAATGATAAAAATTATGCCACTGATTGTTGCTGCAATTGCTATTGCAAGATTTATGATTACTACTATGAACAAATCAATTATTGAAATAATTCTAACACCAAATATTAAGAAACATTGGGAAGGGTTTTACGAACTTGTTGTACTTTCATTTATAGTTACAGCGGGAATATCTGTTCCGGGATTTATTAAATCTCCTCTTTCGGATCAAGTTATCAATATTCTTTTTATTATTGATTTAGTTATAGTAATTGCTACAGGAATTACAGTATTAGTTATGTTGATTGTTAATAATTGGAAAGATATGAGTGATAAAAAAAAATTAATTGATTTTAGTGTTTTAGGTAACTTTATATCAATTGTATCACTAATGGCTCTTATTTTTACTGTATTATACAAGGAAATGAATCAATTATTAATTGATCATCAAAATTCAGAACTTTTGTTTGTCTATATGGGTTGTACGTTTTTTGTTCTTTCTCTTTTTCAACTATATAGTATTGTATATAGAAATCTTAGCAAACCGAAGAAAAAAATATATCAAATTGAGTCAATTGAATCTTCCAAAATTAATGAAGAATTAAAATTCCTTAAATTTGAATTTATGCTGGATGATGAAAGGCATGTATTTAGTACATTATCAACCAGATCTTCTTTAGATTTACCTTTATATATTTACTATCCTAAAGAAGAGAAATTGATTAAATATTTTAAAATTGAGTGTTAGAACTGGTTCCTCTTTTCAATGATACAATATCTAGGTGAGTCCTAAAATTATAAAGATATTAACAGAAAAAGAAATACAATTACGAGATGATTATAATATTTGAGGAGTTTACTTTATTATGGATAAATTAGAAGAAATCATCCAGTACTATATTGACAACAAGGAAGATAAGAACGCCAAAAATGTGGCATTCCTACAAGAGAATGTGTTAGGTAAGTCTAGTAATGATATAGCTGCTTTAATTTCAAAAATTGCACCCGAAGAAACGGGAGGAATTGTTGCAATATCGGGATTTCATTATCAATTTTTAGTCGCAATTGAGTATATGATAGATATGCTCAATGGCAAATGGGATTACATATTTATAGAGCACCTCGATGACATCGTGGTTGGGAAAGATAACTTAATAAGGTTCATTCAAGTTAAAACCAGCGAGAAAGTAATAATAGAGGCTACTTCTAGTCCTGCGTCGGGTTTGTACTATCGTGCACCCATTGCAGGTAGAATAGAAAAGAAAAACAACAGTTGGATAGATAAGTTGGTTTCTAAAGCAGAACTGCTCCAACAGAAAGACGGGTACATCACGCAATTCCAATTATATTCAAGTTACCATTATATAAAAACTAAGGGTTTTGATTTTGATGTGTATACAGGAAACTCTAATTACGATATGGATATAGCCAATACGGATCATTTGCTATTAAAACTTAGTGCTCCCGCTTGTGATAAAAATGGAGAACGTTATGATTATGAAATAAAATGTGGAGAGAAACCCGAGGAACTTTTAAGAAGATTCTATATGCATACGGGTACGAGTCTTCATAAATTAGAGGTGTTTGAGGATCACTTGTGTATGAAACTTAGTGAGTGGTTATTCCGTGATGTTGGGGATAGGGTGAGGGTTCACCCCAACGATTTAAACACTTTAATTGGTCACTTATGCACGAGATGTACATACAGAGATAATACAGAAAGGTTACTTATCACTAGGGAGAAATTGGGGGCGATTTTGGATGAAATTAGAGCAAGGTGCTTAGACTCGGTGGAGCATACTTCTGAGAAACATGGAAATATGTCAGCTGTTTCTAAAACTATTGATTCCATAGTGAGTGAAATTGAAACCTGCGCGCACGCATCTGCATTTAAAGATAAATTATACACCTATCGTGATTATCTAAAACAATGGATTGATAATGGAGGAAACATCAGGGCTTTAATCGAGCGATATGTGGATGGCACAATTAAAAGCTCTGCTTACGCTAACTTACAGGAATTAAATAGGGAGCAAAAAATGCTTGATTTTTTCAATATTGTTTTCATTATGATGATTGTCAAAGACTCCTTTCTTGAATTCACTGATTCGAATAGTTTACTAACAAAAAAATGTACGGTATCTAACCTGCTATTCTCTTTTTTAAGTTTGGAATCAAGAAATAACTTACAAGCAGGTATACAGAAACTTGAATCAATCATTCAACAATCAGACACAAATGATCATATAAATATGTTGGATAAAACGCTAAGGATAGTATTTCAAAATTATACAGATAGAACTTTTACGGGGACCGTTCGTCATGAAATAAAAAGCTCCTCAGACATTCAAGTAGAAGGATTTGATGATGAGCAACCTCTTAATAAGGTTACGTATCTTGTTGACATCATTCCAGGAGTAGAGATGAAATTAGACTTTTTAGAAGCTTTGAATGAGCAAGATTGTTTTCGAGATAACATGCAAGAGATTTGGGAAAAGTACTGCAGTGAGGTGAGCTGATGGATATTTTTAACACAACACATAACCGATTGCTTGATAATGGTTTTGGCGTGTACTACAGTAAAGAAATTGAAGCTTTGGGTGCCTCATTTTATAAGTCATCTATAAATAATGTGGTATTAAAAAAACTTCACTATGAAGAAGAGTTAAGTTTAATAAAAACATTTTCAGTGGATTTAAGATCTATATTAATGGAAGGTAAGGAGAATATCTGGAATACATATGTTTTATTCTGTGTAGATGATGAAATTGATTTCGAAACAAACTATAAGATCGAACGTGATACTAAGTCGTTACGCAAATACGCTATTTGTAGTGAATTAGATCTGAACCGTGTTCCTTTTTTAGACGAATATAGAGAGATAAAAAAGCCAACTAAGAACGATGTGGATTTGGGAGATGGAAATGAGTACCTGAAAGAAATCATTCATTTTCTTCAAGAGAGTGACGGAAGACAGAATAAATTGACTGTTGATCAGGTAAATGCACTTATGAATAAAATACTAAAGATGGTGGAGCTGCGCTATGAAAATAGACAAAATAACTCTTAAAAATTTTAGGAACTATTATGGAGAAGTTTCATTTGATTTGACGAGAAAAATAACCATTCTGCATGGAGATAATGGGTTTGGAAAAAGCTCTTTTTTTGATGCCATTGAATGGTGCTTTACAAGTAAGATTTCGCGTATGTATGGCACTGATGCAGAAATAAAAAGGGACATTTTTAATAAACGTTGTAAATTCCAAGAGAATGAGGTTTTATCAGTTTCTATTGAATTTGATGGAAACACATTAACCCGTTGGTTCAGTGTTACTGGAAATGGACATGGAAACGACTATGGAAATACGAAGGTTGTCTTAAATAGTAGCGATGGAAAATCTTATCGGGGACAAGTGGACGTTGAAACATTCTTGAAACAAGGAACTTTAGATCAGACAAGCTTTGGACGCGGCAGTTATGGACAACTTATTAAACAGACATTTATATTATCGCAAAGCCAGGTCGCGGATTTTGTTACATCGGAAGAACCTTCTGAACGATTCAGAGCGCTGGCGGATATTATGGGATTCAGGGCCTTACTAAATGAGTCAGATAATATGAAAAAAATACACACGTCTTTGATCAAGCAATCTGAGGCTATAAGTAATAAAATTACCTCTCAGGAGAATTCAATGAAGGGAAAGGAGGAGGTGAAAAAGGAAGTCAATATTTTTGAGTTTAATAAGAAGCTACTCGATATTGGTTTTAAAGAGTTTGATAGTAATATAGATACTCAAATTAATGAATCTCACAAGCAGGCACTTTCAGATAAGGTTAATGCCGAGAAGTTTTTAGAACTTTACGAAGAGATAAATTTAGAGCGTTTTGAAACAGTGAGAATTATTGTAAATCAAATTTCAGAAAAAGAATCAATTCATGAAAATTTGAAGACCCGAGGGGAAGAAGTAAAAGAATTATTGAAGAGAATAAACCAGAGAACGGATTCCCTTATAAAAGAAAGGGAGAATATTCAGAAGTACAATCAAACGCGAAAAACCATTCAAGAAAAGGAACAAGAGTTAGCCTTATACGACATGAATTCTGTGGGCTTAGATAAGGTCAGGGAGAAACTAAATGTTACTAGAATGAAGGCCTCTTCCTTAGAATTTGTGCTGTCTTTCCAACCTACAATCGCACAAAATTTAGAGCAACAAAAAAACCTACCAGCTAACAGGAAACTTTCTATAAAAATGGAAGCTACTCTTAGAAGAAGAAAAGAAAAGTTAGTTAATTTGACGAAAAAACTATCTCTGGTTATACAAGAAAACAAGGACAATTTACTTCTTCAACTTATTGCAAACATAAAAGATATAAAAGGTTATGTCGCTGTAAATAACTTGGAGAGATGCCCAGTATGCTCTTCTATCCCCGAAGAAAACTTGGAGACTTGCATTGATCATAACATTCTTTCATATACAACAAAGTTAGAAGAGGATACTTCTTACGTTAGTAAAGCTATTTCATTAAGAAGTAAGATCTCGAATAAGTTGGCTAAAACGGATGAGAGAATAAACGAAACGAACAATAACATCACAAAAATGAATTTAGAATTGGAACGTTTGAAAGAGGAGTACAATACCTACAGAAATAACGATTTGTTTTCTGAAGAGCTAAGTCAAGCTGCGGTTTCTGAATTAAACGATGAGTTAAGCAAGGTGAGAGAAGAAATTATCTTGCAGCAAAAAAACATTGAATTGAAAATTTCACTTGAAAAACTAAAAGATGAATTGAAGGATTTTGGAAATGAAACTTCTTCAAAGATAATAAAAACGGAGAATGAGATAGAACAGTCGATTCAACGAATGAGAAGGGCGAGTGGCAAAATAGTAAAGCATCAGAACCAAATTGAGAGCAATATTAAACAACTGTACTCTGATATTCAGGATAACCAAATTATTTTAAAGCGTCTACATCCATTTCTAAACCCGGAACAGTACGATATTCCACTCCAATCGTTAATTTCTAAAAATAAAGATTTGATTTCCAGTAATGAACGAAAGATAAGCAGACTGACAGATGTAAGTCAAGTGCAATATACAATTAAGCACAATCAGGAAATTCAAAATCAAATTCAAGAAGTCAAAAAAACAATTGAGGATCTTGATAACAAGAAAACTGAAATTGATCAGATTGCTGATTCTTTAAAGAAATATATTATGCAGTTATTTGACTTCTTCGATTCAGACACAAGGGATTATTTAAACGACAATAATTCTCCTATACAAAAGTACTACAGGTATCTGAATCCACTTCCATCTAACAATCTGATTCAGTTCGACGGATCAGATGAAAAATTGTCTATTAAAGTTGTTTTCGAGGATGGTTTTGAAGAAAATAATGCACAAAATATATTGAGTTCTGGGCAACTAAACGTCCTGGCAATCTCTATTTTTTTGGCAATTAATGAAGCTCAAAATATTAATGCTCTTGACTTTATTGCAAT
Organism: Priestia sp. FSL H7-0729; assembly: GCF_038005685.1. Classification (NCBI taxonomy): domain Bacteria; kingdom Bacillati; phylum Bacillota; class Bacilli; order Caryophanales; family Bacillaceae; genus Priestia; species Priestia sp. FSL H7-0729. The sequence continues at coordinate 236,297 of NZ_JBBOTQ010000002.1, forward strand.
TGATGATCCTATTCAAAATATGGATGATGTAAATCAGTATTCCATTTGTGATGTGTTAGGTCAGCTGGATAAGCAAATTATTTTTTCTACACATGATTTAGACTTTGTGAAACTATTCTTGAAAAAGAATGAACATAAAAAAGAAGATATGCAGGTTTTTAACTTTACAAGCCCGTTCCTTGTTCAGAATAAAATTCAGCATATTCTATATTAATGATATTAAAATACACATCTAACAAATCATATAATTAGTGTTAGTAAATCCGTTGGATTTGGAGTCATACGATTTCATTAATTGATAAAAACGGCGGATCCACAGAACTTAGCCTTCATGATGTTTTTCTAAACACTTTATTTTAGACCAATTCACAATTTTATTAATTTGTGTGAGAGTCAAACAATTGAGGTATAGCCCGACTATTATATGCTTATACAAGAAGCGCACTCCATGCCATTATCTAATTAATGTTTTTAGATTTTATTCGATATCCGCATTATAACGATCATATTTTATATTACAATTCGAATAAGAAGAGAAATGAACTTCCTGTCAGTAGCCATCGCCTTAAAGTGACCGTGTTTACCATTAACAAGACATGGCGCAGTTTAGACCCATCAGAGAGGTGGATGTATGAGCCGGTTGCTTGACTTATTGGAAGAGGAACGGCGCAAGCTTAATCAGCTTGGAGAGGCATCCTTGAAGCTAGCGATTCCGTTGTGGGACAACCCTGAGGTTCAGGAACAGAGCCGAAGGGTTGATGAACTGGTGACCCGAGTGAGTGAAATGAAGGCGAGGCATAACCGAGTTGTACGATGATGAGTGAGGTACATAATGCGTAGGGGAGGAGAAGCAATGAATTTTCCACCATGGTTTCAACAAGCGATTCACGTAAGGTTAGATGAAGTATCTGTCCGAATCGAACAAGACCCTGAATTAAGTAGCATATGTGGGAAAACAGACGAAGCGTTCAGAGCATTGTTTGGAGGGGAGGATGTCGAGCAGACAGCGGAGTATATCGAATGGGAGAATCGTTATATTGTCAGCAAAGGCATAGAGAATGAACGGTTGTACATGCAAGGGCTAAGAGACGGCATTCAGCTCACGGTTTCCTTGCTGGGCAAGTCGATGCTAGAGGATAGCAATACAAAGGCTCCTCAACCCTCTAACGCGAACCCATAAGTTAAGGGGAGCGATCTCAATCTCTACCTAAAAAAAGCCGAAGCGTGTAACAATCGCTTCGGCTTTTTTTATAATCTCTACTTTTCCCAAATCCAATTCTTACTTCCCACTTACCGACTTAAACCAATCATTCACTTCTTGCGTGATCTGATCTCCGCCATTGGATTTCCAGTTGGCGACGAATTGGTCAAAGGCATCAATTGGCAGATTGCCGTAGATGATTTTATTGAAGGTTTCCATCTCGGACTGACGGAGCAGGTTCCATTTGGATACCATGGTTGGTGTTGCAGCGCCAGTGAAATAGTTTTGTTTACGGACGTCGATCTGGGACATAACGACTTTACCTGCATACCAGTTTTCCGGTTTGCGGAATTCGGCCATTTGTTTCTCGTAAGGTGTTTCAGGCTTCTCGCCATTGGCCAGCTTCACGAGGGTTTTCATGTACAGATCCGGGATACGTGCTGGGCCGGTCAGGAAAGGGAATTCGTTGGAGAAGTCTTTGATCTTCTCTTTGTCACTGGTCGGTTGTCCGTCAATGATATCCCAGTCGTAACCTTTGGCGAAGCCGTATTCATACTCACTGCCCGCAGCCGGGTTAGCCAGGTTATCGAGCAAGTAGTTGTAGTACAGGAAGATGGCTTCTGGATGCTTCGCATCCTTGTTAATCATGATACTTGCGTTGACACCAGAGTTCTGCCACTTCGTACCGATCTTGCCGTCTGGGCCAGCTGGAACAGGGTAAGCTTTATACTTAGAGCCAGGTACGTTCTTCAGCAGGTCGGGTGCAGGCCAGTCCGGTACCCAGTTTGCGCCAGGCAGAATGCCCGCTTTGCCAGCTGTCCAGCTTTCAGCGGATTTGCCTTCGTCCCACAGAGCGGAGTCAGCGTGGATATAACCTTTATCCATCCATTCAGCCAGCTTGGCAAGGGCTTGTTTGGCACCCGGGTTAACGGAGCCGTACTCGAGGTTGCCGTTTGCGTCTTTGTTCCATTGCTCCTCGATTGTGCCGTATGCACCGAACAACCAGTCGAGCTGACCCATCCAGGTGTTGGTGTTATTTTTCAGCGAGATCGCCAGCGGGAATACTTTGTCTGGAGACAGACCGTCCGGGTTCTCGTTCTTGAATTTGTCCATGATGTTCTCAAGGTCTGCAATGGTTTTCGGAGCTTCCAGGTTCAGCTTCTCCATCCAGTCCTCGCGGAGCCAGAGCAGTGTATCGTCGTTATCGGTGTACTCCATGATCGGCATGTTGTATTTCTTGCCGTCCTTGGTGAACGGATACCACAGTTCAGGATGTGCTGCTGCGTGATCTTTCAGGGTCTGACTCGCGTACTTGTCGAACAGCTCATCGATGGCGATGAATTGACCGGAGTCGATCAGCTGATTGGTCAGTACCGCATTGGTGGGTACGGATACAAAATCAGGCAGCTTTTCGCCAGAGGCGATAGCCAGTTGCAGTTTTTGTCTGTATTGATCGTCATTGGCCGGATACCAAGTATCTTTATGCTTCATACCCAGCGTTTCGAGCATCCAGCGATCGTGCACGTTATTTTCTTTGGTGTCCCCTTGCACGTATTTCTTCGGCATCAATACCGAACTGAACTCGATCGGTGGGTCATATTTTCCTTTAGCAAAAGCAGCTTCTGCTTCCGCTGAGCCGACAGTTCCTGGCGTATTATCGCTACCATTGTCACTGGCTGTCTCGCCACTGCCGCACGCAGTGATCGTGATGAGCGCGATAACCATGAGCAGTGACGACCATGTTTTGAATTTGATCATTGTTCAATCCCCCTACGGTGTATGATCTTTACAAATGCGTGTTCAAAAAGGCCGGTTTTCAGTACCGAGAAGATGGGATGAAGCTAGAAATGGAGTAGCGGAGCGTAGATAGAGCTACGTGAGCAACGGACATTTCGGCTGAATTCCATATTCGATGCTGATGATGCCGCTAGGCATCCTTCGTAATCAAAAGCGGACTTTTTGAACAACCTCTACAATGTAACTGTACCAATTTGGGCGGGAGGGCATCTATATGAGTTTGTTAGTTTCGATAGGACTCTATTAGTGAATGTTCCAAAAGGACGGATTTCTGTCATGTTATTTATGCTGGTCTCTGTATTCCTGCGGCGTAACGCCAAACTGGCGTTTGAACACTTTGATAAAATAAGCCGGGTCCATATAGCCAATCTCCATGCTGATTTCATATACTTTTTTGGTGGTCGTCACCAGCTTGTGACAGGCTCGATCCATACGCAGGCGCGAGATATAATCACTGATGCCTTCGCCCGTTTCGATCTTATAGATCTTGGACAAATGTGTCGGGTGCAGATTGACATGGTCAGCGAGCACACGTAATGACACATCCAGATGCAAGTTCTTATCTGTAAAATCCTGAATCTTCTTCACATACTCGGAACGGATGTCCTTGATCTCGTTGGACGTGCCTTCCTTGAGTTTGCCCAGCACACTGAGCGACCATTTTCGCAATTTGCTGATGGTAGCGAAAACTTCTCCACTTTGCAAATCCTCAACATCATTTCCCATTAAAGTGGTCAGAGTCAGCTTGTTCCGGTGGGCAATATTGGTAAATGAAGCCGTAATGAGAAAACCAGCCTCCATGCAGTGCTCCCATGATTCCGACCATTTTTCATCCAGCTCAGCGCAGACCGCGAGGATTTTCTCTTCGGCGGCATCCCACTGTCCGCTCTCTAGCAGACTAATAAACGTTGGCGGGGTGTACAGCACGTCCAAGGGAACTTGTGCCGCAGGTGTCTCTACATCGCTGACACGCATGACGAATTCGCGTTCATCGCCAACGATCTGCCGGAAATAGGCGGAAGCCTGACGGAAACGATCGTAAAGCTGATCCGGAAAGGTGAACCACTCGGTGATAACGATGGAGAGGGAGCCTTTCAGAAACTGTTTTACTTTGGATTGGAGCTGAATGGACAGCTTCTCCAGAATGGTTTCTTTGCCAATATCGCCTTTCCGATCTTTCAACTGAAGCAAAAACACCAGATATCCGTGCTCCTCCTTGACGCCCCACACTTCCATAAACTCACCCATAATCTCTTCCGCCATATTGATAATCGCATATTCGATCAGGGTCTGATCATTGCTGTCATAGTGTCCGAATTCTTCTTCCAAACGAACCAACATTAATGCGGCATCCCCGGTGTGAAAGGGCAGGTCGTAATTGGCGAGCTTCCGATCCCATTCCGCAGCGGCGATTCGTTGTCCCTGTAAAGCCCCTAGGAGCAATCGTCCCCGCAAATGGGGGAGATTCTCTCGCAACGTAAACTGCGTTCGTGTCAATGAACTGACAAGTTCCCATTCATTGTTCAATTGATCGATGGACTTCTGGACAGCACCCATTAATTCATCGTCTGTGGGCGGCTTGAGCAGATAGTCTACGGCCTCGAATTGGATGGCTTTTTTGGCGTAATCAAATTCGGAATACCCGGATAACAGGATGCATTTTATTTTTTTGTCCCGGATACGGATGCGTTCGATCAGTTCAATGCCTGTCATTTCCGGCATCTGGATGTCCGAGATCACGATATCGATGGGGTGGGTGTCGATCATTTGTAGTGCTTCGTGTGCCGAGTATGCTTTATGCACATGTTCGATTCCCAGCGTGTGCCATGGCTTGGTCATGGACAGGTTATCGACCCAGTGTGCTTCATCGTCTACGATCATCATTTGCATTATAATGTCTCCCTTGGTGGTTGGTATATAAGGCCAATAATCAAAATCAAAGGATACGTGAAGTGAACAAAATCGCTACGGATTTGAAGGGTTCTTTCGATCGCTGTTCAAGCCCCATTTTCTGAATTGGAAGATTGGATGGTTAAAATGGTGCTTGAAAGGCGAACGCTTCGCTTCTCCAGAATCCCTTCAATCCTTCGCTTGAGTTCACGTAAAATCTAATCATTTATTTTAAACAAGGCCTTATATAAATGTTCATGTGTAAATGGTTCGTTCAAAATCAAATAGTCAACTTATCGTTAATAACGTATCAATTTGTATCGGTATTTCCTTTATCGGAATTTGTGTCCTCTTTTGGTATCTCCCAGATGATTTCGGTTCGGAACCCGCCAAGTGGGGATGGGCCGAATAGGAGGTAGGAATGACTACCGAACAGGTGCGTGATTCGTTGATGCGTATTCCAAAGGCCGCAGCCCATTTCTTCCTGTAATGGTTCTTGCATCTTCAAGTTCAGCGCTTCGTACTGTTCTGGGCTTAAGCCAGGACCATCGTCGTCGATGTATATTCTGCCAAAACCATTCAAGCGCTCCCCGGTAATTCGGATTTCCCCGGATGAATACGACTTCGCCACGCCGTGAATCACGGAATTCTCAACCATCGGTTGAAGCATTAATCGCGGTACCGACTGGGAGAGCATATCCTCAGGGATATCAATGTGATACTCAATGCGACCATTGCGCAGCTTCTGGATATCCAGATAGTTGATCAGCAGCTTGATCTCTTCTTGTAGCGACGACGTCTCCCGTTCCATACGGGTGGTGTAGCGATAATACGCACTTAGGTTATGCGCCATGGAGACGACGGCTTGCTCGTCCTTCATCTGGGCCATGTTAATGATATAACCAAGACAATTATATAGGAAATGCGGATTGATCTGCGCTTGTAATTGCTTCAGCGTAGCTTCCCTGGCTCTAATTTTCTCATGGAATACATTCTCGATCAGATCCTGAATCTGATGGGACATATCGTTGAATCGGCGGAACAGGAATGAGAACTCATTCTGGTTTTTGCTATGCAGTCGGACAGAATAATCCCCTTGCTCTACGCGGCGTAAGCCTTTGATCAGCTGTTTGATCGGATATTGCACATTCCGGTACAGCAGGATTGACGCAGAGATGCCTACCACCAGCAGCAATATCATACAAGTGTAGAATAGATTCTGACTCAGCGAGATGGGTTTCAAAATCTGATACAACGGGATCACGTCCACCAGATGCCAATCCAGATAAGTGGACTTCACAGAGCTAACCAGATATTTCTTCCCGTTCAGCTTCACGACATCTTGGGTAGTATCTTCTGGGGAATGCGTATCCAGATACTGAATGAGTTCTGCGGATAATTGCTTGTCCGCGCTGCGATTGAGAATGGGGGAATTTCCTTTGTGATACAAGAAAGGATCGCCTTGTCCGCCCGCTTTATACGTATCCAGCATATTTTGAATATTCTCATAACTGAAGCTGGCTTCAATCACGAGATTACTTCCCGTAAGCATCCCCGGCTGTGCCAAGGAATCGGTATAAAACCAATAGAAGGAATTTAGTTCGTCCTGTGATGCGGCTCCCTGATCCCCATAGGTCCATCGTCCACTCATATTTTTTTTCAAATACGCTTCATCATATCCTGTCGTTTGGTTGTAGTTGGCGATGACATCCTTATTCTGCTGTGAATACACCGCATATCGGGTGGGCCATATATCCGTAACGCCGGTTTGCAGCGTCATCTTCTCTTGTATCACATAACGGGTCTGCATCCGGTCATATCGATCATCCCACATGTTGAGGCCGTTGAATGCTCTGACATTGGGATCTCGGGAGAGAATCAGGCTGAAATCCATCATCTGATTGATGCGGGAGTCGATCTGACTGGACAGAAACGTGAGCTGTTTGGTGTTGGAGATCTGCAGTTCTTTGCTGACGACATCATAGGTGACGTTATTCGAGTAGGTGTACATGATCAGAATGGGGATGAACAAGACCACAATTAACAAGTTTATTTTGGCAAAAAGACTGAATCGGGATCTGGTAGTACCTTGAAAAGGCATTAAGCGCTTCCATATATGCATGAAAAGTCTCCTTCTAATTCGTGTGTAAACAACCTCTTCCGATGATACCCTAACAAAACACTATCAAGCCTAACAATGTTATATAGTCAGACCTCAGAACGGCTTGATACTATTTATATCAGAGAACCCGATCACACACAAAAACTTTTTTTGGGAACAGGAGAAGCGCTATGGAGGCTAAATTGGAGGGTAAGCGGATCCCGCAGGCAAACGTTGGGAACAAGCTGGATAAAAAGAGAAAAAAACGCTACAAACAGCCATGGATTCTGCACTTCATGGTGTTGCCGGCGGCTATTATGGTCTTTATATTTTCATACATTCCGATGTCCGGGATTTTGATGGCATTTCAAGATTATAAACCTGCACTGGGATTTTTCAATTCCGAATGGGTAGGACTGAAGCACTTCAGGTATATGTGGGAAAATGATTATTTCCTGCAAATTACGTGGAACACGCTATTTTTTGCCTGTACGAAGATCGTCATGAATCTGATCATTCCGTTTATCTTTGCCTTATTGCTTAACGAGGTACGGAAGATGGCGCTGAAAAGAACGATTCAAACGCTCGTGTATCTTCCTCACTTTCTGTCTTGGGTTACGCTATCAGGCATTCTGATCGACATTCTGGCCCAGACGGGTATTGTCAATCAGTTCCTGGTTTCCGTATTTGGTATCAAGCCGATCTTCTTCCTGGGGGATGGAAGCTGGTTCCGGTTCACGATTATAGCGAGTGATGTCTGGAAAGAGTTTGGATTCAACACAATCATCTTCCTCGCGGCACTGTCCGGCATTAACCCTGCACTCTATGAAGCAGCTGAAGTGGATGGAGCAGGACGCTGGAAGCAAACGATGTATATTACCATCCCGGCACTGATTCCCATTGGGATCGTAATCGCAACACTGGCACTGGGTAATGTACTCAACGCCAACTTTGACCAAATCTTTAACTTATATAGTCCGTTAATTTACCAACAAGGAGATATTATCGATACGTTTGTGTATAGAGAAGGTCTGCTTAGTGGGCAGTTCAGTTTCGCTACCGCTGTGAATCTGTTCAAATCGGTCATCAGCCTGATCCTGATTGTGATCTCGTACCGACTGGCTTACCGATTCGCCGGATATCGAATTTTCTAGAAAGGATGACAAATGAATGTATCATAAAACGATGCCTTACCGCATATTCAGCATATTCAACAATGTGTTCCTGACCATCCTTTCACTGCTCTGCTTGCTGCCTTTGTATCACTTACTCATGGTATCACTTAGCGCATCTGCACCTGCAAATGCGGGTCTCGTAACATTTTGGCCGATTGGATTCACACTGGAGGCGTATGCGAAGACATTTGCCAATACAAACTTCCTCTCCTCCTTATGGGTATCTGTGGAGCGGACGGTACTCGGTACTGGACTTGCGTTAATTGTTAATACGCTTGCAGCCTATGCGCTTTCCAAAGAGACGCGGGTGTTCCGCGCACGTAACATCTATCTGTGGTATTTTGTCATCACGATGCTGTTCAGCGGTGGCCTCATTCCGGGATATATCCTGATTCTGAAGCTGGGACTTATGAACACATTGCTGGCCTTGATCCTGCCAGGATTGGTTGCGGTGTTTAACATCATTCTGCTGCTCAATTTCTTCCGTACCGTTCCGAAGGATCTGGAGGAAGCTGCATTTATCGATGGCGCAGGGCACTTGCAGACATTTATCAAAATCTATCTGCCTGTCTCCGTACCGGTTATTGCAACGGTTTCGCTCTTCATGATGGTTGGGCATTGGAACGCATATTTTGACGGGATCATCTACATCCGTGATGCGGAAAAGCTGCCACTCGCTACATTCATGCAGACGATCATCGTGCAGGCCGACATGTCGAAGCTTGATCCAGAAGCGGTGAAGAATCTGTCCCAACGGACCATTCGGGCTTCGCAGATCTTTATCAGTGCGCTGCCGATCCTGCTTGTGTATCCGTTCCTGCAACGTTATTTTGTAACGGGGATTGTGGTTGGAGCTGTTAAAGAGTAGTTGAATGTAGGAAATGAATAGGATTGCAAAATGGAGTCACTGAACTGGGGAAGGCCAGGGAGGTGGCTTCTTTTTGTGGAAAAAGAACGTTGCGCATATGTAGTGTATTACCTTTATTTGAATAAAATGGTACAGTAAGAAAAATGAAATGCAAGTATATCCTGATTATTCCTATCGAGGAGTTGTACATAGTGAAAAAGATGATGATGTTGACACTTGCTGTAACGTTATTAAGCTGCTCCATGGCTCATACCGTTTCAAGTGCACCTAAGAAAATCAGCGTGATTTTTAATGAAAAGGAACTCCAAACACAGGCAGGAGCTGAAGCAAAAATGATAGACGGCCGAGTATATATCCCGGCTAATATTCTTCGAGGTGCGAGATTCTCGGTAGAGTATAAAAACTCTACGCTGCATTTGGTTAATAGCTATTTTCTGTACACCAGAAATTTGATGGAGATGCATGTGTTTAATCATGTCTTTACAACGCGATTCAACAAGATGGATCAGGAAGTGGTTCACATTTTGGGCAATGTGCTGCTGGAAGAGCCGGTAGATTTCTCGAAATTACACGAGTTCATAGCGGAAGCTGAATCAAATGCGGGAATCCGACCGGAGAACTTTACTCCCGTGCTAGACTATAATTCCTTTGATTTTGGATCTGCGAGACGAAGTGTAGAAGCATACAAAAAAGCAAGTCGTGAGTTAATCGCTTATGTCGATACTGGAGACAAAGAGAGGTTGAAGTCGTTTTACGAAGAGAGAAAACAGGCACTTGAGTATTACGATTCTTACACGAATGTGTATGATCTTATTTTTAAAGCGAGTTTTACGAGTGCAGTGAGATAGAGAAGAAAATAGTAATGATAATAAGTGCAGGAGGGAATTCAAAATGGAATTTAGAAGAATAACTTGGGATAATTTTATCGAATGTATTGAACTTAAAGTCACTCCAGACCAACAAAGATTTATATCCTCGAACCAACATGCACTTGCTGAAGCGTACGTTGCCTCAGATGAGGGGCAGATTATTATTACTTTTGCAGTCTATAAGGAAGACAATATGGTAGGTTTTATTTCGATGTACTATGATGACGGGGATGGAAATTTTGATTATAGCAGTTATGGCATCTTTAAGATGATGATTGACCAGCGATACCAAGGTAAGGGATATGGTAAAGAAATGGTAGTAAAAGCAATTGAGTATGCGAGGACTTTTCCACGAGGAAAAGCCAAAGTTGTAGAACTCACCTACAAACCTGAAAATGTAGTTGCGAAGAAAATTTATGACTCTCTTGGCTTTATTCAAACCGGTGAAATATTGGCATGTGGCGAAGTACAGGCGGTATTAACCTTGTGATTGTCCGTTACAGCTCCAATCCTGCTCTTGCTTCATGAAACTCACACCTTGATTTGGCTATTCAACTCAACTATTCCCGAATCAGGTGGATTCCAAATTCAGAGAGGATGAATACGATGATGGATCAAATCTTGAAACAAGCAATAGTCAGGGGAGAAACTTCGCTAGGCATTGAATTTGGATCCACACGAATCAAAGCTGTACTTATTGATCACCATTTTAATACCATCTGTTCCAGCAGTTATGAGTGGGAAAATCAATTGATTGGCGGTTACTGGACTTACCATATGGATGAAATGATTCATGGGTTGCAACAAACCTATCATCAATTAAAGCAAGAGATTGAAAAAAAATTATGGTGTAACGATACAAAAAATTGGCTCGATCGGATGTTCTGCTATGATGCAGGGTTACATTGCACTTGATCAAACAGGGGAGTTATTGGTTCCGTTTCGTACATGGCGCAATGCCACAACGGGGAAGGCTGCATCAGAGCTAACCGAGAAATTCCAGTTTAAAATTCCAGAGCGCTGGAGCATCGCACATTTGTATCAAGCGATTTTGAACGGAGAAGAGCATGTTACGAACATCAATTATATTACGACACTATCAGGTTACATACATCGGCTGTTGACTGGCAGTAAAGCTATAGGTATAGGGGATGCCTCCGGTATGTTCCCAATTGATGAATCCACACTGGGATATCATGAAGAAATGGTAAAAAAGTTTGACGATTTAATTGCCGACAAAAGCTACCCGTGGCATCTTAAAGATATTTTACCTAAAGTGTACACTGCCGGTGAACATGCCGGATATCTTAGTGAAGCTGGTGCACGACTGTTAGATCCATCAGGTAACTTGGAATCCAATATTCCACTGTGCCCTCCGGAAGGCGATGCTGGAACAGGCATGGTCGCTACGAATAGTGTTCAAAAACGTACGGGTAACATTTCCGTAGGTACATCGATTTTTGCCATGATTGTATTAGATAAAAACCTGTCTACGGTATACCCTGAGATTGACATCGTGACTACACCTGAAGGCAATCCTGTGGCTATGGTTCTTGCGAATAACTGCTCCAGCGATATTAATGCCTGGGTCGACTTGTTCCGTGAGTTTTATGAGGCGATGGGACAGAAGCCTGATATGAATCAGTTATTCAGCGTCTTGTTCAATGAAGCGCTGAAAGCTGACGCTGATGGCGGTGGCTTACTGAGCTATGGCTACTATTCGGGCGAGAACATTACAGGAATTGCAAAAGGTCGTCCGTTGTTCGTACGTTCTCCAGAGAGCCGCTTCAATCTGGCAAACTTTATGAGAGTCCATCTGTTTGCTGCGTTTGCTGCACTAAGGCTTGGGCTGGATATTCTTACACAGAAGGAGCACGTAACGATTGAGCACATTTGGGCGCATGGCGGATTGTTCAAAACCCCACGAGTCGCTCAAAAAATGTGCGCATCCGCACTGAATATTCCCGTGTCGGTCATGTCTACCGCTGGTGAAGGCGGCGCATGGGGAATGGCTATTTTGGCTTCCTACATGGTTAATAAGCAGCAGCACGAGGGTTTAGCGGAGTACCTTACTACTAAGGTGTTTATTGATACAGAAGGACAAGAGGTTTCTCCAAATAGCACGGATGTGAATGGATTTGCCTTGTTCATGGAGCGTTACACGGAAGGGCTGGCCATTGAGCAGTCAGCAATAGATCATTTCGTGGAAAATGGGAAGAAAGCCTAAGATGTAATTATATTTCTTGAAAAGAGGAAATTGGATCGAAGCCCGTTGCCTACACTATGCTGCCCTGTTATAATTCCGATATATCTATCGTATTGGGGGTTATGACGTGGCAATATGGATGATGCCGGATTGCTCGTTCGCTAGAAAGCCTTATGCAAAGCCTGAATAGGGGCGGACTTTGTGTAGGGCGCGACAAAATGAGATTGTTTGCCCTGGAATCAACATCAACATAATGTTACATCCCGCAGGCTTTGCACCTTACTTTATTTTCTTAATAAATATAAGGGGCTGAAAGCCATGCAAACACCATTTATTCAAAATCATCAATTTAATTATATTCAAAAACAAGCTGATTTCCTGCTGAAAACGCTACGCTCTGTTGTAGATCTCAAAGTATTGGAAACCGTCCGTTATACGGTCGGCACCAATGCGGTGAGCATCTTCAATGAACTGACGCCGGAACAAAAGCAATTGCTGGAGCAGTTATCCACGTATGAGACGATACATGAGTTGCAGACGTATCTAAACCAGCTGGAAGCATATCTGATTCCGTTTCCACAAGTATCCGCGAAGCAGATTCAGAAGCTGTACCCGAAGGCGAAGAAGCTCAAAATGCCTGATCTCGAATCCATCGATTACGCACGTACAACCTACCTGAGATGGACCGACATTGCAACCAATCGTCTGTTCATCGTGTACCCGCATGAGGGCAAATTGCTCGGTATTGAGGGACGGCTTACAGCTACGAACAAGAAAGGGTACTGCATGTTCTGTCATCGTCATCAGGAGCTCGGATTCTTCAACGTGAAGACCAAGAGCCATACGCCGGATAATATTTCTTCCGTTGCCCAGTATGTATGCATGGATAACACAGCTTGCAACCATAGCATCACTGATATCACTATGCTGGAGAAGTTTCTTCTCTCGACAGTAAAATAATGCAAGACACACAAGCAGGGTCGCTCTTCGGAGCGACCTTTTTGCGTGTTCAAGCGTTGTGATTCGCCATTGAACGTACCACAAAACTTCAGAATACATATTCGGGTCATCCCTTTTTTCTCATACGATCATGGAGTCGGAATATCGTTGGCATAGTTCAGTCCCAAGTGATGTGCATGGTTCAGCAATGCCTCATAATGCTCAGGCTTGGATTCCAACGTTTCATATAAAAACTCAACTCTCGATTGGGACACGCCGCAATAATCGGCAATCCCCACATTGAGCAGGTTGGCGATCGATTGACCATAGTTGCGCTTCTGCACCTGTTCTTCCGTCACACCCGAAAGAGCGATCCACAATATCTGCTGATGAGGGAGCTTATTCGCGCCATAGGCAAATCCGTTGTTCATGACACGATCTACATAACCTTTCAACATGGCTGGCAGATGCCACCACCAGAGAGGAAACACAAAAGCCACAGCATCGTGTTTCTTCAAACGCTCCATCTCGGTTTCAACCTCAGGTGAGAACACTTGATTCTCTTGGGTATAGTCTGGTTCATCCATCTCACGAAGAATCGGGTCGAATCCAATTCCATGCAAATCCAATATTTCATAACCGTGACCAGCCTCGGTAAGCCCTTTTGCAAAACGTTCAGCTACCTGGAAGGTCAACGAATCTTTACGCGGGTGGGATACTACAACGAGTACGTTCATCTTATCTTTCACTACCTTTCTGGATTGCGGTCTTGTAGCCATAAATCAATGGCTGATGCTATTATAAACAGGTATGAGAACATCTGGAAGTACGCACTTTGTTGTTCTATAGGAAGAATGAAGTGCCATAGGAACATTAAAGTACCCTAAATAGATGCCTCAAAATGAGCTTAATAATAGAAAAAAGAGCAGCAAGAAGATTATAATTTCACCTTGGATACAGCCTGATTATGGAGGGGTTCAAAAATGACGGAACATGGAGAAACAAGTGCTCCAAAGAAATATAAAGTAGGCGTGGAAGCTGCTTTGGAAGTGATGGGTGGGAAGTGGAAGCCTTTGATTATTTATCACTTGATGACCGGACGTAAACGCACGTCAGAGCTTCGACGATTGATACCCGACATTACGCAGAAGATGCTGACAACACAGCTCAGAGGTCTGGAACAGGACGAGATTGTGCAGCGCAAGGTATATTCGGAGGTTCCACCCAAAGTGGAGTATGAGTTAACGGACTACGGCTGGGGACTCAAGCCTGCGCTTGACTATCTGTGTTATTGGGGAGAAGATCATCTCGACAAAATCTACGGGGATAAATTTAAAGTTTTGGAGGACTTTGATTCCGAAGAGAAGGGGTCGGGAAGATGAATGGTGCGGAGCACGCGAAACAGGCAGTGCCCATTCGATGTGAAGGCGTGGCTGTAGTTCTGTTGAAGAAGAGCCTCGATCAATACCGTGTACTGATGCTAAAGCGGGCGGGTCGTATGTTGCATAATGAATGGTGTTATGTTGGCGGCGGGATAGAGAAGGGCGAGAAGGCATGGGAAGCTGCACTGAGAGAAGTTTACGAGGAAACAGGCATTACGAAAGTCCGGTTGTATTCTGCCAATCAATTTGAACAATATTATTCACCCAAGGAGGAGTATATCTATACCGCGCCCGTATTTGTAGGATACGTGGATGAAAGCCAGCCTGTCCGGTTAAATCATGAACATACCGAGTACCAATGGATGACGTTTGACGAAGCCAAAGACAATGCGGCATTGCCCGGAATTGATGACATTTTGCATTTTGTTGAAAAGCATTTTGCCAGAAAAGCCCCTTCCAAGTGGCTTCGAATTCATGAAGAGAATGATTAGGAGGTGGAACTCATCACATACAAGACGATTTATCCAAGAGCATGGTTGAGCCTACTATGTATGTTGGTCATTGAAGCAATACTCCTCAAGGATGGTATTTACGATAAAAATGGGATTTGGAAGTACTCCCTGATCGCTCTATTGACCTATATTCTGGTTTATATCGTTTTCCTGATCTGGCGGTTTTTTTTCACTAAACCCAGTATTACGCTGGCAAGCGATCATGTGATTTCTACGAAACATCAGAGATATGATGCATCTCAGATTGAGTGTATTTATGTGAATTACAGACGGATTGGCATCAAACTCTATGGTAAACGGTTGGTGCCGATGGATCTATGTTTTTATTTTCAAAGAGGCCAGGAGTCCGCAGGGGTAGAAGCTGTGCATGAATGGGCGGCGCGAAACGACAAAGAAATAAAACACAGATTTTTTCAAACCTTGGCGTAGACCCGTGCGTCTGTTGAGTATAAGGAATTGTTAAGGCTGAAGATAGGGGAGGCGTAGTAATGCAAACCATAGAGCAGTTTCTAACGAGTGATTGGTATAAACAGGTAACAGCGGAAATCATTCAGCTTAAACCTCAGGTCCAATTTGTCGAGCATGCCAGTTTTGAAGCATCGTTGCTGATGGACTCATTTAAAGAACGGAAATATGTACTAGAGGGTTTTGGTGTTTCGGCTCCAACCGAAGAAGAGTGTATACAGTGGATCATGGAGCAGCTGGACGTAGACAAGGACCACATCATGTCCTATGTTCTAGCTCGATTAACATTCAGTGAACAATTGGAAGATGATCCAGATGGAGAGTTTCCAGAAGGCGAGGAGCTTGAGGCAGGAGATCGATCTGAAGTGGTCGAGGTATTAGGTTTTACGAGATCTGTTATCGCTAACACCATCATTGAATATGATATGGTCAAAAACCATCCTAAACAATTAACAGCGTTTTTTAAACGCACACATATTCCAGGTGCAGCTAGATTCTCGTCACAAATTAAAAAGCTTTACGCTTCAATCGCAAAGTAGATTCTAAAATCAGCAGGAGAGGTGCATATGAGATATTTAACGAAAGAATGGTATGAGCTGTGTCAACGAACAGGGCTTCATTTTGGGATGAGGGTACATAGAGGAACTTCCGAGTTAAACGAAGCACTTTTCCTACGGCGGTATAAAAGAAAAGAAAAAGAGTATATAGAGCTTCAGCGTGAGATGTACAATACAGATCCTCGTTTTTTGCTGGAGCAAAATGGCCATGTTTTAGTACCTGCCGAAAAGTTTATTAGTGGGAATGAAATATCGGAAGATGATAAAAAAGTATATCAGATGCCTGCTGAGGAAAGAGAGCGAATTGAGAAATTAATCGCAGATTATGATATACGGCCTCCTTTTGACGAGTCGAGTTACAAGGAAGAGTTTAAAAGCAACCTAGAATGGGAGTGCAATTACCATAAAGAGCGTTTAACCAAAGAAATCGTTGAACAGATTGCGGATATCCGTGTGTTTACGTTGGGCTACTGTACGAAAGAGGTTATGCCACAGCTAAAGAAACTGAGTGCAGAAAATAGGAGAGAGATGGAGCGTGTATCGAATGAGTACCGGGAAGTTATTATAGCGCAGGGTATTTCCGATGAAATTCGTAACCGGGTTCAGTTTCATGATTGTACGGTAACAGAACTACTGACAGGTGATGAAGTGCTCATTCGTTTTGACACCCGCGGGGGCTTCACCAATATAAACAAACTTACGCTGGTTGCACCCGAAATCATCAAGCAAGACGTTGGGATTATAGGCACTTACTGGTTGTATCAAGAGCTGTATCGGATCGATAATGGATATGAGCTTCATGTTCTATTTGATGGAGAGAATATGCCTGAGCTAATTGTTCGTTGTGCTGACATTCTTGTAGAAGAAGAATGAGAGAGAGCCCAAGAGGAGGATGAAGGAAATAGAGATAGAATGGGACACCAGTACCTTTGGTTATTTATCAATTCCCGTATTCTTCATAGGAATTGCGTTTTACTTCTTTCCCGATTTTCTATACAAAATATTTGTTCTGATGAGATATCGAGGAATTAAACCGAATTGGGAGTTCGAAGATAACCCACCTCATAGTGATATCCCTAAACATATCGAAATAATATTGAAAGTCCTAGGCACCATTATGGTGATCCTGGGGTTTATATGGTTTTGGTTTTCAGAAGAGTTTTACAATTTAGTTTTTTGACAGCAAGGAGTTGAACAACAATATGGAGTTATTCTGGGCTTTAATCGTACCACTTATAAGTATTATTGTAGTTCTTATCTTTGCGGCAATCATTCGTTATGCCATAGATTCATCCAAAACATCCCAAAAGCTGGATCTACTCATCAAAGAAGTGCACTATCTTAAAACTGAAATCAAAAAACAGCAACACCATAAGCAGCAAGCTGACAGCAAGCATATTTTTGACGAGAAAGTATAGGGAAACGATTTTAGATCGAGGCGAGAGATACAATAATATGTTCTCGGAAAGGAACAGACCATGATGAAAGCAAATGGGAATGTACAAGCTGTTTTTATAGACAGAGATGGAACCATCGGTGGTACAGGTCATTTTATTCATCCAAGAGATTTCAGATTATACCCCAATGCTCAAGAAGCCATTATGCGTTTGAAAAGAGAAGGAATTAGGGTACTGGCGTTTACGAATCAATATCGAATCTCACGTGGAGAAGCAAGTGTTCAGGATTTTGAAGCGCAATTTCGCGAGTATGGATTCGATCAATCCTATATATGTCCACATGAGCAAGAATGCAGTTGCCGAAAGCCGAAACCCGGAATGTTACTGCAAGCTTCCGAGGAACACGGTCTGGATTTATCCAAATGCATCGTTATTGGAGATGTGGGAGATACAGACATGCTTGCTGCCCATGCCGTAGGAGCGACTAAGATCATGGTGAGAACAGGCTGGGGAGAGTCTTCATTAACGAAATTCAGAGACAAATGGGCGGAGACCAAACCTGATTATATCGCAGAAGATATTTGGGATGCCGTACAATGGATCATTCATGGAAAGGAATTCAGAGAATAAAAGACAGGAGGTAACTGTGTATGGGCATGTCAGACTATTACAAAAACCTCAGGGGAAAGATCGGCAACGAGCTTATTTTTATGCCAGGTGTCGCTGGAATTATCCGAAATGAACAAGGAGAGATCCTGTTCGGTCGTAAACATAACGAATCAACCTGGGGGTTAATTGCTGGAGCAATTGAGCTTGGTGAGGAACCGGCGCAAGCGATGGTGAGAGAGGCACTGGAAGAGACAGGTCTGGTCGTTGAACCCGAGAAGATTATCGGAGTATACGGAGGTGAAGCAAGACGCTTTACATACAGTAACGGTCATCAGGTCGAATATTTGACTATTGTATTTGAATGCGGGATCAAGTCGGGTCAACTCACGTCCGATAATGAAGAGATGAAGGATTTGCAGTTTTTCCCCGAGGATCAGCTTCCACCCATGGCAAACCACTATCCAGATTATATTTTTAGTTCCAATCAAGAAGAATGGGCACATTTTGAAAGATAACTCAACCCACTGTGCAACTGGAATCTAACCTCACTTTATGTTTACCAAATAAATCAAGATCCTAGTTATATGAGGAGAACTATATGTTAATCAATCCAACGATAGATGAGATCAATAACTTATTCAAGATGCATCATATCAACGAAGAAATATCTGAAATTCAACATTTGTCAGGTACCACTGCTGGACGTGTTTATCGGTTGAGTACAAGTGTGAATAAGCACTATATTTTAAAATCAGATGAACCTGAACAGATTCACATTGCCCAGCAGTTTTTGGACACGTATAAGAATTCTTCGTTATTGCCTGAAGTTTTGTTGACTGATCCGGACAACACGTATCTAATTTACTCCTATATGGAAGGTACAACCCATATCAACCGAGGGCAGAAAAGAGACTGGTTAACTCGTCTGGTGAACGAGCTGTTCAATACATATGTGCGTTCTACAGAGACGAAATCATGGGGCAGGATGGAGTTCCCACAGAGGACATGGAAAGAATTCAATCAGATTAGCATTCAAGAAGCCAAGATCAACATCGGAAGTATTTTAACGACAGGTGATTATGATCTGGTTCAATCCAAAGTGGATTGTCTGTTTCAAGAGCAAGAGATTAAGTTTCTTTTGCATGGCGATACGGGGGTTCATAATTTTGTATACGATCAAAATGAACTCATCGGCGTTATTGATCCCTCTCCAATGGTTGGGCCTATCCTCTATGATTTCTTGTATGCGTTTAGCTCTTCGCCAGATGATATCAACACCGAAACCTTATTTGCTGCGTTCGATCTGTTAGAGCAAGTGGATATGGACAAATCCAGATTGATCGAGGAAGCTCTGGTTCATCTCTATTGCCGAATTGGGCTGAGTAACAAGCATCATCCGGATGATCTGCCTGAATACTTGAAGGCATGGCAGGAATGGAAGCGATTATGTGAGGAACTTTGATCTAGCAAAGTTTTAACAGCTATCGTAAATGCCTTAGTTCAGACTATATAAGACAGGAGAGATATCACAAGTTGGATAGCAAAAGTAGTTTGAACAGTCCGAATATTTGGACTACTCCTGATATACTTCATGGCGACTTAGTTACCAGTAAAGAACTGATCTATGACAAGTGTGGCTTTATCTGCTCACAACCACACGAAGAAGCACAGAATGCTGAATATGGGGCGTATGTGTTCACCTTAGATTCTCTCTCCATTCGATTTCGCGTCGCCAAAAGCACGCCAACCAAGATTGGACAATTCGTTACTCTGTGGCAGCGGAGTGAGGATGGATTGACACGGCCATATGATGGATCAGATCCAGCAGATATGTATGTCATTAGTGCGCGCACAGGTGGCCACTTTGGTCAATTTGTATTTCCGAAGCATGTATTGTTAGCGCGAGATATCGTATCGGATCATGGCAAAGGTGGCAAACGCGCCATACGTGTATATCCGCCTTGGGACAATCCAACAAGTAAGCAGGCTCAAAAAACGCAGCAGTGGCAGCTGGAATACTTCTTGAAAGTACCTTTCACCGAACCGTTGAACTGTGATCAAGCTCGGGTACTTTATAGGTAATAGGATATTGGTGAGGTAAGATTATGGAGATGGAATATTGAATTTGATACACTTAAGAGAAAGGTAAACATCTATGGAAAAGATAATTAGAAGTAAAATAATAGGCTCTTTTATGTACAATGAAGAATTTAACTCCTATGAACATACTGAAGGGAAAATATATTACAGTTTAAAGCTTGAGAATGAAAGCACTAATGTAGATGCATTGATGAGTAGAGCAGAAAAACTATTCTGTCAGTTTGATGAATTTGAAAAAAGGGCTAAGACACAGATCGCACAGCATTTAATTGTTTATAAAAATGATTTTTGGCCTGAATACGATGAAGATGATGAGAATTTAAATTGGGATGATGTAGATGCTGGGAAATATGATGTAAGCACAGAAGACTTTGAAAGAGTCATAACGTTGCTAGACATTGAATTACGAGTGGACCATATATACTGTGAATGTTCAGATGGAGATTTATTTGGTGGACATCGGATTCATGCAAAATTTGACCATGACTATAGTTTAATTGATGCAGATGTTTAGTCTTCGGACCGACCTTTCCTGGTGTTGAATAAAAACATACATAACAAGTAGGAGGAATAAATTCATTGAAAGCATTATCGATCGTCAGTCTTATTGGGTTCGTACTTAATTTTTTATTAATAGTCTTTTTTTTAGATGGTTCGCAAGATGGTGCGGAAGTAGCATGAACAACTGCTACAGTTGGGTGAATTAAAAGAGAAAAATATCATATCGGAATATGAATTCGATCAAAAGAAAGAGAAGTTACTCTCCAGATACAAGTAGTCCAAAGCTCGCTGCTATAAGGTAAAGGCTATTCATTTTCTACTCATACCAAAAAGCTGAACTTAGGCAAATAAAAACAGGGCGTTCCCTTCACCGGGGGATCTGCCCTCTTTTCATTTAGAAACAACTATAATGTTATACCATCTCAATGGTGATGATGTGCGTGAGCATCTGGTGCGTCGCCTTTGACGGTACATAGTACCGAGGTATCATGCAGATGTTTCTCGGACTCCACTTGGAGCGTCACATGTTTGATCTCTTTATGCTCCAGCATGTGTTCAATCTTCTGAACCAGGATCTCGGATGCATAGACATCCATCGTTCCATCCACCACGATATGTGCGGTCAGTGCATTCAGGTTACTGGTAATGGACCAGACATGCACATCATGAACGCCTTTGACGCCGTCCACTTGTTTGATGGTCTGCACCAGCTCATTCACATCCACATTGGCCGGAGTACCTTCCATCAAGATATGCAGAGATGATTTGGTGACATAGAACCCACTACGCAATACCAGTGCCGCGACAATGACACTCGCCAGTGGATCGGCCCAACCCCAGCCGAAGAACATCATCAGCAAGGCCGCCGCAATGGCTCCAACCGATCCGAGCATATCACTGATAACATGCAGATAAGCACCGCGCATATTCAAATTATTCTCCGTATCACTACCACGCATCATGATCCAAGCCACCAGAATATTGACGAGCAGTCCAATGACGCTGATAATTAGCATGCCTACGGTTGCAACTTCTGGCGGGTTAATGAATCGACCAATGGCTTCGTAGAAAATGTAGAGCGCAATGGCGATTAACGTGATTCCGTTTAACGTGGCAGCCAGAATTTCAAATCTTCTGTATCCGTACGTTTTGCCTGTATTCACGGCTTTTTCACCAAACGTGAACGCCAGCAAAGCGATTCCGAGCGCAATGGAATCTGATAACATATGGCCTGCATCCGAAATAAGTGCGAGACTGTTGGTAATGAATCCGCCAAAGGCTTCAACGATCATATAGACGGTAATAATAATGAAGGAAAACAACAATACTTTTTTGTTATTGGTGGTGTGAGCGTGGTTGTGTCCATGATCGTGCCCATGGTTATGACTGTGTTGATGTCCAGACATATAAATCCTCTCCTTTGGAGCGAGGCTCCGTTATGTAATATGATTTCTTGTATGGCTATAAATAAAGCTTTAGCAATGGTTACTCACTAACAAATGAATATATGAGCGTTTGTTCATATGTTATGCTTTTATTATAGTTGTGCCTCATAGTAGTGTCAACCAGATTTAAGGAAATATAAACATGTCCAGCGTATCTCCATGCATGTGCTGGCGAATGAGATTGCTTTTATGCTACCATCTGTGCAGAATCTAAGTGAGATGTATCTGTTACATAGAAGGGCGGACAACGATATGAAACATCTGCTGCTGGCAGACGATGATGCGAATATTAGAGCACTCCTCAGGCATGTCATGACCAAGGAAGGCTATCGGGTTCATGAAGCACAGGATGGACTGGAAGCAGTGAAACTGATGCAAGAAACGCCGATCGATCTGGCGATTCTCGATGTCATGATGCCAGGTATGGACGGATTGGAGTTATGTGATTACATTCGGCAGCATTACGACATTCCAATTATGTTGCTGACGGCACGAGATCAGCTATCTGACAAGAGAGACGGTTATCTGAAAGGAACGGATGAGTATGTGACCAAGCCGTTTGAACCCGAAGAACTGGTTTACCGGGTAAAGGCATTATTTCGCCGCTACCATCGCACGTCCAGTGATATCATCCGTATGAACCGGATCGTGATCGACCGGAACAATGTGGAGGTTACGGACGGGCAATCCATTCTCTTTTTACCAATGAAGGAATTTGAATTACTCTCACAGCTTGCTCAGTTTCCAGGACGTTTGTTCTCTCGTGATGAACTCATTCGACTTGTCTGGGGAGCAGATTACGAAGGAGATGACCGCACTGTTGATGTGCATATCAAGCGACTCCGTGATCGGTTTGCCGAATATACGGACGATTTCGTGATCCAAACGGTGCGGGGCATTGGTTACAAAATGGAGGTGAAAGCACCTTGAGGACCTTGTACGTCCGGGTATTCCTCATTACGGTGGCGGTGATTGTGGTCAGCAGCATGCTTGGTTTTCTTTTGTCTAACATCTATTATCATGTGAAACTTAAGGATTTCAACGATGAGAAGCTGGTGGGCATCGCCACGCAAATGA
The DNA here is from genome assembly GCF_038005685.1 of Priestia sp. FSL H7-0729. Classification (NCBI taxonomy): domain Bacteria; kingdom Bacillati; phylum Bacillota; class Bacilli; order Caryophanales; family Bacillaceae; genus Priestia; species Priestia sp. FSL H7-0729. The sequence goes on from NZ_JBBOTQ010000002.1 coordinate 259,388, forward strand.
AGCAGTTTGTAGAGGAGCAGCCCGGTACGATGGAGCATTATTTGAACAATGCCGCAGCGCTCGGTTATGGAATCTATGTGACGGATGGGAAGGGGAATGACCAATTTTATGGTCGCGAATTCCGTGAGAAAGACCTGGACAAGCAAGCTGTAGAACGGGTGCTGAAGGGTGAGGTGTACCATGGCGTAGCCCAGTTTCCAAGTAAACCGTTCATTACCGGTTTCTTCGATAATCAATTAAGCAATACCGTAGGTGTTCATCTACAGGTACGTAATGCGAATTACGCTCTCTTCATGCGTCCGGATGTGATCCTGCAATTTGGTGAGCTGCGCATCTTTTTTGCACTGATTGGTGCATTTACGATAGGCATTAGTATTCTGTTCTTTCTGATCAGTACCCGTTATCTGGTCAATCCGATTGAACGTCTGTCCGAGGCGACCAAGCGCATTGCCCAAGGAAAATATAATCTGAAACTGCCTACTACAAGGCGTGACGAGATTGGCCAACTGGCTCAGCATTTCATGACTATGAGTCGTGAGTTGGAGAGAGTGGATCAGGCGCGGCAGCAGTTTGTATCCAACGTATCTCATGAGATTCAATCGCCACTGACCTCCATTCAGGGGTTTGCCCAATTGGTGGCAGATCGGGATCTGCCTGAACAGGAACGGGAGCACTATGCATCGATCATTGAGGAGGAGAGCCGTCATCTCTCCCTACTCAGTAAACAACTGCTGCTCCTGTCCTCCCTCGAACAAGGCAACGAAGATTTGTCCAAAGTAAAGTTCTCTCTGCGGGATCAATTCCGGCAAGCGGTTCAGGTGTTGCAATGGCAACTGGAAGAAAAAGAACTGCTGCTTCGGATTTCGGTACCCGAATCCATCCAGCTGATTGGCAATGAAGTGCTGCTCATGCAGGTCTGGATGAATCTGCTGGGTAATGCAGTGAATCATCTGCCACAGGGAAGAAGCATCGAGATTCATGCCGAGCAGATGGATAACCAGTGTGTGATTCAAATTCGGGATACAGGGGACGGGATTGCTGCGGAGCATCTGCCTTTCCTGTTCGATCGATTTTACCGGGTGGACCGTGCGCGGGAACGTTCTTCCGGACGAACCGGGCTTGGACTTGCCATTGTGCAGAAAATTATCCGAATCCATGACGGTACAATTGAGGTTGCCAGTTCGCCAACAGGTACGGTCTTTACGGTGACACTTCCGCAGATGTAATCTGTTATTCATTTCCCGTTCATTTTCGCCTCTTATACTTGGGTTATCAAGAGGGAGGTCACAGAACATGTACTTGGCTATTCGGGAAATGAGGTATGCCAAAGGGCGGTATGCCTTAATTGCTACAATCATGGTGCTGGTTTCATTTCTGGTACTGTTTGTTACAGGTCTTGCACAGGGGCTGGCGTATGATAACGCAGCTTCGGTCAAAAATATGGCAGCAACCCACTTTGTACTGGAACAGGATTCGAATCATCGGTTTACCCGGTCACAAGTGGATCAGGATCAGCTTGATCAAGCTCGCTCCGTGGTAGGGCAAGAGAACGCGGAGCCACTAGGTGTGAAAATGACAACGGTCAGTCCAATGGGCGACACGAAAAAGATTGATGTCACGTTGTTCATGGTGAATCCGGAAGGCTGGCTTGCTCCAGCGGTTACCGAAGGAACTCCGATTACGGATCAGACCAAAGGTCAGGTTGTGGTAGATCATAAGCTGTCTGAATCTGGCGTAACGAGTGGCACTGTTCTCGTCGATCAAGCTTCGGGAATGGAGTGGACCGTTGGTGGATTTGTGCAAAATGAGTCCTTCAGTCACTCCCCAGTGGTGTTCATGAATGAACAGGAATGGCTTACGCTTCAAGGAGGTTCACGAACTACACAAGGTTCGGCCGACACCAGTGTCAATGCTCCGATATATAATGCCATTGCGGTAAAGGACGCGGGTGAGCAGGTAGACGGACTAAGTGCCGCAATGCCTGATACGGAAGTCATCACGAAGTCGGATGCCGTATCCGCCATTCCTGGATATAAAGAAGAGCAGGGATCGTTGCTCATGATGATCGCTTTTCTATATGTCATCTCAGCGTTTGTACTTGCAGTATTCTTCTATGTCATCACGATCCAGAAAACAAGTCAGTTCGGCATATTGAAAGCGATCGGAACGCGGAATGGTTATCTGGCAGGTAGTGTTTCTTTACAAGTATTCATTCTATCGGTTGGTAGTCTGGTCATTAGCGTACTGTTGGTTCGACTGTTTGAGTCCATTCTGCCGGCATCAATGCCATTTCAATTAGGTTTATCCACGCTTGCCTTAACCTGCGTATTGTTCATTCTCATGTCTGTGGCGGGTTCATTGTTCTCGGTGTGGAAGGTTACCAAAATTGATGCGCTTGATGCGATTGGGAGGACTGCAGCATGAGAAATCGATTGGTATTACAGGGAATTACCCAGACCTTTGAAGATGGTGGCAGCAAACGAACGATTCTGGATAAGCTCGACCTTGAGGTGACCGAAGGGGAACTTGTAGCTGTGATGGGACCTTCCGGCTCTGGCAAAAGTACATTCCTGTCCATTGCTGGCGCACTTCTTGAACCAACGGAAGGACAGGTTCTGCTGGATGGGGCCTCTATTATGGGCAAAGGCAAACAGGAGATATCCGATATGCGGCTTCAGCAGCTTGGTTTTATTTTTCAAAGTGCCAACCTCATTCCGTATCTGAAAGTAGAAGAACAACTGATGGTGGTCGCGAAGCTCGCCGGAACGGATAAAAACAAGGCGGAGAAACGAGTGGATGAGCTGTTGGATACGGTAGGATTGACTCATCGACGGAAGGCATATACGGAGAAACTGTCTGGCGGGGAACGTCAGCGGGTCGCCATTGCACGGGCGTTGATGAACGATCCGGCTGTCCTGCTCGCGGATGAACCGACAGCTAGCCTAGATGCGGAGCGCGGGCTGGATATTGTCGGCATGATTGCACGGCTCGTGAAAGAGCAGGGCAAGAGTGCAGTGATGGTTACGCATGATGAGCGGATTTTGTCACTCTGTAGCCGAGTTCTTTTTTTGGAAAAGGGAAAGCTGGTACAGCATTAGACATTAGGTAAGTTGTCAGGCATGGAACGATCTGATGTGATTTAGGGCGAGAAGGTCATGTATTCCCTCAAGGGGAAGGTGGCCTTCCTTCTTTATTTTCATCTATAATTGGGAGAAGTATATAAATGAGAGATTTTATTTTACATAGAGAGGAACGGTGCGGATGAGCAGCTTGAATGCAGAACAATTCCCGGCACTGACGACGTCGATTCATTGGGGCATTGTTGAGGCAGAGTTCAGATTAAACGACATCGTGGATGAAAAGCTGGTGAGCAATATTAGCATCATTCCATTTGTCGCGGATCAATGTGTCGTTTTCCAACTGGATAATGGAGATTGGGAGCTGCCTGGGGGGACGCTTGAAGCAGGTGAGCCGTATATGGACGGACTGAAGCGCGAACTGATGGAGGAACTTGGGGCAGAAATGCGATCCTATCAGATTTTTGGTCAATTCTATTGCACATCCAGTGCGTTGGAGCCATATCGACCGCATATCCCGCACCCCCATTTTGTAAGAATCATCGGTTATGGAGACGTTGAACTTGTTGCTGATCCGCTGAATCCAGAGGATGGCGAGCAGGTGGTTGCTGTTGAAGTGGTAGAGATTGATGAAGCGATTCGGAGGTTCCAGGCACAGAACAGATATGACATCGCCGAGATGTACAAACTGGCTCATATGCTGCGAGAAGAAGCTAAATAGGCAGGCAAGGAACAAGTGTTTTAATCCAGATAGCATACGGAGGTAATGATGATTCGAGATAAAATTAACGAGCTGCTGGATACTTTACCCGAATTGGAACTGAACCGAGCATATTGGGGGATTGAGCGTATTCATCAGGAATATAGGTTTAAGAAGAATTTGCAGGATAAAGGGGTTGTTGTCTCCGAACTGTACGAGGAATCCGAAAGGATTGTACAGCAATGGGACAGAGCATTCGCCAATAATATCGATGATGTGGTCAAAGAGTCTATCCATTATAGCCAGTACAAGTGGCATATGTTCAGTTATGAACAACAGAAATGTCTGACACATGACGAAGCACGAGATGCTTTTGATGCCGAGCCGAAAGATGAAGTATATGTGATGTATGAAAATGGTGGTTGGGTGCTCTTATACGAAAACGCGAACCGGATTGTTGCAGGGGATTTTGATTCGGAGCAGGATATCTACATCTTCGACCGAGCGTTTACATGGACTTACGTGTATACGCACGAATCCATGTGTGGTCCTTATTTTTATAAAATAGAACAAGCATGATTCTGAACAAAAAAGGGTAGCAACGTATTAAATAAACTTTGCCTTGGGAGTGATATCTAATGCAGGAACTTTTTAAGAAGATCATCAATACAGACGTCAAACCCTTATTGACCAAACACGGCTATTCCAAGAAAGATCTGAATTTCTACAAGGCGGATAAAAACCTCATATACAAGTTCAACGTTCAAAAATCAAAGTATAACAGCAGTAGGCATGTGCAGTTTTATATTAACTGTAGTGTCCATTCCACCGAGCTTGCGGAGTTGCAGTCCGTTGCATCGAGTGGGGCCATATTGGAGAACAAATCGCATTTCATCTGCCGGATCGAGGAAATAGTCCCATCCGCTCCGGACCACTATTCCCTAACGCCTGATGCTGATCAGGACGCTTTATCGAAAGAACTGGTTTCGCATTTGGAAGAGGGTATTTCATTCCTACACTCGCTAACAGGGGCCAGAGATATAGTCCATTATTATATGGCGAAGACAGCGCTACATTTAAGCGAAGAAACTTTCCGCTTCCTGCTACAAGCGGGCGATACGGAAGAAGCCAAGTATTATTTACAGCAACTACATGCCAAATACGGAGCCGAAAAGCGCTGGACGATATTTGAAAAGAAATATGCAACCATTTTTGCGGAGTATGGATTGTGATCTTTATGGTAAGAAAACAAGCTGAATTTAACAATAATAACAATTGCGATATTTTCCAGATAATATTTCTGATATAAAGATATTAATTTGGAAGGGCTGATAATCATGAGTAATATACGGGTTCTACTTTATATAATGTGTGCTCAATAGTTAGACCGAGATCAGCATCCAATTGGTGAAATTTAATCCTGAAGTATAAGCTCTTTAGAAAGTTCTTTATATTATTTTTTTGCCTAAACGAGGGCAGAAATTCCGGGTCTTTCTCGACATCACCAAAACGTTGAATCCATTGCTTTATGTAAGTCTGACTAAGCATCTTTCTATTTAAGACACTAATGATGGACTTCACCATTCTTTCATCTTCCCCATCGGAGTAAACGCGATCTGTGATGGTTGCCTTTTGATAAACTAGGTCGAGAATAGTTATGAGGTCAATTTCATCTAATTCAGTACATTGAGCCAAATCATCCAAAACATCTGCTGCATGTGCTATGGCATGAGCCCAGCCTTTTACTTCGTCATATCCACGGTAATCACGCTCTTTTTGTACATTATAGAATACGCTCTCTTTTATCCGATGAATGTGTTCTTTTGAGAGAAATGGTGATTCTCTATTCCTTGTGAAGAAGAGAGATACAACCAACATAGAGAAAGATCGAGTGAATACAGAGTCTGAATTTGTTTCACCAAGTCCAAAAAACAAATGGTTTTCATCCAAGACTATGGGTAAGACTTGTTCTAGTTCGTATATAGTCAGAGCATTACCAGGAATCCAATTCGACAAGGTTGTGTAAATTAATTCATCACGTAGTTGGGCATCCAAAGAACCGATGTTATGTATCATTTCTTGTACTAATGGAAATATGTCTAAAGGTGCTTGGTAGTCATTCTCTTTTATTAAGATTAATTTGTCTTTTAAATCCATTCTACACGCTCCTATGATTAAACTATCATTCAGATTGGCTTGGTTATATTATACAATTTCTAAGGAGAGATGCCCACATGGCAAATGACAAAGGAACACTTAGAACATGCGAACAAGGACATTCGTATTATAAAAAAAGTGACTGCCCAACCTGTCCAACGTGCGAAGCTGAACGTAAACCGACAGAGGGATTTCTAGCTTTGCTGTCAGCTCCTGCCAGACGCGCCTTGGTGAATGAAGGGATTATGACACTACTGCAACTTGCGGAGTACACGGAGAAAGAGATCCTGAAACTGCACGGAATCGGGCCATCTGCCATGCCTAAACTGCGAAACGCCTTGGAAGAAGAGGGATTATTGTTTAAGAAATAACCCTCTTGACTCCTCTCCATTAATCCAAACCAGAAGCTGAAATAATCTCCTCCATCGTTACCCGGTATAACAAGTTACCTTCACTGAGTAGCAGACGATGTTGGCGAAAATCCTGCCGTGCCTGCTTGAAGGACTTACCATCTTCATTTAGCAAATCAATCTTCTGCCCCTTGCTGAATTTACCGGGTTTCTCCATTTTCTTAAGTACAAACGTCCCATGTTTACCGTACCCGGCATCGAACAAGAAATGATAACCATCCGTACTGAAGCCGGAGGAACCGGATATGTTTGGATTCATCAATGTAACGTTGGGTTCATGGGTGCCACCTGAGATACAACCGAGTTCAAAATCGGTATAGAAGTAGAACCAGACCTGCTTCTCATTCACCACATTGAGTGCGTAACAATCCGCAATGTCAGCTTCACGATTTTCATACAGTTTATTCCCGTGCTTATCCCAAGCCAGCAGACCATATGATCCAATCGGATCGCTCCATCCATAGTTACCAAATACCCCTTCATCGAAGTAACTGGTCCAGATCGTTCCATTCTCTGTGACCTGCACACTCTGAATACCGTCTCCTAGCAAAAACTCACGGATCGTATTTCCGTCCAGATCACATACTTTGGCGTTCAGATCATAATGTTCATTGCCGTAATTCGTACAGCGTGCTCCGACCAGCAGCAGATGATCTTGTAATGGTTGTACGTAATGATAATTGAACGTTTGTCCCAAAATGACAACTTCCTCGATAGTTTGATCTGTCACAATAAGTACTTTGTACGTATAGCTTTGATTCAATTTACTTTGGACGAACATACCTCGTTTTCTTTCGGGAATCTGATTCATCAGCAGCACATAGACAAGGCCATCAACGCCCCACTGGGTGGAAACGATATCGAAGCCCTCGACATAATCTGAAATATCGGCAAAAGGCAAAAGGTTTACTTTGGGGTTGGACATATCCATATCCTCCTTTGTAGTCAAATGCTGAGTCACCATCTGCATCTGTATAAGAGGATTATGACGTACGAGTATTAAACTGAACATGGCGGAAGTATAGCGAAGGTCTTCTTTGGCTTTCACGGTGTATAAGTACGATGTTTCTGAAATGGAGGGTTCATCCTTGACACACGTAGTACAATAAGGAAGTTGTGTAAAATTCTATATAAGAGGAGGATGGGGAGGTAGCTCTAAGAAGTGTGAGTATACATACAACGCACGTGTAGTAAGGGGAAAGCAGTACCCGTAGATTTGATTTGCATGAGTACGATTACGTGGAAGACTTATCTCTGAAAAACTAAAATGTATAAGGAAGTGTTACCAAGTGGAACCACATATTCCAGAGCAAAAAACAGATTACCGTCCACTAGGTGTGTCGGGATTGGGTGGTTGGCTGATTCTCATCCAGATTGGATTATTTCTTACAGTAATTCTGCTTGCAGTGCAATTATTTCAACAGATCATACCCACATTCACAACTGAGACTTGGGAAATGCTAACTTTCAAACAATCAGATTATTATCACCCGCTATGGGGCCCAGTACTTATTTTTGAGATGGTGTACAATACGCTGTTTTTATTATTCAGTGTCTATACCATTTTTGCGTTTTATAGCAAGAAAGCTATATTGCCCCGTCTGATGATTATCTTCTATGGTCTCAGTCTGATTGTTGGAATTATTGATTACCTGTTATTACTCCAGATTCCATTGGCAAAAGAATTGGAAGATGGAAGCTCAATCAGAGATATTGCTAAATCTGTCATCACTTGTGCCATCTGGATTCCTTACTTTATCAAGTCGGAACGAGTTCATAATACATTTGTAAGATAAATGGGTTGCAGGAAATGCCCGATTTTGGATAGAAGCTATCTAAGGTCGGGTTTATTTGATTCCATGGAGAGCAGCTGTAAAAGTATCGATATATGTTAAGGAATCTGTGCAGTGGAATCTGAAAAGGAGGAGAGAGCTTGAAAATTTATCTGGTGAGGCACGGGATGGATGAGGAAGGCTATCGAGGCGGATGGAGTGAGCGTGGACTCACGGAACAGGGGATCAATCAATCCAAGAGACTGGGAGAGTATTTGCATCTTCATGCTGAGGAGTATGACATACATACCATCATGAGCAGTGATCTTCCTCGTGCAGTGCAGACAACACAGGAAATTGAGAAGAGATTAAACATGCGTGCTAGCTTTATGAAAGATTGGCGGGAGATGAATAACGGAGAGTTGGCAGGTATGCTTCATAAGGATGCTGAAGAGTATTACCCAGGAGTATATTTCAATACCCTTGAGATGGATTCGCCTTTTCCGGGAGGAGAAAGTCCAAGGAATTTTTATAACCGGATAAGCACATCTTTCGAGCGTCTTCTTAGAGATATAGAGGAACACACAGTCCAATCCAATGTTCTGTTAATTACTCATGGCGGAGTGATTAACATTCTGTATTATCTGCTTGAGAAGAGGGAATGGAGCAATCAGTCCAGCTTTTATCCCATGGACAACACCAGTGTACATACCGTTGAAAAGGGAGCACAGGGTTGGAAACTTAGAAGCGCAAATGTATTAAGTCATCTAGACTAGTTGTTTTACCTTGGAGAAAACTTGGATGAATCTCTGGATCACGGGATTTGTGGATTGAAGAACACCCTTGAGAATAAGGAGGAAAAGGATTATTTTATTGTTAATAAAAAGAATTACAAATGTAGTGTTAGTCGTCTCAATTCTTGTTTCTTTCTATTATTTGTATATTATGCTTGTTCATCTACCAACAGATGGTTTGGAATTAGCAGAATTAAAAATTAGATCCACTGTAGCATTAGGAGTTACGGCAATCGCTGCGTATATTAGATTAAAGTTATAGAAAGTATGATTTTACAACAGATGAGTTAGGCAATTTTGACCGAACTACTGTGAATATTTTAGTCCTAACAATCTCTGGGAGGGTGAATCTATGAAACCGATCGAAAGTTATTTTGCCCCATTTCCGATATTAGAAACTGAAAGAACGTTGCTCCGTCCCCTTACCTATGATGATCTGGATGATATGTATAGTTATTGTGTTGTACCTGCTGTCTCGGAGTTCACTACCTGGGACGCGCACAAGAGCAAAGAAGATACCAAAGCTTTTTTGGATTTTGTCATGAGCCGGTATGATGTGAATTTAATAGGCCCATGGGGCATTGAAGATAAACAAACCAAGCGGCTGATTGGGAGTTGTAACTATCTAGGGTGTGACAGCGATAACAGGAGAGTCGAGTTGGGATATGTGTTATCTGATCAATATTGGAATCAAGGCTACATGACCGAAGTGGTGAAACGAATCATCCAATTTGGATTTGAGGAAGTGGGATTAGAACGAATTCAGGCTCAATGTTTAGTGAAGAACACGGGCTCCGCGAAAGTAATGGAGAAGGCAGGCATGCAATTCGAAGGTGTGTTGAGGAAGTACATGAGGGTGAAAAATGAACTTCAGGATTTGAAGATGTATGCCATCGTAAAAGAAGATTTCTACTCTCAACAAGAAAAATAAAGAGGCAGATGCTGAGGGATTCTGGGATTACCCTACATCACATCTCACTGAAATTCAGAAATTATACAGCCTTACTGTATCAAAAGGTCAAGCTATCGTATTCTATATTGTCTAATCCAATAATCATATGAAAAGTTTTGGCCCATTCCTGCTTGTTAAGGAAATGGGTTTTATTATTTTTAACAACCAACGTACATAATGTCATATCGTGAACCTGATGCCTTTCGCTATAATCTTCAAGTTATTATAACTTGGAAGATTGAAGGAACTAGGAGGTACAACGAATTGACAGCCAAAAACAAATATAAATCACTCGAACTGGAAACACCCGGTGTGTATGAGCTGGAAGGACTTGAGGTGGGAGTGACATCGAACTGCAATTATAAATGCGACTACTGCTGCGCCTACAATCGGGATGATGGAGCATGCATTGATAGTCAGGAAGTCATCCGTATTATTAGTGAGCTTCCTCGTCTCAAGCGCGTGCGGTTGTCCGGGGGAGAAGTTACCCTGAAATACCAGGATTGCTTGGAGATCGTGACGTACTGTGCGGCACATGGCATCGATACACAATTGAACAGTAATGCCAGTCTGCTGACAGAAGAACGGATTCTTGCATTGCGTGATGCAGGATTGTCCAACATCCATATCTCGTTCAACTATACGGATGCAGAGGCCTATGCTGCGTACTACCGTGTGCATCCTCAGATGTATGAAAGACTGGAGCAGAATATCCGTATGTGTACGGAAGCCGGTCTGGAGACGGTACTGGAAACGTTACTGTTTGAAGGTAACCAAGCGAACATGCAGGCCATTAGCGATAAGGTGTATGATCTGGGTGTGCGCATCCATGAGATCCAGAACAGCATTAAGATGCCGCATACCGATTGGAGCCAGATTGTATCCAGAGAGTCCCTCGTTCGATCTGTAACGGGATTAATTGAACATAAAAAGCCAGATACTACTCTCTATTTTACCTGTATGGATCGGTTCGCTGAACAGTTGAATTTGCGGGAACAGCCGGGCGTGTATTTCTCTAATTGCGTGGATGGCACGAAACAACTTCACTTGCACGGCAACGGAGATATTCTCATCTGTGAGTTATGCCATCCTGTCGTGATTGGCAACATCTATAACGGAACGTCGTTGAAGGATATCTATGCCCAACAGCCACCGGCGTTAACGGAATTCTTGGAAAAGCGGCCTTGTCCCGCATATGATGCTCTTTTTGCAGACGCATAACAGGAAGACCTGTTGAAGATGTTTTGATATGTAAGCTGAACGAAACATGTACACGATATTAGTGACCTTTAGGGCTATATAGATTGAAAATTAAGGTGATCTGATTTCCTCAATTGGGAAAACGGATGGCCTTTTTTTATGGAATTATTCATTCACACAATAACAGCGATGGGAAGGTTGTTCTGTCATCACAGTGTCAGGGGGAATTTTCTTTAGTTCTAATTGGTTTCAGATTCATTTAAGCTACCCGGCCTAATATGGCCTTAAGAACTTAGATGAAGAGGTGAGCTTCACATGATGAAGATGTATCAGAAACCAAACCGGAAAGACCCACATAAAAGACCGATCTCCCCAAGAAAGCGCAGATGGTTCATCATCACACTTGTCATCGTACTTGCGGTAGGTGGAATCCTGTACAGCCTGGCTGACCGTTACCTGATCCGGCATGTGCAGGTCGTTGTAGCGGATGAGAACACGGCAACGGCAGTAACAGGTAACACGAATGATTCTAGCAGTACTCCGGCCACCGCAACTGAAGTGAATGCAACGTCAGATGATTGGAATTATTCGAGTGATGATATGAAGGTCCAGATCGAAAAGGTACAGACCGGTTCCGGCTCCGATCAGATTACGTATTATGTCGCCGATGTTCAGCTGACGGATGCGAGTAGCCTGCGAACCGCGCTGGCGGATAACAGCTTTGGAACGAACATTACCGAGAATACATCAGAGATTGCCGCAGCCAACAATGCGATCTTTGCCATTAATGGTGATTACTATGGATTCCGCGAGGATGGTGTCATTATTCGAAATGGAACATTGTACCGGGACAGCCCAACACGGGATGCACTGGCTCTGTTCAACGACGGAACGATGAAAACATATAACGAGAACGAGATATCTTCCTCGGAACTGCTGACCGAAGGTGCCACCAATACATTATCCTTTGGACCCGTTCTGATTCAGGATGGCGAGATTGTCAGTGATTTTAGCAGTGTGAAAATCGATAACAACTTCGGTAACCGCTCCATTCAAGACGCAAATCCAAGAACAGCGATCGGCATGATTGCTCCTAATCATTACGTATTTGTGGTGGTGGACGGACGGCAGGACAACAGCCGTGGCATGACCCTGGCAGAACTGGCCGATGTTATGAAAGGCCTCGGAGCAACAGAAGCCTACAATCTGGACGGCGGCGGTTCATCCACAATGTATTTTATGGGGCGAGTCGTTAATAATCCGCTGGGGCGTAACCAGGAACGTGGCGTAAGTGACATTCTATATCTGACGGAGGGACAAGCATCATGACGATATTAATTCCATCATATGAACCCGACGTGCGTTTACTGAATCTCATTCTGCAGTTACAGACATTTAAACTTGGACCCATTGTGATCGTAGACGATGGTAGTGGACCCGGTTACCGAGGAATTTTTGAAACGGCAGAAGCCTATGGATGTACGCTCCTGACACATCCCGTCAATCTGGGTAAGGGCAGGGCTTTGAAGACAGGATTTCAGTATATTAAAGAGTACGGACCTCAGGGCGGTGTAGTGTGTGCAGACAGTGACGGGCAGCATCTGCCACATGATATTAAGCGTATCTTCGAAGTATTGCTCGCACAAACGACACCCGGAATTGTACTCGGCAGTCGTCGATTCAGTGGTAAGATTCCAGTACGCAGCCGTTTCGGTAACACAGTCACACGGTCGGTTTTTTCCCTCACGACAGGTACCAAGGTATATGATACGCAAACGGGTCTACGCGGTTTTCCCTACTCCATGCTGGACTGGCTGAACCAGATTCCCGGGGATCGGTTTGAATACGAGATGAACATGCTGTTAACGGCACACAAGGAAGGGTATGAGATTACGGAGGAGTTTATTGATACGGTGTACCTGGATCACAATGAGTCCTCTCATTTCCGCCCACTGGTTGATTCGTTCCGGATCTATATGCCCATTCTGATGTTCAGCACATCTTCGGTACTGTCGGCTCTGATTGATTTTGCATTACTATTCGTTATTCAGTATTTCACGCATAACCTGTTTCTGTCGGTTGTTGCAGCACGATTGTGCAGCTCCATCTTCAACTATACGATCAATCGGAAATACGTGTTCTCCGCAGGACGAACCTCGAAGGTTCGGCAGTCTTTGCCCAAATATTTCTCACTTGTCCTGCTGGTGCTGCTATTAAACTATGGTTTACTGTATCTTTATAATGAAAAACTGATTATCCCACTGCTCGCAGCGAAGCTGTTGACCGAGGTGTCCATCTTTCTGTTCAGCTACTGGGCACAGCGTAGGTTTGTTTATTAACCCTAAAGAGAGAGTAAGCCTATGGCTTGCTCTTTTTTGTTGAAACGGTTTCATATGCACCCCGTTATAGGGTACGATGGAAAGGGAATGAATTTGAGCGTTAGATTGAAATAGAACACATAGGGGAGGATGATTATGTATCTTCGAAGTGTGGAACTTATGTCGGCCAAGATCGAGAATCGAGATCAATATCCTTTTGACATCCCCTCGCTACAGTCCTTGGAGCGCTTGGAGTTCAAGAATAACATTACTTTTTTTGTAGGTGAAAATGGTTCAGGGAAATCGACGCTGCTGGAAGGCATCGCTCATCAATGTGGATTCAATACCGCAGGGGGCGGCAGGAATAATAGCTATGAGACACATGCTTCGGAATCCTCGCTCGGGAATTATCTCAGGCTGGCATGGTTGCCCAAAATAACAAATGGCTTCTTCATGCGCTCGGAGTCCTTCTACCAGTTTGCATCACATGTCGATGAGATGCCGGAATCACTTCGATATTATGGAGGGCGTTCATTGCATGAACAATCTCATGGCGAGTCTTTTCTCAATCTGTTCGTCAACCGCTTCAGTTCCAAAGGCATCTATCTGCTCGACGAGCCCGAAGCCGCTCTATCTCCAGCAAGACAACTCTCGTTATTGCGTATCCTTCATGATCTGTCAGGCACTTCGCAATTCATTATTGCGACGCACTCCCCTATTCTGCTCGGATATCCGGGGGCAGAGATTTTAAGTTTTGATGATAGCCATATACAAGAGGTAGCCTATGAGGATACCGACCACTATCAGATTACCCGTAGTTTTCTGGAGAACCGCGACCGGATGCTGAACGAACTTTTTAAGGACTAAGTTAAGTTATCGGTGTAAACAAGGGAAGATACTAAACCATGTGACGTAAAATTGATTGTTGAGGAGAGATTGGATGAAAGTAGGTTTGCTGATTATTGATATGCAAGAGAGTATTGTGCGGAAAAAGATGGACCAGACTTCGATAGACCATGCCTGTGAGTATATTAATCATGTGGCTAATGTGCTGCGCACGAATAATCATAAGGTTGTTCACGTTCAGGATGTGGAAGGCATGGAAGAGGCAGCGCCAGATGAGTATCGCATTATTCCCGAGGTGGATGTGAATGAGAAGGATATCACGGTTACGAAGGAAGCATCCAATGCCTTCTGGCAGACCGAGCTGGAGCAGGTGTTGAAGAGTCACGGCATTGAACTATTGATCATCTCCGGTTTTGCCGCAGAGGAATGTGTTCTATTCACATACAACGGAGCCATGGAGCGAGGCTTTCGTCCGGTGATGTTGCAAAACGGAATTCTTAGCATACATCCCGAAGCGGTGACTTCAACGTACAGAGACCGCAATGTGATCTCATATCCTGTAGTTGATTATCTAATCCACTAAGTGTTGGCTAAATGCAAATGGAGGTGATGGAACGTGCCTGATTTTGCTTTTGTCTTATTGATCTCTTTGGCAGGAGTTGTCTTTGGCGTACAAGGATTGAAGAAAAAATCTCCAGTGATGATGTACATCAGTGTAATATTTATTTTCTTGCCCATACTGCTTTTCATGGATTGGATGACTTTCTTACCTTTGGTTGCTCCGGCAGCACTTGCCATTGGATATTTGGTCAAAAATAAAGATAAGAACGATAATCGGACTCTCTAGGGGGTCTTTTTTTTCATTAATAGATATGTCCACTGTGAAAGTAAGGTTACTCTATGGTTAAAACCAAACTTTGCCTATATCTGCTGGGGTTGAAACGATATATTGAGAACAGGACCGAGCAAGCGCTTTGGAACTAACCCATTAACTAAGGGAGATGTGCAATGAAGATGAATGTACAAATTACGAGTATTTTGGCAGAACAAAAGGAATTGTTTCTCAATCTGTACAACTTGTATTTATATGATCTGTCCGAATTCTCGGGCGAAGATCTGCTGGCAGAGGGTACATACGATCCAACCAACACGTATCTATATTTGGAACGCGATGAATTGCATCCGTTTTTGATTCAGTATGAAGGGAAAGTGATTGGATTCGTCTTGGTGTGTTCACCTCCATATGTGCCGGAAGATGTGGATTATACCGTGCAGGAGCTATTTCTGGTCAAAAAGTATCGCGGACAGGGACTGGCAGCACAAGCAGTTGACTTGGTTTTTGCTCAGTTTCAGGGTACATTCAAAGTAGAACAGCTGGCTAACAATGCGGCAGCAGTTTCGTTCTGGAAAAAGTATTATGAGCATCATCAGATTGAATATACGGAGTCTGAATATAACATTGAGATTGACAACATCGCTGGCAGCCACCGGATTTTGTCCCAAACTTTTATGCATGGAAGAGCGAAATAATATGTAACTTAGAAGGTGATTAGCTTGTATATTATCGTAGCAAATAAGGGGAAGTTGAAGTGGATTTCTGGTGTGTTTCAGGCAGAAGAGGTAGCTAGACAGTACATGGATCTAATACCTGACGAGCTTAAGAAATACCAGGAATTCATTCAGATAGGGAACATCACCTTTCCTTTTTATATTATAGAGCGTCAGGAATCTCCATTTAGGTTTCTCGGCAAAGATGAAGTGATTTCACTTTTTGATAATACAGATGTGTCAGATGACGAAGATGAGGTGCACTTCAATATCTACACGGTGGATTCAGATTATAGACCGAAGAAACCTGGAATAGATTACATGGGGGCACTGAGGCATGATCATGTGACCAATGAATTTATAGAAATGTATCGTAAAGAGGGAACAAAGTTTCTGAGAAAACGTAAGGTTCTTTAAATGTTATGAATTTTTCAGGTCCGATTTGCTTCTCCTGATTTGGGAGGTAGATAGGATTTTTTTCAATTTTCATTTACCAATACATGGGTTATGATGAATTAAGAGGAGTCAATGGGAGTGATCGTGTAAGGGGACCACCAGAAGCAACTCAACAGAGAGGGGCAGAGATATGACTAGTCGTATTGTAGTTACGGGTGGAGCTATTATTCGAGATCATATGGGAAGGGTTCTAATACAAAAGAGATCAGATTATGGAGATTGGGGATTACCAGGTGGGGGTATGGAGCCAGGTGAACGAATCGAAGAAACCATGATTAGAGAAGTGAAAGAGGAAACAGGGCTTGACGTGACTTCTTATAAATTGTCCTCCATCTATACGGGCGAGAGAATGCACTATACGTATCCGGATGGAAATGAAGTAGTATTTGTAATGTTTTTATTTGACGTTATTGCGGAGTTGGATGGGAAACTCTGTGATGATCAAGTAACTCTCTTATTTGAAGATGAACAAAAGGAGTCATTACAGCTTGTTTTCAGATATCTTGATGAGATTTCATTTCCACAATAAACAATGTGCAGAAGCCCATATTTGTAGATTTGAAGCAAGGAGAGTCTGAACTATTACGCGAGTGATAGCGTTAATACAGTCGTTTACATGATATCGAAAGGAGTTTTTATATTGCCTTGGCCTATGGTTCATTTTGCAATTGCATCCGAATTGATCTCCGAGCCATCCCCTGAATTGTTATTAGGAAGCCTCGCTCCAGATTCCATCCATGTAAGAACCAATCTTCGTACCGAAAAGGCAAAAACCCATCTCATGCGAGAGGCAGGAAGGTTCGCCACAGACGAAGAACTTGGAGTCTTTTTTGAGTCAAACAAACCGTTAGCTTGTAGTGATCCCAAATTCATGCAATATCTGTGCGGTTACATCGCCCACATCTATACGGATCGCGTGTGGACATTCGATATCTACCCTGCGTATGAAGTCCACCCCAATGGAAGAAGCGTATATACACAGGATGTTAAGAAGCTGGAGTTTATGATTTTACGGAATCGGAACAAGGCTAACGATTGGTTAAATGAGCTGAACGTGGGGAGAGCATTTAATTTAGGTGGATTGCTGGAAGCTGAGGTGTATCAGTATAGAGGAGAGAAACTGGAGTTTTTGGCTAACCCTGACAACGAACCTTCGGGTGACTACAATATTATATCCATGGAAGCTATGGAAGAGTTCATACATACAACAGGATTAGCCCTAAAACAATTGTATACGGAATGGAACGTGTATGAAGCTTTATTCAGCAATGCCCAAGTAAGGAGGAGTATGTCTGAAGGTATACAGGAAACAAGTCCGCAAAATTGTAGTGAATGATGCACTCTTCCTGTACGTTGTGGATGAGCAAGCATACAATATCATCATTCGGATTTATTCGAATGCGCTTAAATCTACTTTTATAGAGTTCGATGTGGCTTGGGAAGACACATGGGATATATTTGTCTATGAACCCAAACTGATATCCAACCTTATTCAATATGCTATAAGACAAGGGTGGGACTACCAACAGAAGAATAACAAAATGAAATTTAACAACGCGACCAGCATTGTAAGAGTTTTTATAGCAGAGAAACAAACATGATCATAAGGCACGTGGACACAAATTGAAAGCACGTCTCCTGCTCCTCAATTCACCTAATTTTAAATTAGAATGTAATGAAAAGGTATCGTCTCCAGTTAATCTTGCATCATAGAATCACATCAAGGAGGATGACTATGGACATTGTTATGACGCTTGAGCAGCACGGGTGGCTGGATATTACGATTCAACCTAATCAAGGAGAACAGATTGAGATTCCCGTGTCTTTTTTGTCGGATGCGGTTGAGGATATAGCACGTCAATTCGTTGCATTGCATAAGGGAGCCACAGAGGTAACCATGACCATGCAGACCGAACCTGGGGAGTATCGATTCTGGATTAAGAAACGATCACAGACGATGGTTCAATTCATGGTGTATGAGATGAGTGATAATTTTAGCCCGGAAGCCGTCACAAAGGGCCGTTTACTTATGTCCGAGGAGTTAACCTTGGTCAAGTTGACTAAGCTGTTCTACAGAGAACTGAGCAAAATGAAGGAATTGGGACTGGAGGAATATCACAAACGGTGGAGTTTTGATTTCCCTCTGAATGCCTATGAGCGGATAGGAAGGGTCGTCCAGATCCGATGAAATTGAAAGTTTATGACGAGAAGGAGGAGTGACGTGGTCAACATATATAAAGGCAGATATTCAGCTCAGATCGAGGGAGAATTTGTTGTTTTTATCATCGGAATGAGGATTAATCGTCTGTGGGCTATACATAAATGGCTGCCTGTTCTACAGTCCATGGGCCCGATGATTAAAGAGCTGTATATGAATCCGGAGACCGGATTTCTGAGTACAGAGTATTTTATAAGCTGGCGTGGGGTGACGTTACTTCAATATTGGCGGTCATATGATGAATTGGAGAAATACGCACGGGGCGGACTGCACTTGGAAGCCTGGAAAAGATTCAACCGCTCCATTGGTTCCGATGGAACAGTAGGGATCTATCACGAAACATACAAGGCTCAATCGGGTTCCTTCGAGACCATATACGCCAACATGCCCGAATTCGGATTAGCTAAAGCGTCTGAACATGTGCCTTCGACAGGGAAAATGGAGACATCCAGACGCCGAATGGGCGGTGAGAATGAACCGGCAGTGGAAACACCAGAGAATCCATAAAGTGGTGAATAGAGAGGAGCATATTATGAAGGCTGGACTTCGACCAGAAGATATACATTCCAAGCAACTTAGCTGGCTGTGTGTTGAACCCATGCTTGTTTCGGTACGGGGCAGAGATATGGCAGCAAAAACAGAACTATACCGACAGTTAAACGAAGGGCAACAAGCATTATTTCTGTTCTATTCCTATCACAATCACACGAAGAGTCTGGCAGAATTTTATTGGTTTTCGGCGTGTAACATCACTCAGATCAAAAGTTGGAATGGGATTAAAAATGGGATGCGCTTTTTTCATTTAGATGAGATGGTGACCGTACTGGACCAGATTGAATGTCTGATTACGGACCAAAACAAAGTGGGTGAAGCGTGGCGTGAGGTGCTGGCAACTGATCTGGAGAAGGACCCGATCTTGCTTCAGAGAACAGAGGTGTTGTATGCGAACTATCAGACCGTGGCGCAAGCAGCTATTGCATACATGAACGAGATGATCCTGCAAAATCAGGAGATGTATTTGGAGATCGAGTAGGTTAAGGCAGCACCTTGATAAAAGAAGAATAGCTCATGCCTTGAATACTCTGGATGAGTACATAGACGAACTGCTCCTACGGAGTGGTTTTTTTATTGTCTACATAGTGCCGATGCAACAAACTTGCAAAATCCTGCAACAAAACGCAATACAGTGGGATTGTTGTAACTATGCTTGTAATATGAGTTGTGAGAGGAGGGCCAACACATGAAAGTCATTTTTGAAGAGGATACGGCTGTTGAAAAAAGGTTAGCCAAGGTCATTACACATCCAGAGGAGAAGTCGAAGTGGGATCGTATTCAGAAGGCGATCTGCGAATCGGAAACTCAATTAACGGTCATCCATGCCAAGAATAATCGCAATATACAGATTCAATTGAGCTCGGTGGTTGCCTTTGAATCAGAGGATCGGATGTGCTGTGTCCGGGTGATCTCAGGTGAGAGGTACTTGCTACCTAAACGTCTGAAATTTGTGGAGGAGGATCTGGATGACGTTCATTTTGTGAAAATCAATAATCAGACCATCATCAATACTCGGTACATCACCGCATTCTCTGCAACAGATCATGCCCGAATTAAGGTTGACCTGAGCGATAGCTCCAGTTACTTCGTCAGCCGATTTTATATTAAAAACTTTAGGGGGAAATTATCATGATTACTCAACTTAGACATTCTTTTTTTCAAGTATTCACTATAATGACGCTATGGGTCACGCTCTTGGCAACCATATTCTTTGGAGATCTGCCCATTCAGATGTCCTATTTATGGAACATAGCTGGTATTGCTTTCATTGCTGCTATAGTGTTTGGAATGATGTATAACCTACTATGGAACCATTTTACGTTAAAACCGGTATGGAATATCGTCATCTCTTCCACATTCAATATTGCAGGAGGTATGGCGATGGTATGGTTATTCTCGGTAGACATGTTCCAGTTCATCGCTCCCTGGTTCCCCGGCATGTGGTTATTATCCATCGTGCTGCACATCATCGCTTTTTATTTTTA
This sequence comes from Priestia sp. FSL H7-0729, assembly GCF_038005685.1. Classification (NCBI taxonomy): domain Bacteria; kingdom Bacillati; phylum Bacillota; class Bacilli; order Caryophanales; family Bacillaceae; genus Priestia; species Priestia sp. FSL H7-0729. The sequence continues at coordinate 279,875 of NZ_JBBOTQ010000002.1, forward strand.
TGCTAGAATAGATAGCAGGAAAAAAGCGGAAGAGTTAAATAACATTCTCAAGTAGGCAGGGAGTGCATGTATGAACGAGGAAGAACTGTTGCAGCTGTACGGATTGGAACCTGATGAGCTTAACCGGAAGGACATCCGACAGCTGCTACACCAAGAGATAGAGAACCGACAGTCAGAGGATAACGAAGTTCTGAAACTGTTGTGCATTATGTTGTTCTGTATTGGGAATGTAGAGGACACTACGCTGATCTGGCAGGCCAAACAAAAGAATCAGGATACGAGCAGTTATATTGATGTGCAGTTATTATGTGGTGCAGGATATAAGGAGACCTTGTTTTATCTGGAAAAGATGGACGGGGAACAGGCGAACAAGGAGTTGCTGTGCCTTAGACAATGCGAGCCGTATGATTTTGTTAATTTCTCAAGAATGGGTCTTGGACTACAAACGATATTACGGTGTCTGAGAATAAACGAGTTAAACAGCTTACTGGAAGGAGAGGATTATGCCAAGTTTGCCTGACAACATTATATTAAGTTGGTGTTTTCAATGTATTTGGAAGCATAAGTTGGCCTTGAGTCCTCATTAGGACGACTTAATTAAATTTAGACAGTCTGCAGGTAATCGGCTGTCTTTTTTATTAAACTAACTGGCAGGTTAGTTTAATGAAACTATGAGTTGCAATTTGAAGAGTATTTTCAACCACAATTTGATATACATAAATAAGTTCCTGAATTACTATTCATTTTAGGAGGTGAAACAATGATAAATATTAAGCGGGTCGGGGAGATCATAGCAAGGAACCGTAAAGAGTTATCCATGACGCAAACACAACTTGGTGAGGTTTTAAAAGTTAGTCATCAGGCTGTTTCAAAGTGGGAGAGAGGTGAATGTTTACCTGATATTGATATATTAGTTCAATTAGCCAAGATATTTAATAATACAGTCGATTATTTCCTAACTCAAGAAGAGAATGATGCTCATACAAGTAGAAAGAACATACTTAATAACAAGGACGACATTTGGAAATCAGTTCTAGAAAAAATAAAAGACCAAATCTCTCAGCCAAGCTTTGATAGGTGGTTTACAGATACTAAAGCAATTCAAATTGACAACACCCTCATTATTTCAGGTCAAGATCAGTTTACCACAGACTGGTTATATCAAAGGTACTCCCATATGATTTCAAAAACTATAGATGAAATTAGAGGGGATAATGATTTAGAGGTAACTTTTCTTTTTTCTAAAGGAACTATACAGAACCATAAAGTTTGACTCTTCTTAATTAACGGGAAACGTTAGTTGAAAAGTCAATGAGCAATCTGTAGATTGTAGACTGTTCATATTTCATGAGTTATCCATTTGTTTTTGAAGATATCAAAATCATAATGAAGTGCTCATCACATATTGGAAGCATAATTTCACCAAATGGAAAACCTATGGGTTAAGTCGCAAGAAACGGGGTGAATTCGATGAGGCGTGAATATTCACAGCATGGCGTAAAGAGGGGCGCAGGACCAAGAACGGCCATGGTTGTGTTGGTTGTTCTGATCGTTATTCTAGTCATGACCAATCCAAACGAAGAGGATTTTGTTGCCTGGCTATCAAGTGAACATGGCATCCATGCTTCGTATAATGTGAATGAAGGCAATACGTTTACGCAGACAATCGACGGTGACGAAAAGAGGCTTCATTACAAAGGTGGACATATACGCCATATGGGAATCTTTTCAACGTATAGTTATCTTTTCTCGGATCATGAAGAAAAAGAAATCCGGATTGAAGCGGTTGGCATAATGAAAATGATATTTAATAGATAGTTAGATTCACTATGGATAGTTAAAAAGTTAGGAAAAAGTTCTGCTGATATCCACGCTCTATGCATGATGTAACTTGTGCAGAGAAGCGTGATTTGGCGTGAGATGCCTTATGTGCAGAAATGGCTAATTTCGTTCGTTCGCAAATCCCACATTATGGGTTATGATGTACCTTGAGAGAAAATTTTACATAGATAGGAAGTCTTCTTATGTAGACGATTGCTGATTGGAGGACGGAATATGAAAAAGTTAATCCTAGTTTCATTATTGTTTTTACTTCTGGTGGCTTGTCAGAACCAGGGAAACACTGACGATGCACAGCAAACAATAGATTCCTCAACCTTAAATGTCACAGAAAATGAGACACAACAGAATGAAGAAATATCGACATCCCAAGAGAAGGAAGACACTCCACCAGAGTATCTCGATGAAACAAACTATAACGGGGATCAATTGGAAATTGTCAAACTGATGAATGCCCGCATGCGTTATTTATACGAGAAGGATGAAGCAGCATATATGAGTCTGATTGATCCTGAATCTCCTATATTGGGTATGGGAAGATACAAAATTTTCAAGGTTACTTCCATAGCGACATAACGATACAGGAGCAAAGGAAGCTCTATCAGGCAGTGGTGATGATTAACGAGTTAAATGAGAACGACGAAGAGTATAGCAATACGATGGTGTTTTGGAAAAAGAAAGAAGATGGCGATTCTGCGCAATGGGTTATTGCAGATATTGATTAATAACATAGTGTCTGACACATATGAGATCCATATCTTCACACATCATAAAGGGGAATGTAATGATGACAAGGCGATTAATACTGATTGAAGGATTACCGGGTTCAGGCAAGTCAACAGTTGCCCAAATGGTATCCGAAATTTTAAAGGGGCAAGGCAAAGAGGTACAACTATTTCAAGAAGGAAATCTGGATCACCCTGCTGATTACGAGGGCGTATCTTTTTATTATGCTGGAGACTTTGAAATTTTATTGAAAAAATATGAAGAGTATAGAGAAATTCTGGTAAGCAATGCGACTACCCATGGCGATGGTTTGCTGATTCCTTATCGTAAGATGAGAGAACAGTGGGGAATAGAGCTTCCCGATCACATTGTACAGGATATTTTCAGCCGAGATATTTACGAAATTCCTTTTGAGCAAAATGTGAAGCTGATCACCGCGAAGTGGCAAGATTTTGCCCAAAACGTGTTAAGCACGAAGGATGAGTGCATCACGATATTTGAGTGTTGTTTTATCCAGAATCCACTAACCATGGGTTTCGTAAAGTGCAATCAATCCAAAGAGCAGAATGTGCAGTATGTATTGGAATTGGGGCGTATCATTCATGCTTTGAATCCGCTTCTCATCTATATCGACCAGAAAGATATATCCTATACCTTTGATAAGGCAGTTCGTGAAAGACCGAAGGAATGGTCAGAAGGTTTTATTAACTATTATACAAATCAGGGTTTTGGGCAAGCGCAAGGTTATCATGGTGTTCAGGGTACGGTACAGGTTTTGCAGGAAAGAAAGAGGTTGGAGTCCGAAATCTATGGCTTACTTCAAGTGGATAAGGTATGGCTGGATAACTCGGAATATGACCGCGAGGTTTGTAGACAGAAACTAGAAAAGATTCTGAAGTAACCTTACGGTGCGAGAATTATCATCGAGAGCAGGTGAACTAAACAACATGAAAAAAACGTTATTTGAACTTGTAAATGAAGTCGAAGATGAAGTGACCTTTATGGATTTCCTGCATCAATTAGCCAAGGATCGAAAAGATTTTGCAGATGAATGGCAGAATGATTCAATAGCGTCATTTTTGGAAGCAGCAGCGGAGTGGGGGCAAGCGTCGGTAGAAGGATTAATCCATTATCAGAAGCCGGAAAACCCATGGATGAGATGTGCCCAGATCATGTATATGGGCAAGATTTATGAGTAATATCAGACTAGATTATAACGAGTGGAGGAAGTTAGCAACATGATGCATATTCAGCTGACAGAAGAAGATTACTGGCAAATGAACAAATTTGCGATGTTTAAACTGTATGGGAAAGGTGTGCTGATCGCTGTATGTGTGCTGCCTGTGGCTATTGCAATCATATTTAGACAACTTGATTTTTCATGGATACAAGCTATTATTGCTGCGCTGCTTTGCAGTATATTTGCCAATGGTATGACCTACATACGAACCAAAAAGAAAATTAAGAAATTGGCACGTGAGAGCAAGGGCATACTGGGTGATCATCAGCTTGAAATCTCAGAGCAGGAAATTCGCTGGAGCAATGATATGACTTCAGGTGCAACGCAGTGGAAAGGATTGGAGAGCTTCAATGAGACCAAACAATATTTCTTTATTTTCATTAATAAGGCAAGTGCACATGTGATTCCGAAACGATCTTTTGAAACGCAGGCGGAAGCAGTTCGGTTTGCAGAACAGGTCAGAACATATATGAAAACTGCTCAGCATAATACATAACGGAGGTTTATTTGCATGGTTTTGTTGGAAGTAGCATTGATTGTTGTAACAGTACTGTTGTTAGGGATTGGTGCAAAAAGCAAAAGGAAACTATTGCTTAAATGGGGTATAGCCAGTTTGATTTTATTGCTCGGACTCGTTATTTTTTCATTCGTCACAGGATTTATAGATGGAGTGTCTGAGGGATGGTCAGCAAGATGAGTATTTAGAAAAAAATGATATCGGTTGAGCATCTTCAGGAATAGAGGGCTTATGGACATTACATTTATTCGGCATGGTCACGGTGAACACTTGGTAGATTACCCTAATCAATTAAATTTCCTGCATCCTGGTCTCACTGAATTGGGAAAAAGTCAGGTTATAGGATTGCGTAAACAAGTGATTGTTGCGCCTGAAGACGTCATTTTGGTGAGTCCAACCCAACGTACGATTGAAACGGCACTCCTTTTAGCCCAAAATACCAATCTAATGTTCAGCCCGCTGGTTGGCCCAAGAATGTTTCCTCAGAATCCAGAGTTTGTTCCTCTTGTCTGCGATCAGATCTATTCCAAGGAAGAACTCAGCCATAAGTATCCTGGCATAAGAATGGTTGAGTTGGGGCTGGATTGTTGGGAAGAAAGTATTAATCAGATGGATGCATGTCGATTCAAGATATTAGCTGAACATCTTCTGGAATGGTGCAGGCAACATAGCGGCAATACGTTTATCATTTCCCACGATGGCACGATTACAAGCTACAGGATGTTGCTTGGAGAAATAGGATTAACCAGAAGTGATTTTCTTGGTGAAGCAGGTCAGTACACAATGAGGAACGTTTAACGAGTGAAGGAGATCCGGTCATGACTTATTTTCCTAGTATAGAGACTGAACGATTGCACCTTCGGGAGTTAACCATTGCGGACCGAAAGGTTGTGTATGAACACTTTGCTAAACCGGATGTAACCAATTTATGGAGAAGCAATCTGCTGTATAAGCGACTATAACTGTACTTAGGGGGGGATATTCAATGAAGTTATCGGATTATGAATATTTAACTTTGGCTATGGAAGAAGCAGAGCAATCACTGATTGAAGGAACGTATCCGATTGGTGCGATAATCGTTGATGTAGATGGGAATGTCGTGAGTAAAGGCAGGAACCGGGTCTACTCTGCTTGTGATCCCACCGCACATGCTGAAGTGGATGCCATTCGTCGGGCTGGACAACATTTGCTGGATGTGGAGAAGAAGAGATACACGAAGAACGATCTGACACTCTATACTACCTGTGAACCTTGTCCTATGTGTACCTGTACCATATTAATGTCGGGAATTAAAAAGATTGTATGGGCAGCGGATGATGAAGAGTACGGCGGGCTTCGACGGTTCAAGGAAGGGCCTCATTTTATCCATATGTTTGACACGTTATCCTGTGTTGCGGCTCCCTATCTTGATTTGGAAAATAGACAAAGAGCGTTGCTCGCCAAATGGAATATTGGTAGAGGGGTGCTTCATACAGAGTGGGAGATTCCTAAGCAATGATCATAATCCAAAGAAAGGAGATAAATCCACATGGAATTTGTGGGACAGAAGATCAAAATAACAACAGTTACAGAACAAGACCTCGACTTCATAGGGCAACTGGAATGTGATGCAAGCATATGGAGTTTTGAGGAGACTGTTGAGACGGATGAGGAAAAGGTCCGTGAGAAATATCGCAGCCATTTTGCTGTCGCAGATGAGAAACCGTATGCCTATGATTTTGTTATACGCCGTTTGAATGATCCGGAAGATACACCCATTGGTATTGTTCAGATGTGGAGTTACGTGGATCACCGAAAAAGCTGGGAACTTGGATTCGCAGTACTTTCAGAATATGCAGGCAACGGATATGGGAGCGAGGCTACACGTCTTTTGTTACACTTTGCGTTTCAAGGGTTACAAGCTCATAAGGTTGTCGGCATGTGTAATTCACAAAACGTCCGCTCAGCAGCACTGATGCAGCATATGGGTATGACACGGGAGGCCGTCTTCCAGGAAGAACTATGGTGGAACAATCAGTGGACAGACCAATATTTTTTCTCAATTTTGGATAGAGAGTTTAAGACAGTCTAATTGGTACGGGAGGAAATAAGATGACTACGTTGGTTCTGCTAAGTGATTTGGTCTTCGAATCTAATGATAAATTGAATCAAAAAATACGAAGCATATTCCACAGTGAACAGCCATCCATTGGCTATATTCCTTCATGTTCCGACCCGGAGCGAAGGTATTTTGAGCACACTAGACGTTACTATAATCAAATAGGAATAGATAACATTCACTATTATGATCTTGATCTGGAGTACGAGGAGAGCACATTTGGCTCTATTTTCGAGTGTGATGCGATACATCTATCCGGCGGAAATACGTTTTATTTTCTAAGTCTATTACAGAAGAGAAATGTGCTAGGTTTGCTGCATTCCTATGTGAAGAGTGGCGGCATGCTGATCGGGGTCAGCGCAGGCAGTATTCTGACGACACCTACCATAGAGATCGCTGGGTATGGGGAAGATGCAGATGAAAACAATGTAGATCTAAAAGATATGAAAGCACTGGGACTTGTTGATTTTGAGTTTGCACCGCATTGGGATGGTTCGGAAGATACCCTGAATTCATTAAAAGAATATACGCGCGTTAACCGTACAACGGTCTATGCGTGCCAAGATGGTGGCGGGCTTGTAGTTGATGGTGAAAGCGTAGAGTTATATGGAAATGTGCGTCTCGTAGATTACAGAGAAAGTGGGTCAAGTGATGAGTAATATTAAGGTCTATCATTATGATGCTTTCACCACAGTTCCCGGCCAAGGTAACCCGGCGGGAGTGGTCTTTGATGCTGATCATTTCAGTGAGGCGGAGATGCAGCAGATCGCTTATCAGGTTGGTTTTAATGAGACAGTATTTGTGTTGAACTCTGAAATAGCTGACGTCCGATTACGTTATTTTACACCGGGCCATGAGATTAATCTGTGTGGTCATGCCACAATGGCATCACTGTATGGTTTGAAGACGCGTGGTATGTTGGGTGACCAAGAGTTAATCACGATTGAAACCAATGTAGGAACATTACCTATACGATTTGAGCGCGATGCTGACACCATTTACATGGAAATGAAACAGGATCAACCGCAGTTTATACCGTTCCAGGGGGATATCGAGAAGCTGGTAAGCGCCATAAATCTCAGTTTGGATGATGTGGACCATTCTACGCCAATCGTTTATGGGAGTACGGGAACCTGGACGTTATTGATTCCCATTCGTAAATTAGAGTCTTTTATGAAAATGAAACCGGATTCTTCCTTGTTCCCAGGAATTTTAATTGAGAATCCCAAAGCCTCCTTGCATCCCTTTTGTTTCGAAACCCGTGATTCCAATGCGATGATGCATGCCAGACATTTTTCCTCCCCTTACTCAGGGACAACGGAAGATCCAGTGACTGGAACAGCCTCCGGGGTGATGGGTGCTTATTATTTAACCTATGTGAAACCGGAGATCGATAAGGTACAGTTTGTAGTAGAGCAAGGGCATGAGATTGGAAGAGATGGAAAGGTTCAAGTGAGCGTGATTCGGGACGGTGAGGATATGGATGTCAGAATGAAGGGGACAGCTGTTTTTGTGCGTGAACTGAACGTTGAATTGGATACCTGATCATATACATAAAGGAGTTGTTGTTGTTGTTTTGAATGAAAAGACGGTTTTAGATAGCGCTACTCGTGTCTTGAAAGAAGAATTAACGGATGCTTTGGTGGGAATCTATCTACACGGTTCTATGGCTATGGGTTGCTTTCATCCGAATCAGAGTGATATCGATATATTGGTCGTTAGCCGGGAAAAGCGATCTGCCGACACCTATCGAAGGATTGCAAAAAAGCTGATGCAGATTGAAGATGAGATGCGCATTACGAAAGGGTTTGAACTCAGTATCGTACTGGAATCTACAGTTGTTGCTATGGCATACCCAACTCCTTTCGAGTTTCATTACTCTGCTTATCACCGGGAGAAGTATCGAACCGATGAGCAATATCTATGTGGTGGATATGAAGATCCGGATCTGGTAGCTCATATGGCGGTCATTTATGATCGAGGTATTGTACTCGCTGGTAAACCCATTAAGGATCTGTTCCAACCGGAAAATCGTGAACATATGATTGCTTCAATCACATCGGACGCGAGTTCAGCTTTGGAGGGAATTGTGGACAACCCAGTCTATTATGTACTGAGTCTGTGCCGTGTTCTTTTGTACGTGAGAGATTCAGTCATTCACTCCAAACGAGAAGCAGGAGAATGGGCACGTACAAACCTTCCTTCGAAATACACAGATGTCATCTCACAATGCCTTGCGAAGTACAATGGTGATCTGGAGAATGTGAATTTGAGTAAAGCCTTACTTCTGGAGTATGCGGAATATATGTTGAATCAAATCCAAGCGAAGGGAGATTAACATTGCCTATATCGGCAAAGGATATTTGCTTGATGATGAAGAGACGAGAATCTATGAATATCAGATTTGATTTCTGACATGAAGGAGGATGTGCTGTGAGCGACTCATTACAGGATCAGATTCAATTTCTCATTGAGATTGATAAACTCAAAACGATTGAACGGAGGACTAGAATTATCCATGGTGATAGACTTGAAAATGATGCAGAGCATTCCTGGCATCTGGCGATGATGGCTTTGGTTTTACAGAGTCACGCCAACAAGGATGTTGATATGCTCAAAGTCATTAAGATGCTTCTCGTTCATGATCTGGTTGAGATCGATGCCGGAGATACCTTTGCCTACGATACGGTGGGGAATACGGATAAATATGATCGTGAACTCAAAGCCGCTCATCGGCTGTTTGGTATGTTGCCTAAGGAACAGGCTGAAGAACTACTCCAATTATGGTTGGAGTTTGAAGTAAAACAGACGCCTGAAGCGCAATTTGCCTCTTCTCTCGATCGGTTGCAGCCTATTATCCATAACCATCAGAATGAGGGTGATACGTGGCAGAAATATAACATTACAAGTGAACAGGTGTTAAACAGAAACCGTGAGATTGCGAACGGTTCCGAGACATTGTGGGAGTATGCGCAGCACCTTATTCAGAGCTCCGTGGATCAGGGAATCTTGAGAAAATCATAAGAGTCTAGCTGATCCATATAAATCTTCCACCCTTCTCGTACGGGTACGGAAGATTTTTTAGTTTCAACGGATAAACACACTTAATACCCCTACATCCACCATAAAAGTTAACTGAGGAAAAATATGCTAGAATAGGAAGTGGTAATTTAATAAATTAATTAGGAGGAATAATTATGATGTTTGGTTCTATGATTACGATATTTGCTATGTTGATTAATGTGTTGTTATATGGACTCGGTGTGTATGCGCTGATCCTGTTTATTAAGTTGGCTCGGCGCGGGATTCAGGCACTGGATATCTATCTGTATGAGAAACGCGGAGAGCGGTTCTAATGTTCACCGGATCACATTCGAACAGAATTATCATTTTTCTCTCAGTGTTTTATCTTTCCTGATCTAGTATGATTAACGCATCATTCCAGTAAAGAGAGGTTCACAACATGGAAGCTTTTTTAGAGCAAATTAACGAGTTAAACGAGCTTCAGAAGGACTTGGTTAGCCTACATCCTCTGTTTGCAGAACATTATCCAGTGGTTGTCGCCCATGAAGCTTTATTATATATCTATGATTATTCGTCCAAGACTCAGCAATATGAGTGGGTAAAGACGGTGCCGGACGATTTATATATTCCAGATGAATGCCTTGCAGCCATGCCAGTGCCTCATATGGACGGACGAATGTGTGCGATTGTAACGGACGCAGCGTTCAAAGACCTGGAGCAGAAAGTTTATCTATTCCACGAATATGTTCACTGCTATGTATATGAGAAATACGATGAACGGATCGTGAACCGTCTCCAGATTAAGCATAAAATGACACAACTGAAGCGTGTGACATGGGAACTGGATTATGAATTTCCGTATGAAGATGCAGTCGTTGTGGAGCGGATTAACTCATTGTTGTCTGCTTTGAAGAGTGAAGACCTAACACAAGTACACACAATTAGAAAGGCGTTGTTTACTTCATTAACTGAAGAACAAGCTGAGTACTGGAGTTGGTTGGAGTGGAACGAGGGTTACGCACGTTATATTGAGAATCTGATTCGGGCAAAATTCGGACAGGAAAGCAATCATATGGGAGACACAGCCCCGTTTAACCGCTTAATGTTCTATGAATGTGGGTCGGAATATATTAGTCTGCTTGTGAAGGAGCACCCGGAGTACCATACGGATCTGGAGCAATTGTTTGATCAAATGCAAGCGGAGAGAATACAGGACTAATCACGTATCTACGGTGAAAAAAGGTGAAACATAGCGGAGTCACACTATTCCAGTGATCTGTACGTTCCACCAGTAGGTATATCGTTTTTTAATTAATGTAGAATACTTCCCGATAAAAGGAGATCAACTCTATGCCGCTACCCATGGTTCATCTCAATATTGCTAATCGGATTGCTGACTCGCTGCAAATGCAGGCTGATCGAGGTTCATTCTATCTGGGGAACATCGCCCCGGATTCCATACATATGCGTGAAGGCACAACCAGAGAGGATAAGGAATACACCCATTTTAACCCGAAAGATGATGGAGATTACGTTGGAGGACTGAAAGAACGCTACTCATTATATATGCAACAACGTGCAGAAGAAGGATGGAAGTGGTTTGTTCGTGGGTACTTTATGCATGTGATGACCGATTATTACTGGTTCCGGAGCGTGCATCCTGAATTCGTAGAACGGATCAAGAAGGCAGACTTGTCCATGGGTAGAAGTAGATCCAAGGAAGAGCTGGCGCGTTTATACTATCAGGAGACGGACCAGATCGATTTCAATCTCTACAGAGGTACAAGTTGGAGTGAAGAGGTATGGCGGGTGCTCAACAGCTCACCAGGTTATGACATGACGGATCGTTTAACTGCTGATGAGATTGTACGTTGGAGGGACCACACGTTTTCTTTTCTGAATGGGGAAGAACCTGGAATTACTCCTGAGTTCATTACGGGTGAGAGAGTTCAGGTATTTGTGGAAGAGACCGTAGAGCGACTGAGCGCTTTGTTGTCTTCATGGGACCCGGAGTTACGTAACTGGATATGACTACAGATAGTTAGTGCAGTTGAGTCATTAGATGCTGTATTTATAACTTCTCTGTTCATCACTTGTATTTAACACGAAGTCAGGGGGGGCACGCAGTATGGTGAGATATGTAGGAGTGTTGCTCGTATTCGTCATTGCCACGTTCATCGCAGGGTGCAGTCAACCGAATGAATCGAACACGGAAGAAGGGCTTCCTGTACTAATCACTTTAACGTGTAATCCCAACCTCGCCTCTGAACCATGCCAAGATGTTGAGTTTGATCGACCTGACGAGATTCAAATCATGATGGAGGCCATACATAAGGCAGAGCGTATACCGGGTATTATTGATTATGGTACACAGTACAAGATGAGTATTAATAATGCAGATGGTTCGGTTACCCGGTATGATTTTTCATTAGGAATGGATCCCAAGATGCAAGGACTGTTAGTAAACGAGGAAGACACGCATACTGGATATAGCATTGCTCTTGAGGATGCGAATCAACTAAGAAGACTGATTCAGCGACGTACAGATTAAGAAGGTATATGGAACGGAGAAGAACCTGTGGATGACAAAATTACCATTGAACCATTGACACGATCGGACGCAGATGGAGCGTATCAGGTGTTCGAGACAACGATCCCGGCAGCATTTGAACAGGAGGGCATAGGCTCGCTACTGGATGATATCCAGGATGAAATAGCACATAAGAGAGCATTAATTAACACTGCATTGCAGCCAGATCATAACAAGGAAGCAAATATATTTTTCCTCGTGGCCAAAATGGGTAAGTCCATTGTAGGCGCAATCTCGTATGGACCTTGTGGTGAGGAGATTCGAGAATGTACAGAGGGCAGGCTGAATGATATTGGAGAGCTGGGTAGCCTTTACGTGATGCCCGAGGTTCAAGGGCAAGGGATTGGTTCGGCGCTCATATTCGCACTGGTTACTGAGCTTCAGCGGCGTAGAATTAAACAATTCTGCCTGGATAGCGGCTATCAAATCGCACAGAAGAAGTGGCAACGCAAATTCGGTGAACCCTATGTCGTAGTGAAGAACTATTGGGGTGAAGGAAAAGATCATATGATTTGGCTGTGTAAAGTACAGGATTTTATAGAGGTTGTTCAAAAAGCCCGCTTTTGATTACAAATAAAGAGATGACGACCTGTACTTTACAGGGGTCATCTTTTTTACTAAGTGAATCTTTCTGCATCGATCGTAGACGATTATTCGTACAGTGTATTATGTTTGTTTTTATGTAGCCGAAGGAAAAAGGAGTGAACATATGTCAATCCAATGGAAGATACCCGAGCAACGGCTCTCCCCTCATGCGGTAAATCTATGGAGAATTAGCGCCATCCTATGGAATGCCATAGGTTTCCTGATCCTTGCCGTACTGTTAATACTCGACTCCATCTATGGATGGAAGACGTGGGTCGGTTGGATCCTGTGGGGGGTTACGGCCATATCCGTGCTCTATGCGGCGTGGGATATTTTCATCCAGCCTGCATGGTTATATAAGCATTGGTACTATGATGTGAACGAGGAGTTTCTGCAATTGAAGCGTGGGGCGCTAACCAAGGTACATCAGATCATCCCCATGGCTAAGATACAATCGGTTACAACTAATCAGGGACCTTTGATGCGAAAATATGGACTCTATTCCGTATCGGTTGGCACGATGGGGTCATCGCATGAAATCCCGGCATTGCCCGAGGAAGTCGCGCTTGCGCTCCGTCATCAGATTGCGTCTTATGCACGTATTAATGAGGTGGATGAATGATCGATATGAAGCGACATCATTCATTAACCATACTGTGGAGTCTGTGGAAACTGGTGAAGAATTCGTTTGCCATCATCCTTTTTTTGTTTGTTTTCCGTCAGGGCTCAGAGTCTCAATGGCTTTTCTATGGAAGGATCGCCTTTTATGCAGGTATCTCCATCGGCATCGTGTCAATCATCTGGAAGTGGTTTACCTCTCGTTATGCTGCAGACGATAAGGCCTTTCACATCTACAGTGGGGTGTTCAACCGTACTCGAAGAACGATACCATATACCAAAGTGCAAAATGTGAATCGCCACACGACTCTGTTTCACCGTCTGTTCAACGTGACATCGATCCGATTCGAGACCGGGATTAAGGGAGAAGATGCTACCTTTCAGTTACATGTTGTTTCACTTTCTGAAGCAGAACAGCTGGAGAAGATTGTGGCGGGTTATATGACAGAAGATGCAGAAACTGTAGAAGCAACAGAGGAACATGAACCGTTGGATGCAGTTAGGGATATGGAAGAGGGAGTGGAGCACTCCCGCCCTGTTATAACCGATCAAGCCATGGCTCTGCCTGCAAAAGAGAAACAAGAACGGGTTGTTCATTATCATTCGACCCGCAAGGATATAATCAAAGCGTCGTTTACCTCGCTCAGCTTTCTCGTACTGATTCCGGTTCTGGGCACACTTTATTCCTGGGTGAAAGATTTCTTCCCCGATGAAGAAGTAACGGAAAGTTTATTCTTAACCTGGCTTGATTCCTGGTGGATTGCCGGTTTGATGATTTTGGTTTTATTGATCATATCCATCGCTCTGGGGATTGTCAGAACCTTTGTGAAGTATGGAAACTTCCAGATCACCTCGGATGCCAAGCGGATCTATATCTCGAAGGGCGTGATGGAACAAACGTCATTTTCAATCCTGAAAGAACGAGTTCAGGCCGTAAAAATTACACAGTCTCCGATGAAAAGGCTGCTTGGACTAGCGGAAGTAGAATTGACCACTGCAGGTAGTCTGGGGGAATCCGAACAGGAGGTAAACTCGCTCTATCCCTTCTTGCCGGTGAAGCAAGCTTATACCATGATTGAAGAGATACTACCATCCTATCAGGTGACGCAGGAGATGGAAAAACTTCCGAGAATATCACTATGTCTGCGCCTGTTTAAACCAAGCTGGGGGTGGATTGTGATCACAGGTTTACTGTGGTACTTCAAACCATTGGTGTTTGGGCAGAAGCATGCCTGGTGGATGATTTCTGCGATTCTGCTCGTGTGGATTGCAACAAGCAGAGTGATGGACTTTTTCCATACCCGATACATTCTGAATCAGAATTTCATTCAACTTCGAACCGGTGCACTCACTTCAACCCTCTTCATCTCCAAACGTGAGAAAGTCATCGAAGTGCAGATCACCCGTAATGTGTTACAGCGTTGGTTCGGTGTGGCTTCCATTCATACCGTAAACCGTGCCAAACCTGTTCTGCATCATCGGGCACATGACATTCCCCTGGATACGGCGGAATCATTTCAATCCTGGTACATGGGACGTACCCAAGATGTTCAGACCCGTTAATCGCAAGAGCAAGTGCAGGAAGACCACATCAGGTTATTCTGTGCTTGCTCTTTTTACGTGAAGTCCCAGGAAGCGGGGTAGAGGAGGAAGGATATTTTGATGAAAGCTGTGTTCTTTGATGTGGATGGTACATTGCTGAGCGAAATAGATCGGAGTTTATCACCGCGTACAGCAGAGTCGATCCGGGAATTGATTCGTAAAGGCGTTCAAGTCGTACTCGTCACAGGCAGGCCCTATAATTTATGCGAAGAATTCAGAAATCTCGGAATCGAGACGATCATTTCGGCTAATGGAGCATTGATCAAAGCAGGTGATGATGTGATACATAAGTCTGTACTTTCAGCACAGATGGTTAGAGCATTTAGTGAGTTTGCCGAGCTGCATGGGCACAGTATTTCATATCTTACAGAGTCATTTGAGACGAACGGGTTGTGTACAGCAGATGGTCGTGTTACTGACGCATTAAGAGATACGCTAGGACTCATGGATTTCCCGGAGAAAATCAGCACGTTGGATCAGGACGTATTCTGCATTTGTTTATATGCGGATGAAACGGAGACGAAGAAATTCCAATCCAAATTTCCTTCCTTACGATTTGTGAGGTTCCATCCCTATGTAGTGAATGTGCTGGAAGCGAGCGAAGTGAGCAAATCGATAGCCGCAGGGAAAGTCCTCGAATACCTGAAGATAACCAGAGAAGAGACGATGGCCTTTGGCGATGGAGAGAATGATGTGGATCTGCTAGAGTACGCCGAAATCGGAATTGCGATGGGAAATGGCGGAGAACGAATTAAACAAAGCGCCGATTATGTCACCCTGCGGGCAAGTGAAGATGGCGTCACCCATGCATTGAAGCAATTTAAAATGTTATAAGAATGTACGTAAAAAAAGATGAAGGATATCCCAATTGTGGATTTTCATGTAGAATGATATAGCACGTATTAAGCCCTAAAGCATAGGGTGTAGATCGAAGGGTGACTTATGAAAAAGGTTGTTATCGTAATCTTGTCTCTTGTCGTACTTGTTGGTGTATCCTCTTCCGCTTATGCTCATCCAGGCAGACTGGATAAGAACGGTGGACATAACTGTTCAGCCAAATCCAAACAAAAGGGTCTGTGCACGGGTTATCACTATCATAAAAAGAAAAAATAAGCACTGCTTTACATTCTTGAACAGGGGGAAGAGGAATGAATCATATTAAAGCAGTTATTTTTGATTTGGACAATACAATTCTGAACAGAACGATGACCTTTGACGGCTTCACGCAAAGTTTGATTAAGACTTATTTTGGTCATCTGGAGTCCACTGAAGATATAAGCAAACGAATCATTGAACTCGATCAGGACGGTTATAAGGACAAGCCCCTCCTGTTCAACGAGCTGTTGCATGAATTACCTTGGGCAGAACATCCGCCACATGCAGAACTGATGGAGTTCTATGGCAGAGAATATGTGAGAAGTTCAGTTCTAATGGAAGAGGCGCGAGAAGTCGTCTATCATCTGCGGGGGAAATATCGAACTGGATTGATCACCAATGGGCAGACCGATATTCAGTATGGGAAAATCGATCAACTCGGTATCCGGGATGATTACGACCATATTATTGTTTCAGAAGAGGCAGGAGTCAAAAAGCCTGATCCACGCATCTTTCAGCTTGCACTTGATCATTTCGGTCTAACTCCGGAGCAGTGTATCTATATTGGCGATCATCCAGTGAACGATATTCAAGGAGCAGCAAGCGTAGGCATGAGCACCATCTGGATGAAGGTCAACCAGCCTTGGCAGGACAGCATCACGATTAGTCCTTTACATACAATTGAACATCTAAGGGAGCTCAAGGAATGGCTTTAGAGGACGGTTATATAAGTAAAATCTAATATCACAGTTTCAAAAGGGAGGAACATATGGAGATTAGACAGATGGCTACAGCGTTTTTGAGCAATGGCTCAGACATGCTGATGATGAAGAAGGCGAGCAGCAGATTGTTCAATTTTGAATTCTGGGGTGGCATTGGCGGGCATCTGGAACAAGGGGAACTGAACGCACCCATGACCGCCAGTTATCGGGAGATTGAAGAAGAGACCGGATTCAAGCAAGCGGATGTTGAACACTTTCGGCTTCGATATATTCTGTTAGAGGTTAGCGGTGGTGAGATTTGGCAGCAGTTTGTCTATTTCGGAGAGACGAAGCATCGACATTATGTGCCCTCCGATGAAGGTGAGTTATTTTGGATACCACAGGATGAGGTACTGGATTTGCATGCGTCCATTCTGGTCAAAGCGACGCTCAGGCACTATTTACAACACCCTGGAGCAGAAGACATCTGGATTGGCAACGTTCAGAGCGGAACAGACCTAAAGGGCACTCCGCAGGTCATATGGAACAGAATGCAGGAAACGATATCATTTGAACCAAAGGGGATCATCAATAGTGTTGAAATATAGAGCTGGAATAAAAAAATTCAGATGGATAAATTACCTGTTAATCACTGTATTAATTGCTATCATTCTTCCGATTGGTCATGTAGAGGCAGGCAACACGATTACAGTGAAATCGAAGGTTCAATATTACAAAGGACAGCCATACATACATCTAACAGGTGGAAAGAAATCTGTGACGGATCGGCTGAACAAGACATTAAAACTCCACGCAGTAAAGGCAGCTCGCCTGGATAAAGAAGAAAAGAGATCAAACAAAAATTATTTCTACATTACCATGGCCAGTGTAAAATACAATGCAAAAGAAAAGTTATCTGTGGTGTATGAAGATCATGTGTACACTGGTGGAGCACATGGAATGGATGCGACAACATCATATAACTATGATTTAAGAACGGGGAAAGAACTGAAGTTAAGCGAGTATGTTACAGATGATACTCAGATGGAGAAGGTAGAGAAATCAATCTCCAACAGTCTGTTAGCTATGTATAATGCAGGAGTTTCTATTTTTGAAGAAAATATTTATGATTTTCAGCTTGATCAAACATCTCAATTCTTTTTATATGATGAAGGCATCGTCATCCGATTCCATCCTTATGAGGTTGCACCCTACGCTAAAGGGTTTGTAGATATCAAAGTTCCGTTCAGTAAATTCAGCCAATAAATCGTATGTAATAAAAGGCATGATCCAGTTCAATAAGATCATGTCTTTTTCTATTCGTCCAATGCAGACTTCCTATGATGTGTGGAACACGGTTACCTCGCGTCAGAATGGAAATCTGATTCCTGGTATCACACCTTAACGCTCAGCGTATTCGCTGTTCAGGCTGACCACAGCATAGTGTATATGCTGTGGCAGCCTGAACAGGCGAAACGTTTTAACTTTGCAGAGATTGAGCCGGGTTGATTCATTTGGATAACCTCAGGACATCTGATTACGCTGTAATAATTCGATCTTTCGTTGGTCTGTTCCGATGTTCGATAGCCTCTTCATAATCCCCGATCAGTGTATCAAAGATATGTTCCCACGACCGCTGCTCAGCTAGCTTTCTGCCTTCCAATCCCATCATCTGCAATTGGTTCTTATGATTCCCCCAGAGACATATCTCCCGAATCAGTGCATCAGCCTGACCTGGCTTGAATAATAAACCATTACGGTGGTGGGCTACCAGATCCTTTACACCCCCGGCATTAGCCGCTACGACAGGAAGGCCTGAAGCCATCGCTTCCAGCACCACATTGCCAAATGTCTCCGTAGAGGAAGGAAACACAAACAGATCTGCCGAAGCATACATAACAGCAAGGTCTTCCCCATGCATATACCCTGTGAAGGTAACATTTGGTGGGGATTGCAGACGCATTTTGGGGATAGAAGGACCGTCGCCAACGATAATCCAATGTACACGGGATTGCATTTCCTGGGGCAACTGCTGCATGGTAGTGGTGAGCGTAGCGATATCTTTTTCCGGGGCAATGCGTCCAACGTAGAGTAGAATCAGGGGAGCGGTGATGTGGTATCGTTCACGGATAGCCGAACTGCGTTTATCAGGGGAGTACAGTTTGCAATCAATTCCGCGGGACCAGAGCTTCAGACGCTGAATGCCTTGGGTTTGTAATGTGTTCAACGATTCCTGCGATGGCGTGAGTGTAGCATCACAGGCACGGTGGAACCATTGGATGTATTTCCAGTAGAACGGAATCATGCTTTTCAACCGGTAGTATTCGAGATAACGATCGAAGTGGGTGTGATAGGAGATTACATGGGGAGTATAATGCTTGAGTGCATACCTCAGACCAAGCAGCCCCATATTAAAAGGCGTGGCGATATGCAGCAGATCGGGCCGAAAGGCTTTTAGCTGCTTGTGAGTATTTGCTCTGTTGGGTAACGCAATGCGGCATTCGGGATACAGAAAAAAAGGAATGTTGGCAACCGATCCGACTTGAGTCTCATGGCTTCCTTCGATGATGGAGTTCGGCGTAAACAGCAGATGTTCAATTCTTCTGCGGTTCAGGTGGTTACTTAAGCGGTGCAGCGTGCCAGCAACACCATTGGTTTCCGGAAGATAGGTGTCTGTGAACAAGGCCAGGCGCATCAATACCCCTCCCAAGACTCGTGATGCCAAGATCATAACAGCGGAACATTTTCCACAGGTCAAGTGCACGTTAACTTGGCGATATTCCCTGTAAATTTGATAACAGGTTGCAAGAACCATTTTCTAAGCATTCAACTTGTATAGCGTATTCTGCTATGATGTAATAACGTGTCGGCGTATATAGACAGAGAGATACAGGAGGCAGAGAAAGATGAACAAGTTACAAGAAGAACTGCAGGAGTTGTTACCCCTCGATCAGCTTGATGAGATGTCAGGTGAAGAGGTGGTAGGGAGTATAGCCATGGACCTTTATCGGGCTGAATTTGCAACAATTCGAGAGAGTGGGCCGGAACTTCCGCATGTGCTGCGAGATATCATTCTGATCATCGATCTGGATACCGAGCTGTCCATGAACGGCATGACCGGTTTCCTTGAGAATGCCAGCGGGCAGTATCTGGTTGAGACAATAGCAGCGATGGAGCGGATCGGCAATGATGCAGATGCTGTGATCCTCAAGAAGATTGAGCAGAAGTTGTCCGAAAGCGGCATAACGCACGGGCAATTACGAGATAATGTGAATGGCCTGTCCGAAGACGATATCACGACAAGCCTGCAAACACACGGGGAACAGATTCATGAGATATTGCAGGAGATTGAATTGGAAGCTGCGAATTTAAGCATGCAAGCGGATAACGAGGAAAGCTTCGACTTGCTGTATGAGTATGTGGATGCCAACAAAGATCTTTTGAAAAAGGAGATGCAGCACTTCTTGTCTAATTGAATGGGAAGAGGAGGCGAAATGACACACATGAACAAAAGATTAGCAACGGAATCCGTTCTGGTTACTTTGTTATTCATCATCGGTTTTGTAGCATGGAATGTTCTTCAAGGTATGATTACGACCAAGAATTATGTACCAGATCTAATGAACACTGCTTCATCCGGTACGCCATTGCAATCCAAGGTTGCTTTTGGAACCATTGTTCGATGGGATACAACAACCATGATCATGGCTTTTGCCGGGTTCATTTTGCTCGCCGCTGCATATTACGGTCTTCGATTAGGAATGCAGCGCTGGACACAGCGTTCCTGAAGGTTTGTCTACATGAGCTCCATGACTGTCCCAAGTACTTAAGCTGTCTTTGTATGGGGAGAACTTCGAAGCCTTATTACTCCGAAAATCAAAAACCGTCCTTCATCAGAACTGTCTGATAGAGGACGGTTTTATTTTTTTCACAGACTAAATATGTTTGGAAATGACTTCTTCCAGTCCTTGAGCGACAGAATGCGCACCTCGCGCCAGATGTCTTTCATACAGGTGTAGGCGGACAAAACTTTCATCCGTACCCATGGCTTCGGAGAATATTCCACTGAGCCCACGAGCGCGGCGGTCGATCTGCAACAGTAGTTCGAGCGAATCGCCCATCGGATAGAACAGTACTTCCAACTCATCCAGATGACCACGGAACTTGTTTGTTGGAACGAATTCGAATTCCTGCACAAATGGCAGATTTCCGCCCAGCTTCGGTGCATAGTCGTTGGTTACTTCACGCAGCTTGAAGCCAAGAATATCGATCGCATCGAGCACAGTTTTCATGTCTTTGCTAGGAACAACATGCAGTCTGTCCCGGTCTGAGGGATCTACGGCGCTTGAGATATCCAGGCCCGTCTCTACCCAGACCTCTGCACGATGCAGTGTAATTGGCAGGTTTTCAGGCAGGTCAAATGAGAAGTCTTTCTCCAATTTGGATCCAGGCTGTAATGTGAAACCTTCAGTGAGCAAATATTTGGCTATAACGGCTGTTTCTTTTACTTTGCGATCATCGTGCTCCCGTATGTAATGGGTTTTAATTGAAAGATAGATTCGATCTACGTTCTGCTCCACATCTCCACCTTCAATGTACACAACCCCCGAGATGATCCCTCCAGGCGTGACCTCTGGTGTATGCAATTCCGTATTTACTTTGGCTGCTCCAACACCCACACTGGCTAACATTTTCTTGAAAAATGACATGTGCTCAACCTCCAGATCAGATGGTTTACTATTTGGGGATAAATACGACTTCGACCTTAATACGGAAATTGGAAGAGAAGCGTTTCAAATTTTACTAAAAGATATATCGTGAAAATAACAGGAGAATCGAGTTGTCTATGTCGAATGTTTGTGTGAAGGGATTTTTTGTCAGGTGAATCTCTAGACGCAAGTACGTTTGGCAGATTGTAAGGAGTTGAAGCGAATTGGATATAGAATTTCCAGAACGAAAATATGGTGAGACTGGCGTTAAAACTAGCTTCGAGCAAATGGCGAACGGAGAACAGAAATATAAAATGATAGCAGAAGACGGAAGCTATTATTGTAGAACAGTTGCTTCTTCCCATGGAGCGTGGCAGAACAGTCATTTTCATACTAATCTAACGGAGTTTTATGTAGTGCAATCCGGATGGATTGCTTATGCAAATTTTACGGATGATCAGAATCTTGAAATAAGGGTTATGGGTGAGGGGGACCACATGATTGTAGAGCCGGGAGTACACCATAATATATACATGTCAGCCCATAGCGTCATTCATACGATTAAATATGGGTTGAATACACATCGTGATTGGTCTGCTTCTCCGGAATTAGACAGCATTACACAGACACTAATGGAGAGTGAATTGCTCCAGACTTACGGTTAATCTTGGGGGTAAATACATGCGTAGAATTACGACATTTTGGCTAACAGGCATTACGGTTGTTACTATAGCAGTTCTCATTATATATAATAATCTGAATCCAAGCGTTACAGCGCAGGATGTTAGCTTAAAGGGCACGATTCGGCAGACAGCTGCGGAGGAATACGAGGTACAATTAAACATAATACGAAGAAAAGAAGATAAGGGACAGCATACGGTATATCCCGTTGTGCCTGGCTGGGGTTCAATAACTTTTAGTGATAAAAAGGACAACCGATTTATTCAACCCACTTCGGTTGGCAGCACGGGTGCAACGGAAGAGGTTCTTCGTCAAGCGTTAGAGAGGCAGTCATCCACGGCAATGACCGAATTTTCAGGATTCTCCATACCTGATGCAGCAGGCACGTACAAGATGCGTTTTACCATTCATCCTTTGGGTGGGAAAGCAGAACCAATTAAGCAACCTATGATCTATTATGTTCATGAGGAAAGTGTGTTGGGCAAGGACCTGAGTTGGGTCTCGGGAAATCCTCTTGAAATCATTAAGGAGTATGCAGAGTGATGATAATCTATGAATGGAATGAGATTACGGTACGTTTATTAGATGAAAAAGATGAACACCATCTGGTGGAGTGGCTGACTGATCCGGAAGTTCTTCAATACTATGAAGGCCGTGATCGGCCGCATGATCTTCATCTGGTTAGAGAGCATTTTTACAATCAGGATGATGATGCTACCCGTTGTATCGTAGAGTATGGGGGGAATCCGATTGGATACATTCAGTTCTATAAGCTTGAGGAAGAAGAACGAACGGAGTATGGTTATGGAGACACGGATGAGATCATCTATGGAACGGATCAGTTTATTGGTGAGGTAGGCTACTGGAATAAAGGTATTGGGACATTGCTGGTGCAATCCATGCTGTCTTATCTGATTGATGAACAACAAGCCTGTAAAGTGGTCATGGACCCTCAAGCCTGGAACTTGCGAGCGATATCTTGTTATGAGAAGTGTGGTTTCCACAGGATTAAGCTGTTGGAGAAACATGAGCAGCACGAAGGACAGATGAGAGACTGCTGGCTCATGGAATATGCTCCTTAGATAAGGTTAAGCGATATTTTGAATCATATACACAAGGAGGAATAATGGATGGATGAAAGATTTCCGATAGGACCATTTGTACACACGGGTGAAGTTACTTTGGCACAGCGGGAGAAGTGGATTCAGGACATTGCTGAGCTACCTGAACGCGCGCGAGAAGCAGTAAAGGGACTGAGTGAAGAGCAATTAAGTCTGCCGTATCGAGAAGGTGGCTGGATGCTCAAACAGGTCATTCATCACATGGCAGACAGCCATATGAACAGTATGATTCGTTTCAAGCTGGCACTGACAGAGGATACACCAACGATTCGACCTTATTATGAAGAGCGTTGGGCCGAACTGAGTGATTCAAGAGACCTCGATGTTGAATTTTCGCTTCAGATTCTCGATGCGCTCCATCGTCGTTGGGTGTTTCTGTTAAACGCGTTGACAGATGCAGATTATGCCAAACAATTCTATCATCCCTCATCGGAAGAAACGACAAGGTTGGATTATAATCTGGGCATGTATGCTTGGCATGGCAAACACCATGTTGCTCATATCACATCGCTTCGGGATCGATTGGGAATATAGTTAGGAGAAAAACCTTTTCAAGGAGGATTCATCAGTGAGTGTACATATCAGACTATTAAATGAGAGCGATCCTGTCATCATATCCAAGGCGTTCCAGGAGCAGGGTTGGGGGAGGTTCGAAGAGCAGTATCTCCATTACTTAGTTGAACAGCAGAATGGCGAACGTGTGACCTTGGTAGCCGAGTTGAATGGAGAGTTTGCTGGTTACGTCAATGTTCTATGGACATCATATTACCCGTCTTTCAGGGAACAAGGCATTCCCGAAATTAATGATTTCAATGTGCTGATGAAGTTCCAGCGCCAAGGTATTGGTTCGCAATTGATGGACAGGGCAGAGGAAGTTATTTTGAAACGAACGGATGTAGCAGGTATTGGTGTAGGCGTGTTTTCCGATTATGGCAAAGCGCAGATTCTGTATGCCCATCGCGGATACATACCGGACGGTCACGGTGTACACAAACATGATCATTACATTCAGCCGGGTGAAGAAACGATTATGGACGACGATGTTGTACTTTATCTGACGAAGAAGTTAAAAGGCACGCAATAAGTGTAAGTCATGTGTTACTAGTTGTTAAATATCTGTTGTGTGTGACTGGCGTAAACGTGGAGTGAACCACGAGGAAGCACATATATTAAATGCCGTACGCCTGGGCAAAGTGTTTGATCTTTTGATCAAACACTTTATTTTTATTGAGGCAACGAAAGGACTGGTGGCGGCAATGAAATATGATGAAGCTGGTAACTTAAAAGATGTTAACAAGCACACGAAGGGGAGGTGATAAAAAGATGACTATTCGGTTTTTTCAAGATATTGATCAACCAGTAGTGCTGAAGATGATGACAGATCATCATTTTCAATTCCCTTCTTTTATACGCAATCAGTACCCTGCGCGCTGGGATTCATTTTTAAAAATGACGGATGAACGTATCCATGCTTATTATGTCATGGTCGACGAAGCAGATGTTGTCATAGGTCATGCTGGTTATATCTTTCAGCCTACCGTTAACCGGTATGAGATCGTTGGCGTTGTTACATGTAAATCACATCTTCGGCAGGGAGTAGCACGTTCACTAATTACAAAAATATGTATAAAAATAGCTGAATTCGGTTGTAGTGATGTCATGCTGTACACGCTTGATCATGAAGAAAATGAAGCAGCGCTCGTATTTTATGAACGAATGAATTTTCAAAAAGAAGGTGTTGATATGAATTATTATACCTCGGGGTTTCATAGACTTTCCCTTGTTAAAACCTTATAAGGGAACTTCAAGAAACTCATCTGATGACTTATCATTGATGCT
This sequence comes from Priestia sp. FSL H7-0729, assembly GCF_038005685.1. Classification (NCBI taxonomy): domain Bacteria; kingdom Bacillati; phylum Bacillota; class Bacilli; order Caryophanales; family Bacillaceae; genus Priestia; species Priestia sp. FSL H7-0729. Next base: position 304,860 of record NZ_JBBOTQ010000002.1, read on the forward strand.
CATAGTGATATCCACTTCACTCTAAAGAAATATGATAAAAATCCGTCTTGCATGTTATACTCTATTGGAATTTGAGGAATGATAAGCAGGACGTTGAGAGATTAGATGATCAGAGGAGTGATTGATCCATGTTTAGCAAAGTTGGCCAGATTATGTTGTATGTCAATAATCAAGATGAATCCCTGGCTTTTTGGACCGAAGTTGCAGGATTCCACATTGTGGATGAAGTAAACCTTGATGAGGGCATGAGATGGATTGAGATTGCGCCTACCCCAGATTCGCAAACGAGTATTATTCTTCATGACAAAGAGTTCGTCGAACGGATGTCGGCGGGTGTAAATCTCGGCACACCTTCGTTAATGTTCTTCACTGAAAATCTGGATCAGTTATATGCCGACTTGTCTGGCAAACATGTAACGGTTGGAGAGATTGTCGAGATGCCAACGGGGCGTGTCTTCAACTTTGCTGATAACGAAGGAAATTACTTTGCAGTCTTGGAACGGGCGAAGTAAATTACAACTCAAAACCGCTATGATTGCAAACGATCGACATCCTTGTCGGTCGTTTTTTTGTTGGGAAAAAGCTTATATTTTGTAGTGAAAAAACGCAAGAAAAATAGAGAATTAATGGGTAAAAATGTTATAATAGAGTGTGCGAATTTAATAGAAATTACGAGAAATGAACAGTTGGATAAGAAGGTTTGAATGGATAATTTGAGGAGGAATGTGGTAGTGGAAAAGACGATTAAAAGTGTACAGGATCTGTATGATATGCTCGATGCGGACTTCAGATCTGCCAAGCAATTCTGGGAGCCATTCTATGAGGATCGGAACAGACCCATCCCCTTTTTTCCAAACAAACCTGATGAGAATCTGGTAGCGCATGTGAACGCAGGTATGCTGACAGGTGGTAAAGCACTGGAATTGGGTTGTGGTCCGGGCAGAAATTCGTTGTATTTAGCGCGCGAAGGATATCAGGTGGATGCTTATGATCTTTCCGAGACAGCGATTGCCTGGGCTAAGGAGAGGGCAGCAGAAGAGCAGCTGGATGTGAACTTTGAATGTCGCTCCGTGTTTGAACTTGCTCCAGAGCAAGAATATGAACTTGTTTACGACTCGGGTTGTCTGCACCATCTGTTACCTCATCAGCGCATTCCCTACATAGAAATGATCCACAATGCGCTCCGACCTGGAGGATATTTTGGAATGACTTGTTTTGCTCCCGGTTTTGGCGATATTGGTGGGCCGGAGATCGTTATGAATGATTGGCAAGTGTATCAAGAGAAGTCGATGCGCGGTGGTCTAGCATTCACGGAGGAGAAACTTCGCTACATGATGGAAGATGGCTTCGCGTGTGCCCAGTTCCGTGCGATGAAGGCGATGGAACAGCATGAACCGTATTTTGGTGTACCTTTTCTCTGGGCCACGTTGTGGAGAAAGAAAAACTCATAAGAGTAGGGGAATAATATGCATTGAAAATAGAGGAGCCGTGGTATCGGAATGGAAACAAGAACAGGAAGACACTTTATCATTACAGGTACATCCAAGGGGATCGGTTTACAACTTGCGGAGTTATTATTGGCTAAGGGGGATTACGTTTACGGTATTTCACGCGGGTGTTCGGATCTGTTGGAATCAGGCGAGGAATGGAGTGGGCGTTACCATCATGTTCAGTACGATCTAGCCGATCTGACCGGGATTGATGATCTGGTTAAACGTGTATTAGACCAAATCCCATGTCAGGAAGCTCGTTTTATTGGGCTCATTAATAATGCAGCGATGCTGGAGCCACTAAGACCTATCGATCAATGCAGTGCGGAAGAGATAAGTCAGAGTCTCAACATTAGTCTCTCAGCGCCAATGATAGTGAGTTCCTCTTTTATTCAACAAACGAATCACCTGTCCGCCAGACGTAAGATTATTAATCTCTCATCGGGTTCGGCAACTTATCCCGCGCCATCAATGGCAGTGTATTGTACATCCAAGGCAGGCTTGAACATGTTCACCCAATGTGTATCTTTGGAGCAAATGGGCCAACAGAACCCTGTTGAGATTATGGCTTTTGATCCGGGAATGGTCGATACAGAGTTACAGGCTGCTGCGCGCGGAAAAAGCACAGAGGAATTTGCGCTATCCGGACTGTTCAATCAAGTATACGAGGCTGGCCAATTAAGATCGCCACGAGATGTGGCACAGCAGTTGATCAAGCGGTTGGATGAAAACAGTGATGCAAGCCATGTTATACACACTATTGAGAGTTGATATGATATCCATATTTCGGCTCGTGTTCGATACGAAGTATGGATACCTTTTGATATAAGCCCAACTTCCCTGTACACTGGAGTCAGCGATCAGAAGAACGACTCTTAAGGGTAACGGTGACGACCTGGTAGTAACGGAGTCTAATGACCCTTACCTTAGTCGACCGTAGAAGATCAGAAACGTGGTGAAGTCTCTTGTTTAAAATTATGCTCATTGAAGACGATGAATCGTTATTCAGTGAAATCAAGGAACGCTTGTCCCAATGGTCGTATGACGTGTATGGTGTGCAGGACTTTGGCAAGGTATTGCAGGAGTACAGCGTAATTCAGCCGCAATTGGTCATTATTGATATTCAGTTACCCCAATATGACGGGTTTCATTGGTGCCGGATCATTCGTTCGCACTCCAATGTGCCGATTATCTTTTTGTCCTCACGGGATCATCCTGCGGATATGGTCATGTCCATGCATTTGGGTGCAGACGATTTTATCCAGAAGCCTTTTCACTTCGATGTGTTGATTGCCAAAATTCAGGCGACTCTGCGGAGGGTGTACAACTATAATACAGAGCATATTGAACTTCGGACTTGGCGCGGTGCTGCTATTGAATATGTGAAAAATACGTTGACCTGCGGAGATAAATCTATCCTGTTAACCAAAAATGAGATGTTCATTCTTAAAGTGCTGATTGAGCACAAAAATCAGATTGTTACCCGCGAGGATCTCATCCGGAGCTTGTGGGATCATGAGCATTTCGTAAGTGACAATACGCTGACGGTTAACGTTAATCGGTTACGGAAGAAGCTTGAACCCATGGGTTTGGAGCAGTACATTGAAACCAAAGTAGGTCAGGGGTACATGGCGACGGAAGAGGCGGAAGCATGATTGGAAAGTACATACGAGAAAGGGCTAGTTGGTTATGGTTACTGGTAAGCATACAGCTTATTATTTTATTGGTGGCCTACATGGACTCGTCCATTCCATTCCAGTCTGTGGTGTATATCGTAGTCCTGAATGTAGTGGTCTGTCTTGTTTTTATCTGGGCGAGATACCTGAAAGAGACTCGTTTCTACACAAAGTTGAGCACTTGGGATCAAACTTATAATCTGGGAGAACTCGATATCGCCGATAGTCCGTATGAGCACATCGTACATGAGGCCCTCAGTTCCCAGACACAGCGGTATCGTAAGGAGTCGTCACAACATTTTATCGCCCTGGAACAGGAGAAGGACGAGATGTTGTCCTGGATTCATGAGGTGAAGACCCCACTGACTGCGTTGCAACTGATGATTGAGCGTTTGCCAGATGACAAGTTGCAGAGCCAAATGACATATGAATGGTTACGAATCCATCAGTTGCTGGATCAGCAGCTTCACCAAAAGCGGATTCCGTTCATGCATAATGATCTGTTCATCGAAGAGACGGAATTTGAACCGGTCTTGAATAGCGAGATCCGAGCGCTGAGATCATGGTGCATATCCAAAGGCATTGGCTTTGATGTGTCTTTAATGGTATCGCGCGTGCTCACAGACAGCAAATGGTTAGGTTTCATCCTCCGGCAGTTGTTAAGTAATGCGGTAAAATATAGTGATTCATCGGACATCCTCATTGAAAGTCGGGAACAGGATGGACACATCATACTCCGGATTCAGGATCATGGGCGAGGAATTGAGGCTCAGGATCTGCCGCGTATATTTGATAAAGGATTTACGTCCACCCGAGGCAGAATGGACGGAGCGGCTACTGGTATGGGGCTGTATCTGGTTCGTCAGGTGGTCCAAACCCTTCATATGCGCATTCATGTAGAGTCTTCGTTTGGTGAGGGCACGACCGTCACACTTACTTTTCCGCGAAAAAACGACATGGTGCATCTTGTAGGCGTGTGACAACAATGTCACATGCTTTTTGGTTTTGTTCGTTGAATCGCACGATAACATTTCACATCCCGCCTATGATATAGACATGAGCATTATACAGAAGATCAAAGAGGAGTGAGTGGGATAAGTGGATACTGGAAGCCAAAAAAATTCATAAAGTCTATGGTAATAAATTAAATAAACAGGAAGTGCTGAAAGGGATTGATCTCGGGGTAAGCAAGGGAGAGTTTGTGGGCATAATGGGGCCTTCGGGTTCAGGTAAAACGACGCTGCTTAACGTGCTCTCCTCCATCGATCGGGTGAGCCAGGGCACGATTGATATTGAGGGCAAAGAATTCACGGGAATGAAGGAGAAACAGCTGGCTGAGTTCCGCAAACATCATCTGGGCTTTATTTTCCAGGAATATAATCTGCTGGATACCCTTACGGTGAAGGAAAATGTATTATTGCCGCTCTCGATCACGGGCATTCCGAAGCAGGAGGCACACCGGAAGTTTGAACAGATTGCCCGTGAACTGGGGATCTACGAGATGAAAGACAAGTATCCATCTGAGATCTCAGGGGGGCAGAAGCAACGAACTTCGGCAGCACGAGCCTTTGTCCACGAGCCGAGTATCATTTTTGCGGATGAACCGACAGGAGCGTTGGATTCCAAATCCGCTTCCGATCTGCTCGGCAAGTTAAGTGATATGAACAGCGCACGAAAGGCGACCATTATTATGGTTACCCATGATCCGGTTGCTGCAAGTTATTGCAGCAGAGTGATCTTCATTCGAGACGGTCAGATCTACACCCAACTGAATAAAGGAGATGAGTCGCGGCAATCGTTCTTCAACGACATTATCAAAACTCAGGGCGTGTTGGGTGGTGTACAGCAATGAGCTTGAATTATATCATCCTCCGCAATCTTAGGAAAAATCTGAAGAATTATTATCTCTATGTATTTGCACTTGTGTTTAGTGTAGCTTTGTATTTTTCCTTTGTGACGTTACAGTATGATCCTTCCATGGATGAGGTGGCTGCTTCAACGAAAGGTGCGGCGGCGATAGGCGCGTCTTCGGTATTATTAATCGGTATTGTCGGTATTTTTCTGTTATATGCCAATACCATTTTTATTAAGCGGCGCAGCAAAGAAATTGGATTATTTCAATTAATCGGACTGACGAAGGGCAGAATTTTTGGCATTTTGAGCGCGGAGAACAGTATCCTTTATTTTGGCTCCATGGCCATTGGGGTGTTGATCGGGTTTCTTGCATCCAAGCTGGTCTTGATGATATTGTTCAAAATTCTTGGTGTGGATGCGATTACGAAGCTGTACTTCTCTCCGATGGCACTGTTGCAAACGGGTATTGTCTTCACGATAATGTATCTGCTCATCATGCTGATGAATTATATCTTTATCAAGAGGCAGAGTATTCTCTCGCTCTTTCGGGTATCAGCCACCTCGGAGCAGCAGGTGCAGAAGATGTCGTTTGGACAGATGGTTGTTGGCATCTTGGGCATTGCCCTGATCGTGTTCGGTTACATACTGTCTGCAAGGTTGTTCAGCGTCGAGAAATTGGATATGCAGCAGTTGATGTACACGATGATCCTGATTCTGTTATCGGTCATACTGGGGACATATCTGTTCTATAAGGGGTCGGTCAGTTTTATCTTTAATCTGGTTCGCAAAAGCAAAAACGGCTACTTATCCATTCATGAGGTGTTATCGTTATCTTCAATCATGTTCCGCATGAAGTCTAATGCATTGCTGCTCACGATTATTACAACCGTGTCTGCACTTGCGATTGGCATGCTGTCACTTAGTTACATTTCGTATTATTCGGCAGAGGCACAGGCTAAGGAAAGCTTGCCAGAGGATTTTTCTTTTGCTCAAGCGAATGTGAAAAATCGTTTTGTAGCAGAGCTGGATAACAATCAAATTCCATATGAAGAGAAGCATAGAGAGCCTATTTATATTGAAATGGATGCACAAGAAGTGATGGATGCCCCGGAAATGGGTGAGCTGTTGTTCAGCAGTGTAGTAAGTGACAGCATGGTAGATAACATCGAACTCAGACCAGGCGAAGTCATTTTCATGGGATACGGCAATGTAGTTCAGCAATTCTTCTCCATTCGGGATGAGGGTCCCATTGTGCTGCACGGATTAAAGAAGACGATTGACCAGCAATTGATTGGCACCACCAAACAGGGCGTTCTTCCCTTATATTACACCAAAGGTACGCCTGTAGCAGTAGTAGATGAATCGGTTTATGCTGAGCTTGCCCAGGATCTGGATCCGAACATCCAGGTTAGGGAAGCGACGGATTATTACGGTGTACAAATTACAGATCCCGGTCAAAACGAGAATGCGTATGCGATTTTTGCGGATCTGCAATTGAAGGCTCCCAGCTTCTCACAGATCGAATTCAGAAATAACCAACGGTCCAATATGGGTCTGATTATGTTCATTGTTGGTTTTCTTGGTTTGACGTTCTTAATTACATCAGGATGTATCCTTTACTTTAAACAAATGAATGAGAGTGAAGAGGAGAAGGGCAACTATACCATTCTGCGAAAGCTCGGATTTACGCAAGGCAATCTGTTGCGTGGCATTCAGATCAAGCAATTGTTCAACTTCGGTATTCCGCTTGTGGTGGGACTGAGTCATAGTTACTTTGCCGTAAAATCAGGTTGGTTTTTCTTTGGTACGGAACTGGCGACACCTACGGTTATTGTCATGATTGTGTATACCTTGTTATATTCGATCTTTGGTCTATTGTCTGTGTGGTACTATAAACGGGTGATTAAGGAAGCTTTGTAGAATGAGGTCAGGAGTAAGTGACATAGCAGAATAGGTTAATTAATGGGCGGCTGTATGAATACAGGCTGCCATTTTTCTTTTCTACGTGCAAGGACACATGGAAAAAAAGGATGATCATGGAACTGGGTCGAAATGATGTATAGAGACAAGGAGGAGTCTGATTCAGTATCGAAGCGAAATGAACAGATGGGACTTAAGTTTCATATGTCTGCACCAGGATATACTTGGAATCAATGGTGCATGAGGAGTGGAGAAATCTAATGAATTTGGCAAATCAAATCACGTTGGCTAGAATCATGTTGATTCCATTGTTTATGATTTCTTTTCTGAATCAACAAAGTATGATAACTGCTCTATTTATATTTGCCATAGCGGCAGGCACGGATAAACTGGATGGATATGTGGCTAGAAAATATAATCAAATTACGAATCTGGGCAAGCTGCTTGATCCACTAGCGGACAAACTGTTGATTGCAGCGGCGCTGATCATGATGGTTCAGGAGGATATGATCAGTTCATGGATTGCTGTAATCATTATAGGCCGTGAAATTGTGATTACTGCTTTACGAATGGTAGCCACAGAGCAGGGCATTGCTCTTGCAGCCGATCAGTATGGGAAAATCAAAATGGTATTGCAGGTGGCTGCCATCATCGCTGTCTTATTAAATCATGTTCCATTCAGTTTGCTGTGGGATGTACGGGTTGATATGATTTTATTATGGCTAGCGGCAGGCGTTACCCTGTTATCAGGATTGAACTACATGATTCTAAATTATAAACTGCTGAGATAAAAGGAGTGAATAGGAGATGTTGAGAGGGAATATTAACCCAAGCACTTCAGAGGATTCAGAGTATGTTCGCGGGCAACTTATTGCATTTAATGCTGCACATGTGAGTGAGGAATTAAGGCATCGTTACGAAGAATTGAATTTCAATATCAGAAATGAGGATGGTGAGATTGTTGCAGGAGTGCTCAGTACACTTTGCTGGAATTGGGTAGAGCTTGATATCCTGTGGGTGGACTCCGATCAACGTCATCGGGGATACGGTTCACAGTTATTGCTTGAAATTGAGCGTATTGCGCGTGAGAAATCTTGTGATTTTGTCAAATTGAACACGTTCTCTTATCAAGCACCGGAATTTTATAAGAAGCATGGCTACCAATTGATCACAATAATCGAGAATGCACCGACTGGACACAGTCATTATTATTTTAAAAAGGACCTCGTTTAAGATAGAAGGTAGAATACCAAATTAGAAAGAACGTCAGGGGGATATTGTATGGTTACGATCAAAGCTATTGAACTACAGGATCTGTCGGCTTTAAGCAAACTGTATGATGAGCTGATGGGAATGCCTACCCTTGAGCAGCAGATGAAAAAGATGTTCCAATACATACAGCAGAACGGCCATTATCATGTGCTTGGGGCATTTTACAATGGCAAATTGGTTGGGTCCGTTATGGGGATTGAGTGCATGGATCTGGTGGGTCCATGTAAACCGTTCATGGTTGTGGAGAATGTGATTGTATCGGACCAGGTACGCAGGCAGGGCATTGGGCAGAGATTAATGCTCCAGATTGAGCGGATTGCGAAAGATCTGGGTTGTGGTTACATGATTCTGGTGTCTGGCGATCAGCGCAAGGAAGCGCATATATTTTATGAGAAACTGGGTTTCAGGGATGAGAAGGTGCAGGGTTACCGGAAGCATCTTTAATTGGCCACGTTGATCTCTGTTAAACTAATCAAATAATACATAGGAGGTTAACACAATCATGCGTATCGTAGATAACATTAAAGTTTGGGGGGAGCCGCTGGAGAACGCCGTAAGTCAGGCGGTGACTTGCTCGCAATATGGAGATGTATTGGGTGTGGCTCTGATGGCTGACCATCACAAAGGTTACTCGCAACCCATTGGTGGTGTTGTCGCTTACCGGAATATGATCAGTCCGTCAGGTGTCGGATATGACATTGCTTGTGGCAACAAGGCTGTGCGTACCAATCTGATGTGGGATGATATTCGGGACCAGATTGGTACGATTATGGATGACATCAATTCGACCATCTCTTTCGGCGTGGGCCGTAACAATCCAACACCCGTGGATCATGAACTGTTCGACGACGCGAGCTGGAAGCTGTTCGATACCATTGAACCGGGATTACAACATAAGCTGAAGACACTCGCACGCAACCAACTCGGAACCGTAGGCAGTGGCAATCATTTCGTGGATATTTTTGTAGAAGAGGCCACGGGGAAGGTGTGGATCGCGAATCATTTTGGCAGCCGCGGGTTCGGTCACAAAGTGGCGAGTGGGTTCCTTAACCTGGCCGCAGGGCGTCAGTTCAGTGGCAAAGCACCTGGCGAATCCATGGATCAACCGCCTACCTTGTTTGACTTGAACAGCGAAATGGGTGATATGTATTGGGATGCAATGACTTTGGCGGGCAGATACGCCTATGCAGGACGTGATTATGTTATTGAACAGGTACTGGGAATTCTCGGCGCAAGTGCTGAATACGCCGTTCATAATCATCACAACTTTGCCTGGAAGGAACAGCACATGGGTGAAGAGGTAGTCGTGGTCCGCAAAGGTGCAACGCCACTGGCACCCGGGCAACTCGGTTTTGTTGGAGGCAGTATGGGTGATATCTCGGTAATTGTGGAGGGCATCCACAGCGAAGAAAATACCGAGTCATTCCGCAGCACCGTACATGGGGCAGGGCGCACGATGAGCCGAACCCAGGCGGCTGGCAAAATGAATTACAAGCTGCGCACACGCATGGGCGGTGAGATTAGCGAAGCACAGATGCATGAGGCGATTCGTGCCTATGGCGTGGAACTACGGGGAGCGGGCACAGACGAAAGTCCGTTTGTGTATAAGAAACTGCAAGACGTACTGAACGCACATGCGAATACGCTGAAAATCAACCATGTGCTGCGTCCCGTTGGTGTCGCCATGGCCGGAGGTAATGAATTCGATCCGTATAAGGATTAGTCATATATGTTCAACTGAACATTTACACGATAACGGAGAGGGCAGAAATAACTTGAAGAAGCGGAGCGTTCGCCTTTATCACCGGATTTCCCCTTTCAAAAAAAGGAATAAAAAAATCTGGGGATAACAGCGATCGGAAAGTTATTCTGCCATCGGAGTGCCAGTGTAAATATTCATTAGTTGAACTATATATAGAGAGGGTGGACTTCATGAGAAATTGTGCGATATATAGCTCTCAGTTTGACCTGGATCAGCTGTTTGAAGTGATTCAATCCATTTATCCTGAGGGTACGATTAAATGCCGGGAAGACAAGACTCATATTCAAGTGACTCAGAAAAAATGGCTGAGTAAGAAAACCAAAGGCTTCAATATCATGACCAGCCAGACACATCCTGAGGAATTTACGACAATGATTCAGGGGATGCTTGGATTTTTGAGTCAGATTGAAGGGCGCAATGCTTCGCTCCAGGAAAAGGTATTGATCAAATGTTCCACACTGAACATGGTGGTTGGCATTGAGACAGAAGAGGATATCTCAGAAGAATTCTTCGGCGAGTTATTACAACTGGCTGATGCTCTGGATGCTGTGATCTTCTGGGGAGGTGGATCTCTGCTGAATGCACAAGGTCAGTTATTGCTGGATGTGAATGGAGAGTCAGAGGTAGAGGATTACACGGTGACAGCGCACACCAGTCTCCTGGACGATGCTAGAACCCAGACGGAGTCTGCAATACAACGTAAAGTGCGTTCAGAGCAACGGTTGACGGAACAAGGCATTCCTTATAATGCGAACTTGCCTGCAAGGGCCGGAGAAGAGCACACCACAATCCGGAGTAAAGAGGAAGTCGCTCGCCGTGCGGTGGCCTTGTGTCTTGCCGCGCTTAAGGGAGAGTGTCTGGGAGCAGGCGAAAGCGCGGACGATACCGCAGCTCTGGTTCAGGAAGTGATCGACAAGTATGAGGCTGATTCCTTTTTTTCACCCGTAGAGCAGAGGTTTATCGACCAACACGGAGCGGAGCAGCAGGAGATCATCGCCTTCTCTTGGGGCTATGAAGCGTACCACGTGATGTTGTGGGCGCTTGGTTATGTGGAGGATTTAGGTGCACCAACGGAGTTATGTAACGTAGGGAAGGATGTCGGTTATTTGCAACAGAAGGACAGCTTTGCCGACTTTCTCTCGGGTGCGTCTCTGCGTAACAAGAGCGAGATTCTGGATGAAGCAGATCTGATCTACCGTTATAATTGGGTGTGTGTGGATAGTCGTGTGAATGACAAAACACCTCCCGCCGGCTTGAATGGTGGAGTGGCTTATGAACGTCACCGTGCATTGAACTGGCTGATCTGTTATCTGGATCAGGAATGGGATGATGTGCGCACAGATACGTAGAACACAACATTCAATCATGCAAATACCCCCTATAGCCGCTCTAATACGGTTATAGGGGTATTTGGTGTGCTGTTATGTGAGGACATAAGCTTTACTCCATATATGCTTCGATATGTATATTCACACATACGAGCCATCATATATTCTGCTTTTATCCGCTATGCCTGCCGAACTGTTCACGAATGATGACGTCAGCAAGAATCAACTTTTTCTCGACGTTGCTTTCTGGATTCGCTATGCGCCATAACATCTGATCCACCGCACGCGCACCGAGCAATTCCTTGTTCACATTGACTGTAGCCAGTAATGGGATATGTTCGTATAGATTATCAAATCCCGTGACAACACACTGATCGGGTACACGGATCCCCATACTTTCAAGGGCTTCTATGGTATATAGCCCATAAAAATCATTCGCACATACAAACACTTCAGGCAGGTTATCCTCATGGATTACCGAAGTGAACGTCTGGCGGAACTCATCCAATGCCTGATTACTGAGTTCGGGAATCTGATCTATTTCCATCCCATGGCCCATAAGTACAGAAGTGTATGCAATCCAGCGTTCATAGAAACTATGAGCATCCCCGATATTGCCAACGAACTGGAATGTTTTGAAGCCTTTGCGGAGCAGATAGAGCATGATCTCTCTCATGGATGCAAAGTTATCCGTGAATATGCTATCACTGTGAAAAACAGGGTCCAGATGATCGACCATCACAACCGGAATACTGAGCCGCTTGATTTCAAGCAGAATCGGGGTCGAGATCGAACCAACGGTAATGATTCCACGAATGGCATCCGGATTGAGCAGGGTGAACAGCTGGTCTGCAGATGGTTCCGTCAAGGTCAGAATATTAATGCCTTTTTGGTTCAGCTTGGAAGAAATCCCGTTAAAGACGGGTCCCCAGTATACGGAGTCCTGATTTTGGTACCGAACATTGGGAAACAAAATTAAGATGGTACCACTTGAACGTGTGTTTTTCGAGTCATGTAATTCACTGTTGTGAGACAGTTCACCAGACAAGAGGCTGTTATCTTTGAAATACCCAAGTTTGCCAGCAGCCTTGAGAATAACATCCCTCGTCTGATCGCTAACTCCCGATTTTCCAGACAAAGCTCGTGACACCGCGAATTTCGACAAACCCGTAAAATGTGCAATCTCCTGAATTGTTACTTTCGTTTTCATCATACCATCCTTACACTCGTAATTCTGCCGTATTCCTTGTTTGGAGCGATATCCAACTGATCCTAGTATAGCATGATGTATTTCTCTTAATCTAATAACGGACAGAGAATTTAAAATGTTAGTGAAGCACAGTATTTCAGGATACACGATCAACATGACGGTAAGCACATTTTCAGATAGAATGACGAATTTTGTCTAATGAATTATTATTTTGTTATTATTTAAAAATAACAAAATAAATAAAAGTATAGATTCGGTTTTACTGAGGTGTACTTAGGAATGAGGGTGTTGAATAAGCTGAATCACAGAGATAAAACTGTTTTATCAGCATTTTATCAGAATAAATAGAAAATGTTAACAACAAAAATGTTGACGCTTACATTTTGCTGTGTTAAATTTTGTTTGTCAAAAACAAACCAATAAATAACAAATGGTGGTGGTTGTTTATTTTCGATTGGTTGATGAGTGGGGTTAACGGTGTAGAGTGAACCATGATTGGTATACACATTCGGGGAGGTTGTTAAAAACATGATTAGAAGATGGAATGTTCTACCTCTGATGTTATTGGCCGTGATGCTTTTTGTATCCGCTTGCAGTGGTGGGGGGACAGCGCAGACGGGAAGCGAAATAGAGGGGACAACGAACTCAGGTAACAGCACCGAAGTCGCTGAAACAGACAAAGAGGACGTAGTGGAAGAAGCTGTGGCGAATGTGCCTGATCTGGGTGGACGTGTCATCAAGGTTGCGGCCTGGTGGGATCTGAAACCGACGGGAGAGACGGCCTCCGATAAGGCCAGACTCGATAAAATTGCAGAGGTGGAGAAGAAATACAACGTAAAACTGGAGTTCGTCAATGTACCTTTCGAAGAATACATGAACAAATTCACCACGTCTGCGCTGGCCGGCGAACCATTCGCTGATATCGTTCAGATGGAATACAAATCCGCACTACCTGCCATCCTCAAAGGGCAATTGTTGCCCCTCTCCGAGTTCACTACACCTGAGAACAACATCAACCAAGAAGCAAATCTGATTACTAAATTCCCTGCCATTGCAGGCAATGAATACGCCTTCGAATCGCCAACCAGCATTGGTCTGGGACTTCACTATAACCGTGACTTGTTCAAAAAATTATCTTTGCCTGATCCGCAAGAATTGTATAACCAAGGCGAATGGGATTGGGACAAATTCATGGAACTCGCCAAACAGGCAACCAAAGATACGAATAATGACGGCAAAACAGATGTATACGGATTTTCTGGCTGGGCCCTTGATGTCGTTCGCCATTTTACCGCTGCCAATGGTGGCACGATCGTAGATGATGCGAATAGCAAGGAAGGATTATCTGATCCGAAAACGATTGAAGCAACCGAATTCGTTAAACGACTGTATAACGTGGAGAATGTCGTGAAGGTCAAAACCGGTGACAAAACCAACTGGGAGGAGAGCAACACGTTTAAGGATGGAGACGTAGCCCTGTTCACCGCAGCCGAATGGCAGTTGGGTGATCTCACCTTTGCTGTCGGCGTTGTACCCATTCCGAATGGACCACAGGGCAGCAAAGAGGTAACGTATGCAAACAACGCGGCATCGGCGAAATTCATTCCAAAAGGTGTGGAGGATCCAAAGATCGTCTACCAAATCTATGAAGAGACCTTCGACATCCCGCAGATTGAAGAATATCCAGGTCAGGATTATCTGGAGAGTCGTTATACCGACGAGAAGGATATTGCCATCATTCGCGAGCACATCGCTGGAACAGGCCGTATCTTGTTGGATGATGCCTACACGGGGTACCCTTTTGGGGATTTTGTGAACGATATCATCAAAGACAATGCTTCCGTCACAGCAACGGCTGAGAAATATAAAGCGCAGGCACAAGCTGCCATTGATAAACTCGGCAAACAATAAGAACTTATCACCAGCAAGCGATCCAGGCAGGGGCTCGTGTCGGCAACGTTGCACGGAGCCCCTTTTTACTGAACCACCCAATCGGCTTTGCTGGCATCAGCCTTGATGAGGAGGACTCGCAGGATGGCTGGAATTCTACAACGTAAGACATGGATATGGTCCACAGTGATCATCGTGGCGGCAGCTTGCATCATTCTGTATGTAACTTCCGGCGCTGATGGGAAGCGTGCGGACGTCCCACCTGGCAGTCTGCCTGCGATTGAAGTGGATGCGATCTTGCAGCAGACCCGGCAGAAGAAGGGATACGAACAGTATCGCTCTGGAACAGGCCAGGCTTCACAGCCAAGTGTGGACATCACCATTGAAGCGGGAGATTACATAAGAGCCGAAGGTGAAGGCGTCCGCAAACTTACTAATTATGAGGGAATGGATGGCGTTTCTCTCCATACCGGAGAGACCGGACAAGTCGATTGGACCATAAATGTGCCGGAGACCGGGCTGTATAACCTGTCCGCAATCTATTATCCCGTTGAAGGCAAGAGCTCGGCTATTGAACGTGCATTGTACATTGATGGTGAACTTCCTTTTGCGGAAGCCGCCTATTTGCAGTTTGACCGGGTATGGGCCAATGAGAAAGATGTCGTGGAGCAGGACAATCAAGGCAACGACCTTCGTCCTAGACAAGTCGAGCAACCACGCTGGATGGAAGAAACGTTTCAGGACTCCGACGGGTACGAGCAGGATCCATTCAAGTTTTATTTGGAAAAAGGGGAACACACCCTAGCGCTAAAATCATCGCGTGAACCCATGGTGATTCGGTCCATTCGCCTTTTCAATGAGAAGACAGCCGTTCCTTACGCAGAGACTGCGGGGGCACAACAGTCGGATTCCTCCGGGCAGCCGAAGGATGTTCTTATTCGCATTGAAGGAGAAGCTGCAATAGCCAAATCCTCACCTACGTTATACCCGACGAGCGAAAGGTCAAGTTCTGCGGTATCTCCTTACAGTGCTTCCCAGGTACGCATCAATACGATTGGCGGATTTAACTGGCGTCTGCCGGGACAATGGATTGAATGGGAAGTGGATGTTCCGGAGAGCGGACTGTATCATATCGGCTTTACCGCACAGCAGAATTTCGTTAAAGGCATCTATTCCACACGCAAGCTCACCATTGATGGTGAAGTTCCGTTTGCAGAGATGGCCCAAGCCCCTTTCCGTTATCAAAGTGATTATCGCATTGATGTTATGGGCGGCAAGGAAGCATACAGATTTCACTTGGAAAAAGGAAAACATGTGCTACGGCTGGAGAACAGCCTCGGTGACTTTGCACCGCTGATCCGCAATGTGGAGGACAGTCTGTACAACTTGAACTCCATGTACCGACGCATTCTGATGATCACAGGTACCAAACCTGATGAATTCCGGGATTATCGGGTGGAACAGCAGATCCCGAACCTGCTCGAAGTGTTCAGCGGAGAAAGTAAACGGCTTAAAGACGTGGCCGCACAGCTTCGTCTTCTATCAGGACAGTCCAGCGATCAGGAAGCACTGATCAAGACGATGGCGCAGCAACTGGACGAGATGATTGACAAGCCAAATACCATTCCAAGAAGGCTTGCAGCATACAAAACCAACACAGGTGGTCTCGGCACATGGGTGCAGCAGGCACGAGAGCAGCCCCTTGAGATCGACGCCCTGTACGTCACTTCCATTCACCGAGATATTCCCGGTTCAGGGATGGGCCCACTTGCCAAGCTCGGTCATGAAGCGAAGATATTCTATCATTCATTCTTCATTGATTATAACCAGATCGGCAATGTAGCTACATCGAAAGATCAGCGGACCGTAACCGTCTGGATTGGTAGCGGGCGTGACCAGGCGAATACGATGAAGGCGATGATTGATAAAACCTTCACACCAGACAGTGGCATTAATGTGAACCTGAAGCTGGTCAACATGGGGACCTTGCTGCCAGCGACCCTGTCGGGTGAAGGACCTGATATTGCCATGCAGATCGGTAATGATCTACCCGTGAATTTTGCCATGCGAAACTCGGCCGTAGATCTGACGCAATTCAGTGACTATCGCACCGTAGAAGAGGAGTTCAGGGAAAGTGCGATCATACCGTATGCCTATGATTCAGGCGTATATGCCCTACCGGAGACGCAGACCTTTAACATGCTGTTTTACCGTAAGGATGTGCTCGAAGAACTGGGGCTTGAAGTGCCACAGAATTGGGAGGATGTCGAGGCGCTACTCGCGATTTTGAGCAAAAACCATATGGAATTTGGCATGCCGGTTGTGACCCAGGCCAATATGCAGGGTGTCAATATTCCACCGAACTCGCAGTATGCCACGATGCTGCTTCAGAACGGTGGCGCCTTCTATCGGAATGATGACAAGGAGTCGGATCTGGATTCCCGGATCGGCATCGAGACGTTCAAGCGGTGGACAGAATTCTATACCGATTACAAGCTGGAGCGGGAATATGATTTTGCCAACCGTTTCCGGACAGGACAGATGCCTATTGGACTAACGGATTACACCATGTACAACCAGCTGTCGGTCTTTGCACCGGAGATTCGGGGATTATGGGGATTTGTTCCTGTACCGGGAACCGTTCAGGCGGATGGAACCTTGAATCGGGACGTACCGGGTGGAGGCAGTGCAGTCATGATGCTGGAGGGTGCCAAGGATAAGGATGCGGCGTGGGAGTTCATGAAATGGTGGACCAGTACACCGATTCAGGCTGAATTCGGACGGGAGATGGAAGGACTGATGGGTGCGGCTGCGCGTTATCCAACGGCCAACATCAAGGCACTGGATTCCCTGCCGTGGCCTGCGGAGGATTACGCCAATCTGAAGGCACAATTCGAAACCGTGAAGGGCATTCCCGAAGTACCTGGTGGTTATTTTACAGGCCGCCATCTGTTCAATGCATTTTACAAAACCGTTGTTGGCCAAGTGGAAGCCAGGGAATCCATCATGGATTATACCCAATATATTCAGGACGAAATTCGAGTCAAGCGTAATGAATTTGGTCTTCCGTAAGCAGAGGGAGGGTTAATCGTGCCACAAATATCACTCCGAGACGGACAAAACAGTCCTCCTGAGAAAGCGTCAAGGATGGGCATGAAATCGTGGTGGAGTTGGAAGCTCCAGGAAATGAAGGCCAGCAAACATTCCTATGTTCTGCTTGCACCGTATATGCTCCTGTTCATCATGTTTACCGTGATTCCGGTTGTCATATCGATCATACTCAGCTTCACCTACTTTAATATGTTGGAATTTCCACGTTTCATTGGCTGGCAGAACTATACCCGCCTGTTTCTGGAGGATGATGTATTCCTGATTGCGATCAAGAATACGTTGTTGTTCGCCATTATTACCGGACCGATCAGTTACATTGCCTGTTTCGTCTTCGCGTGGATCATTAATGAGTTAACACCGAAATGGAGAGCGTTCATGACATTGATCTTCTACGCGCCCTCCATCTCGGGCAATGTGTATTTTATCTGGCTGATGATCTTCTCGGGAGATCGTTATGGCATTGCGAATGGGCTGCTGATCAAATGGGGTTTTCTGCTGGAGCCGATCCAGTGGCTGAAGACGGAAGCTTACATTATGCCGATCCTCATTCTTGTGCAGTTGTGGTTGAGTCTCGGAACCGGGTTTCTGGCATTTATCGCCGGTTTGCAGACGGTGGACCGGACGTTGTACGAAGCAGGAGCGGTGGATGGCATCAAGAATCGCTGGCAGGAACTATGGTACATTACCTTGCCTTCGATGCGTCCGCAGCTCATGTTCGGCGCAGTCATTCAGCTCACAACCTCGTTTGCCGTGGCCGATGTGTCAATCGCACTGGCCGGGTTCCCGAGTGTGAACTATGCGGCAGAGACGGTAGTCACCCACTTGATCGACTTTGGTACAACACGGTTTGAGATGGGTTACGCATCGGCAATTGCCACCGTGCTGTTCATGATTATGGTGGGCACCAACTTGCTGGTACAGAAACTGCTTCGAAGGGTGGGAGAATAGCTATGGCTGCAATTGCGACAGGCAAAAAGCGGGTGAATCGCTCGCTATCGGGAAGCCTCTCCCTGTTTGCCCTTCTGCTCGTATTTGGTGCCTTCATGGTGCTGCCGCTGATCTATGCAATCAACAATGCATTCAAACCATTGGATGAGATTTTCACTTTTCCGCCAACGCTGTTTGTCAAAAATCCCACGTTCAGCAACTTTACAGATCTGCTGAATCTGCTGAGTGACTCGTGGGTGCCGTTTTCACGCTATATATTCAACACGGTATTCATTACAGGTATTGGAATCGTCGGTCATGTGCTTCTGGCTTCCGCAGCGGCCTACCCACTTGCCAAGCACAAGTTTCCAGGTAAAGTATTCATGTTCCAAGTGGTCGTACTATCACTGATGTTCACACCGGCAGTTACAGCAATTCCGAACTATATGATCATGTCATGGCTCGGATGGATTGATACGTACTGGGCTGTTATTATTCCGGCATTCGCCTATTCACTTGGGTTGTATCTGATGAAACAATTCATGGAGCAGATTCCGGATGCGCTGCTGGAAGCAGCCAAGATTGACGGTGCCAGCGAATACCGGATCTTCTGGTCCATTGTTATGCCCAATGTGAAGCCAGCCTGGCTTACGTTGATCATCCTGTTATTCCAGATGTTATGGGGCAGTGATGGCAATGGATACATCTACAGCGAGCAACTCAAGACCCTGCATTATGCAGCGGGCCAGATTATTCAGGGCGGAATATCCCGGGCAGGTGCGGGAGCAGCGGTAGCACTGATTTTGATGAGTGTGCCGATTACGTTATTTATTTTCTCACAGAGCCGAATCATTGAGACGATGGCGAGCTCGGGCATGAAGGATTAAGGGGGAACGATATGGCACGCACAGTGAAAAGATGGCTTGTTCTCCTGGCGGCAGTATCTCTGCTGCTGGTGAATGCCGTGCCTGCGGCGGCCTCCCCGGCGCCGTATGAGAGTTATAACTACAACTATTGGAAAGAGGCTGTACCTTCACCGGATGCCTATCTGCCCGAGCGTACCATTTCAGGCCGTGACCTCGGCATTAGTGCGTTCAAAGAACCCGGTGATGTGAACGTTTCTCCATCCGGGTTGATCTACATTTTGGATAGCGGCAACAGTCGAATTATCGTATTGGACAGTCGTTTTAAACTGCTGCGCGTCATTGATGGATTCATGATGGAGGGCGGCAAGGAAACCTTCAATCTTCCGGGCGGATTGTTCGTGAATGAAGAAGAACACATATACGTCGCTGATACGGGCAACAGTCGTGTCGTTGTCCTGGATGGAGAGGGGACGCTGATACAAACCATCACGAAGCCCGAGTCGGACATCCTGTCGACTCAATTCCAGTTCCAGCCCTTGAAGCTGACGGTGGACCATGTGGGCCGAGTGTATGTTGTGGCACAGGGGGTTTATGAAGGGATTATGCAGTTTGATGAGAGTGGGAAATTTATCGGATACGTCGGTACCAACAAAGTGGAGCGGGACTACGGCGAATATATCTGGCGCATGTTATCCACCAAAGCCCAGCGTGCACAGATGGTTCTGTTTGTGCCAACAGAGTTCTCCAATGCGGATATTGACCTCAAAGGTTTCGTATATGCGACGAATATTGATCCAGGCTCGAATGAACCGATCAAACGGCTGAATCCGTCTGGCGAAGATGTACTGAAACGTTTTGGTTATTATGACGTCAAAGGCGATATCCGGTTCCGCAACAATCCTGGTCCATCCAAACTGATTGATGTGAAAGTGCTCGGCGACGGCATGTACAGTGTACTGGATGCGACACAGAATCGGGTGTTCACGTACGACGATGAAGGTCATCTGCTCTACATATACGGTGGCAAAGGAAATCAGGTGGGCACGCTCAAAACGCCAGTTGCGATTGAGCAATCGGGTGAGCATCACTTGGTTCTGGATCGGGGCAAGAACAATCTTGTCGTCTACGAGCCAACCCGTTTTGGTTCCCGTGTGAATGAAGCGGTGGCACTCCACTATCGGGGCGAGGACACGGAAGCCGTAAATATATGGAGAGAAGTGCTGAAGCTGAATGCCAACTATGACATCGCCTATATCGGTATCGGCAAGTCCTTATTAATGGAGAAAAAAAACGAGGAGGCACTGGGTTACTTCGAACTTGGGATGGATCGCAAGAGTTATTCTGTCGCGTTTAAGAGGCATCGGCGAGAGATGATGAAGGAACATTTTGGTACATTCCTGACCACTGTAATTGCGCTGATTGTCATTCTGATCCTGACCCGGGTGGCGGCTAAATGGAGACGGAGGAGGCAGGTCGATCGTGAAGCAGGATTTCATTAAGTTTCCGCTGCATCTCATTTTTCACCCCATTGATGCATTCTGGGACCTCAAGTCGGATAACCGGGGACGGCTGCTTGTTGCTTTTGCAGCACTAGCGCTTACCATTGTCATGATGATTCTGCAAAAGCAGTATGCAGGATTTCTCGTCAATTACATCGACCCTCGCACGATTAACAGCATCATTGAGATCGCCACAGTTGCGGTGCCTTTCTTTCTATGGTGCACGGCCAATTGGGCAGTAACGACCTTGATGGAAGGGGAAGGCAAGTTCAGGGAAATCGTGCTGGCGACAGGTTACTCGCTCATTCCCGTTATTCTGGTCTATGCCCCGATGATCGTAATTAGCCGGTTCATGGTGCAGGAGGAGACTGCTTTTTATTATCTGTTCAATAGCATCGCGTTTTTCTGGTTTGTACTGCTTCTGTTCATTGGCATGATGACGGTACACCAGTACACGGTGGTTAAAACAATCGTTACGATGGTGCTGACACTTATTGTGATGGGTATTATTGTATTCCTTGGCGCACTGGTCTTCAGCATGCTGCAACAGTTGTACGAATTCGGTTATAACATCTACCGCGAGTTGATTTTTCGGACCTAAAGGAGGCGGCATCCGTGAACAAAAGGCAACGACTATATACGGTGCTGGCTGGTGGTGCAGCTGTAATCATGATTGCAGCCGGACTGCTGTATATAAACAACAGGGGCATTCCTGCAGTAGAAGCCGCGGCTTATCTGGATGCGACAACCAAAGCCATGCCCGTCACGGAGGACCCGTTGCAGTTTCTTAGCGACTCTTCGCAGGGTGTGCCTGGTATGAAGCTGGTCGCCGAAGATCAGGGTTTGGCCTTGTACTATAACGAGGAGACAACGGAAATTGCCGTACGTGACGGGAAAAGTGGAGAGATCTGGTACAGCAACCCGAAAGAACGGGCGGAGGACAGCCTTGCTTCCGCATATGAAAAAGAGGTCCTGTCCTCCCAGTTGAACGTGTCTTTCCGGGATTCGATGGGCACTTTGGAGAACTTTCCAAATTTCAGTTCGAGTATAAGCAACAAACAATTCACCGCGGGCCAGATCGATCAGGGCATACGGGTCAACTATACACTTGGTGATACATCACTTGGTATTGATGCACTGCCCAAGCTGATCAGCAAGCAACGACTCGAGGAGATGGTTCTTTCCAAGCTGGATGCTACTGTCGCAAGATACACATCTGCTCGTTATTATCCAACCAAGAACAATCCCGATATTCTGGAACGGCTGGATGGACAGATTTCCAAACAGCTTGTATTGAACAAGATGTTGAGTGCCTTCGAGACGGCAGGTTACACAGCGGAAGATCTCGCTTATGACAATCAGGAGAACGGGGTCGAAGGCGGAGGTGTGTCTGATAAGCCAAGCTTCGTGATTTCAGTAGAATACCGATTGGATCAAGGGGCGCTTGTTGTGACCGTGCCTCTGAGTCAGATAGAGGAAAGTGGGCAATACCGTATCCGAAATATTGATTTGCTCGCTTATTTTGGTGCTGCGGATACGAAAGGTGAAGGCTACATGCTGGTACCTGACGGTTCGGGTAGTCTGATCCACCTGAACAACGGGAAAACCCAGGAAGAGCAGTATGTACAGCGTGTCTATGGTGCAGACCCGAATGATAATTCACTCAGTCGTCCTCAGGTTAGCGAATCCGCGCATATGCCTGTGTTTGGTTTGAAGAACGGGGAGAATGCGTGGTTTGCAGTCATTGAAAAAGGGGATGGCATAGCCAGTATCTCTGCGGATATTGGAGGCAGACAGAACAGCTACAACCATGTACATGCGACCTTCTCCCTGCGGGGGGAGGATGAGCTGGAGATGTATACCTCCCAGAAAATGCAGGAGATCCAGCTGCTTAGCGAAGAGCCTTTCCGTGGAGATATTCAGGTCCGCTATCATTTCCTTCATGGAGAAGATGCCAGTTACTCGGGCATGGCCCGCTTGTATCAGCAGCAGTTGATCAAGCAGGACGTACTGAAGCCGCTCGCAGAACAGACGGAGTTGCCGTTCTATGTGGATGTGCTTGGTGCAGTGGACAAAAAGGCTTCGTTCCTGAGTGTGCCCTATCGGACTACCTTGGCCATGACGACGTACGAACAGGCCGCTGAAATGGCTGCGAAGTTACAGCAGGAAGGTGTGAAACGTGTACAAATGCGTTATCAGGGATGGTTCGGCGGTGGCATCAGCCATCATACACCAACCCAGGTAAAATTGGACAGTGAAGTAGGCAGTCGTTCCGAACTGCAAGCGTTGTCCGCTAAGCTGGAGCAGTCGGGTGGAGCTTTGTTCCCGGATGTGGCTTTCCAGCACATGTATCACGATGATATGAGCTTTGCTCCTTCCTCGGATGCGGCAAGGTTTGTCACAAAGGAGACAGCAGAATTGTATCCGTACAATCCTGCGCTTAATCGCATGGATCAGAGTAGGGACAGCTATTATTTACTCTCAGCCGCGAAGCTTCCTTATGTGGTGAGTGAGTTTGCTGACCATTTCAATCAATTGGACCTTGGCGGATTATCCCTTCGTGATCTGGGGCAGGTCCTGACTTCGGATTACCGGGATAGTCGGGTGATTCATCGGGAGACGGCGAAGAACATTGTGAAGGAGCAGCTGGGCAAGTTGGCACAGTCCTATCCGAACCTGATGGTATCCTCAGCGAATAGCTACGCTTGGGGTAGCGCACAACATGTTGTGAATGTACCCGCAGGGTCGAGTCGGTTCAATATTACCGATGAAGAAGTTCCTTTTTATGCGATGGTTATTCATGGATACATGAACTATGCGGCATCTCCGATGAACACGTCGGGGGATCAGGATCTACGCAAACAGTTGCTGCGTAGCCTGGAACTTGGGGCAGCTCCGTATTTTAAATGGACCTATGAACCATCATCCAGGCTGAAGCTGACGAATTATGATTCGGCCTATGCAACGGAGTACAGCTATTGGGTGGATGACGCCATTGCTTTGTATAAGCAGGCCGATGAAGTACTGGGAGATTTAGCGAATGAGAAGATCCTCAGACATGAACGCATTCAGGAAGGTGTAGTCAGAGTCACCTATACTGGCGGTACAACCATTCTTGTGAATTACAATGCGGATGCAGTAACTGTGGATGGAACGACGGTTGGCGGGATGGACTATGTGGTGGGAGGAGTGAACCGATGAGAACCATTCGATTATCGCTGAAGTCACGGAGAGCGCTGCTTGGACTTGCATTTATTTCCCCGTGGCTGCTCGGGTTCATCTTCCTCTTTGCCACACCGCTCCTGCAATCGATCCGGTTCAGTCTGAGTAATCTGTCGGTTGCTCCAGGCGGATACGTTCTGGACTTCGTTGGATTCAAAAATTTCAAGGATGCGCTTCTGGTTGATGCTACATACAACCGGATTCTGGTGGATTCCGTAGGAGCGATGTTGCTGAATGTGCCGATGATTCTGTTCTTCAGTCTGTTTACGGCAACACTGCTTAACCAGAAGTTCAGAGGTAGGACGATGGCACGTGCGATCTTCTTCCTGCCGGTTATTCTGGCTTCCAGTGCAGTCGCAGCAGCAGAGTCTGCGGGATTAATCAATCTGATGGGGGATGCAAGTGCTGTCGATGCGGCCGCTGATGGCGGTGCCTCGTTCAATGTGGTATCCATTGTGCGAATGCTGGCGGATGTGGGATTGCCGATGGCCTATGTGGATTACATCGTTGAAGCTATCATGCGAATCTATGAGATTATTAGCAGCTCAGGCGTTCAGATTTTGATCTTTCTCGCCGCGCTGCAATCGGTACCGGGATCAATGTATGAGGTTGCGAAGATCGAAGGGGCAACAGCCTATGAATCGTTCTGGAAAATAACATTTCCCATGGTCAGTCCATTGATTCTGACAAATGTCATCTATACAATCATTGATTCCTTTGCCGGAAGTCCGGTCACACAGGCCATCTATCAGACTGCATTTAAAACCCAGAACTTTGGCTTGAGCTCGGCGATGTCCTGGCTGTACACGCTGGTGATTGGCCTTGTACTGATCGTAGTGGGCTGGGTGTTATCACGGCGCGTTCATTACAATTGACGGTTCACATTGAGGGAGGCTTCAGATTATGGCTGCATCAGGAACAGATCGCATGGTGGTAGTTCCGAAGCAGAATTACCACATGCAGCGGGTGCGAAACAAGACATCGGACCTTCTCTATTCCATATTCAGATATGCTTTGGTCATTGGTATTTCATTTATTATTTTGTATCCGTTATTTCTCAAAGTGTCAGTTGCGTTCAAGGATAAGCAGGATATCTACAATCCAACGATCTATATGATTCCTCAGCACTTTACGTTGGATAATATTCGGCTAGCGGCCCAAGTGATGGATTACCTGCCTCTGCTGGCGAACACGTTATTGTTCGTTACCATCACAACGCTTCTGACAGCCATATCCTGTGCACTTGCCGGATACGGCTTCGCCCGGTTTTCTTTTCCAGGCAGCAATGTGCTCTTTATCCTGGTCATTCTCACCATTCTGGTGCCCACAAGTACACTCATGGTGCCGATGTATTTACATTTCCGCAGCTTTGACTTTATGGGAATAATCCAGTTGTTCACGGGAAAGAATGGCATCAATTTGCTGAATACGTATTGGCCCTCCATGATTACGGCGGCTACGGCAGGAGGGCTAAAGGCGGGGTTGTTCATCTATATTTTCCGTCAGTTCTTCAAGGGTATGCCGAAGGAAATCGAGGAGGCTGCACTGATTGACGGCGCTGGTGGATTCAAGACGTTTGCCCGTATCATGTTGCCCAATGCCATCTCACCACTGATTACGGTCATTCTGTTCTCCTTTGTGTGGCAGTACAACGATACGTTCTATTCGGCATTATTCATGAGTGAAAGTCCACTGATCTCACTGAAGGTGGCTTCCTTGCCTGCTCAGGCGAACCAGTTGATTCCACAACTGATGGGCTTTGGTTCGAACTCGGGCATCAAGGCCGATCCGAACTATGTGGCCATGATCGTAGATACAGGTATTTTGCTGGCGATTGCACCACTGATTATTTTGTATCTGTTTGTACAACGGTATTTCGTGGAGAGTATTGAGCGCTCAGGGGTTGTGGGTTAACATGGTAAACCTAATTGGAGGTATTAGCGATGACGGTACGTACGATCAACCATGCTCCGGTGAATGAAGCAGCGACATCCGAAGCGAGAGAACTAATGGCGTTCCTGGTCGAGCGTTATGGGAAAGGGATGTTGTCAGGTCAGCAGGACTACAGCAATCTGAACTGGATTAATGAAAATACAGGCCGGAAACCAGCTGTGATTGGCTTCGATCTCATGGAATATTCGCCATCGAGAATAGAGCGCGGCTCGGTCTCTCAGGAGATTCGGGATGCCATAGCATGGCACCGACAAGGTGGAATTGTGACGCTGTGCTGGCACTGGAATGCACCTATGGATCTGATCGATGAACCGGGCAAGGAGTGGTGGCGGGGTTTTTATACGGATGCGACTACCTTTGATCTGAGTTTAGCGCTGGCTGATACTGAATCGGAAGCATATCAATTATTAATCCGGGATATCGATGCGATTGCAGTTCATTTGCAAGAGTTGAAAGATGCTGGTGTGCCCGTGTTATTCCGACCGCTGCACGAAGCCGAAGGTGGATGGTTCTGGTGGGGAGCGAGAGGCCCCGAACCTGCCATACAGTTGTATCGGTTGTTGTATGATCGATTAGTTTACGAGCACGAACTGCACAATCTCATCTGGGTCTGGAACTCGGAAAAACAGGAATGGTATCCAGGGGATGATGTCGTGGATATTGTCAGTGTGGATGTATACCCGGAAGCAGGAGACCACAGCCCGCTGGCTGCACGTTACACCAACCTGCGTGAGCTTGTGAAGAACAACA
This sequence comes from Priestia sp. FSL H7-0729, assembly GCF_038005685.1. Classification (NCBI taxonomy): domain Bacteria; kingdom Bacillati; phylum Bacillota; class Bacilli; order Caryophanales; family Bacillaceae; genus Priestia; species Priestia sp. FSL H7-0729. The sequence goes on from NZ_JBBOTQ010000002.1 coordinate 331,590, forward strand.
AAATCATTGCACTGGCCGAGAACGGCTCCATCCCTGATTCCAAACAAATGAAGGAACAGGATGTACACTGGAGTTGGTTCTGCACTTGGACAGGTGGATTTCTGAAAGACGGGACGCATAATGAACTAGCGTTTTTGAAGGAAGTGTATAGCAGCGAAGAGGTCATTACGCTCGATCAGTTACCGAAATGGAGTTGGTTGTAAGAACGTTACTTCAAACAACTGGTATTAGCATCAAAGAAGCGTGAGTATTCGCTGGAAGATTTAATGCGAATACTCACGCTTCTTTCTGGTGGCGTACATATGTAAATGGAGCTATTCCTTGGAGAAACATTAAAATCCGTTTCGAACCACAATCTAGTTTGCCAGTTGTAGCATATCTCGGATATTGGGATATAAATTCACACTGTTCGTGAATAAGATATATGATTGATTAACCGTACGGATCAGAATCCTCTCGCTTGTGCCATTGACTGGACCGATCCGAATGGCGGATGGTTCGCTTCCACCGTACGTATCATCAAGGGTGACCGATGTGATATGTGCAATTGGAATTTCAATTTTGGAGAACTGCCACCGGATGACCAGTTGATCTTCTGCTTTTTTCACGTTAACACCAAACATAGGATGACCTCCTGTTGTGATTCAAATTATTGAAGTAATCTCGTATGTCCAGTTTATCATATTTTGGATAAAATTACCTAATTAATAATGAAGGGAGTGGAAGGGTTGAACGACTGGAATGCCTATCATTATTTTGAACAAAGTCTTGGTCCTTTCAAAAATCTCTCCAGCCTGTCTGCGGATGAAGCAGAAACAGTAATACAGAAGATCCGTCTTCAGGGAAGGAACTTTGCCAGTCGGCGATCCGCTGATTACATGACAATTCGCAGAACACTTGAGCAAAGAGCATATGAGCAGTTTGTTGCCAAGGGGGGTAAGCCTGTACAATCATATCCCCATTATCTAACGCTAGGAGCATGTGAATGGTTGTCAGCTGTAGACTTCAGTGTACAATATCAGAGATGGGAACCTGATGGGAAACATACAGGATTAACCATGTTACATACCGAATACAAATAGAGAAATGAGTCAGCTTAAACTCCATCACAAAGGGTGTGCCACATGACGAATCTATTCGAACATTGTTCAGGTCAAACATTATCTGCCAACTTGAGATGGCTGAACAAGCCAGCAGATTGGTCCATTGAAGACGGTAAAGTAACGGTAACCGTTTCGCCGATCAGCGACTTTTTTATTGATCCGGGAGGTGAGCCGGTGAAAGCTTCAGCTCCATTTTTACATACGGTAGTTAAGGGAGATTTCAGCCTCGTCACTCAAGTACAGGTGGATATGAAAGAACAGTATGATTCGGGCTGCCTGATGGTGATGGTGGACGATACGAATTGGGCTAAAGTCTGCTTTGAATTTTTTGAAGAACAGCCGTCCATTCTCAGTGTTGTGACCCGTGGTAAGTCGGATGATTGTGTATCATCCCCTGTAGATGTCAGTAAGCCTTATTTACGTGTAGCCCGGGCAGGCGACAGCTTTGCTTTCCATTATTCTCAGGATGGCGAGAAGTGGAAGTTGGTACGTTATTTTGGCCTTGATTGCCCGGAAGAGATCAAAGTCGGCATTGTGGCTCAATCCCCAATTGGACAAGGGACTACGGTTACTTTTACAGATGTACGGCTTCAACATGGACTGACCGGAAGTGTACGCCGGGTAGAATAACACAACCGGAAGGCTGTGCTTGCATTTTATTTCACCCGAATGAACAATCCGAGCAGTCCAAGCGTAGCAAAGGCCAGAAATGCCGTTGTATTGGAAAACACTTCAATCGTGTAACCTGCCATGGAGGAGCCGAGAAATTGCCCAACACCTAATGCGAGGAAGGCGAGGCTGATTCCAATGGATACATTCGGACTGAATAATCTCGTTGCCCAAACGATAAATACACTGGTCAGGAAAATGTAGGTGCTCCCAAACATGATGGCAGAAATTATGCTGGCAGTCATGGATGGCAGAAGGATAACCCCAAGCGAAATAGCCAGTAACATTATGCCAATTCGGTAGGACCACCCAATCTGGATCCGTTCAATAATGCGGCCAGCACATCCGCCGAGTATGCCCATAACCCCCATCACAATCCAGAACAACACGGCTTCCGAATCGGTGGCCCCTTTCTCGTCTGTAAGGAAATTTCGGGCAAAGGTCCAATAGATTGCAGAACTGAAACCTGTCAACAGACATGCCATGAGCAGAGCAGACCCAGGTCTGGTTGGTTTCATACATGTCCAGAGAGATTTGGTACAAGGCAGGGTCTTGGTTGCTGGAATGACACGTCTGTTCCACAAAAGAACGACAACGCCGATTGCAGCATACAGGATGTAGGTTAAACGCCAGTAATCCGTAAAGAGCAAGTAGAGTGGGCCAGATACAACAATCCCGAAGCTGGTCCCTGTATTAATCCAACTGTTGCCTCTTGCTTGCAGATTAGGAGCCAGTTCGGCATTCACTGCATTACCAAGGGCCGGGGAAGCCCAGCCTGTGCTCAGACCAGCGAGAAATATGCTGAAAGTAAGCATCCATGCATTCTGAGATAGGGCAATGCCGGTTAAACCTAGCACGGCGCTGATTCCGGCCAGTTGGATGACATAATGATGTCCCTTGCGATTAATCAACAGGGGGGCAGTTAAAAGGGATAGACAGTAGGCAATATACGTGCCTGAGTTAATCGCGCCTGAGGCTGCATCATTTAATTGTAAGGCTTCCGAAATTTCCGGCATAAACAACCCATAACTGAATCGCCCGAATGCATAACATACAGCAATTAGTGCAATGCCTGGAAAGATCATTTTTTTCATTTAGTCCACCGCCTTTTTAGATAGAACGATCATTATATTTCTCATGAAATAAAAAAGTGAGTTGAACTACTAACTCACCCGGAATGGCATTACTTGAAACTGGTTAGCGTCATATGGATCAGTTCACGGCAGACGTCATTTACATTTTCTGTCTCAGCGAGTGCGGTGGAGCCCTCCAGCAATATGGAGAATCTCAATAGATCACGTTCACTCGCAGCAGGCGCTAATGTATGGATTAAGGTTCGCATATGTCTTTTGTGCGCATTGACAGTCTGGACGATGATATGATCTGCATGACCTCCAAATTCTTCCTTGGCGCGTAAAAATAAGCACCCTCTTGATTCGTGCTCCTTTAGCCATTTTGCGTGTCCTTCAGCCAAATTGAGGAACATGGGTTGTGCTTTATTGTCAGCATATTGCCGAAGCTGTTCCAAATAACGCTGTTCACGTCGCAGGAGCACCTGGACAATAAGATCATCCTTGGACTCAAAGTGATTATATAACGTCATGATGGCGATCCCGGCATCCGTTATAATTCGTTTCAAGCCAATGGAATGGAAGCCGTGAAGATAGAACAGTTCTTCAGCCACGTTCAAAAGCATTTCTTTTTTGCTGCTCATAATCAGGAATGTCCTCCCTTAAAATATGATAGAACGATCATTATACTCAAAGGCTATAGTAAATCGTTTACATTGTCAAATTCTGTGAGATGGCGTTATATGAACTACATCGTTGTGCTTTCACCGGACAAATGAAAGCACAGTATGACAGGTTATTGAGGTGTTTATCCGTTATATTAGACATCAAGGAGTGATTACCACATGAACTGGATCAACGCATTACAGGTCGCTATTCAATATATGGAAGACCACTTGCTCGAAAACATGACGATGGAGCAGATTGCAGCAGAGGCTCATATCTCTCCTTTTTATTTTCAACGTACCTTTTCCTTATTAACTGATATTACTGTAGCCGAGTACATAAGACGCAGACGATTGACTTTGGCGGCACATGAGCTACTTCAGCGTGATGTTAAAATTATCGATTTGGCGCTTAAATATGGTTACGATACACCAGAATCTTTCTCCAAAGCCTTTCGGAGACAACATGGAATCGCACCCAGTGAGGTTCGAAAGAATAGTAACGCTGTCAAATCGTATAATCGTCTGGTGATTCAAGTGAGTCTAAAAGGAGCAGAACCGATGAAATATAGAATCGTTGAACATCCTGAATTTACTATCGTAGGGGTGAAGCAGACTTTCTCATATGTAGATGGAGAACATCTGCAAGGAATCGGGAAGATGTGGCAGGAGGCGTGGACAAGCGGTACAGAGGATCGTTTATTTGAACTGAACAATGGGGGTATCCCAGGGTTACTTGGCGTCGTTGTCGATCAGAGTGAAATTCAGGAGAAACAGATGCAATATTGGATTGCTACGACTTACGATGGTGAAGTGCCGAAAGGATTTTCAACCTTCACCATGCCTGCTTCCAAATGGAGTGTTTTTGAAGTAGAAGGCCCGATGCCGGAGAGCATGCAGCTTCTGTGGAAACAGATTATTGCGGAATGGTTTCCATCCAATCCTTATGAGCATGCGTATATGCCAGAGCTGGAAGTATACCCGGGACCGAACCAACCGCCGCAAATCTGGATACCGATTAAGTAAATATTAACCGTCTCAAACTCTATAAGAATGTAGCCCATAGACAGTCGGATAACCGACTCTGTTTACGGGCTATTTGGTTGTGATTGGTCAGAAACGCGAAGTAATGATGAGGATGTTCAAGCGTTGTTCATTTTATTGCAGATAGGGAAACATGATATATTGGAACAAAGGTTTATTTCATGACAGAATGAAAAGTGAACCGCAGGGAGGCAGATATGTTGCATGAGGAGAAATTCATTCGGGTAATTATGGATCACGAGCAATTGATGCACGACCTGCGGCGAGTTCGAAGTCTGCAACTGCCTCAATGTTACATAGGTGCTGGATATATTCGTAATTATATATGGGATGTTCTGCATGGATATGATCTACGTGAACTTCATAGCGATATTGATGTTGTTTATTATGACGCGCTAGACTTGCGGGAGGAGCGAGACATACAGCTCGAACAACAGCTTCGTGAGGAGACTGGCAATGCCAAGTGGTCGGTCAAAAACCAGGCGAGAATGCATCTGCGCAATGGCACAGTTCCTTATCAATCTACTAAGGATGCTCTTCGCTATTGGCCAGAAATTGTGACTGCCATAGGCGTACAGCTGGATGAAGAGGACCGAGTGAACATCTGTGCTCCGCATGGTTTGCATGACCTGTACCAACTCGTAGTCCGCAAAAGTCCTTTCTTCGCGGATGCTGATTATTACAATCAGCGTGTTCATAAGAAGTGCTGGCAGGAACAATGGCCCAAATTACGATCATAACAGCTTGAATCATAGAGATACGCGGAATTGAAGGTACAAGAAGGGGTGTTTACGGACTTGATAAAAAAGTTCTTGCAAAAATATGGACTGATCATTGATCTCGTCCTGTTGGCATGTTTTGTGGCGTTTCTGGTCTTCTGGGGCCAACGATTTCCAGTCATGTTGTTCGGCCTGATCACGGTGGCTTTTATCATGCTAAGAAGGATTGACTATCAGAAGCATGTTATTTTGAAACGGATTATCCTTACCGGATTTGGCGTGGCTGCCGTCTCTTTTGTCATTATTGAGGCGCTTGTATTCACACAGCTGGGTGCGAATGATCCGGAAGAGGCGGACTACGTTATTATTCTGGGTTCAGGCATTCGGGGAACGGAATTATCATTGACTTTGAAGCAAAGGTTGGATGCCAGTCTGGACTACATTCGCAGTCACCCTCAGACACCGGTCATTGTATCGGGTGGACAGGGACCTGGAGAATCGATTCCCGAAGCGCTCGCTATGAAAAACTATCTGGTTGAACAGGGGATTAGCCCTGAGCAAGTCATTATGGAAGATCGCTCCACAAGTACACAGGAGAATTTGGCCTTTTCCAAAAAAATTATTCAGGAATCCGGGTTGGAGCACCCGGAGATCATGATTGTCACGAGTGACTATCACATGTTCCGCTCCAAATATATTGCAGCCAAGAACGGTTATGCGGCAGAATACGGCATATCTGCCCCATCACCAGGATATTTGAAGCCGGTCAACATGATCCGTGAATATTTTGCTACGATCAAAACGTTTATCTAATATACAAAAGGACGAAGCGTAAGACTTATGCTTCGTCCTTTTTGTTTATCTGGGTGTACTTGTTCCTTAACGTTGAGTTACTTCTTTGAAGGAACAAGTACAGCTTCCGAAACCTGATCCGCAGGGAGCGCTACCATTTCAGAAGATGAGGCAGGAGAAGGAACGGTTGCAGCCTCGGAAGCCTTGTCCTCGGAAGGGAGGGCTACCATATCAGAAGGTCCAGCAAGAGAAGGAACTGTGGCCGATTCTACAACTTGATCCTCAGAAGGTTCAACAGAAGAAGGAGCTGGCACATTTTCTGAAACTTCATCCTCAGGGATAGCCACGATTTCAGGCTTTTCGGAAGCAGCGGGAGCAGTTACAGCTTCAGAAACTCCGGCTGTATCGGGAGAAGCTACGATCTCAGGAGTTTCAGATACTGAAGGAACAGGCACGGCTTCAGTAGCCTTGGCCTCTACTTTAACGGTATGGTTTGATGCCCATACTGCGGTGGAAGTACTTACTCCTGTAATAAGCAATAGGGCTCCCATACTTAACATCCAGTGTTTCTTTTTCAGTTTTTTCACATTAAACATGTTCATCAATCTCCTTTTTAATTGTTTGCCTTCACCCGAGAGGGATGAACAAAATTGAGCAGGCGTTTTCTTGGTTCCCGCCATCACATTTAAAATCGTCTCACCATACCGTCTCCGCTCTTCATGCGACATCTCTTTCACCACATCTTCATCACAGGCTAACTCGCTCCATGTGTGAATGTCCCGACGAATCATATGAATCAGAGGATTGAACCAGTGCAGGGCACTAACCCCCAAGGTCAGAGCCTTGACCCACAGATCTTGATGTTTCAGATGTACCAACTCATGATGAATGACCATCTTGATGTCCATCTTGACCGTATTTTCGGGTGGGAGATATATCGTTGGTTTAAATAAGCCGACTAGTATAGGGCTCCGTACTACAGTGCTGTGAGCAAGCGTTACATTCCCTTTGAGACCCAAAGTCTTTTTGAGTAATGGTAGCTGTATAGCTGCCTCACTATGACAGAGGACTGGCGTACGTGTACGTGATAGTTCATTCAAAAATCTCCGATAACAATACATCTGCCATGCAGAAAAACCGATGACGCCAATGCCCCATATGCATAACAGGAACCAGGCTGTGGTCACAGAAATGGTTTGTTCCGGGATGAATGGTCCTGCAAGTAAGCTCGAAGATGTTGCATGCTCCGTACTTGGTACAGTTGATGCAGGAGGGAATGCAAAACCCAAAAGCCATGAAAGGCCAAGAGATACCGGGAACAGATAGAACAGGAGAGCCATTTTACCGAGCCTGTAGAGCCACTTGGTCGGAAAAACAGCCACGGGTAGGAGTCGTAGTGCCAAAATACAAACGGCAACGATACTTCCAGCCACGGTCAGACTGCACAGAATTTCAAAAAAGATGTTCATGATCTGCACCTACTTTTCCGAAAGCCATTTTTTCAGTTCTGAAATGTCTTCGTCTGAAAGCTTATCACCGTCATACATGGCCGAAACCAAATTCTTGACTGAACCTTGATAAAGTCCATCAAGCACGTGCTGTGTTTCCTGTAGTTTGTAGTCTTCTGGTTGTAGAAGAGGTTTATAATCATTAATTCTTCCACGCCTCGTCACGGTAAGAGCGCCTTTATCCACCAATCTGGACAGAAAGGTAGACATGGTCTGCGCTTTCCACGCTTTTCCCTTATCAGCGAATATGTCTAATAGCTCTGTCGAGGTGACGGGGGGATCGCATGACCATATAACGACCATTAACTCCATTTCTGTTTCGGATAATTTTTGAATCTGGTTCACAGTGAACACTCCTTAACATCGTTATGCGTCCATAACGATCGTATTACTACACTACGTAGTACGTATAAACTACTACAAGTTGTAGTGGGTAGTCAAGTTATCCTGATAGATGATTGCCAAACCATGTTATAATATAGGTCATTAATAGAAGAACGATGTAGGAGTGAATGATCATTACAGCATATCAATTACCTGCTCTCTATGAGCAGAAGCGAGTTTCAATGCACGAGATGGAAGAGATTGTACGCCTGTTGGCCCAAGCCCCGTTACTATATGATGATGGACAGAGCATTCAGGTTCAGGATTATATGGGAGGATTGGAGGTCGAACTTGAGCATGAGGTGCGTCGTGCAGTGACCCAGTTGTATGAACTGGCTGTTCAGACCTGCCGCGCCTTTGCCGATCCATTGGCGTACGAGCAACTTCAGGATGCGCTTGGGTTACAGGCTGAATTATGGCAGGAGGAAGTGCTCACTCTTGCGAAGTGGATGGACTGGCTGAAACAGATCAGTGAAGGAAAGAAAACACTGCCAGAGTACAACTTTACAGCCATGCTTGGCAACTTGCCAGACGGATTCATGATTCATGATTTTTATGATGAGCTCCGATATCAATTGGAACAAAACCCTGCAAACATCTGGGCTCTCGAAGAGCGGGATCGCTTGTACGCATCCTTGGGTGTGAATTAAATCAAACCAAGGGGTCACCAGCGGTGTTTAATCTAATATCTGTATTTTGCATGTATAGAAACAGGTTGATCTATTTCTTGCGAAATCTTTACCCAGTATGGGAAATGAGGGGATACCGTGAAGAAGGTTATATTGGCTGGTGGAACGGGTTTTGTCGGACAGGATTTTGCCCAGAGGTTCAAGAAGCTGGGTTATGAGGTGCTGATCATCTCGCGTCAGCCCGGACATATTGCCTGGGAGGATCGTGCGGGAATCATAGAGGCATTGGAAGAAGCGGAGATGTTGATTAACCTGGCAGGTAAATCGGTGAACTGCCGTTATACAGCTGAGAATCGCAAAGTCATTCTGGAATCCAGAACGCGTACAACGCGTATTCTCGGGGAAGCCGTCCTGGATTGTAATCATCCTCCCCAACTGTGGATTAATTCGAGTACAGCAACCATATACAGACATGCTGAAGATCGTCCCATGACGGAAAAAGAGGGCGAGATTGGATCTGGCTTCTCGGTTGACGTTGCCAAAGCTTGGGAACAGGCTTTCTTTGAATTCAGTCTGCCGTCTACGCGTCAGATTGCACTGCGGATTGCGATTGTGCTTGGTGAGGGTGGCGTGATGGTGCCCATGACGAACCTAGTCCGTTTTGGCCTGGGAGGATCGCAAGGCGCAGGCACACAGCAGTTCAGCTGGATTCATATCGAGGATCTGTTCTGCATGGTGATCTATCTGCAAGAGCATCCACATCTTAATGGTGTGTTCAATGCCTCTTCTCCGCATCCAGTGACGAATCGGGAGCTCATGGCACGTCTGAGAGAACAGATGGGTGTTCGGATCGGGCTGCCCTCTCCTCGCTGGATGCTTGAACTGGGTGCACGCTTCATTCAGACTGAGACGGAATTGGTTCTCAAAAGTCGTTGGGTCATTCCTGAGCGATTGGAGAGGGAAGGCTTCACATTCACATACGGAACGCTTGATACCGCTCTTGCCGAGATCCTGAGTAAGAAGAAATAATACTTCATACAAAAGAAAACACAACAGCAAGGGCAGAGGCATCTGCCCTTTATTATATATTTTAAGGCTTCTATCAAATGGCGTTTCGCCATTTGAGGTTAAGGACTCATTTCATTTATATATGTTCAACTAAACATTTACACGATAACGGAGAGGACAGAAATAACTTGAAGAAGCGAAGCGTGCGCCTTTATCCCCGGATTTTCCCTTTTTAAGAAGGGAATCAAAAAAATCTGGGGATAACAGCGATCGGAAAGTTGTTCTGTCATCGGAGTGTCTGTGTAAATACTAATTAGCTGAACTTATATATATCAGTCAGATGAACAGAAAGAGGTTGGGGAAATGCAACTTAGAAGAGTAAGGATCGCGGGAACAGGGAAGTACCTGCCTGTACAGGAAGTCACCGATGAGGAACTGGATCGCCGCTTGGGCGTGCCTGCGGGCTGGGTGAGCAAAGCAACTGGCGTAGGTGTACGGCATTATGCTTCGGGTGAAGAGACTTCCTCCTTCATGGGCGCACGGGCTGCCGAAGCTGCACTGGCGGATGCAGGATTGCAATTCGAGGATATCGACTGTCTGGTTTGCACCAGTGGCACGAAGGAACAACCGTTGCCTAGTACGGCGGTATTTATCCAACAGGCCATGGGGCAGCAAGATTCGGGCGTACCCGCCTTTGATATGGATGCAACCTGCCTGAGTTTCCTGAACGGACTGGATGTGATCTCCTATATGGTAGATGCCGGACGATACCAACGAGTACTGATTGTTGCCACTGAGATTGCCTCGGCGGGATTAAATTGGTTGGATAAAGAAAGTGCGGCCCTGTTCGGAGATGGAGCGGCCGCCGTCATTATAGAACGCTCACCTGAAGGATCATCATCACAGATCGTGCATGCTTCACTTCGAACTTACAGCCGAGGTGCGCGCTTCTCGGAGATAGCAGGTGGCGGCACACGGTTGCACGCTTCGAATTACAAGGCAGATCAGCCTGAGCCTTACCTGTTTCATATGGATGGACAAGCGATCTTCCGCATGGCTTCCAGACTTCTGCCGGAATTCACAAGCGATATGTTACAGGCAACCGGTAATCGGATGGAAGATTTCCAGTTGGTTATTCCCCATCAGGGGAGTGCCATGGCGATGAGATTGATCCGCAAGAAGCTTGGCATTGCTGAAGATCGATTCATGGACATCACACGAGACCATGGCAATACGATTGCGGCATCCATTCCGATGGGGCTGCATGAAGCGATTAGACAGCAGCGGATTCAGCGGGGGGATCGGGTGCTGATGATTGGCACGGCTGCCGGATTATCATTGGGAGGACTCATTTTTGACTACTAGATCTGGGGAAACTGGACATCGTCCATCTGCTTCTCTCAACGTACTTCTTACAGGCGGAAGAGCTCCCGTAACACTCGATCTGGCCCGCATGCTTCATCGTGCAGGCCATCGGGTCTATGTTGCGGAGAGTACCGTACGGCATCTGACCAGATTATCCAGTGCAGTAGAACAGTGCGCTGTGGTCCCACCGCCCCGTCAAGACACATCTGCGTATCTGGCGGAGCTGGAACGATTGGCACAGGATTGGCAGATCGACCTGCTGATCCCCATGTGTGAAGAAGTCTTCTATGTGGCTCAAGGGGCAGACAGACTGCGTGCATATTGCCGTGTTCTGGTTACGACTCTGGAGCAGCTGCATGAGCTGCACCATAAATATCATTTTATACAGCTCGCAAGCTCACTCGGCCTTTCGGTTCCGGATACACGTCTGATCAACAATGAGCAGGAATGGATGGACGCTCAGTCTGTTCTGGAGACGATGGGGGATTGGGTATGGAAACCGGTGTATTCCCGCTTTGCCGCCAAGGTTCGCATGCCAGCACGTATGACCGATGACACTGGCACAGGAACCGATCAGGAAGGAAAAGCAAGTGAAAACAAACGTCGACATTTACGAAACGACCCTCCGGGACACGGGCAATTATCCTTTGCTTCGCCTTGGGTTGCACAGGCCTACATTCCTGGTCAGATATTATGTACATACAGCATAGCCCACGAAGGTCAATTGATTGCGCACGCCGCGTACGACAGCCGCTATCGCACAGGTAGCGTGGGAGCCAGTGTCTTTTTTGAACAGGTGGAACATGAGAGGGCTCTTGCGTGGGTGAAACAATTTGTTAAGGCAACGGGTTTTAGTGGACAGATTGGGTTTGATTTTATAGAAGGTCAGGATGGGCAACTGTACGCAATTGAGTGTAATCCGAGGGCAACGAGCGGGATTCATCTGTTTCACCCCGGAGATGACTTGGTACGTGCACTGACTGAACCGGAGACGTTGGTCAAAGAAAGAAAATGGATCACGCCCGCACGGGGCAGCAAAGCCATGCTCATGCTTCCCATGCTGGGAAGCGGGCTGCAGCAGATCTTCGGCAAAGGAAAGTTCCGGGCATGGGTAGCTGCCTGGCGTGGAGCCAGGGATGTGGTCTATATGCGGCAGGATATCCAGCCTTTATTTGAACAATTTGCAGTGGTGCTGACCGCCTGGCGTCTGGCAAGATCACAGAAGTTCTCGCTGACTGAAGCTTTGACTCACGACATAGAATGGAACGGTGAACAACAATGAAGAGAGCATTGGTTACAGGAGCTACGGGATGTCTGGGCAGGCACCTCGCGATACGGCTTGCAAAAGAGGGATGGGACGTCACGGGCATGGGCCGACAGCCAAAGATTGGTGCAGAACTTGAGTCGGCAGGCATCCGATTTCTGAATGGAGATATACGGGATAAGGCGGCAGTAAATGAAGCGTGTACGGGGCAGGATGTGGTCTTTCACTGTGCGGCTCTGTCATCGCCATGGGGCCGTTATCGTGACTTTTACAGTAGTAATGTAGAAGGGACACAAAACCTCATAGATGGCTGCCTGCATAATGATGTACAGCGATTCATACATGTCTCGACTCCAAGTATCTATTTTAACTACATACCGCGATATGACGTACATGAGAATGACCCGTTGCCATCCAAACCAGCCAATCATTATGCAGCCACAAAGCTTCTCGCGGAGCAGGTTGTGATGGAGGGGCATGCGAAGGGACTTCCGTCGATCATGATTCGACCGCGAGCGATCTTTGGTCCGTATGATCAGACGTTATTTCCCAGAATTGTCGTAGCGAACGCGAAATCAGGCGTGCCGATGATTGGCGGGGGACAGGCATTAATTGATCTGACTTGTGTGGATAATGTGGTGGACGTCTTGTTGTTGTGCCGTGATGCCTCTGACGAAGCGCTCGGCAGAGCTTACAATATCTCCAATGGCGATCCGAGGGCGTTTAATGAGTTGGTGAGCAGCCTTTTTGGCATGCTGGATATGTCTCTGCGTCGCCTTAACATTCCTTATCGGATGGCATATAGCGCGGCAGCATTGCTGGAGCGTGTTCATGGCTTTATTCCTGCGCTCGGTGAACCTGCATTGACACGTTATACCGTTGGCTCCTTATCCATCCCACAGACATTGGATATTACGGATGCAAGGGAGCGATTGGGGTATGTCCCTGGGGTGTCTGTTGAAGAGGGATTGAAACAATTTGCAGATTGGTGGAGGGCTGAATCATGCTGACAACAACTCCAGTAGAACTATATTTGGGTGCGGCGGGTTACTGTACACATCCAGAGTTTCTGACGCTGCGCGGTGGTCGGTTGAGCCCGGTGCCTTTCCCGGCAGGATTTGCCTGCATCATTCACCCCATACATGGACCAATCCTGCTGGATACGGGATATAGCTCCCGTTTTTTCAAGGAAACGGCTCATCTGCCCAATGCACTGTATCGTCATATTACACCGGTAGTCTATCGTGAAGAGGATAGTGCCGTTCATTTTTTGGCTGGGCTTGGGCTGGAAGCTTCGGATATCCGGTATATCATCCTCTCCCATTTTCACGGTGACCATATCGCGGGTGTACGGGATTTCCCGGAGGCACAATTCATCTATCTGCCCAGAGCTTATGATGCTGTGCGCTCACTTGGTCCGATTGCAGCTGTGAAGGCAGGTTATCTGTCTGGATTATTGCCTGATGATTTTGTGGCCATATCATTGCCAGTTACGCGTCAGCCTGAGCGATGGACGAGAGCTGGAGAGGAGTTCCCTTTTGATGAGGTCTACGATATCTTTGGCGATGGCAGTCTGCTGGGGGTGGATGTATCCGGTCATGCGGAAGGTATGATGGGACTCCTGCTGCGTACAGAAGAACATGATTATTTCCTGTGCGCGGACGCAGTGTGGTCGAGTCGGGCTTTTCGTGAACAGCGCAGACCTCATGCGATCGCGGGTATCATTATGTCTGATCGACAGGCATACCACCGTAACTTTGACAAGTTGGTTCAGCTGCATCAGCAGTTCCCCCACATTCGGATTGTGCCAAGTCATTGTCGAGATGTGCTGGACGCTTGGGGCACAGGAGGACAGGGCTTATGAGCAATCCACTTCGTATTGTGGTTCATTATGCGCTTGCACGTGGGCTGCGAACATGGAAAACGCGAGAACAACTGGAGCGCTGGCAAGAGCGCCGGATTATTCGACATGTCCATCAGATCCGCGCCCGATCTCCGTTTTACCGGAAATGGTGGGGTGGCGTGGACGCATCCAACTGGAGAAGCTTTCCGTTGACAGACAAATCAATCATGATGCAGAACTTCGATACACTGAATACGGTGGGCATTACCAAGGACGAAGCGTTGGCTCTTGCAGGTGAGAGCGAAGAAACGCGTGACTTCAAACCCTCCATTCAGGGAGTGACTGTTGGATTGTCCTCGGGTACGTCAGGGAACCGGGGGATATTTCTGGTAAGTGATCGGGAGCAGGATGCGTGGACGGGCACGGTGCTGGCCAAGTTGCTGCCTGGTGGACTGTGGAAACCTGCCAAGATTGCGTTTTTCCTGCGGGCCAACAGTAATCTGTATGAATCGGTACAGCGTGGCAAGTTGCAGTTTCAGTACTTTGATCTGCTGGAGCGTGTGGAGACCTTGGTGAAACGGTTGGAAGAGTACCAGCCTACGGTGTGGGTAGCTCCTCCATCCATGCTGCGTCTGTTGGCAGATGCCTATGTTGCAGGTCAATTGACCGCTGTACCGGATAAAATTATCTCGGTTGCCGAGGTGCTGGACCCCCTGGATCGTAAGGTGCTGGAGCAGGTCTTTGGACAGACCATTCATCAAGTCTACCAGTGTACAGAAGGGTTCCTGGGTGCGACCTGTCGTTATGGCACACTGCATTTGAATGAAGATATAGTCCATATTGAAAAAGAGTACATTGATTCCGCCACCCGCCGGTTCATGCCCATTATTACGGACTTCTCCAGAACATCACAGCCGATCATTCGGTATCTGCTGAATGATATTCTGACCGAGGCGGCGATGCCATGTGCCTGCGGTTCTTTGTTTACAGCTATTGAGCGGATTGAAGGCCGCTGTGATGATACGCTTTATTTTACTCAACTGCATACGGGGGTGCCGGTACCTGTCTTTCCAGATTTCGTTACCCGCGCCGTCATTGCGGCTTCGCCCGATATTGAACATTATCGTGTGGTGCAACGTGGGAACGGTACGATGGAGGTATCGCTAGTACTTGGTGGAAATGCAGCAATGGGGCAAGTAAAGGCTGATGTGTTGCAGGAATTGAACAAGTTGGCAGACAGGATGGATTGTACTTTGCCAGAGGTGAGATTCGTTCCGTATGCTTTCAAACCAGGGGTCACCAAGCTACGCAGGGTGGAGAGACAGCTTGATTAAGCTGGTGAGAAAATATTGGGGGAGAGCAGGTGGCTGAATGACAGTGGTGACATACAAGATAGGAGATGGACAGCAACGGATGCAGACAGAAGATCATAGAAATGAAGAAATAAAGGAAAAAAGAATATCAACATCCGGTGCATATGATCCCGTGGCTCTCATCACAGGCACATCCAGTGGCTTCGGTATGTTAACGGCCATTACTCTTGCCAAGCAGGGATACCTTGTTGTTGCTACCATGCGTGACCTGAATCGAAGAGAAGAGTTGGTCAGACTTGCAGGAGAGGCAGGCATAACAGAACGTTTGGTGTATGAGCAGTTGGACGTTACGGATTCTGAATCGGTGCAAGCAGCTATAACCAAAGTCGTTCACGTGTATGGGCGCATCGACATACTGGTGAATAATGCAGGATTTGCGGTCGGGGGGTTCATTGAGGAAGTATCGATGGAGGATTGGCGGCGCCAGATGGAGACGAATCTGTTTGGGTTAATCGCCGTGACACGTGCGGTCCTTCCCGTGATGCGTGAACAGAAGCAGGGGCTAATTATTAACTTGTCCAGCGTCAGCGGTTTGTCCGGATTTCCAGGGTATGCGCCCTATGCTGCCTCCAAATTCGCTGTGGAAGGATTCACGGAAAGTCTGCGGCATGAGATGTCTTCGTTCGGCGTTCGGGTGGTATTGGTTGAACCAGGCGCTTATCGCACGCCGATCTGGAATAAGGGTCTGGGGGAAATTCACCGGAGCGAGGGCTCACCGTATAAGCATAAGCTGGATGCGGTCCTTCGTTATTCCCAACATGCAAGCGAGACGGCACCTGACCCACAGGAGGTAGCAGATCTGATCGGACGAATTGCACGAATGCGTGCACCAAGACTCCGATATGCGCTGGGAAAAGGATCGCGTGTGTTGATCATAGGTAAAGCATTGCTACCGTGGAAATGGCTGGAATGGATCATTGCCCGCGGACTAAAATAGAGACTACAACCTTCAGGAGTCGGTCACATTTGCCACTATTTCCTTGAGAGGGGTGGACCCGTGTTTGAAACCATTGTTGTTATTCTGCTTCTTGTGATTGTGGGCCTGCTTCTTCATATCAATAGCAAACTGCCAGTACGTGACCGGGTGAAGGAAGCGTTGGAGCGGGATCGGAACGCGTCAAAATAAGACTATTGGAGGTTTTTAGATATGAAAATCGCATTTGTTTTGTTTGATGGACTGACTTTCCTTGATTTTGCAGGGTTTTATGATGTAATCAATCGGTTGAATTTCTTTGAACAAACGAAAGGAACGACGTGGGAAACCTGTGCGATTACAGATCAGGTCACGGATGAGTCTGGCTTGACGTTGAAGGTGGATCGAGTGAAGCCGGACCTGGCAGAGTATGATCTCGTGTTTGTCCCCGGAGGCATGGGAACACGTAAGCTTCGGTATGACGAGGCGTTCGTAGGCTGGTTGAAACAAGCGGAGTCTGTTCCCTTGAAGGTATCCGTGTGCACAGGCTCTCTTCTGCTGGGTGCGGCTGGATTTTTGTCGGGTAAAAGAGCGACGACACATCCTTATACCTATGATCTGCTTCAGCCGTACGTTGCTGAAGTTATTCAGAGCCGGATCGTGCGAGATGGAAATGTAATTACTGCCGGTGGAGTAGCCACGTCCATTGATCTGGGGATCTATGTTGTGGGACTGCTGGCAGGACAGGAAGCGGCGGCTAATGTAAAACTTCAGATTGATTATCCGTATGAAATACAGGGAGCGATTGAGTATGAGTGAGGGATATATGCAGGATAGGTACGTTATTCGCAATATCCGCCGGGATGAAGCAGACATATACTGGCCTTTTCGACTGGAAGCACTCAAAATGCATCCTGAAGCCTTCGGAGCTTCCTTCGAATTATCCATTCAGATCCCCATGAATGAAGTGCAGGAACGCATACATAATGAGCCCGATGATTATATTCTGGGGGCGTACACAGCAGAAGGAACACTGGCGGGAATGATGGGTTTCAAGAGGGAGTATGGCCTGAAGCTCAGGCACAAAGGCATGATCTGGGGTGTCTATGTAGCTCCGCAATATCGGGGGAACGGTCTGGCAGCGCGATTGCTCCAGGAAGTCCTGGACAGAGGAACACATCTGGAAGGCATCAAGCAGATTAATCTGAGCGTGGTAACTACGAATGAATCAGCCAGACGTTTATATGAGCGATATGGATTTGAAGTGTATGGCATGGAGCGCAACGCGCTGGAAGTGTACGGTCAGGGATATGACGAGGCACATATGAATTATTTCTATACAGAGCAATCAACATCCATTAAAGATGGCTCGACAGGAGGAGTTCTATGACAGATCAAGTTGAACTTGAAGTCGACGGTGTTTCTTTTGTCTTGAAAGAGTATCATTCTTTTGATTGGTTGCGGCCCATGGGTACGGTCTTTCGCGTATTTGATCAGCAGGATTCAGGTAATCTCTCCTTCGGCATCGTGCAAAAGGATGGCAAGAGATTGTTCGTAAAGTATGCGGGGGCACGTACAATTCACGCGAATCATACAGGGAGTCCTCCGGAAGCCATTCGTAATCTGAAATTATCTGTGTCCTTTTACGAAGATTTGGCGCATGACACGTTGATTCGACTAACGGATCATTTTGCAACGGACCAAGGGTATGTCTGTGTATTCGATTGGGTGGAGGGAGAGAATCTCCATAATCATTGGAAATTTCCGCCTCCGGCCAAATATGAAGATCCTCGTTCGCCCTACTACCAGTTCAGACAACTTCCGGTGAAGGCACGGATTGGCGCGATGGAGCAAATTCTTGATTTTCATATCGAAGTGGAGCGGAGAGGTTATGTGGCTGTTGATCTGTATGACGGCAGTCTGATCTATGATTTTGACAAAAGCTTCATGAAAATTTGCGATATCGATCTGTATCGGAAGGGCGCCTTTATCAATACGATGGGACGTATGTGGGGATCTTCCCGCTTTATGTCTCCAGAGGAATTTGAGTTAGGTGCATCCATAGATGGAATTACCAATGTATTCAATATGGGAGCCATGGCATTTGCGCTGCTGGGCGGTGAGAAAGACCGTTCATATGATAGATGGGATGCCGGAGAGGCTTTATATCAAGTTGTGATTCGTGCGGTGAATGTTGATCGGTCCCAGCGGTATGTAACGATTGCAGAACTGAGTAAGGCTTGGAAACAAGCTGCGGTACAAGATCAATGTTTCTTGTGAAGAGGATGTTCGCAATTATGCAAAATCGATTCGTATGTGCGTGTGGAGTCCCGTATAATGGAAATTATTAAGGGAGGTGCAGACGATGTGCAGATATGCCATGTCAGGACCATACAAAGACATCTATGCCTGCTTCAACTGTCGCAAATCATTTAAACAAGTTTCCAGATATGACCTGAGCCCTGAAGTGGTGTCACAACTCGAATATAAATGTCCACAATGTACTATGTCTATGGCTAGCATGGGACAGGATTTCCAGGCACCCAAGCAAAAGGATAGCAAACAATGGACCAAAGTGATGATGCTGTATCGTCATGGTTATACCTTTCATAATTGTGGGTGTGGGGCTGGGTATCGCCCGTCTGATTTACGTGAATTATCCGATTTTCTGGAGCAGCAGGAAGCAGGTAAAGGCAGTGAAGGCAAACGATTATTGCAAAGGTTAACTTCATAGTTATGGCTCCTACATCGAACCTGTCGTCTATGGAAATGTTGAAAATACAGGCGAGCACGTTATATACAATCAATGAGCAGCACCGTCTATTAAGCATTAACGAACCGGGGGGTGGGCAGGCACCGGCCATTTTTATCGGGCTGGCTTCTGCCGATTCACTGATCTATTACCATGAGCAGTTACCGTCGGAACTAATGAATGAGTTGGGGAAGGATTGCGGGCTTCCATTGGATATTCCAAAACTGATCCGCAAGGTGGAAACCTTTGAACCAGTTAGCCATGTGTGGATGGGACCAGTCTATGCTTTTCCTGAGTCATCTGACGAGTGGAGTCGGAACGTACAACTAATTGGTCAGGAGCAGCGTGATTTGCTGGCAGAGCACTTCCCTGAATTAACAGATCAATTGCATGAAAAATGGCCTGTTTCCGCTTTTGTGATTGGTGATTCTGCTGTGGCAGTATGTTGTTCCGCAAGGATTTCCGAACATGGGGCGGAAGCAAGTCTATATACGGCAACTGGTTATAGAGGACATGGGTATGCAGCGGAGACGGTAAAATGCTGGCAGTATCATGTCAAGGAGCGTGGACGCATGCCAATCTACAGTACATCTTGGGATAATCTCGCTTCACAGCAAGTTGCCCGTAAACTGGGACTAATTCAATTCGGTGTGGATTTTAGTATCACAACTGTGGGGTTGAAGAAAGGCTGTGATGTTGAGTGATCCGCACTTTCCTACAAAAGGACCTTCAGTATGTCATTGAAGCGCATATCCGAATCTATCAAAACGAGTATAATTATGATGATAGCTTTGCTGAATTTATCACCCATGCGGTGAATTCGTTTGGCTTTACGGGCAATCACGCGAGGGAGATGTTATGGATTGTTGAGTTAGATCAGACAGCTTCCGGTTCCATAGGACTTACTCAGGTGAATGAACATACGGCTCAACTGCGCTGGTTTCTGATCGAACCGGAAGCGCGTGGTGCAGGGTGGGGCCGGAAACTGATTGAACAGGCAGTTTCTTACGCAAAAGAACAGGGCTACACGTCTATCATCCTGTGGACCAACGTGTCTTTGGATGGAGCACGTAGATTATATCAGTCCTCCGGCTTTAAAGTGATAGAAGTCCGTAAGCAGATTTTGTCAGGTCAGGAGCTTACCGAAGAAAAATGGGAGATTGCTCTGTAGCTGGACTTGAGTATTACAGACCAACCTGTTGCATTAACTGCTTATTGAAAGGAGTGGTCCAGTGAATCGCAGCAGACTGATTCTGGGTTTGTTATCTGGGTGTATTGCACTGACGGTAGCAGCATGTTCGACTCAGACGGAAGAACAAGTATTATCAGCAACTATCGAAAGCAAGCTGCAGCAGATGGTTAGTGACCCTGTCCTGCTGACCAGCAGCAATCCCAATGATTACATTGCTGGTAACCCGGAGGTTTACAAGGACATCCTGAATACGGGTGAGGCAGGACTTCTTCTCCTGTTACAGCAACTCGATTCCAGTCCGGAGAACGGTCTCAAGGAATGGATCATGGCTCAGGCAAGTAGCGAAATGCTTGGAGAGCACAGCCCTGTGGAGCCGTGGCATAGTGGTAAGGACTGGCTTAGGCAGTATAAAATGAATGTAGAATAATGGTTCATCATCCTAGTGTGTGATGAGCCGGAAGTACAAACCTCACCTCCAGTCAGCATGAGCAGCATCGAGAGGTTCTTGGGACCCAAAAGAATACATTATAGAGGTGAAATCCTTGAATAAGAAAATTGCTTTTTTTGATTCAGGCATCGGTGGTCTAACCGTGTTGCATAAGGCATTACAACAGTTTCCGGAAGAGAAATTCCTGTATTATGCGGATACTTTGCATGTCCCGTATGGAACAAAGTCTGCGGATGAGGTTAGAGGACATATTTTTGATTGTGTGGAAGCCATCGTTCAGGAGGATGTTCAAGCCATCGTGATTGCTTGTAATACTGCTACCAGTCTGGCTGTTAAAGATCTGCGCGCCAAGTACGATATCCCGATTATTGGCATGGAGCCTGCGGTGAAACCAGCTGTGGAGATGAATCGGGATAGTGGGAAGAGAGTGCTTGTATTTGCCACGGCTCTCACCTTGAGCCAAACCAAGTATAACGAACTGGTATCGCGTGTTGATGATCACCACAGTGTGGATTCCATTGCGTTGCCGGAACTTGTGGAATGGTGTGAACAGCTGGATTTTGATCCGAGTAAAATCACTGATTATTTCCGGTTCAAGCTGGCAGATCTCGATCTTCATGGGTATGGCACAGTGGTGCTTGGTTGCACGCATTATCCATTCTATACCTCCATTCTGCGCACGGTTCTGCCAGATCATATTCAGATTATTGATGGCAGTACAGGCACGGTGAACCATCTGCAGAAACGGCTTGGACTAGTGGCTCAGCATGGAGACCGAACAGGGGAACAGGTCACTTTCCTCAGTTCATCAGGCCAACCGGAAGAGCAGGAAAAGATGTACAGGGCACTTCAATATCTTGAGAAGAACTCCATGTAGGTAACACCATAGGAGGTGATAGCTATGCAGTCCATTTTTCTTATCCGTCATGCCAAGGCCACAGGTCAGGAACCCCATGCAGAGCTTACTGATGAAGGGATCAGGCAGGCCGAAAAACTTGCCGATATCTTGGCTCATCATGCTATAACGTATATTGTCTCCAGTCCATGGAAAAGGGCCGTCCAGACGGCCATGCCACTGGGCACAGCAACGCTGCAACATATACATACGGATGAACGTCTCCAGGAGAGGGTACTTAGCTCTCTTGATCTGCCTAACTGGATGGATGTACTGAAACGTACATACGATGATGTGGATTGGGTGGAAGAAGGCGGGGAATCTTCGAGAAATGCAGCTGCAAGGGGGCTGGCACTACTGGAAGAGTTGTGGAGCAGACCGGAACAGCATGGGGCTGTGGTTACACATGGGAACTTGTTATCACTGCTTATTCGGGAGTATGAACCATCCTTTGGTTATCAAGAGTGGGCCAATCTTTCTAACCCGGATGTGTATGTACTGGAGAGGCAACGGCCAGATGCAGGAATGCCCACCATCCGAAGAATTTGGACAGATTGAACAACAAAAGAGTGCTCCAGCGATAGTATATCAGCCAGAACACTCTTTTCCTTTATCCAAGGCATATTACAATGCAGCAATCATGATCATAACCCATCCAGCCAAAAAAGCGACTCCGCCAAGTGGGGTAATGGCTCCCAATTTGCGAACACCCGTTACACTTAAAGTGTACAGGCTGCCCGAGAACAGGATGATTCCGGCGAACATCAGCCATCCGGCAAGCATAACGAGTGAAGAGGATTCAAGACGGTCTGCCAGCAACCCGATCAGGATGATCCCGAGTCCGTGGATGAGGTGATATTGAACGCCGGTTTCATAGATTTTGATCATGTCAGCGGATAATTTGCGCTTGAGCGCGTGTGCGCCAAAAGCACCCAAAGCAACAGCCAGGAACATCATAATACTGCCGAGTATAATCAGGGTTTGCAATGTGTTTTTCTCTCCTTTTAAGGGTAATTAGAGACAACAGCAAGATGTACACGCATGTTGTCTAGAGTTTGCGTAATTGAATCTGCCCAATGGAATGATCGGCTTCCTTTTTCAGAATTAGCCTGGCACGCCCTTTGGTTGGCAAAATGTTTTCATGCAGGTTTTTCGCATTGATATCCTGCCAGATCTGGTTGGCGGTACGAACGGTTTCTTCTTCATCAATATTGGCAAATCGTTGATGGAAAAAGGAATCCGTGTTTTGGAACGCTGTATTGCGTAGTAGCTTGAAACGCTCAACGTACCAGTGTCTGATATGCTCTTCTTCCGCATCTATGTAGATGGAAAAATCGAAGAAATCACTGACCAGCAAAGGTGTTTCTTTTTTGATCTGAAGTACATTGATACCTTCAATAATGAGAATATCCGGTTGACAGATCTGCTTCTCTTCCCCTTGAATGACATCGTAGGCGAGGTGAGAGTACACCGGTGCTTTCACTTCGGGCTTGCCTGATTTCACATCGCCCATGAATTGAATCAGGGATTTGATATCATAGCTTTCCGGGAATCCCTTGCGATTCATGATGCCCTTCTCTTGCAGGACGGCGTTGGGATATAAGAAACCGTCGGTGGTGACCAAGTCAACCTTGGGTTTATTCTTACCTCTGGCGAGCAGTGCCTGAAGCAAGCGAGCGGCTGTACTTTTGCCCACGGCAACACTTCCCCCGATTCCTATGATGTAGGGGGTGGGGAGAGCTTCTTTTTTCATAAAGGAGGCCGTCAGTTGATTCAGCTCTCGTGAAACTCTTGCATATAGGTCAATAAAGTGGGTAAGAGGCAAATATATATCTTCGACTTCTTGAATCGATACCTCTTCATTCAATCCCTTTAACTGTTCTAATTCGGCTTCCGTCAGTGGAAGAGTGGTCTGATGTTCTTTAAGTTCAGCCCATTCCTTGCGGTTAAACTCGATGTAAGGAGAGTATAAATTCATGAGATCCCGCTTTCTGTATGTAATATAATTGTGGACACAATCTTTAGTGTACCAAATTTCAGGAAACTGACAACACCTTTACATTTGACCGTTCCAATTGCCTTTCGTCCAAACGTTACGAAAATCAACTTATAGGAAAGTTTAACCCAATTTATGTTAAAGTCAACGTATACCATGCGGAAGGGTGACAGCAAATGATCGTATATGAGAGAGAGCATGATTTTGTTTTGACCGCACAGCATGAGCATGGATTAGTAGCCGGGGAGATGGCTTCCCACTGGAAAAATGAATTATTAGCCGATCCTGCCCATCGGGATGAATTGATTCTGGCGGCCAAAGAACATGACCGGGGCTGGATCGAACTGGACTCGTCTCCGTTCTGGAATGATTACAGTCAATCGCCGTATTCGTTTCGTGACTTTCCATTGCGCCCGCGTTTTGTATTCTACCAAAAAGGCATTGAAGAAGTTCGTCAGAACAACCTTTACGCCGGATTATTATGCAGCCTGATGTATACGGAGCTGTTTCAGAAAAATCTGGGGGCTAATGCCCAGGATGATGAAGACATCCGGGAATACCTGAACATTGAACGTGAACATCAGTTGAGTTGGGAGAAGCAACTTGGTGGTGATGCTGAAGCGCTGAAACGAAGGCTGCAAAGCGATGTGGAAATCATGTTGTTTTGTGATCAGCTAAGTCTGTTTCTCTGTATGGAGGAACCCGGAACACCTGCTGAGCGTTATGATTTTTTTGCAGAAGGTCTCAGTTGTACGTTTGATGCCTGCTCCAGACAACCAATTCAGGCGGAGTGGTTATCCAATGAAAAAGTGGGGCTGTCTTTTTTTCCGTTTGATGAGGGCTTCACGGTTGTTTTGCCTTATAAATCTGTGCCAAAGGCGAGTATTCGCAAATTCGGTATGCAACAGGCTTATCGTCGGGCTGAATGGAAGGAACGCCGGGTATTGATTACGGAATTGAACAGATAACTGGAACTCCAAACTTAAGAAATTGGCAACATAGAATATCACAAAACAGGCGGGCTTCTGATGTACAGGGCGTCCGCCTTTCGTATGCATATATCTGAGTGGGAATAAAGCAGGAAAACACAGGTTATTCCCAGAAATGTTAGTGTACAGCAGAGAAGCGCATGTTAGCAGGAGGACGAACGAATATGAACACCAGAATAGAGATTTTAACGATGTGTATGGTATGGGACAAAAAGAATGATCAGGTGTTACTGATGAATCGGCCGGATCGCAAAGGATTTCCGGGATACATCGCTCCTGGGGGGAAGGTAGACTTTCCGGAGAGCATCGTGGATGGTGCCGTGCGGGAGGTTCTGGAGGAGACAGGTTTAGCTGTTCATGAGATTACGTATAAAGGTCTTGATGAGTTCTGTGATCCCGAACAAGGACTACGTTACATGGTATTTAACTATCTGGCGACTTCATTTGAGGGTCAGTTATTGCAAGATCCGCCCGAAGGCGAACTGTTATGGGTGCCTATGAAGCGGGTTTTTGAGCTGCCTATGCAGGATTGGTTTGCTGAACGTCTCCCGCGTTTTTTCCAAAAAGGTACGTTTGAGCGGAGTGTGATCTGGGAGAAGTCATCCGGACGTACACTGCAAGAGACATTCATGATGTATAGCGATTCTGTTCTTGAAGAGAGTGAGACAGGATAAGAAAACATGTCAGAAGGAGGAGCAAACATGGGGCAATTAATCCATGTGCATTAAGCTTGGTTTAGGATTAAAATAATGCCTCATAATGTATCATCCATATCTATATATTTATATCCAAATATTATGATATAATGAAGGTTACTATTTTTATGGGAGATGACTAGTCTGTGGCAGTAGTGTGTGTTTAATAGATTTTAAAAAATAGTTTGTTGAAAATGAAAAATGATATATTTGTGGATTTGCCATACATAGGCTTCTGCAAACAGGACGTAAATGAATATTGTACGATGAAAAGGTGGAGATTGGCATGAAATTGTCGTTCCGGATTTTGGACTGGGAAGAAGAGAGACCATACGAACTTTTATTGATGGCTGATCCTTCAAAAGCAATTGTGGATGAGTACCTGAGTCGGGGTGTTTGTTTTATTGCCGAGTACGAAGGAGAAATGGTTGGGGAATTCGTATTGTTAAAGACTCGTCCGGAGACTGCGGAGATTGTTAATATTGCCGTACAGGAAGAACTACAGGGACAAGGTGTAGGCAAACACATGATTAAGGAAGCGATGGAAGCTGCACGCAGATTGGGATGCCGAATTCTCGAGATTGGGACAGGCAACTCCAGCTTTCATCAATTGAAGTTATACCAACGCTGCGGTTTTCGCATTATCGGGGTCGACCGTGATTTCTTTGTGAGGCACTATGAGGAAGAGATTATAGAAGATGGTATCCGCTGTGTGGATATGATCCGTATGGCCATAGATCTGGATGCTGTTACGGAAGACGAAGACGAAAGGAAGAGTCCTTAAATGAATCGGCATACACATCTGGGGGTATATGGCTTGGTCACTTGGGAGGACCAATTCCTGTTAATTCATAAGGCTCGCGGAGCATATCAGGGGCAATGGGATTTACCAGGCGGAAGGCTGGAATTTGGTGAGCAGCCAGAGGCCGCTCTTCATCGTGAGATGGAAGAAGAGACGGGCCTGACCCATCTACAAGTGATGATTCGTTCTGCAGAGTCTGCGGTACTGGAATGGGTGTATCAAGGTGAGCCCGAAGAGCTGCACCATATCGGGATGTTGTATGATGTTGTTTTGACCGCAGCCAGTCAGCCGGATCATATCAAAAAAGAACCCGATGGTGAAGATTCGCTCGGTGCAGACTGGTTTACACTGGAGCAGGTTAGAGATCTTTCCCTTACACCGTTTGCAGCTCATATGATTAGTCAAAGTACAGAAGGTACACTTTAATGCGCGCATCATCAACTATTTGGATAACTCAATCTTGCTGAATCCTAAAGAAGCTGCTCGGATAGTTCATGCTGGGCGAGCTTTTTTTCAGTTGGTTTCTGAAGAAACCCCCAAATATTTGTTGAATGTGATGTCAATTGGTTAATGTTTTACTGGACGGTTTGTTTTTGAACATAATGGACCACAATTCAATTAAGGAGGTAAAATGGGAGATCGTATGCCTATTTTGTTGTAATTAAGCGTTCGTTGTTCTATCCAAATTGCTCGATTTATTCGATTCATCTAATTTATGCATCAATTGAGCTAAAAATAGGAAATGCTCCTGAGCGTAAAAGTTTATAGAATAGATATTAGAACATGGACTTCACTTGAAGAAGAGGAGAAAGTGTAACCTTCGAACGGATCAGGACAGTATTCGACATCTGTGCGACGGTATATACAATCATTGTTTTACTTTGATTTTGAAAACGCAGACAAACCTTGACGGGAGCGTCGGACTAACGTTACTACCACCAACAGCACGATTATTGGACTTCATGAAAAATTTCGCTTAAAATGTTGAACGAACGCAAATTACGGCTTAGTCAATGATTTCCGTCAAAAACTTATGACTAAATCAAGACGGAGGGAACGTCGATGACGATCGTGGAAGGCAACAAGAAGCCCTGGGAAAGTTACTATGGCCCCAACATGGGATACGTACAGGAACAATATGAATTATTTGCTCAAGACCCTGGCTCGGTTACACCGGCCTATCGTGAACTATTTGAACAATGGGGTGCACCGCCGATGTCTGGCACGGATGCACGTACAACCTCGAATTCCGGCAACGCCCAAATGGCTTCCGGGAACGTAGACATTCAATTATTACAGAAAGCGGTTACAGCGGGTAAGCTGGTATGGAACATCCGTACCTATGGTCATCTTGCTGCAGATATAGATCCGCTTGGAATCAGTGAAGCCACAGATACGTCTTTGCTGGAGCCTCAGCATTTTGAATTAAACGAAGAAGATCTAAAAGCTTTACCTGCTTCCCTGATCTGGGAAGGTGCAGATGGGCAAACAGTAACCGGTTGGGATGCAATCCAACGTTTGCGTCAGATATACACTGGACCCATGGCCTATGAATTCAGTCATGTTCACGAAGTGCAAGAACGTGAGTGGTTGAATCGCCGTGCGGAATCCCGTACTTCACCAGCTCCACTTACGCCGAAAGAGCGTAAGGTTTTGCTGGAACGTTTGGTAGAAGTTGAGCAATTTGAAGATTATCTTCACAAAACATTTGTTGGACAGAAACGTTTCTCCATCGAAGGTAACGATGTGCTTGTACCCATGCTGGATGAAGCTGTTCGCATCATGGCAGAAGCCGGATCAAGCCACATTTTGATGGGTATGGCCCACCGTGGACGGTTAAATGTATTGGCTCATGTATTGGGCAAACCGTATAGCAAAATTTTCTCTGAATTTCATCATGCTCCGAACAAAGACTTGGTTCCTTCGGAAGGTTCGACGGGAATCAACTACGGTTGGACGGGGGATGTCAAATATCATATGGGTGCAAACCGTTTTGTAAAAGACGGAGAAACTGTACAGGCTCGCCTTACTCTGGCGAATAACCCGAGCCATCTGGAGTATGTCAATCCGGTTGTACAAGGTTTTGCACGTGCCGCTCAGGATGACCGTCGTGACCCAGGATATCCGAAGCAGGATGTAACGAAGGCAGCTACCATTTTGATGCACGGTGATGCAGCATTCCCTGGAGAAGGGATCGTTGCAGAGACGCTTAACTTCAAAGCTCTGCCAGGATATCAGAATGGCGGAACCATCCATATTATCGTAAACAATCGTCTGGGCTTCACTACAGATAGCAGTGATTCACGTTCAACGTACTACGCAAGTGACCTTGCTAAAGGGTACGAAATTCCGATTGTGCATGTTAATGCAGACAATCCGGAAGCTTGTATTGCAGCCATTCGTATGGCAGCAGAGTATCGCAATCGTTTCAAAAAGGATTTCTTGATCGACTTGATCGGTTACCGTCGTTATGGCCATAATGAGACCGATGATCCCGAAACGACTCAACCTATCGTCTATGACAAGGTGAAAAACCATCCAACGGTAAGCCACCTGTATCAGGATCAATTGAAGCAGGAGTCGGTTATCGATGATGCATCCATTACGAGCATTCGTGATGGAGTAATGAACCGATTAAAAGAAGCTTATGACCAGATGAAGAAAAATGAAGTACATGAATATTATCAACGGAAAATCAGTGAGCCGGAGGCTGTTACGATTACTCCCACTGCGGTACCGCTTGAGAATCTTCGCAGCATTAATGCCGATCTGCTGAAATGGCCTGAGAACTTCAATGTGTATCCGAAGTTACAGCGCATTTTGCAGCGCCGGAGCACTTCCCTGAACGAAGGGGAAAAAGTGGATTGGAGCCTTGCGGAGACACTCGCATTTGCAACCATTCTGGCAGATGGCAAGCCAATTCGGATTAGTGGACAGGATGCCGAGCGCGCTACATTCGCTCATCGGAATCTGGTACTGCATGATTCGGAGAATGGAGCTAAGTTCTGCCCATTGCATCACTTGCCACAGGCAAGAGCATCCTTTGCGATCTATAACAGTCCGTTGTCTGAAGAATCCGTTGTTGGATTCGAATACGGATATAACGTATATTCACCCGATACACTGGTTATCTGGGAAGCTCAATTCGGGGATTTCGCCAACTGTGCACAGGTAATTTTTGACCAGTTTGTATCCGCGGGTCGTGCCAAGTGGTCTCAAAAATCCAGTCTGGTTATGTTGCTTCCACATGCGAATGAAGGTCAGGGACCTGAGCATACAAGTGCTCGTCTTGAACGTTTCTTACAACTTTGTGCAGAAGACAACATGACGGTTGCCAACTTGTCGAGTGCTTCCCAGTACTTCCACTTGTTGCGTCGTCAAGCTTCATTGACTGAAACAGAAGATGCTCGTCCACTTGTCATGATGTCACCGAAAAGTCTCATTCGGAATCCGCGTGTTGCATCACCAGCAGTGGAATTCAGTGAAGGCAAGTTTGAGCTTGTGCTTGAGCAAGCTGGACTGGGTACAAAACCGGATCGCGTAGAGCGCATTATTCTGTGCAGTGGCAAGATTGCTATTGACCTGGAAGATGCTATTGAAAAAGATAAAGCGGATTGGTCATGGCTTCACATCATTCGCGTGGAACAGCTATATCCGTTCCCGGCAGAAGAGATTAAGCGTATCCTCGCACGTTTCAGCAATGTTAAAGAGCTGGTATGGGTACAGGAAGAAAACAAAAACATGGGTGCCTGGACATACATGGAGCCTCGTCTTCGTGAAGTTGCCCCGGAAGGCACAACCGTTAGATACGAAGGTCGCCCGGAACACGCAAGTCCTTCCAGCGGTTATCAGCTTGTGCATAGTATGGAACAGCAACAGATTATTACATCTGCGTTGAAACAAACGACGAAGAATAATATTCCACTGGGGAGGTAAGAGCTGTGAGCGAAATTAAAGTACCTGCAATGGGTGAGTCAATAACTGAGGGAACTGTATCCAGATGGATGGTTAAAGAAGGGGAACCCGTTAATCAAGGTGATGTTCTTCTTGAACTGGAAACCGATAAAGTAAATATTGAGATCAGCGCAGAAGAAAGTGGCGTGCTGGAGAAGATCATCCGTCAGGAAGGAGAGACGGTAGAGATCGGTGAAACGATCGGTACACTCTCAGCTGGTTCTGGAGGAGGAAGCGGTGCACCCGCTTCCGAACCGGCAGCAGCTGAAGAGAAAAAGGCCGCAACTCCTGCACCTGAAGCACCAACACCAACAGCACCTGTTGCTGCGGCACCGGAATCATCCGATAGTGCCAAGACGGCTTCACCGTCCGCTCGCAAGCTTGCGCGTGAACGTGGTATCGAGTTGGATCAGGTTCAGAGCAAAGATCCGATTGGACGGGTATACCAGGACGATGTGAAGAGCCATAACAATGAGGCGCCTGCTCCTGCTGCTCCACCAGCGAATAAAGCTCCTGCGGCACCTAGTGCTCCGGCAACTGGAAGTTCCACGTATACCAAACCAGTGGAGCGCCAACGCATGTCTCGCCGCCGTGCAACCATTGCCAAACGTCTGGTAGAGGCTCAACAGACTGCAGCCATGTTGACTACGTTTAATGAAGTAGATATGACTGCGATCATGGATGTACGTAAACGCCGTAAGGACAAGTTCAAAGAGAAACACGAGATTAACCTGGGTTTCATGTCCTTCTTCACCAAAGCGGTTGTAGGGGCTTTGAAAAAATTCCCTACAATTAACGCAGAGATTGATGGCGATGATGTTGTGCTCAAAAAGTATTATGACATCGGTATTGCCGTATCTGCGAAGGAAGGACTGGTTGTACCGGTTGTACGTGATGCCGATCGTCTGGGCTTTGCCGAGATCGAGAAGAGCATTGCGGACCTGGCATCCAAAGCTCGTTCCAACACACTGGCGTTATCGGATCTGCAAGGTGGAACGTTCACCATCACGAATGGTGGAACATTCGGTTCCTTGTTATCTACGCCAATTCTGAATACACCTCAAGTGGGTATTCTGGGGATGCATAAGATCCAGCTTCGTCCAGTGGCGATTGATGCAGAGCGGATGGAGAACCGTCCAATGATGTACATCGCGTTGTCCTACGATCACCGGATTATCGACGGCAGTGAAGCAGTACGTTTCCTTGTGACCGTGAAAGAATTGCTTGAAGACCCGGAATCTCTGTTAATTGAGGGTTAATCCATAACGTTTGATCATGGCTATTATTCATATCGCTTAACAAGAAAACCCCTGAACTGGAGTGCAGCGTGAGCTGTATATCCGATTCAGGGGTTTCTTTCGCTATCGTGTTCTCTGACCCTATTATACAGAGTCAGCCGTCTCAGTAGAGCTCGTATGGCTATGGTTTGTATTTGAATTCGAGTCAGGGGTATTCTGCTCTAGCCAGTCTACAACGTGCTGAGCCACTTCTGTTCGGTTGATCTCATGCAACATTTCGTGGCGCCCACCTGGATACAGGCGGTACTCAATATTCTCCAGATGAAGCTTCTTATACTGGGAGACCAGATTAAGAACGCCTTTGCCATGAAGTCCAACAGGGTCCTTCTCACCTGAGAACAGATATACGGATTTGTGTTTGGGGATGCGCTCCATATTGTGTGGAAGATGAACTTCGAGCAGCAATTTGAAGAAGTCGCGGAAAAAACCTGCGGTACAGACCGCTCCGCACATGGGATCATCAATGAATCGTTGAACCTCTTGTGAGTCCCGGGACAACCAATCAAACGGTGTCGTCGCAGGACGGAACGAGCGGTTAAATCCACCAAATACAATCGCGTTGAGCAGCATGCTGGGATGAGTTGCACCCTGAATACCGCATTGCAAGAAGGCGAGCTTCTCTCCAAATCGGAGTAGACCGCGTCGGCCGTTTGTCCCGGATAAAATAAAGGCATGGTACTGCTCATGACCAGCGTACATGAGATGTTGTACCAAGAATGAGCCCATGCTATGTCCCATTAGAAACAGGGGCACCCCAGGGTTTTCCTTGGCGGCTACTTCACCCAGATTAATCATATCACTTGCCATCCAGCGGAAGGCATCGACACCAGCATTACCGAGTAACTCGGCATTCTCCACAGTTTTGCCATGACCCCGATGGTCATTGGCATAGACCGCATACCCATTTTGGGTAAGAACGTTGGCAAATTCGGCGTATCGAGCTGCCGTCTCGCCCATGCCATGAGCAATTTGTACTACACCTTTAACGTTACATTCCGGATCGGGAAGCCAGCGGTACACATGAATACGGGTACCTTCACTAGCGACCAAGGCAAAGGTAGATTCCTGCATCTCGTGTAATTCCTCCTTCACAGGTTACATATAAGCTTGATTTATGGCAGATAAGAGCGAAGAACTGTGGTATTCCCGTTCAATGTATAAGAACCCAGATTGGCTGGCAAGAGATAACATTGTCCAGCTTTCAATTCAATGCTGTCTGATGCAGCATGTGCCCATTCCAAAGTTCCTTCTCCTTCACATACAACGAGAATCGTGAAGCTGTCAGGATTGGTGGAGAGTTCCCAACGTCCAGTTACAATCCCTTTTTCCACCACAAAATAAGGGCATTCCGCAAGCTTGAGCCATTCACCGGGAGTAGCGTTATTGGTTTTCATCGTTGAGGCCCCTGCGCCTTCATAGGCGGTGACATTCAATGAGTCCTCAACATGCAACTCACGTGGTTTGCCATCCAGCCCAGGACGATTGTAATCGTATATCCGGTAAGTCGTATCCGAGTTTTGCTGAATCTCGGCGACAACAACACCTGCACAGAGCGCATGTACGGTTCCGGCCGGGATAAAGAACGTATCACCAGCTTCCACAGGTACCTGACGAAGGGTATCCATCACCGTACCGTTCTCCAATGCTTCTTTTAAGGTTGCACGATCAACGCCTTCATTCAAGCCATAGATGATATGTGCGCCCGGTTTTGCGTCGAGTACATACCACATTTCTGTTTTGCCAAGCTCGCCAGGAGGAAGTGCCTCATACTCGTCTGTAGGATGAACCTGAACGGACAGGTCATCGTTGCAATCAAGCAGCTTAATCAGAAGAGGGAAGCGTCCGCCTTTTTCGGAAACGCCTTTGGTTCCAAGCCATTCGGTGCCCAGTTGTTCACGAACTTCATCCAGACCCTTGCCAGCTAGTGCTCCATTTAATACCTTGGTTGTACCGTTTGGATGATCCGCTATCATCCAGCCTTCTCCGATATGTCCTTCAGGGGGTGTAAGGCCGAATTGCTCCAGCGCACGACCGCCCCACACACGTTCTTTGAATTCAGGTTGGAATTTTAATGGGTATGGCGTAGACATCAGTAATCTCTCCTCTAGTATATGAAATGGTGGATCGCTTTAATCAGTCGTGGGCATGTAATCGCCATAAGCAAACAAGTGAATACGTTTGCATATGTAGATTTAGAACACAGATCGCAGTAAGAAAGAGCCGTTATGTAGCTCGCCTTGCGATTGTGTCTAGTTTATTGTATTTGGTGAACAAAGGAAATTATTTTTTCTCGATGCCAATCAGAAAAGGAGAAGTCTCCCGCTGCAATTGGCGATACATTACAACCTGTGCCTGTTCTACAGGCAAGGCAGAAGACCATTCCAATACGGCTGACGCTTCCTGTGCGCCTCCGTTATGACCGGGGTAGAGCACAACCGTAATAATGCCGCGAGGACGTAATAAAGCGAGTGCAGCCTCGAGTGCAGCAATTGTGCTGGCAGTCTCGGTGATGATGGAGGAATCTGCACTTTCTGAAGGCAGGTACCCCAGATTAAACATGACTGCACCAACCGCACCAGGCCATGTCTCAGGCACCGCTTCTGCCATTCGATCATGGTTTAGTTGAAGCATGGAGATGGAACCAAGCTTGGCTTCGTCATCTTGTTTTCGAATCCGGGCCTGTGCCAGCGTGAGAGCTTCACTTTGAATATCGAATCCTATGACTTGACCACGTCTGCCTACTTGTTGTGCCAAAAACAGCGTGTCTGCTCCTGTACCAACCGTTGCATCTATGGCCAGATCACCTGGCTGCAGACGGGAAGCAATCCACTGATGAGCACAGCTGAGAACCGAAAGAAAGCCCATCTATGCTCGCCTCCAATACTTACCTTGCCAGGAATCCCGTTCTCGCAGCTCCCGATCAATGGAGTTCAACACTTCCCATTTGTTCATGGACCACATCGGTCCAATCAGCAGATCACGCGGTGCGTCCCCTGTAAGGCGGTGTACAATCATTTCCGGGGGAAGCATCTCCAGTGTATCTACGATCAGCTTGATATACTCGTCCTGATCCAGAAAACGTAAAAGACCAGCTTCGTATTGCTTCACCATTGGTGTTTTGCGCATCAGATGCAGCAGGTGAATCTTGATGCCCTGTACATCCATGTTGGCGACGGCACGTCCAGTATCCAGCATCATTTCATGCGTCTCTTGAGGCAGACCATATATGATATGTGTGCAGACACGTATATTCCGTTGACGCAGTTTCTCAACCGCCTCTTCGTAACACTTCGTGTCGTGTGCCCGATTAATCAATGTGGATGTGGAATCATGGATCGTTTGAAGCCCCATCTCGACCCACAGATAAGTGCGCTCATTCAGTTCAGCCAAATAATCAACAACGTCGTCTGGCAAACAATCCGGACGTGTCGCGATGGACAAACCTACAACACCTGGCTGCTCTAAAATTTCTTCAAAATATTCGCGAAGCTCCTCAACCGGAGCATACGTGTTTGTATAGGCTTGGAAGTAACCAATATAATGGGCTGTAGGCCACTTGAGGTGCTGTTTATCTCGAATCGTATTGAACTGGGTGACCAGATCTTCACGTCTGCTGCCAGCGAAATCGCCTGATCCACGCGCACTGCAGAAGGTGCAGCCACCTTTGGCAATGGAACCATCTCGGTTGGGACAGGTGAATCCAGCATCCAGCATCACTTTGAAGACCTTATTGTTAAATTGATCTCGCATCTCATAATTCCAGGTATGGAATCGTTTATCTCCCCACAATAGTGGGGGCTGTAATGCAGGTGCATTCATTTTCGAGGTACTCCTTTGGCTGTCTAATTACAGTAATCATACGTGAACGAAAGAAGAAGCGCTATGCGATTTCCGTCATAGACGAGGGATAGCGATTATAGGTGTCTCCATGAACATTTATCATTGTATCAAAAAACTAAAAAAAAAGGGAACCGAAACGCAAAAATAGGCCGTAAAATCAAGGTTTTCTCCTTGCTATAGTTTACACCTTATGTTATATTTAAATCAACGTCAGACACCATCCAATGGGTATTATTCATCATAGCATTTGCATCAACGTTGACGTCATGGACCATACTATACCGTGAGGTGATATGAATGAATTCCCAAGTTAAAAACAATGAATTGAATCATGTGTCTGTTGAATTGACGGCAGAAGAAGCACTGGCTTTAACAGGTGTTCGTTTTAATGGCAATCCGAAAGTGAAAGCGGCTGCAAGACAAAAAGTTCGCGATGCTTTTGAAAAGACATTTGATTTTTCACACCAAGATAAGGTAGACTATGAACTACTAAAGTAGTTGGACCCCAATTCCAAATAAATCGAAGAGGGAATCTTTGAGATTTGCCCAAAGTGGCAGATCCGAAGATTCCCTTTTCATTGCTCTTTACAATTTGCCAGTTCTTCGGCAAAATAAGTTAGAGACAAGTATGGGACAAACGGAGGAATAAAATGCGTTTACGTGGCAGAAAAGGGATAAGAGAAAATCTGGAGCAACAAGTTGATCTTGTTGTACTGGACCCCAAGCAACTTAAAGGAAAATGGTCTGAACTGTTTGGCAATGACCATCCGATTTTCGTGGAATTTGGTATGGGTAAAGGTCAATTTATCAGCCAAATGAGTTATAAATATCCGGAATTTAATTTCATCGGTATTGATATGTATGATGAACTGGTGCGTCGTGCCAGTGAGAAAGCTCGTAATGCGTGGAGTCAGGCTGATGTGGAGACACCTCCGAACCTGAAGCTTGCGCTGGCAAATATCGAACAGATCGAGGAAGTTTTTGAGCCGGAAGAACTGGAACGCATTTATTTGAACTTCAGCGATCCTTGGCCAAAAGCAAAGCATGCACGTCGCCGGTTGACGCACCCGCGCTTCCTGAAGAAATATACGGAACTGCTTAATCCAAAAGGACAGATTCATTTCAAAACCGATTCGGAGACGCTGTTTGATTTTTCGCTCAACGCCATTGCCGACTTTGGTCTGCAAATGACGAATCTGTCTTTGAACCTTCACCGTGATGGCTTGAATGAAGAGCATGTGATGACGGAGTACGAGCAAAAATTCATGGGTAAAGGTATGAACATTCACCGCGTTGAAGTAATCGTTGGTGAAGAGGCCTTGCGTGAGTATCAGCAGACACGTCTGGACAAGTATAAAGTCCGCGAAGCAACAGATGAGTCTGGTGAAGATCAAGATCAGGACTAGAATCGAAAATCTAACTTAAATTCATTAAAGAAGAGCGACACATGAGGGGAATGATTCATTCTCACAGGTCGCTCTTTTTTTGCATTAACAATCCATGTGCAATGCTCCATACACTCACTTCCGAGATGATTTCAAAAGTTCTCTGAGTGAAATTCTTTGCGGCGATAATCATTTGGTGTAACACCATTGAACTTTTTGAACATGCGATAGAAGTATGAACTGTTGGTGAATCCGGTTCTCTCGGCTATATCGGCAACAGAATTTTCTGTCTCTACCAGCAGATGCTGGGCTTTGGCTATGCGGGTTTCGTTAATCACGTCCGTGAGCCCCTTCAGGGTGAGCTGTT
Organism: Priestia sp. FSL H7-0729; assembly: GCF_038005685.1. Taxonomy (NCBI): domain Bacteria; kingdom Bacillati; phylum Bacillota; class Bacilli; order Caryophanales; family Bacillaceae; genus Priestia; species Priestia sp. FSL H7-0729. Next base: position 368,552 of record NZ_JBBOTQ010000002.1, read on the forward strand.
TGTAGAGTCTGCTTACATAGATGGGCGACATGCTAAGCTCATCTGCAATAGAAGTTAGACATAGGTTGGGGTCCGCATAGTCCCGCTCAATAATACCGTTGATTTTACGGATCAACTCTTCGTGCTTGAGTGTACGTTTCTCCTCAACTTTGGAACCAAGCTCATCAAACATACGATAGAAGTATTCATGTACTTCGCCGATGTCTTCGGCGTCTTTGACAGGTAGCATTAGACCATCCGAGATTGAATCGAGCGTGAGTTGATTATTCTTCTTAAGGGTATTTCGTACATGGTTCAGTGTCATCGTCAGATGGGATAAGGCTAGCTGGAAGACAGTGAAGGGATATGCGGCTGTTTCGCCGACGATATCTGCATAGACTTGCTTGGCTTCTTGCGTCTTACCTGTCATCAGATAATCGATAAGTTGTCTTTCCTTACCTGCCGGGAATGCGTACTCCTTGGCGTGATAAGCCATAATGTCAGAGGTATGGATCAGACAGCCCGGTCCCATGAACAAACGATGCAGGGAAGCTTCGGCTGATCGGGTGTAGGATGCAATACTGTCTTCCAAAGAATCTTCTTCCGTGCCAATTGTACAGGAGATGGAGCATTTCAGATGGGTCATTACAGCAGCTTGCATCATGCGCAGCAGTTCTTCAATCCGGTGATCGGCAGGTTGCTCAAGTTCCTGGTATTCCGCTTTTTCGTTGAAAATGAGTGTGATCAGATCACCGCCCATATCCACAGCTTCCGCATTATAGTGGAGGTCGGCTGTCTCGGTGCAGATGTTCATCATGGCGTATTTTACAAGCTGTGTCTCATCACGATACGTTTCGCAGAATTCGGTAAAATGGTCAATACGCAACAATACCAGTCTGGAAGCACGCTGAACATCGATGGAGGAACCATAGAACTTCATCCGTTCTTCCAGCATCCCTCCAGTTACTGTTTCGCGACCCTGCAAGGCCCCTCGCAGAAAATCCTGCCTTAACAGATGGAGACTGCCCCGTCGCTCTGCTTCCATCACACGTAAACGAACAAGAACCTTATCAATAGGGTGATATAGTTTACGGGACACAAGGTAAGAGAGCAGTAAACCTGCGAAGAGAAGCCCAACACAAAACAGAACGGTATGTGTTCGCATACTCCGTATATCTGAGGTAATCAGATCATAAGGTGTTATTCTCACATAACGCCATCCCAGGTCATCGGGAGCGGTATAGGTGATGAGTGATTTTTCGCCATCGACCCTCTCCGTAAAATAAGTTGAATGCTCCGTATCTTGCATAATCGGCTTCATAAAAGCTTCACTGGAGAGATTCTTCATCAATGAACGGTCACCAAAGTCTGATAACAGATCTCCATCCTCATTCACGATAAAGGTCCTGCCTGGTTGATCCGCAGCATTCATATTCGGACTGAGCCAATCATCCTTAATATTAACAATGACAGCATAGTTTAGTTTCGCGTTGTCATTGACTGTGTCATAACAGAGATAGGTGTAGCTGTTAACTTCTGTTGCTTCAGTAGAACCGACCTGATATGTGCGCGGGATGGGGACGAAAGGTTTATAGTCATGAAAGCGTTGGAGGATGCTTGTAATTCCCTGATCGTCGATCTCCGAGATGGATTGCTGCCCATTGCGCTCGTTGGAACTGATAAAGAATTCATTATTTTTAGAGTTATAGACATAGATGGATTCAATAAAGGGGAGGGACATGCGGTAGTTATCGAGCTGCTCCATCGCTGATGTAATCTCATAAATATTTGGTTTGGAATACAGCAGTAATGAAGAGATGGTGTAATCCTGATAAATCTGATATGACAAAGATTTCGCAGTCTCGGTCATTTTGGCCACTTCACGACTAGTTTGTGTAAGACTGTTCATATCTGTACGATACACCTGGCGAAGAGCAATTCGATTATAGTTGACATACAAAATAGAAGAAGCCACAAGTAAGGTAGCAACGGTACTGATAATAATGCCGATCAGAATCCGTGAGAAGACCTTCTGACTGTCCTCCGAACGTTTACGCATTCTTCTTCCCCCTCGAACCTCCTGTTTTGGGTGAACAACGTAGAACTTCATATACATACGCTAGACTTCATATCTGGATGTGCAGAAGAACAAGAGTAACTTGAATTATATATTATGTATGCGTTTACATCAATGCTGGACAGGCCGTTTGGTTTGGTTTATCTACATAAAGTTCAACTTTCGCTGGATTGTTCACTAGGTGCAGCCTATGCACGATATCAACATTTGTGAACGGATGCGTGTGAATGTCTGTTCATTTCATGGTTCGTTCGTTTTGTTCATAGTTCATTTCGCAGAATCGTTCATTTTCTGACGGGAAGCTTCAGTATCCGTGAGCGGAGAGTGCATCTACAATAAAAAGAGAGCTCCACCACGCAGCACCGCAAGAAATTCGGGAGGGATCGAGCCATGCTCAAAGAATTGAACAAAAACAAAATCATGTTTCTGATGCTGTTGCCCACGCTGATCTTTTTTCTGATTAACTCGTATTTTCCGATGGTCGGTATCTATTATGCGTTCACCCGGTATGATTTTGAAGGCGGACTATTTGGCAGTCCATTTGTCGGTCTGGAGAACTTTAAGTTCCTATGGCAATCCGGAATGCTGCTGAAGCTCACAACCAACACTGTGGGCTACAATCTCGCCTTCATTATATTAGGAAACGGACTGGCGATCTTCTGTGCGATCATGCTTAGCGAAATCCGGGGCAGGTTATTCAAAAAAATCACGCAATCCGTCATGTTCTTGCCATATTTCATCTCATTTGTACTATTGAGTGTAATCGCTTACAACATGTTCAACTACGAGTCGGGTTTTGTGAACACGGTGCTCAAACGTTTTGAGGCCGGCCCGGTCGATATTTATAACACACCCTGGATCTGGGTGTTTCTGATCATCATCTTTTATCTATGGAAAAATCTTGGATACAGCATGGTCATCTATCTGGCGGCCATAACGGGGATCAGTGACGAGTATTATGAAGCCGCCCGGATCGACGGGGCCAATATTTTTCAGCGGATCTGGTACATTACGGTACCGATGCTGAAACCAACTTTTGTCATCCTGCTGCTGTTCTCGCTCGGTAGCATTATGAAGGGGCAGTTTGACCTGTTCTATCAACTGATCGGAAACAACGGGGTGCTGTACAACGCTACAGATATTATTGATACGTATGTGTACCGTTCACTGAAAGTAACGTTTGATATCGGAATGGCAACGGCTGCAGGTCTGTATCAATCCTTGTTTGGATTCATTTTGATCATGACCGTCAACTATATTATCCGCAAAGTAAATGAGGACTACGCCTTGTTCTAGAAGGCCCGCAGGGCAGAAGGGAGAACGATCATGAACACGCCAATGAATACTCACACACGTACGAATACGCATCTAAGAGATTCGGAATTTACTCTCATGTTTCAACTGATTTCCTACAGTTTCATCATCATTTTATCCATTATGTGCCTGTTGCCATTTCTGCTTATTCTATCGGGTTCATTCAGTAGCAACGAGTCCATTGTGAGGGATGGATATCACCTCTTTCCAACAGACTTTTCCCTGGAAGGTTACAAAATGGTGTTCAAATTCCCGACTCAGGTCCTCAAGGCTTATGGAGTGACGGTCTTTACAACGGTGGTGGGGACTACGCTAGGGTTGTTCCTCATCACGATGGCCGGATTTGTGCTCCAGCGTAAAGACTTTAAATATCGGAATACGTTCTCGTTTTTTATCTACTTCACAACCCTGTTTGGTGGGGGACTTGTACCTTGGTACATTATGCTGGCGAACTACTTCAATCTCACGGATACGTACACCGTACTGATTTTCCCGGGATTAATGACGCCATTCCTCATTATCCTGATGAAAAACTTCATTCGTTCGGCAGTCCCGGATGAGTTGATTGAGTCCGCAAAGATTGATGGAGCCAATGACTTCCGTATCTATTTCAGCATTGTGTTGAAACTGGCGATGCCTGGGATCGCCACCGTAGGTCTGTTTCTGGCATTGGGATACTGGAATGACTGGTTTACCTCGTCCCTTTTCATTAACAATCCGGATATGTATCAACTGCAATTTTATCTTTATAACACAATGAACACGATTACCTTTATTGACCAGATGGCAATTGGCACAGGGATCACGTTAAGTCAGGATGTGCCTACGGAATCAACCAAAATGGCGATGGCAATCGTTGTGACGGGACCGATTTTGTTTCTGTATCCGTTTGTACAACGTTACTTTGTCAAAGGACTTACGATTGGTGCAGTGAAAGGTTAGAACGTGAACACGCTCTGGATATCAGGCTGCTGGCATCAGCTCCGGTCTGAAACATGGCGAGTCTGCGCTAACATATAAAGGTTCACCACAAAAAGGGAGGATGCGTATGCGTAACAAAACAATTCGGCACCTGTCTCTGGTACTTGCCCTAATGTTGTTCGCCGGGGTGCTTGCCGCATGTAACAACGGTTCGGGGGGATCGACGCAAGGAAGTGAGCAAGGGGGAACATCCGATAACAAAGGCGAGAAAGTAACGCTTCAATTTTACATGCTTGGGGATGCTCCCAAAGATCTGCCTGTCATCGAATCCGAGATCAATAAGCTGGCTGAGGCTGATCTGAACGTCAATGTGAAATTCAACTACACCTCCTGGACCGACTGGGATCAAAAATATAAACTGCTGCTGTCTTCCGGGCAGCCGATCGATCTGATATTCACAGCGGATTGGACATTCTACCAGTCCTATGCCAAGAAGGGCGCGTTCCTGGCACTGGATGAAATGCTGCCAAAAGCAGCGCCAAAACTGAAAGCTCATGTCCCTGATGACATGTGGAATGCTGTCAAAATCAATGACAAAATCTATACTGTTCCATCCACCTGGATTGAGTATGTAACCGAGGGGATTGCGTACCGCGAGGACCTGCGTGAGAAGTACAATCTTCCGAAGCCAGAATCGCTCGAGACACTCGAAGCGTATTTGGAAGGCATTAAGGCCAACGAACCCAATATGATTCCGATCGCGGATAGCAATGCTAACCATACTCATGGTATCCGTCAATTGACATCCAAGCTGGTTAATACCGCAGGTCAACTTCCATATGGACTGGATATTATGTATGACTCACCTTCAACCGTGACGTCCTACTGGGGATCTGCGCAACATCTGGAAGATCTAAAAACGTATAAACGCTGGATGGACAAAGGATTTTTCCCGAAAAACGTACTAAATGTAAAAGATACTTCCAACTCATTGCTGCAAAATGGAAAAGCGGCTGTAGTTCTGTCCGGGGAAAACCCGAACAAATTTAATGCAGATGTAATCAAGGTGCAGTCTACGCATCCAGATTGGAAACTGGCTTATTTCCCTTACCCGAATGCAAAAGGGTTTGCACAACCGGTTCACCCGATCCACAATGGCTTTGCGATCCCGCGTAGCAGTAAAAACCCGGAAAGAGCGTTGGCATTTTACGAGAAGCTCGTGACAGACAAACGATATAACTGGTTGACTGAATACGGTGTTGAAGGTAAAAACTTTGAGGTAGACAATGGATATTACAAAATGTTGGGCGATGCACAAACGAACGGCTTCCCGCGTGAGGGCATGAATGGCTGGGCTTGGCGCAATCCCGAATTCATGCTCTACGATAAAACCTTTGATGATGTCCTGACCATGTTCGAAGATCTCGACAAAATCAAGAAGCCGGATATTTATACCGGATTTGCTGAAGACTGGACCCCGTATCAAGCAGAGAAGGCTGCATTGGAACAAGTGGAGAAACAATATTTGTATCCACTTAATGTAGGTTTGGTGGCAGACGTGGAGGCTGGATTGAACACATTTATGGAGAAGGCTAAACAAGCCGGATTGGAAAAAATTCAGGCTGAGTACACCAAGCAGTGGCAGGAGTACTTGAAGACAGCAGGCATTCAATAGTTTGTACTTTCCTTCATATAGAAAAGGTGCCCTCATAACCGAAGGCACCTTTTCAATGTGGTTGCAGGCTTGTTTGAAGCCGTTGATTAGAGGCATAAAAAATTTATGAATGGGCCTCTTCTGCGGAAGAAGGACGAACGTTCTCTAACAGATCGATAATGCTTTGAGCGCTCTCCAGCGGATGCAGCTTGGCGATTTCCGCCAGATGACGTTTACGTTTACGTACGACATCCGGGTAGTTGTGCAGCAACTTGTTCATCCATTTGACCACTACATCCACCGAAGTGATGGGTTCTCCTAAACCTCTTGCGGTAAAATAATGGACGTTTTCTTCTTCCTGACCAGGTATAGGATTGTGGAATAACATTGGAATTCCTTTGGCCAAGCCTTCACTGCATGTCATTCCCCCAGGTTTGGTGATCAGTAGGTCGGATACTTCCATTAATTTGTCAACTTCGTTGGTGTACCCGATAATATGGATGTTTTCTTTACGATACATGGGGTTTTGTTCCATGCTGATCCGTGCTTTGTCATTGCGACCCAGACAAAAAATGATCTGGATCTCTTCATGCCAGCGTGTGAGCAACGGATGAACCAGCTTGTCGCTAAGCATTCCCCAACCTCCGCCCATCACCAGAACAGTGGGCATGTTCTTAAGGTTGAATCTGTTTCGGATCTCTTCTCGTCCGGGATGCTCCCAGAAGTTTGGATGCACGGGAATGCCCGTGACACGAATTTTGTCTACAGGCACGCCACGCAGCAATAGTTTGGACTTAACCTCATCTGAAGAAACCAGATAAAGATCTACTTCACGGTTAATCCACGTCCCATGTGCATCATAGTCGGTGATGACTGTGCACAGAGGAACCTGTGCACCCAGACGTTTCAGTCTGGATATGACAGCACTTGGAATCGGATGGGTACATACGATTACATCGGGACGTAACTGACGCACAACACTGCGTGTATGGGTGTAGAACAGTTTATGCAGCGCGAGTGTTGTTAGCCGGTTTAATGATTTTTTATATTGGTGTCTGTATACGTATCCGACAAGCTTGGGTTGGTTGGTAACCGTTTTTTTGTATGCTGTTATAATAAGAGGTGCAACCTTGGGATTTAAAAAACTTCCCAGTTCCAGCACTTTCGTCTGAACGTCTGATGATAGCTTTCTCAAACTGCTGGACAATGCATAGGCGGCTTGAGTATGACCCGTACCAAAGCCTTCAGATAATAGTAATACTCTTTTTTTATCCACGCTTACTTCACCTGTTCCTGCTAGGTTTTTCTGAGTCTAACATATCGGCTTTAAGACCAGAATGCAACTGTTGCAAGTGCGACTAAAGTACCTATTGTAGCACCTGCCAGAACATCGGAAGGATAGTGTAATCCCAGATAAATTCGAGAGAATCCGACAATAATGGCGACAGGCAACAATATTAGCAATAAGATCGGATCAGTGGTCATAAATGGAACCGTGACCGAAAAAATGGCAGTTGTGTGTCCTGAAGGAAACGAGTGGTCCGTCAGGGGATTACGGAATGTAATTGTATCCGGCAAGGCCAGATAAGGTCGAATGCGGGGATACAATTTTTTTGCGATGGCTACAGGGATGTGGCTGACCGCAAGAGCGATACAAGCCTGGAGTCCTGTTGTGCTCCATGGAGCTGGAGCAAGCAGCCAGATTAACAAGGATACTGCAATAGAAGAAGTTGCTCCACCCAGATGGGTGAAATAATACAGCCAGAAATTCATAAATCGATTATGAAGTCGGCCGTTGATCCACATAAAAACATTTCGATCGTAGTCTTGAAACTTTAAGAATAAACGGCTCATATTGGCCTCCTGCCAGTCAGGCCGCCTGCGATGGCGGCATTATTTCCGGTCATTTTCTGCATCCGGTGTCGTCCTGATTAGTATATAACCGTTTTTCGTGAACTTGAGGTTATTTCAGGTATATGTTTATCATATTTTTAAATGTTGTCCTTTTCAAGGAGAACCCATGTAAAGAACGTAAAATTCATGTTAAAGAGTGGATATATACCCATCTTAACTTTTTGACTTGGGTCGGCCAAAAAAGATACAATGATTCAACATGGCTGAAATGAGGTAAAAAAAATGTGAGTTTTGTTTCAAACTTTTTGAGGTCTGTTTGCGTTATTTGTTATAGAGCCTCTGACGAAGAATAACATGCTGATGAAAAAAGCAGGGACTTTAGAAATAAAAATCAAGTAAACGGCTGAAAATAAGATATAACAGGCATGAATGCGAGGTTGTGGTATCACGAAGTGTCTATTCAGCGTTTAAAGATCACATTTCTGCTTCAAAAAGTGAAATTGGGGTTTTGACAAATGACTGAAAAGAATACAGAATCGATAAAGCAGCCAACTGATAGCAACCAAGCTTTGAAACATTGCCTGATATATTCACGTAGTACACAAAAGAACAGGGTCATATTCTGCAGATTACAAAAAAATATAAATGCAGAATCAGGAAGAGAAATGCTTGAGTAAACTGGGTTTGAAAAAAAGGGGGTAACAGAGAACGATGTTGGACGCTATATTCGTCACGATGCAGGTCATTCTGGCACTGCTAGCCGTGTACCAATTCACGTTTTCGCTGTTCGGTCTGATTAAGAAAAAGAAAAAGAAACATTATCCGGCGACAAAATCATTCGCTGTACTCGTCGCAGCACACAATGAGGAACAAGTCATTGGTGCCTTGATGGAGAACTTAAAACAACTTGATTATCCGAAAGATCTGTACGATGTGTTTGTCATCTGTGACAACTGTACGGATGGAACGGCTCAAATTGTTAGAGAACATGGGTTGAATGCCTGTGTACGTACCAACGCTGATCTAAGAGGTAAAGGGTATGCCATTGAATGGATGCTTAAGTACCTGTGGAAATTGCCGCGTCAGTATGACGCAGTGGTTATGTTTGACGCAGATAACCTGGTTGACCGTAACTTCTTGCTTGAGATGAATGATGACTTGAACAATGGTTCGCGTGTTATCCAAGGATACATTGATACGAAAAATCCGGAGGATTCCTGGATCACTGCAGCTTACGGTGTATCTTACTGGTACATCAACCGTTTGTGGCAGTTGTCTCGTCATAACTTGAATATGGCGAATTTCCTCGGTGGAACCGGAATGTGCTTCGAGACCAATCTGTTGAAGGAAATTGGCTGGGGTGCAACAAGTCTGGTTGAAGATCTGGAGTTTACGATGCGCAGTGTGCAACGTAATGTGTATCCTGTTTTCAACTATGACGCCAAAGTATTTGATGAGAAGCCATTAACATTCAAAGCTTCAGCGAGACAACGTCTGCGCTGGATGCAAGGTCACTTTACAGTTGCGCGTAGATACTTCTTCCCACTGCTCTGGCAGTCCATTAAGGAAAGAAGCCTGGTAAAATTCGACCTTGCTATCTATGGAGCCAATGTCTATGTGGTATTGCTTACGTTCCTGATGACGGCTGTGATGTGGGTAGACATGGCTATATTCAGCGGTCCGCACATTGCTAATATTTATGGATACTTCCCGTTATGGGTTGGGTTCGTGGCTATTGGTTTGAACATTCTGACGTTCCTGCTGTCCATGGCGCTGGAGAAGGTTACCTTTGCCAAAGTTTATCTATATCTGATTTTGTTCCCGATCTATCTGCTGTCTTGGTACCCGATTACGTTCTACGCTTTCTTTACGCAGAACAACAAACAGTGGAGCCACACTCAACATACACGTGTTGTACGGTTGGATGAGGTACAGAGCAAGCAGGGGTAAGGATATGCATGCGATACTTTATTGACTTCTGATATAACAATTGTATAATTTACGAAAAAAGTTATGAAGAATGTTGACAAAGTGTTTTGTGGGTGATATAGTATTCAAGTGCCTTAAAACGAATAGCAATGGAATCACAAGCAGAAGTCCGACTTCTCACCTGATCAACAAATCTGTTGGCTGGTCAACGATCCCAATAATTTATGAAGTTTATACTCATGAAGAATTGTGTTGATTACAGGGATGTCGGTAGCTTAACCGGCATCCCTTTTATTTTTGTTTAACTGGATATTCAAAATGACCTGGAGGTGGACGATTATTAGTAAAGATCACATGATTAATGATGAGATTCGGGCGAAGGAAGTACGCCTTGTCGGAGCTGAAGGAGAACAAATTGGGATTACGCCCATTCGCGAAGCACTGCAAATGGCGATTGACCTGAATTTGGATCTGGTCAATGTGGCACCACAGGCTAAACCGCCGGTGTGTCGTATTATGGACTATGGCAAATTCCGCTATGAGCAACAAAAGAAAGATAAAGAAGCCCGTAAGAACCAGAAAATTGTTGATATTAAAGAAGTATGGTTCCGTTCCAATATTGAGGAGCACGATTATCAAACGAAGCTTCGTAATGTAGTTAAGTTTTTGAACGAAGGCGACAAAGTGAAATGTTCTGTTCGTTATCGCGGACGTGAAATTGCACATGCCGCGATTGGTCAACGGATTTTGGAACGCGTTAAGGTAGAAGTTGCAGAACTTTGTACTGTTGAACGTCAACCAAAATTGGAAGGCCGCAGTATGATCATGATCTTGGCTCCTAAAGCCTGATAACATTGGAGGAGGAAACACAAAATGCCTAAAATGAAAACACACAGCAGTTTGAAAGGACGCTTCAAAATTACCGGTTCCGGTAAGGTCCTTCGTTACAAAGCTCACAAAAACCACTTGCTTTCCCACAAATCCAAACGTGCTAAGCGCGTTCTGAACGGTAACCCAGTTATGGCTGCCGGGGATGTTAGACGTTTGAAACAAGGTTTGGCTAACTTGAAAGGCTAATTTAATTAGTACATTCCGTATGGGGGATCGGCTACGGCCGTACACATACCACGGATACATTTATATTTATTTGGGAGGTTCTTTAATATGGCAAGAGTAAAAGGCGGTTTTGTAGTACGTCGTCGTCATAAAAAGGTTTTGAAACTGGCAAGAGGTTATTTCGGTTCCAAACACCGTATTTTTAAAACAGCTAACGAGCAAGTAATGAAATCCCTGGTTTACGCATACCGTGACCGTCGCAACACGAAACGTAACTTCCGCAGACTGTGGATCGTTCGTATCAATGCTGCAGCACGTATGAATGGTTTGTCTTACAACAAACTGATCCATGGTTTGAAACTTGCTGGTGTAGACATGAACCGCAAAATGTTGGCTGATCTGGCCGTTAACGACATCAATGCGTTCAACTCTTTGGCTACTGTAGCTAAAGGCAAAATCAACGCTTAAATTGTATGATACAAGCCGCCGTACCTATATGGCGGCTTTTTTTACGGCTTGGAAGAAATCCAACGGTAAATCTCTGAATGAATAGAGCGAATAGGCTGTAGTCTGGAAGGGAACAATGAAACCAGATAACGGGTGAATAACAGTCCGTGGGAATACATAAAATACGAACGGTGAAATAATACAAATAAAAACAGGTAAATCCTATTCATCACTAAAGTCTGCGGTATGTTTTTGTTATATAACATCACATCGCTGTAACGTTAGTGTGTTAAAACGCTAAATTATTAAGCGTTTTCAATAAAAAAAGAACAAAAATATGTGATATTTGGTGATGAAACATCTGGATTTTAACACTGGTTGATTGTATAATCACCTCTAGTAGGCTAGTCCTAGATTTTTCTCTCCATGTCATAATGTTCGGTTTTTCGACAGATGATAGGATACTTCAAGGGTGAGAATGCGCTTTTAATGTCGAAGAAACCATACATTCTGCATAAAAGTCATTTTTGCTATCTGTTAACCGTTCAATTGTAGGCTGGATTGGAATGAAGGATATATCATTAAGGGGGAAAAAGAGAAATGAAAAAGATGCTCAGCTTGTCTTTGGTAATGTTGCTGGCGGTATCGGTTATGCTCGCAGGTTGCGGTAGCAAACCGAAAGAAGAAACAAATGCCGGAGGAGATACAGGTGGCACATCTACTGAAGCGAAATCCGATCTCAAAATCGGTATGGTTACTGACGTAGGTGGAGTTAATGACAAATCCTTTAACCAATCCGCTTGGGAAGCTCTGCAAGCGACTGAAACAGAAACAGGTGTAGCAGTTAAATACCTGCAAAGTAAATCCGATGAAGAGTACATTCCGAACTTGAACGAATTCGTCAAAGGTGGATATGATCTGACTTGGGGTATCGGTTTCCAGTTGGCTGATGCAATCAAAACGGTTGCTGACCAAAACCCGGATTCCAAACTCGCGATCATTGACAGCGTAGTGGATTCTCCTAATGTTAAGTCCGTAACTTTTGCTGAAGAAGAAGGATCCTTCTTGGTTGGTGTTGTTGCCGGTCTGACAACAAAAACAAACAAAATTGGTTTTGTAGGCGGTATGGAAAGCCCACTGATCAAAAAGTTTGAAGTAGGATTCAGAGAAGGCGTTAAAGCAGTTAACCCTGATGCTAAATTCATTTCTAACTACACAGGTGCATTCGATAAACCTGACTTGGGTAAAGCAGCAGCAGCAACACTTTACAATGAAGGTGTAGATATTATCTTCCACGCTTCTGGCGCAACTGGTAACGGTGTGTTTAACGAAGCAAGTGCTCGTAAGAAACAAGGTCAAGATGTATGGGTTATCGGTGTAGACAAAGACCAATCTCTTGAGTTTGGTGATGAGATCACATTGACTTCCATGATCAAAAAAGTTGACGAAGCGGTTAAACGCGTAAACCAAGAAATTGTTGATGGTACATTTGCTGGTGGTTCTGAGAACCTGACCCTAAAAGAAAACGGTGTAGGTGTTGCTGATACTTCTACTGCTAATGTATCTGCTGATGTCCTTGCTAAAGTAGAAGAGTACAAAGAAAAAATCATCAGCGGCGAAATCAAAGTTCCTACGGAGTAATTTTGATCTTAGTCACAAATGAATAATCATTGAGGCCGGTCTAGACCGGCCTTATGATTGCAAGAACAGGAACATTTGATCAAGTGATAATAACAATTGTACAAGGTAACTGTGTATCAACGCTCCGGTAGGAGCTTTTCTTTCGTTTGCGGAACCACACTATATCAGTTATAAGGGTGATTACATGGGTGCAGCAACCCCCGTCGTTGAGTTAAAACAAATTACGAAGCGTTTCCCAGGCATTGTTGCCAACGACGCCATCAGCCTTCAGCTTCGTAAAGGCGAGATCCATGCGCTACTGGGCGAAAATGGCGCTGGTAAGTCAACGTTGATGAATATTGTATTTGGTCTCTATCAGCCAGATGAAGGTTCCATTGAAGTGAATGGCAAGCCTGTCATCATCGACAGTCCTAACCGAGCAATCGATCTTGGCATCGGCATGGTGCATCAGCACTTTAAGCTTGTACAGCCGTTCACGGTAACAGAGAACATTATTTTGGGATCTGAACCAACGAAGGGTCTCAATATTAACTATAAAAAAGCAGCCGCTGAAGTTCAGCGTCTTTCCGAACAGTATGGACTCAAGGTGAATCCTCATGCCAAAATTCATGATATCTCTGTCGGAATGCAGCAACGTGTCGAGATTGTTAAAACGTTGTATCGAGGTGCAGACATTCTGATTTTTGACGAGCCTACAGCTGTATTGACTCCTCAAGAGATCAAAGAACTGATGATCATCATGAAGAAACTTGTAGCTGAAGGAAAGTCCATTATTTTGATTACGCACAAACTGAAAGAAATTATGGAAATCTCCGATACGGTAACGATTATTCGTCGGGGTAAAGTCATTGATTCGGTTAAAACATCGGAAACCAATCCGAATGAACTGGCAGAGAAAATGGTGGGGCGGAATGTCACGTTCAAAGTAGACAAAAAGCCGGCTACACCAGGAGCGAATGTGCTTGAAGTCAGCAAACTAACCGCCAAGAATAAAGAAGGTATTGCAGTACTGAACCAACTTAACCTGAACGTACGTGCTGGAGAGATTGTTGGAATCGCAGGCGTGGATGGTAACGGTCAAAGTGAATTGATTGAAGCCCTTACCGGACTTCGTAAAGTCGAAAGTGGTTCGATTCGTTTGGAGGGCAAGGAGCTGTCCAATCATTCTCCACGCCATATCTCGGAGTCGGGTGTAGCCCACATTCCGGAAGATCGGCACAAACACGGACTTGTACTTGATTTTTCAGTGAGTGAAAATATCGTTCTGGAATCGTATTATAAAGCACCTTACACCCGTAAAGGGTTCCTTAATTTCGATGCCATCAAACAGCAGGCGAAGCGACTTGTTGAGGCGTTTGACGTACGTACACCAAGCATCGAGACCAAAGCTCGGTCCTTGTCTGGAGGAAACCAGCAAAAGGCCATTATCGCCCGTGAGGTAGATAAAAATCCTGAACTGCTTATCGCTGCGCAACCAACGCGTGGTTTGGACGTGGGGGCTATTGAGTTCGTGCAAAAGCAACTGATTGCACAGCGTGATCAAGGTAAGGCTGTTCTGCTGATTTCATTTGAGCTTGATGAGATTATCAATGTATCTGACCGAATTGCTGTCATCTATGAAGGCCAGATCGTTGGCGAGGTGCTGCCGGAAGAAACCAATGATAGGGAGCTCGGCTTGATGATGGCGGGCAGCACTCAAAAGAGAGGTACTGCGCATGAATAACGTATTGAAATGGTTTACGCGAGATTCATTTATTTTGCCTGTAGTAGCTATTATTATGGGTCTAATTCTCGGTGGAGTTGTCATGCTGATTGGTGGTTACAATCCAATTGAGGCTTACGGCGCATTGTTCACCAAGGTATTTGGAGACATGTACAACTTTGGTGAAGCAGTACGGGAAATGACGCCACTAATTATGACTGGACTTGCATTTGCATTTGCATCACGTGCAGGGTTGTTTAACATCGGGGGAGAAGGTCAATTTCTCGTCGGTATGACCGCTGCGACATTTGTTGGTGTTAAGTTTGCAGGTTTACCGATCTACCTTCATGTGCCACTGGCTTTGATTGCCGGTGCTTTGTTTGGTGGTCTGTGGGCAGCTATTGCTGGTTATCTGAAGGCAGCACGTGGGGTCAATGAAGTTATCAGTAGTATCATGTTGAACTGGATTGGTCTGTATCTGGCGAACCTTATCGTACGCCAATTCTTGCTGTTAAAGGGCGAGAATCGCTCCGTGGATATCAGCGAATCGGCTTCGATTAGTCTCACATGGTTATCTGAACTGATGGGCAACTCCCGTGTACACATGGGGACGTTAATTGCCCTTGTGATGGCTGTGCTCTTTTATATCTATATGTGGAAAACAAAACAAGGTTATGAAATCCGCGCGGTAGGTTACAACCCTAATGCGGCTGAATATGCCGGTATGCATGTTAACCGGAATATCGTAAAAGCAATGTTTATCAGTGGTATGCTTGCTGGTCTTGGTGGTGCATTCCAGGTTCTTGGTGTGTTCCATTACCAGACTGTCATGTCGGGATCCCCAGGTACGGGCTTTGACGGCATAGCAGTTGCCCTGATTGGTTTGAATCATCCGTTTGGGGTGTTGTTGGGTGCAGTGTTGTTCGGTACCCTCACGTACGGATCTGCAGGTATGAGTTTTGCTGCGGACGTTCCGCCTGAGATTATTCGGATTGTGATCGGTTCGATTATCTTCTTCATTGCGGCACAAGGCATCGTGCGCTGGATACTCAAACCGTTCTATTCGAAGCGTAAGAAAGAGAAGGTGTTGTAGATGGACTTGTTGACAATTGGGCAAATTATCAATACGACGCTTGTCTTTGCTACGGCATTGATTTTTGCATCACTCGGCGGAATTTTTTCGGAAAAATCAGGGGTAACGAACCTTGGACTTGAAGGCTTTATGGTCTTTGGTGCCTTTGCAGCTGGTATCGGGGCGCATTATGCTCAAGAAGCGGGTATGGGCGGAACGACGTCAGCCTGGATGGGGGTTCTGCTTGCGATTGTATTAGGCATACTGGTATCGTTGATTCATGCCGTTGCGTCTATCACATTTAAGGCAGACCAGATTATCAGTGGTATTGTCATTAACTTTTTGGCAGCAGGAAGTACGTTGTACTTGGTTAAACTGTTGTTCGAAGGTTCTGGTGATTCACCGTTGGTTCAAGGCTTCAGCAAGTTTGATGTGCCGTTCTTGAAAGACATTCCTTTGCTTGGAGAAGCCTTCTTCAAGAACGTATATCCAACGACATATCTGGCCATTCTGTTCGTATTCTTGACGTATTACATTATGTTCAAAACGCCATTTGGTCTGCGCCTTCGTTCTGTAGGTGAACATCCAAGTGCGGCTGATACAGTTGGTGTTAAAGTACGTCGTTATCGCTATGTTGGCGTTATGATCAGTGGTGCGCTTGCTGCCATTGGTGGTGCTGCAATCACGTTGACGACTACGGGTACTTTCTCACACAATACGGTTTCCGGCCAAGGTTATATTGCCATTGCAGCTATGATCTTTGGTAAGTGGAATCCGATTGGTGCGTTTGGTGCGGCTGTCTTCTTTGGATTCTCACAAGCAATCCGAAACTATGTGCAGTTGTTTGAATGGTCACAAAGTATTCCCCAGGAAATTATTTTCATGTTGCCATACCTGCTTACTATCATCGTTCTCGTTGCAGCGGTTGGACGTTCTTCGGCTCCGTCTGCACTCGGTGAAGCGTATGACCCGGGTAAAAGGTAGCTACGTGCAACATGTCAATTTATTATTCAAAAGCTTGATAAAAGGGTCCGCCTTGTGCGGGCCTTTTTTTGTTTGCTTGAGAGTTGTCAAGCGACTTTTTCACGTTTACTTTGGTTCTCGTGCAGATACCCATATTTTCAGGTAGGGACAAAGAAACAGGCGAATTCGGTCATGGACGAATACACTGTTTTGAACGATCCGAGGAGGAGGGGAAAGTATGAAACAACAAGTTACGCGTGATGAAGCGATGAAACTAATAGGCAAAAATATTGTTGCAATCAAAAAAGACGGCACTCGGGTTACGGGAAAGCTGTTAAAAGTATCGGGCAACAAACTGGTTCTGAAGCGTCTGAATGGCAAAAAAGTACGTACTAAAGCGATTCTGCCACTGGTATTATTTGATCTACTTGCTATAGCCACACTGCCTTATGCTTATGGCGCTGGTCCCGGCTTCGGTCCCGGATATGGACCTGGACCTGGACCAAAACCAGGCCCAGGTTATGGTCCAGGCTACGGACCGGGATATGGTGGACCTGGAGGACCTGGTGGCGGTTTTGGCCCGGGGCCTGGATTCGGTCCTTATGGTCCGGGTCCACGACCACCAGGATTTTTCTAGGACATTCTATAAAGTCTTTTCCAATTCATAGCAGCGGCTTATCATGATGTATCGAATGGCGCTGTATCCATTTTTTTGATAAAACTGAAGTCCTTTGGTATTGCCTTCATCCACCATTACTTTAGATCTTCGACAACCTCGGGATGCCGCAAAGCTCTCTGCTTTGAGCAATAAAGTTTGCCCGTAACGTTTGCGTTGCTCTTTCGGACTAACGGCCATCATATCGACATAGAGCAGTTCCCCATGCATGAGAAAATGGATGAATGCCACAGCAGCTTTATCTGGCTCCGGCGAGACAACAAAGGTCATGCCCCTGTTCATTCGCAGGGGTATTTCTTTGCGGATTTTATTAATTTCCTTTTCGCTCATATGAGATAAAGGAACAAGTTGAGTGTCAATCAGCTTCATGATGGCGCCATCATCCAGCTTGGATGTGCGTTGCCGAATCACCATACGGAGCCTCCTTTCAGGACCAGTCGTGCTGCTCGTATATCCTATGCCCGAGGCAAGATAAAAGGTGACTGAATGAAGCACCGGGATTAGGGCAACGTTAAAGGTTGTAGAGGGAGGAAGGAAGGTTCTCTGAATTTTTATGCAAAACAGGTATTGACTTATCGGTTGGAGGAATCATATAATGTTCCTAACATTTAACGAGAATATTTCATCGGCTATGAAGAGGACGAAGTTTTAAGGGCTCTTTTGCTCAGAGAGTGGCTGGAATTGCTGAAACCACCACCATTATCCCTTATATACGAGCTCACCTCGGAGCTGTTTTCCTGAAAAGCACTGGATGTCACTCCTTTCGCGTATTAGGGAAAATCGTATGTCTGCGTTACAGACAACAGGTATGGGAAACGACTGTGTTCGTTTGAGCTATCGTTTTGTTATACCTGGTAAGGTCCGTTATTGCGAAATTTCGGGCAAAGTTGGGTGGTACCACGGAAGCGATAACCTTTCGTCCCTCGCAAGCATGAACTTGTTTGCAGGGATGGAAGGTTTTTTTTGTAACTTTAAATGTCAGAATGGTGTAAATTCCGAGAGGAGGATGACTGATGGGAGCTCAAATTCCAGAAGTACGGTCAACAGATGAATTACGTGAAAAATGGATGAAGCCGGAGGTCATTAGCGGATCCGAAATTCTGCTGAGAAGCTTGTTACTTGAAGGTGTCGAGTGCGTATTTGGTTACCCGGGCGGCGCAGTGTTGTACATTTACGATGCGATGTATGGTTTTGAGGATTTCAAACACGTTCTCACTCGTCACGAACAAGGGGCAATACATGCAGCTGACGGATATGCACGTGCAAGTGGCAAAGTTGGTGTCTGCATCGCTACTTCCGGACCAGGAGCAACGAATCTGGTTACGGGTATTGCAACAGCGTATATGGATTCAGTACCACTCGTAGTCATTACGGGGAACGTTATTTCGAGCCTGATCGGTTCAGATGCTTTCCAGGAAGCGGACATTACCGGGATTACAATGCCAATCACGAAACACAGTTACCTGGTGAAAGATGTAAAAGATCTGTCCAGCGTAATTCATGAGGCATTCCATATTGCCAATACCGGTCGTAAAGGTCCTGTACTGATCGACATCCCAAAAGATGTATCGGCGAACAAAACATTGTTTGAACCGACAACTGAACCTGTTATATTGAGAGGGTACAATCCACGGACAGTACCAAACAAACTGCAGGTTGACCGTTTGGCTCAAGCCATTCAGGAAGCAGAGCGTCCAATGATTCTGGCTGGTGGCGGTGTGGTATACTCGGGAGGACATGAAGAACTGTTCGAGTTTGTTGAGAAGACAGGTATTCCAATCACAACGACTCTCCTTGGTCTAGGCGCATTCCCAAGCGGTCATGAATTATGGACGGGTATGCCAGGTATGCATGGAACGTACACATCCAATCAAGCTATTCAAAAAGCGGATCTGCTGATTAATATCGGCGCACGCTTCGATGATCGGGTTACAGGTAAGCTGGATGGATTCGCTCCACATGCCAAGATCGTTCATATCGATATTGATCCGGCTGAGATTGGTAAAAACATTGCAACCGATATTCCAATCGTTGGTGATGTGAAGACCGTACTGGAAATAGCCAACAAAGAAGTTGGACGTGCCGAGCGTGCAGATGCATGGAGAGACCAGATCAAACAGTGGAAACAAGAGAAACCTTATAGCTATACCGATTCAGACGAAGTGTTGAAACCACAGTGGGTTGTTGAAATGCTGAATGATACAACCAAAGGTGAAGCGATTGTGACTACGGATGTGGGACAGCATCAGATGTGGGCAGCACAATATTATAAATTTAATCAACCGCGTTCATGGGTAACTTCGGGTGGTCTTGGAACGATGGGCTTTGGATTCCCTTCTGCCATTGGTGCTCAGATGGCCAATCCGGACAGACTCGTTATCTCCATTAACGGTGACGGCGGAATGCAGATGTGTTCCCAAGAACTCGCGATCTGTGCCATTAACAATATACCGGTAAAAATTGTGATCATTAACAATCAGGTACTCGGAATGGTTCGCCAATGGCAAGAGATCATCTATGAGAACCGTTACAGCCATATTGATCTGGCAGGAAGTCCGGATTTTGTAAAACTGGCTGAAGCTTATGGCGTAAAAGGTTTGCGTGCAACCAACAAGGAAGAAGCCCAGCGTGCTTGGCAGGAAGCCTTGGATACACCAGGACCGGTCGTTGTTGAATTCGTAGTGCGCAAGGAAGAAAATGTATATCCAATGGTTCCGCAAGGAGCGACAATTGATCAAATGCTGATGGGGGATGCTGACGAATGATAAGACATACGATCTCGATACTGGTAAACGATCAGCCTGGCGTCCTTCAGCGGGTATCAGGGTTGTTCGGTCGACGCGGATTTAATATTGAGAGTATTACAGTAGGTCAATCGGAAGAACCCGGACTCTCCCGGATGGTTATTGTCACCATTGGTGACGATAAAACACTGGAGCAGATTGAGAAACAATTGTACAAAATCATCGATGTTATTAAAGTGGTTGATTTTAGCCTGAAACCGATGGTAGCCCGTGAACTCGCCCTGATCAAAGTTAAAGCAGAGCCTTCCGAGCGTCCTGAGATTCTGGGTGTGGTAGAAACATTCCGCGCATCCGTTGTAGATGTTGGGCCAGGCAGTCTGATTGTACAGGTGGTCGGAGATACGGACAAAATTGATGCCATGATTGAATTGCTCAAGCCATATGGCATTCGTGAATTGTCCCGTACAGGCATAACTGCATTGGTACGTGGCAACGTATAAAGTTATAATGAATGAAGAGGGACGACGGTTAGCTAACGTATATATAGTTGATCTTAGGTGAATGTCAGTCCCTTAACAGTTGTAATGTAACATTTTAGTGATGTAACGCTTGAAAATATAGCTACATTCCCGCATTAATGGGCGGGTGTCTGAACGGATCGATCAGACCAGCGATGCTTTGGACACTCCAAACGAGTCGGTCCCTTGAGACACCCGCTCATTAATGAAGGGTTCTTTACAATAAAAGGAGGACTTATAAACATGCCAGTAACTACTTATTATGAACAGGATGCAGAGCTTAACGTATTGAAAGGAAAAACGATTGCGGTAATCGGTTATGGTAGCCAGGGCCACGCCCAAGCCCAAAACCTTCGTGATAGCGGATTGAACGTAGTCATCGGACTTCGTGAAGGTAAATCCTTCGACTCCGCAAAAAATGACGGATTTGAAGTTCTGTCCCCGGCTGAAGCTACAAGCCGCGCAGATGTAGTTCAAATCCTGCTGCCAGACGAAACTCAAGCTTCTGTATACAAAAACGAAATCGAACCAAACCTGAAAGAAGGCGCTGCATTGCTCTTCTCACACGGTTTCAACGTTCACTTCGGTCAAATCGTTGCTCCAAAAAACAGCGATGTATTGCTGGTAGCTCCTAAGTCCCCTGGTCACATGGTACGTCGTACTTATGTGGAAGGTTTTGGTGTACCGGGCCTGATCGCGATCGAGCAAGATGCAACAGGTAAAGCGAAAGAAATCGGTTTGGCTTATGCTAAAGGTATCGGTTGTACACGCGCAGGGGTTATCGAAACTTCCTTCCGTGAAGAAACAGAAACAGATCTGTTCGGTGAGCAAGCTGTTCTGTGTGGTGGCGTGAGTGCATTGGTAAAAGCTGGATTCGAAACATTGACAGAAGCGGGTTATGCTCCTGAAATGGCATACTTCGAATGTCTGCACGAACTGAAGCTGATCGTTGACATGATGTATGAAGGCGGACTCGCAAGTATGCGTGATTCCATCAGTAACACAGCTGAGTACGGTGACTACGTAACTGGACCTCGCGTTGTAACTGAAGATACGAAGAAAGCAATGAAAGAAGTGCTGACGGATATCCAACAAGGTAAATTCGCTCGCGACTTCATCTTGGAGAACCAATCCGGACGTGCATTCTTGACAGCAACTCGTCGTAACGAAGCTGAACACCCAATCGAAGTGGTTGGCGGACAATTGCGTGAGATGATGCACTGGATCAAGAAGTAAGCATTAACTTATAGAATATGCACTTTAAGGTATTCAAGTAAACTTAGAGCTTTAACTGGGAATAGCGGCCGTGCTTATGCGTGAGCCGCTATTGCTGGTTCAGAGAAACATTATAATACAAGTACAGGAGGTGCGAAGCGTGCGTAAAATCTATGTATTTGACACAACGCTGCGTGATGGAGAGCAATCCCCGGGAGTCAATCTGAACACTCGTGAAAAGGTGGAAATTGCCCATCAGCTCGAGCGGCTTGGTATTGACCGGATGGAAGCTGGTTTCCCGGCGGCATCTCCAGGTGACCTGGCGGCTGTCAATGCAGTAGCAAAAGCGGTCAAAAATGTAACTGTAATTGGCTTGTCCCGTTCGAGAGAGCAAGATATTGATGCGGTTAAGGAAGCACTTAAAGGCGCACAGGACCCATGCATTCACGTTTTCCTGGCAACTTCGCCTATTCACCGTCAACATAAATTGCGCATGGACAAAGGGCAGGTCCTGGATACGGCTCGTTCCGCGATTCGTTATGCGAAGAAAACATTTTCGAAGATCGAATTCTCGCTTGAGGATGCGGGTCGGACCGAGTATGATTTCCTCGTGGAAATGGTGAATATGGCTGTCGAAGAAGGTGCATCCGTGGTGAATATTCCGGATACGGTTGGCTATCTGAGCCCATATGAATACGGAAACATTTTTAAACATCTCAAGGAGAATGTGCACGGTATTGAAAAAGTACAGCTAAGTGCCCACTGTCATAATGACTTGGGTATGGCTACTGCCAATACACTTGCAGCTATTCTCAACGGAGCCGATCAGATCGAAGGTACGATCAATGGTATTGGTGAACGTGCCGGCAACACGGCGATCGAGGAGATCGCTATGGCGCTGGAGACACGTCAGGAGTTTTTCCAGGCGAAAACTTCACTGCAGTTGTCTGAGATTGCACGGACCAGTCGTCTGGTTAGCCGTTTGACAGGTATGGTTGTGCCAGGCAATAAAGCCATTGTTGGGGCGAACGCCTTCGCACATGAATCCGGAATTCACCAGGACGGCATGCTGAAGGAAAAAACCACGTACGAAATTATGACACCAGAGTCTATCGGTTTGAAGGAAAGTAAGCTTGTACTGGGTAAACATTCCGGTCGTCATGCCTTCCGTGAGCGTTTGATTGATCTGGGATATGAGTTGGAAGAAGAAGCGTTGAATCGTGCTTTCGCTCAGTTCAAAGATTTGGCTGATAAGAAGAAAGAAGTGACTGACGAAGATCTGCTCGCCGTCATTGAAGAGAAATTGCAGGATGCACCTGAGGTGTATAAACTGGAATCCATCTTCGTAACGTATGGAGATGAATCGGTACCAACGGCCAAAGTCCGCATTGCAATGCTTGATGGGGATACGCTTGAGAAGCAGGCAGAGGGTAACGGATCAGTAGATGCAATCTACAATGCGATTGACCAAGTGAGTGGGGAAGACGTAACGTTGTCCGACTACTCCATCAAATCGGTAACGCATGGTAAGGATGCATTGGGTGAAGTACATGTTGTGCTGACTCAAAACCAGGTTTCGGTACAAGGACGTGGCGTAAGCACAGATATACTTGGTGCAAGTGCACGTGCTTATGTGGACGGCCTGAATCAATTGATTGAAAAACGCAAGACATATACGAACCGTGTTAACGTGAACCTGTAGGGTTCCGGTGCAGTGAGCACGAATTCTTTAGTGAACTGAAATTCAAGCTGGAACGCATCTGTCAGGATGATCTATCTTAACTCCTTATTTGGATAAGGGATTTTTCTGCCTGCTATGCTCTGTTCACTGAGAAGCGTAAAGAGTCTGACTCTCTTGTCGAGGGTCAGACTCTTTTGTTTGTATTTATATGATTATAGCAATGAAACACAGTACATTTTATAGGTACCTTTTTGCATTGAATTACGCTATCAAGTGATTACCACGCGTATGCATTAGGTGCATGTCCACCTGGACCCGGGAAAATCTCATCCAGACGTTTGAGCACGGCTTCATCCAAAGTCACATCCAGACATTTGAGTGCGGTCTCAAACTGCTCCAGTGTACGTGGTCCAATAATCGGGGCAGTTACTGCCGGATTGGCTGCAACCCATGCCAAAGCCACCGTATCCTGCGGTTCGCCGAGATCACGACAGAGTGCAGCGAAGTCTTCAAGCTGAGTTTGCTGCTGCTCAATCCGTCCAGCGATGCCTCCGCTGCGCGTTCCTTCCAGTTTCTGCAGAGCGTTCCGTCCCAGTAATCCACCATCCAGTGGACTCCATGGAATGACGCCGAGACCCAGCTGTTTGGCGGCAGGCAGTACTTCCAACTCAGGCAAACGACAGTTGAGGCTATATTTATGTTGTTCGGAAACCAGGCCGAGGAAGTGACGATTGTTGGCTTCGCTTTGAGCGATTGCAATCTGCCATGCAGCAAAGTTACTCGATCCTACATAACCGATTTTACCCTGGTGAACGGCATTCTCGAATGCACCCCACAGCTCGTTCCACGATACGGCAGGGTCTACATGGTGCATCTGGTACAACTCGATATGATCCGTCTGCAAGCGGCGGAGGGAACCTTCCAGATGACGTCTGATTTTGTAGGCAGAGAGGCCGGCTTCGTTGTTGGGACCGTCAGTATCATCATGCATGGAGCCATAAACTTTAGTGGCCAGAACCACTTTTTCGCGTCTGCCTCCGCCCTGATTGAACCAGCGTCCAATAATTTCTTCGGTAAGCCCAGAATTTTCACCCCAGCCGTAGATGTTAGCGGTATCAAAAAAGTTTACGCCTGCATCGAGTGCTGCATCCATAATGCGGAAAGCTTCTTTTTCATCTGTAGCGGGCCCGAAATTCATGGTACCGAGACAGATTCGGCTGACCTTGAGTCCAGATTTACCCAAATACGAATATTGCATGTTGCTTATCCCTCCTGCGTACCTGATTTGAATTCAGCTATATTTTAACTCAGCCGGGAGGTCAGAACAACTTGGAAAGGCTATTCTCTATTGGCTTATAGGTAAAATCTATTAAAGTCATAGATTGTATATCTTGGTCAAATGACCTTGGAATATGATACAAAAGAGAGAGTTAATATGAGACGTTTCATTAAGAATCATTAATGAGTGAAATATAAGGAGTGGACAACCCAATGGCAGACGTGAAAAAAATTGCAGTTATTGCAGGTGACGGAATCGGCCCTGAAGTCGTAGCTGAGGCTGAGAAAGTGCTTAAACGTACGGAGGAAGTATTCGGTTATCGTTTTGAGACAGAGCACGCGTTGTTCGGGGGAATTGCAATCGATGAGAAGGGCACACCTCTTCCTGAAGAAACACTGAGCGTATGTAAAAGTGCAGATGCCGTCTTGCTTGGAGCAGTTGGCGGTCCAAAATGGGATAACAACAGCAAGGAGCTTCGCCCGGAGACAGGCCTGTTGGGAATCCGCAAAGCACTCGGATTGTTCTCCAACCTGCGTCCGGCTGTCGTATTTGATTGCCTGAAGGATGCTTCAACTCTGAAGCCGGAAGTACTTGAAGGTACAGATCTGATGGTGGTACGTGAGTTGACAGGTGGAATTTACTTCGGTGAGAAGTTCAGACGTGAAAGTGCACAGGGCGAAGAAGCTGTAGATACATGTGCATATAATGTAACGGAAGTAGAGCGGATCGTTCGTCAAGCATTCGAAATTGCGCAAGGACGTCGCAAAAAGCTGGCTTCTGTAGACAAAGCCAACGTATTGGAAACTTCCCGTCTCTGGCGTGAAGTCGTTAACCGGGTAGCACCAGATTATCCGGATGTTGAACTGGAGCATGTGCTTGTAGACAACTGCGCGATGCAATTGCTTCGTCGCCCAGCCAGCTTCGATGTCATCGTAACGGAGAACATGTTCGGAGATATCTTGAGTGATGAAGCAGCGATGTTGACTGGTTCCATCGGTATGCTCGCATCTGCGTCACTGGGAGAAGGCAGTTTCGGACTCTATGAGCCGGTACACGGTTCTGCACCTGATATCGCAGGTCAAGGCCTAGCTAATCCAATTGCAACCATTCTCTCTTTGGCGTTGATGTTCCGCACGACCTTTGGTTATGCAGAAGGTGCAGATGCCATTGAAGCAGCTGTGTCGGATGTATTGAACGCAGGACACCGCACAAGTGATATTGCTGTAGACAAGAGCACAGCGATCAGCACGACTGAAATGGGCGATTTGATTGTAGCGGCTATTCAGAAACAGGCGTAATTATATTACCACCAATATGGCAGCCCTTTGTTTCCAGTTATGGAATGTACAGAGGGCTGTTCCTTTCTGATTTTTGCCACGAAAAATCCTTATTTATAATTATTATAAAAAAATAATGTTTATAATCTTGACTTTGGCAAGTCCGGATGATAACATTTTACTTGTACTTGTTATCAAGGTTCAAATCATTTTAATTACAGGAAAAGCGTTCGCGTTTTTCTTGATGATGAGCAATCCGTAAGGATGCTTACATAATCCCAAAGGAGGAATTTTTAGTTATGGCAGAACGTTTGGTTGGTAGACCAGCACCGGATTTCGCAATGGAAACAGTATCGGGAGATGGACAAGATTTTGGTTCCGTTAAACTGTCCGATTATCGTGGCAAATGGCTTGTATTCTTCTTTTATCCTTTGGACTTCACATTTGTGTGCCCAACTGAAATTACAGCTTTGAGCGTTGCTTCCGAGCAATTCAAAGCTTTGGATACTGAAATCCTTGGCGTGAGCGTAGACTCCGTACACAGCCACAAAGCATGGATCAATACACCTGTAGACAGCAATGGTCTGGGTCAATTGAACTTCCCACTGGCTTCCGATATCACGAAGCAAGTAGCTAAAGATTACGGAGTTCTGATCGAAGAAGAAGGCGTAGCATTGCGCGGCTTGTTCATCATCGATCCAGAAGGCGAATTGAAATATCAAGTGGTTAACCACAACGATGTAGGCCGTAGTGTTGAAGAGACACTTCGCGTACTGCAAGCACTGCAATCCGGCGGATTGTGTGCAATGAACTGGAAACCAGGTGACACTAACCTGTAAGCCAGGTTAACTTGAACGGTTTTTGTTCAAGCCCTCATCCCGTTAGGGATTGAGGGCTTTTTGCACCCTTTTGCCGAAATTTATCACGAAGTTAATCAAAAGTGTTTGAACAAGCAGCTAAGCGTGTTAATAATATATTAGAAGAAAGTCTTCTTTTATCTGTTGAAAGAGGAATTGATGGCCTTTAAGGCGAATAGGGTATGGAAACCCGGTAAATATTCCGGTGCTCTGCATTTATAATCTGTACATGAATGTGATACACTGATGGAACTATTCCTTTTCGGAAGTGCTGGAAGTGTACGGGATTGCATTTTAACAAAAAAGTCCCGGCACGTAATAAGGAGGGTGAACAAAAATGAGTTACTGTTGTGGGGCAAGTATGGTTGGAACGAAGGGCACGCTGAAGCATTACCGCACCCAGGTTCATAATGTTCCCCTGCTGTTTTGCCCGGTGTGTCATCGGGTTGAGGTGCATTATAAAGTTGAAAACGAATATGAAATTCTGGCTGAATATGCGCATGGTGACGGTGCATCTGAGATCGACTTTCAAGATTATGTTACAGAAGACGAGGATGCAATTTTCGAAAACTGTGTGAACCGTGAGAGTGAGGACGCCATGGTCATTGTACAGCGCCAGATTGATATGGCTCTGGATTTGCTAAGGCTCGCCAAAGAAACCAAAGACGAGAAGTGGGAAAGCGAACTTAAACGTCGATTAGCTGTGATGAGTCAGCGCAGACTGAAAATTCAGCATAATAAGACCGGACTATAGATAATCTTGAATATATCACAAGTTAAAGATATTAAAAACGAAGCTGATTTGCCCGAGGGGGTGAGACGGCTTCGTTTTTGTGCGTTTGTTCTGGGGCTAATTCGAGGTTTTTTTTAAAATAATTTCCATTCGACACTTTCTCCGATTGACTCTCTTCTATAAACTTGTCTATGATAAAAACAGACTTGCAAAAGAGGCGGAGCAAAAAATGTTCGTGTTTGGGAATAGTCCAGCTTGAGTTCCGGACATGCCATCCATATTTTCGGCTCACCCCCCAACGAAAGGGCACCGGTAATGAAAAATAAAATCGGCCCTTCCTGTTTCTGTGATGATATGATGTCCGAATGGCAAGTTTATCATTTACGTGAAAAGGAGGAACCTGACGTGATTAGTGAATTTCAGGATACAGTGCCTCAATCAACGGACGGATTCCCACCTGTGCATCTGGATTACAACAAGTATGAAAACGTACTGGAGCATCTGGATAGCGGTATTATGTTGTTTGACAGTCACGGTGTATTGACCTTTATTAACGTTCAGATGGCAAAGTTGTTGGAGCTTCCAAGAAGTCTATTGAGCGGCTGTACCCTGATGCAAATGCTGCATCATCCACAAATGAGCCGATTCAAGAAAAAGAAAATTCTACGAATCTATCGGGAAACCATCTTTCACCGTAAGCGCTATCATGAATTGATTGATGAGTACGGAAGGCATTGGCTGGTTACTGTAACGTATGGTGATCAGATGGATGGCGACTTCTTGTTCAGTGTCAAGGATGTATCTGATTATAAACAAATTGAACAGACTGCTTATCAAAATGACAAACTTGCGATGCTGGGGCGGATATCAGCATCTATTGCTCATGAAATTCGTAATCCGTTGACCGCAATCCGTGGGTTCATCCAATTGCTTAGACCCCATTTGCTGCAGCTCGGCAAAGACGAGTACGCTCGAATCATACTAACGGAGATTGATCGGGCGAACGACATCATCTACGAATTTTTGAATTCTTCCAAACCGTCAGCTCCACAGAAGACCGTGATGTCCGTTGACTCTTTGCTCAAAGAGGTGGTCTTGCTGACAGAAAGTGAAGGTTTAATGAAAGGGTGCGAGATCATACTGGATGAAGGGGATGCCCCGCTGAATGTGTCCATTGATGTCAAACAGATTAAGCAGGTTATTTTGAATATGGTAAAAAATGCAATGGATGCCATTGAGGAAGTCGGCGAAGAGCATACCGGTCTAATTCGAATATCTACCACTACGGAAAACAAGTTCGTGCAGATCTCCATTGAGGATAACGGTCAAGGAATGGACCATAACACGCTTGTACGTCTGTTTGATCCATTCTTCACGACCAAGGAGAGCGGAACGGGGCTTGGACTCTCGGTGAGTTACCGGATCATCAAGAATCATGGAGGTACCATCTCTGTCGATAGCAAAAAGGGCGAAGGTACACGGTTTATGATTATGTTACCCTTGGTATATTGAGAAAAGCGGGGAATAAGGGAGTTGGCCATTTGCCGACTCCTTTGTTTTATGTTGCCAATTAGGGTTATAGTTAGTAATGAATGCGAATACATAAGCTCCATAACGGAAGGATGAGATGCAGATGGAAATCCAAGACATGGAACGAATGAATCAACAATTGATGGATCACGTGGGAAAAGTAATTGTGGGTAAAGAGCATACCATAGAGTTGGTGATGACAGCGATCATAGCGTCAGGACATGTGCTGCTGGAGGATGTACCGGGTACCGGGAAAACGATGCTCGCCAAATCGGTAGCCTCTTCATTGGACTGCACATTCCAGCGGATACAGTTTACACCGGACTTGTTGCCCTCTGACTTAACAGGTATTCATTTTTTTAATCAAAAAGAAGGTGATTTTGAATTCAGACCGGGGCCTCTGTTCGCTAATCTTGTATTAGCCGATGAGATTAACCGGGCTACACCGCGTACGCAATCAAGCTTGTTGGAGTGCATGGAAGAGCGCCAGATCAGTATCGACGGCTCAACGAGACAGCTGGAACGGCCATTTATCGTTATTGCCACCCAGAACCCCGTGGATAACCAAGGAACTTTTCCACTACCCGAGGCTCAGATGGATCGGTTTATGATGAAAATTCGCATGGGTTATCCAAGCAGTGAAGAGAGTGTAGAAATTTTGAGACGTACGGTAGCCAGTCGTTCTGTTGATGATCTCACGTCAGTGATCAGTCGTGAAGAACTTTTGAAGGCGCAGGATACGTATAAAACCGTGCAAATCAACGAAGATTTGCTGCGGTATATCATTCAGTTAACCGAAGCGACAAGGCAACATCCCGAACTCTCGCTTGGCGTAAGTCCACGCGGAGCTCAGGCATTACTCAAGGCGAGTCAGGCCTGGGCTGCACTTCATGGCAGAGACTTTGTTTTGCCGGATGATATTAAAGTTCTGGCGGAACCCGTGCTCGCCCACCGACTTGTATTCCGTAACCGGATCAGACAACAAGAAGGCTTGGCAGAGCGTATCATCCAGGAACTTCTGAATCAGACAGAAGTGCCAACGGAGAACCTCGCTACAAGCGGGCGTTAGTCTTATGGCATTATTATGGCTTGTCCTTGTAGGAGGCATTGTCGTTGTTATACATGGTGTGTGGTTCGGACGACCTGCACTGCGAAACCTCAAGTACAGCAGACAATTCAGCAAGCTGCGTTGTTACGCTGGAGATGAACTTGAGATGGTGGAGACGATCTCGAATGAGAAACGAGTCTCCGTACCGTGGCTCAGACTTGAATCGATGATGCCCGTGTCGTTTGTATTTCGTTCCGGCTCAGGTATGGATATTAGCCAAGGCGAAATTTATCAAAATCATAAGAGTATTTTTACGTTAAAACCATTTACTCGTATTACGCGCAAACACCCTTTTACATGTACTCAGCGTGGAATTTATCCATTAAATACAGCAACGATGACAGGGGGGGATCTCTTTGGTGTGTGGCGTTCCACCAAACCGATTCCTTTGCAAATGTCTATGGTCGTGTATCCTTCATTAGTGAATGTAGAGGAACTTCCTGCAATTTATCAGGTATGGCAGGGAGAAGTGGAAGTATCTCGATGGATCGTTGAAGATCCTTTCTTGATTCTGGGTGTTCGGCCTTATGGCGCAGGCGACCCTATGAATCGTATTCACTGGAAAGCGAGTGCACGTACAGGTGAATTACAAGTCTACAAACAGGGATGGACAGCTGATCCGCAATCCTGGATTGTAGTCAACATTCAGGAATCAGCAGATATGTGGAGTGTTGTCACGCGACCGGAAAAGATTGAACGGGCACTTCGTTATGCTGCTACGGCTGCAGTGGATGCCATTGGTAGAGGATTGCCGGCAGGCTTTGCCCATAATGGTTATCATGTGGGTGGAGGCCGCGATACCCTTCGGATTGAGCCGGATTATGGTACGCCCCATCTGGAGCGGTTACTGGAAGCTATGGCTGAGACAGAATTGAAATGCATGGTGCCCATGGAGCAATTCCTGAGTGATGAAGTACGTCTGAATGAAGAAGCACAGCAAATCCGCAGCTATCTGCTGATTACATCCTATGTGTCTGCCGCTATGGAGTACGAGCTTGCGCGTCTGCACGAACAAGGACATCGTGTGACGATTCTGCCAGTAGAGGACGTTAAGGGGAATACGAAGGCGGTGAGTGCATGAGGAACAGACATGTAGCGACAACCAAGGGGCTTATAGCGATGCTTGCCGTCTTGATGGCTGCTATATACCTATTTCCGATATTTACGCTCACTTCATTCTATGCAATGGAACATTTGCCGTATATATTATTCATCCTGGTGGTACTCCTGGGTGGGCTGGGACAATTCATTCAGCATAAAATTCCGGATTTTGGCGAGAAAAGTTCATTCATTCGTGGAGTAACGGCACTCGTCGTAGGATTTATCTTCGCATTCGTTGTTGGGATGAGCCTCATTCTACCGTTGCCGGATATCATCACCTTGGTACTGTGTGGCGTCATCTCGGCTTATGCAGGTCTGACCTTCCAGCCAGTCTTTCATTCTGTGTTGTTATGGCGCTTGCAGATTATGGGTGTAATCAGTGCGATCGTGCTTATGATTGCTTCGAACTCGTTGGAATTCATGCAGCCGATTCGAACTTACAGTATATGGATCTATATTGCGGGAGTGATCAGCTTTGCCTTTTGGCTGGTTGGACGATATATGTTGCAACTAGATCAGGCAATGCTCAATGACGGCAAGAGAAGATTGGTATTACGAGATTTTGCACGTGCGAATCATCAGCGGTTCATGTGGATGATTATTGTCATCGTCGCGATCGGTGCTTTCCCAAGTCTAGCTGCCTGGCTGGGGCCGCTACGTGACCGCTTGCTTGCATGGATCAGGGGATGGTTTGGTCCGATATCCGGCGAGGAGCCACAATTACCAATGGATAACCCCAATCAGCCGCTAAATATACCGAATGACTGGAGAGAGCCGCCATCCGAGCCCTCAGTCTTCTGGAACATCCTCGGATGGGTAGTGATGTGTGCTGTAGCAGGAGCAATCCTATGGCTGCTTCTGAGGTTGGGGCAAAAAACGATAAACAGACTTATGGACCGATTCAAGGGAATGTTACAACCTGGTGAAAAAAAGGCAGAACCACGGACGGAATATATCGATGTGAGTGAGACGCTTGATGCACCAGCAAAAGTTCGAAAGAATTGGTTTCGGAAGAAAAAAATGATACCTGCACAGGATGCTGAACGTGTTCGGTATTACTATCGGACTTGGATAGAAAGAGCCACTCATCGAGGAGTGGGGATACAGGGGACGCACACTCCGCTCGAGGCTGCACAGACCATTATTCAGAATGGTGTGAAGTTAGAAGAAGATGAACTGTCTGCGAGACTGCCAGATACGTATAACAGCGTACGGTATGGAGGGAAGGTTCCGGATCAAACAGATATGGTTGAGATTGATCGAATCTGGAAATCTTATCGAAGTAAATAAGTCCGGAATCCCTTTACTTTTCTTGTCACGTTCAAGTATCATGAGAGGAATACACAAGTTGGTCAGAAAAGGAGCAGACATTAATGAAGACAAATCATTGTAAAATTGTAGATTGTACGATCCGTGATGGCGGACTGGTGAATAATTGGGACTTTAGCGTGGACTTTGTTCAGCAGCTGTATGCTGGGTTGAACGAAGCTGGCGTTGATTATATGGAAATTGGTTACAAAAACTCTCCGAAGTTACTGAAAGGTGCCGAGGAAGCAGGACCATGGCGTTTCCTGAACGATGATTTCCTGCGTAAAGTTATTCCTCAAAAAGGCAATACCAAACTGTCTGCACTGGTTGACGTTGGACGTGTGGACGAGAATGATATCTTGCCTCGCAGCGAGAGCATGCTGGATCTGATCCGGGTTGCCTGCTACAGCAAAGATGTAGACAAGGCACTTGCACTGGTCCAAACATTCCATGATCGTGGATATGAAACAACACTGAATATTATGGCACTCTCCAATGTTATGGAGAATGAGTTGCTGGAAGCATTTGAATTGATCAAAGAAAGCTCCGTAGATGTGGTTTACATTGTCGATTCATACGGTAGCCTGGATCATAATGATGTGAAATACCTGGTAGAGAAGTTCAAGACTCACTTGCCTAACAAGCGTCTTGGCGTTCACACCCATAACAATATGCAGCTTGCGTTCTCCAACACATTGGTTGCGGCGGAACTGGGAGTTGAGCTGCTTGATGCTTCTGTATATGGTATGGGACGTGCGGCAGGAAACTGTCCAACCGAATTGCTCGTAGCTCATCTGAAAGGTACGAAATATAATCTGCGCCCAGTACTCGGTGTATTGGAACAGCTGATGGTACCTCTTAGAGAAAAAGAAGAATGGGGCTACATTCTGCCTTACATGATCACAGGTGCATTGGACGAGCATCCACGTTCTGCGATGGCGCTTCGTTCATCGGAAGACAAAGACAATGTGGTTGATTTCTATGATAAATTGACAACACCTGAAGTGAATTTTGATAAATAATATAGTCTAAAATACAGTTGCAAATTAGGAAAACATGGACTCTAACTGGAGATCCATGTTTTTTTAGTTCTTAATGCCTTGTTTATCTCTTGATTTATGAATAAATATTCCTAGGAGTAACTAATTTTTAGTTCACGGATACAAAATTAAATGTTATTATGTACCAGATAGCATGTGTATGCATGTGAATTGAACGTTGGTTAATACGTTTTTTTGTCGAATTGTGTAGTAAGTTGTTAAGTTTGGTTAATGTAATTCAGGATAGGTGATCCCGGGAAGGACAACACGGCATGAAGGTTAATCTGCAAGATCAGAGAAAAATAAGTTGGGTCGCTGTGTGCGGCTTGTTGTGTTTCGTCGCAAGTCAATGGTTTCGTTCTTCTTCAAGCTCTGATCTGATCATATCGGGTTACCCGGTTTTGACACTCTTGGGTGGATTCGCTGCGGCAGCCGCTTGTATCGGTATCTATAATCAAAGCTGGTTGTTTCGGACACAGAAGCTAACGCTTCGGAGGGCATTATTAACAACACTCTTTTTATTGATTGGGCTGTTTGAACTGGTACATATCGTTTCATTTGCAGAAGAGATTCCAAATGGAGCCATGATGGAATCGGAGTTCTCCTTAATGATGTCAACCATGGGATCTTTGGTATGTTCCGTAGGTTTACTGCTCGTGTATACCTTAAATGAGAAAGAAATTGCATTACCGCGCAAATTTTTACTGTTCAGCGGGACATTGGGCACCTTTGTTATTTTGTACATACTGGCTATTCAGGAATGGAGCATGTTGCCAAGTATGCTTGATGGGGATGTGCTTGGAGGGACCTTCACCCGAGTTCATGTTATGGTCGGATTGCTCTATGGCGTTATTGCCGTTCTTCTGTTTGTACAATGGAAAAAAACCAGGAACGGCGACCTGCCAACCATTCTATGTGGCATTCTGTGTTTCTTCTTTGGAGAATGCTATTTTGTTTCGGCAACTGGAGTGAACGATTTCAATCTGCTGTTAGGGTTGCTTAGTAATTGTATGGCATATTTTTTCATTCAAAAAGGGCTGTATACGTCCGTAGTGGATACGCCTTTCTTGCAACAGCAGGTCGCGGAAGCCAAGATGAACTATATTGCTCATCATGATGATGTGACAGGTCTTCCAAACCGTCGACGCCTTTCGCAGCGATTGAAAAAGATGATGGATGATGCCGTGGTGGAGGAACAGCTTGTCGGCGTACTCGTGCTGAATATTAATCGGTTCAAAACCATTAATGATTCGCTCGGACAGCAAGCAGCTAACCGGGTTTTGCGTCAAGTAGGTCAAAGACTGAAACATTCGTCACTTCCAGGAGAAGAAGTCTTTGGATTGGGAAGAGATGAGTTTGCATTGACGATGACAGATTTCAGCTCAACCGATACAGCATTGCGTCGGACCAGATCCATTCTGCAGCTTTTTGAGAAGCCGGTCTTGGTTGATGGTAATGAGTATCATCTTACACTTGGAATCGGGATGGCCATTTTCCCACATGATGGTGAGTCGCCACAGGAGATTATTCAGAATGCAGATACAGCTCTGCATAGTGCAAAGGAACAAGGGATGGAACTGAATCGTTTTGCCCATGCGATGCAGATGAAGGCACAGGAACGTTTGCAGCTTGAGAATGATCTGCGCAAGGCGTTGGATCGAGGTCAGTTCTACCTGGTCTACCAGCCACAGGTTAATCTGCAAAGCGGGTTAATCGTTGGCATGGAAGCATTGGTACGTTGGCAGCATCCGCAGCGAGGCTCGGTATCTCCGGCGGAATTTATTCCTCTGGCAGAAGAGAGTGGGCTCATTGTACCGCTTGGAGAATGGGTGCTTCGTGAAGCATGTGCACAAAACAAACTGTGGCAGGAAGCCGGTTATCGTAAACTGTGTGTGTCAGTGAATCTGTCGATGAGACAATTCAGGCATTCGCATTTGTTGGACAATATCAATGGCATTCTCAAAGAAACTGGGCTGGAGCCTGTATGGCTTGAACTGGAGATTACAGAGAGCATGACATTTGACAAAGACCGGTCATTCGAACAGTTGCGCAAAATTAAAGAAATTGGTGTGCATATCAGTATTGATGACTTTGGAACGGGATACAGCTCGTTGCACTATCTGAAGGATCTGCCGATTGATCGGCTCAAAATTGACCGATCATTCGTTAATGAAGTCATGGAGGACAGCAATAACGCTGCAATTGTATCCACCATTACTTCAATGGCGCATCATTTACAACTAAAAGTGACAGCTGAGGGCGTGGAGAACGAAGATCAGATGGTCTTTCTTCGCAATCAACACTGTCACGAGGCACAGGGTTATTTTTTCAGTAAACCGATTAAAGCCGCTGAATTTGAAATGCAGTTTTTAAGAGATGTGGATAAGCCTACAGGATAGTGGACAGCGGGGGCGCGAGGGTGCTCCTGCTTTTTAATTTGGTTTGCATAATGAAAAAAATGGGAAATATGACTTGCATGCTATAGAGGATCATGGTATATTATTATTTGTAAAATCACTGTTAAATTCTGAAGGAACTTAACAATCATGCGGGTGTAGTTCAATGGTAGAACTTTAGCCTTCCAAGCTAATAGCGTGGGTTCGATTCCCATCACCCGCTTAACGAAGCAGTACCGGAGTCCTTGTTGCGATGCAAGGGCTTTTTTTCTGTCTAAAAAAATTCTGTCTTTAAAAAAAATTGTGAATATAAGCAACCAGGAGGCTGCTGTGTCATCGGAGTGACGAGTAGTAAGTATTATTTGATTTAATATATATAACCTTTGCTTTTTTACAATGATCTGGTACAATAACGGAGAAATGGATACTACACATGAATGAGAGGTAACCATACGTCCCATGAAGTAAAACACATGAATTGAACCCCAGTTAACTGCAGACGGTTTTATAACGCAGTCAGCCAAAGCGGCTGAGCAATGAGGGGATTCGTGTGTCCAAATTCAGCTATGGGATCAGGTATGGAACAAGTAAGCCTTGAAGGTTTACGTGTACCCTGTGTTTGGGGTTTCTTTGTTCATGCCGTAACTTACCTTAGATCTGTCTTTGAATGCTTGATCCAACCCTGAATTGCCAAACTGCCGGCTGATGCCAGCGGTTTTTTTTGTTCACCAAAAAGGATGCAGGAAGGATGAGGCCTCATGATGACATTGGTACGCTTACATGAAGTATCAAAAGAGTGGAACGGTATTGAATTGTTTACAGGATTGAATTTGGAGATTAATGAGGGCGAACGACTCGCCATTTTGGGTCGCAACGGATGCGGCAAGACGACGTTGTTACGTATCATTTTGGGAGAAGAGTATGGTGGTGGACGGATTGAACGTCATATTCCGCAGCAGGAATGGGGGTTCATGCGGCAGCGCTCGGAGATTGAGACGGGCATGAATGTGCTGGATGCGGTCCGGCGAGAGAGCGGACAGATCTATGAAGTGAAACGGAACTTGGAAGAACTGGAGCAACGTTTGAGCACTAGCACTGAAGCGAATGATGAGCTGCTTGCAGCCTATACGCAAGTCCTAGAGCAATATGAACAGCTGAATGGTTATATGTGGGAGACCGAGGTAGAGAAGGTACTGACACGTCTTGGATTATCCGCAGAGCATTGGAACAGACCCTACCATTCCTTGAGTGGTGGACAAAAAACAAAGGCGCGCCTGGCGGGGCTGCTTGTCAGCAAGCCCAAATTCCTGATCCTGGATGAACCGACGAATCATCTGGATGAGGGAAGCATGCGCTGGCTTGAAGAGTGGTTATCCTCATACGAAGGTACGCTGTTATTTGTATCTCACGATCGAACCTTTATTGATCAGGTAGCATCAGGAGTGATTGAATTCAGTGCAGATGCCCTGACAAAATACAAAGGTGGATACTCCGAATACAAGCTCCACAAAGAGCGTGAATTACGGGAACAGGAAACGATCTACCGCAGGCAGGAGTTGGAGCGAAAGGCGTTGGAAGAAACGATTCGCAACTACCAGGAATGGTTCCATAAAGCGCACAATTCAGCGACCGATGTGGAGGTGAAGATCACTCAGAGCTTCTACAAGGCCAAAGCCAACAAAAATATTTCACGTTACCATGCGAAACAAAAACAGCTGGAACGTTTGGAGCGGGAACGGGTGGATAAACCTCGTGAAGCTGCAAAGTTGAACATGGAATTGCAGATGAACCCACTGGCTGCACGCCAGCTTCTTGCACTGGAAGAGGTGAGCTTTTCTTATACGGGTAACGATCCAGTGCTTCGCAACCTTCGAATCACTGTTGAACGTGGAGATCGGCTTGCTGTACGGGGTCCTAATGGAACGGGCAAGACGACACTGTTAAAGTTGATGATTGGTGAGCTGGAACCTTCGCAAGGCAAGGTCACACGGCATCCACAGCTGAAAATCGGTTACTTTTCACAGGAGCTGGAAGGGCTTCCCGAGAATCTAACACTGCTGGATAGTTTGCTTACCCTTCCATCCATGACACAAAGTGCGGCTCGTACCATTTTGGGGTGTTTCCTCTTTTCCAGGGATGATGTGTTTAAGCGTATTGGGGATTTGAGCATGGGGGAGAAGTGCAGAGTGGCATTTCTGAGACTGTATTTTGGCGGAGCGAATCTGCTTGTGCTGGACGAACCGACGAACTATCTGGACATCGATACCCAGGAAGTCATGGAGAATGTATTAAAACAGGCTTCAGGTGCTTTGGTGCTTGTATCCCATGACCGGATGCTCACGAAGACACTCGCGAATCGATTGTGTGATCTGGAGGCTGGGGGCACAGCAACCCTGTTTGAAGGAGGGGTGTCGGATTGGGAGCAGTCCAGCAAACTTCGGGAGCGTGCGCTGGAGACTCGGGAATCCGATGACGAGCGGTTACGATTGGAGATGCGTCTGTCGAAGTTGCTGTCTCCTGTGAGTACTGTTGGAAAAGACAGTCTGACACAGCCCGAGCATTCGAATGAGCGAGCAGTCGAGGCAGCTGAGATTCGCGAAATCCAGCAGCGCCTGAAACAATTGAAAGATAAGGGTGCAAGCATAAATTAGAACATGGACGGCTTGCTATTTCGATCTATTTTGCATATAATTATGAACGATCATCGATGATTATATCGATATAGGTTTAACTAATAATAAACGTGATGATGGAGATAAGTAAGCAGTACCTCTGGACAGGGAGGAAGCGCCGTAGATTGAGAGCGTTTCTGTAGAACAAGGCTGCCGAAATTCACTCCGAAGCGGTTCCCTGAACCTGTCTGTGTGCAGACACAGAGGCAACAGTAGGGGCAAACGGTTAACGGTCGTTATTCCGTACAAAGTGAGACAAAACCAGTTGCAGGCCAAAAGGTCCGTGCAGCAATGGATGTCTAACAAGGGTGGTACCACGGTCTTTTCGTCCCTTCAGGGGAGAGAAGGCCTTTTTTTGTTGCAAAAACACCACAAAAAGGGGGCAATTACACATGAAAGAACGTTTAGAGGCATTGAAGATCGAAGCGCTGGAGCAGTTGTCTGGTGTGAATGATCCGCAGACGCTTAGTGATCTGCGTGTGAAGTATTTGGGGAAAAAGGGTGCATTGACTGAAATTCTGCGAGGTATGGGCGCACTTAGTGCGGAGGAACGTCCGGTTATTGGTCAAGTAGCCAATGATGTTCGGGCTGCCATTGAGGAAGTCATCGACAGCAAGCAGGATCAGTTCCAGAAGGAAGAGACGGCGAAGCGTCTGCAATCCGAAAAAATTGATGTGACTTTGCCAGGACGTCGTGGACGTCAAGGCGGACTGCATCCACTGACCAAAGTGGTACAGGAGATCGAAGATATTTTCATCGGAATGGGATACCGCGTTGCGGAAGGTCCTGAAGTCGAAATGGACTATTACAACTTTGAAGCATTGAATCTGCCGAAGAATCACCCGGCGCGCGATATGCAGGACTCCTTCTATGTTACTGAAGACTTGTTGATGCGTACCCATACGTCTCCGGTTCAAGTACGTACCATGCAGAGCATGAAGGGCGAAGTGCCTGTGAAAGTCATCTGCCCAGGTAAAGTGTACCGCCGTGATGACGACGATGCGACGCACTCTTTCCAATTCAACCAGGTTGAAGGATTGGTCATCAGCGAAAACATTCGTATGAGTGATCTGAAAGGAACTTTACTGCAATTCGTACGCGAAATGTTCGGATCCCACACGGAAATTCGTCTGCGTCCAAGCTTCTTCCCGTTCACGGAGCCAAGTGCGGAAGTGGATGTAACTTGTGTACAATGTGGCGGCAGCGGCTGTCGGGTATGTAAGCAAACAGGCTGGCTTGAAATTCTGGGTGGTGGTATGGTTCACCCGAAAGTACTGGAAATGGGCGGCTATGATCCGGAGAAATACAGTGGTTTCGCATTCGGAATGGGCGTAGAACGTATCGCCATGCTGAAGTATGGTGTTGATGATATCCGTCACTTCTACAATAGTGATCTGACCTTCCTGAAGCAATTCGGTCGGCTGTAATTTTGACGATTGACGATAGTAACTGATCAAGCCATGACCTATGTTATATCATTCGTTCGGATGCTTGAGCGGCAACACTAAATATATAGATTAAGGAAGTGAACGTTCATGAGAGTATCGACAGATTGGCTGTCTGATTATATTTCCCTTGAAGGTGTGACGCCACAGGAATTGGCGGAGAAAATCACCCGTGCGGGTGTTGAGATTGATGTAGTGGAGAACCGCAACAAGGGCGTGAATAAAGTTGTTGTAGGTTATGTGAAGAGCAAGGAGAAACACCCTGATGCAGACAAACTGAATGTATGTGTCATCGATGCAGGTCAGGAAGAAGATCTCCAGATCGTGTGTGGTGCGAAAAATGTGGATGCCGGCCAAAAGGTAGTCGTAGCCCTGGTTGGAGCGAAGCTTCCGGGTGGATTGGATATCAAAAAAGCCAAACTACGCGGTGTGGTATCCCTTGGCATGATCTGTTCCGCCAAAGAGCTGGGCATGAACGATAAATTGCTGCCCAAAGATCAGCAGGAAGGCATTCTCGTCCTGCCGGAACAAACAGAGGTTGGCACACCAATCAGCCAAGTTCTTGGTCTCGACGACCATGTGCTTGAACTTGACCTGACACCGAACCGTTCCGACTGTCTCAGCATGCGTGGTGCCGCTTATGAAGTGGGTGCCATTCTGGGTCGTGAAGTGAAGCTGCCGAGTCCCAAAGACCAACTGGTTGAAGTTGGTGATCCGGCTACGAATCA
Organism: Priestia sp. FSL H7-0729; assembly: GCF_038005685.1. Taxonomy (NCBI): domain Bacteria; kingdom Bacillati; phylum Bacillota; class Bacilli; order Caryophanales; family Bacillaceae; genus Priestia; species Priestia sp. FSL H7-0729. Next base: position 409,469 of record NZ_JBBOTQ010000002.1, read on the forward strand.
TATCTCTGTAGAGATTAAGGCGCAGGAGCAATGCAGTCACTATGCAGCTCGTTACGTAACGGGCATTAAGCTGGGTGCTTCCCCGCTGTGGATGCAAAACCGTCTGATGGCTGCAGGTGTTCGTCCAATCAACAACATCGTTGACATCACGAACTATGTCATGCTGGAATACGGTCAACCGCTGCATGCTTTCGATGCGGATAAGTTGGAAAAAGGCCATATTGAAGTGCGCATGGCCAACGAAGGCGAAACGATCGTTACGTTGGATGGGCAGGAGCGCAAGCTGGAGCCGCACATGTTGCTCATCACGGATGGCGTGAAACCTGTAGCCATCGCTGGGGTTATGGGCGGCGAGAATTGCGAGGTATCGGAAGGCACGGTGAATCTGCTCTTGGAGTCCGCCAAGTTCGATGGCGGAACCGTTCGGAAAACGTCGCGCCAACTGGGGCTGCGTTCCGAAGCAAGCATGCGTTTTGAGAAGGAAGTGGACCCGGGTGCGGTGATTACGGCTTTGGATCGTGCGGCTGAACTGATTCAGCGTTATGCTGATGGTGAAGTGCATCAGGGCATCGTGGAAGCTGGAGCGGAAGCTGCGGAGAAACGTGTCATTCAATTGTCGCTGGACAGACTGAATCGTTATCTGGGAACCGATCTGTCTTTGCTTGAGGTGAAAACGATCTTCGCTCGCTTGCACTTTGCATGTGGTGATGCAGATCAGGGATTGCTGGATGTGGAAGTACCAACACGCAGAGGGGATATTACCCTCGATGTAGACTTGTTTGAAGAAATTGCACGTTTGTATGGATACGACAACATTCCAACGACCTGGATCGAAGGACCGACGACTCCGGGGGCATATACACGCTCTCAAGCAATGCGTCGCACCATTCGTGGATTGCTCTCAGGCAGCGGTTGGCAAGAAATGATCAGTTACTCCTTTGTACACCCGGATAAAGCGACATTATTCCCAGCGTTGACACAAGGAAGTAAAGCCGTGAAACTCGCGATGCCGATGAGCGAGGACCGCAGTGTGCTTCGTACGAGTATTTTGCCGCAAATGCTGGATGCAGCGGTGTATAACATGAACCGTAAACAGGATTCACTGGCTGTATTCGAAGTGGGTAATGTGTTCTTCACCGAAGAAGATCAGTTAACCAAGCAACCACATGAGATTCCGGTACTGGGCTTGTTACTCACCGGTAATCGTGCAAGCCAGCAGTGGAATGTTGGAGCGGAAAAAGTAGACTTCTTCGATCTGAAAGGTGCGCTCGAGCAACTGTTCGCCTATGTGGGGCTTGAACAACGCATTCGCTTGGTAGCAAACAGTCCTGAAGGATTCCATCCGGGACGTTCCGCATCGGTTTACCTGGATGGCAAGGATGGCGGGGAAGGCACATTGATCGGTACATTGGGTCAATTGCATCCGGAACTGCAACAGCAGTATGATCTGAATGATGTGTACATCGCAGAGATTGCACTTGAATCGATCTACAATGAAGCAGACGCTGATATACGTTATCGTGAACTTCCGCGTTTCCCAGCCATGGAACGTGATATCGCGGTTGTTGTGAATGAGGATATTGAAGCGGGAGATATGCTGCGCACCATTCGTGAATCGGCGGGCGAATTGTTACAAACCGTACAGGTATTCGATGTGTTTACTGGAAGTAAACTGGGCGAAAACAAGAAGAGCGTGGCAATGGCACTGGTGTACCGGAATCGTGAACGTACACTGACCGATGAGGAAGTTACTGAAGTTCATGCCCGTGTCGTGGCTCGTCTGGAAGAGCAATTCGGAGCGGAATTGCGTAAATAGGACAGAAGAACATTTTTTGAACAAAGATTAGCAGGAATTGTTTGAAGTCACATCGAATCCTTAGCATTAGAGGATCGATGTGACTTTTTTGTGATTACAGCTTAGAATCAACATACAGACTTGAAGGAGGGCACAACTGTGACTACACCTGATCGTACACGCGTCACCGTAGAGATCTACGGGACTTCCTATAAACTGGTTGGCAGCAGTGCCGACTATATGAAACAAGTAGCTAACCTGGTAGATGAGCGTATGAGCGCGATCTCCAAGCAAAATTCCCGTCTGGATACTCCGCGTATTGCGGTACTGGCGGCTGTACATATGGCTGAACAGTCTCTTCAGACTCAGGAGCTCCGTAATGAACTGAAGATGCTCACTGGAGAACGTACAGAACTGAGAAATGAATTAAATCGGTTGAACGCCATACAAAATGAACATCAAAAAGAATTGGAACGTCGTGACCAGGCTCTTGCTGAAATGCAGAAGCTGAAGCTTGAAGCAGAGCAGGCGCTGCAAAAGGCTGAAACGGACAAGCAAGCAGAAATGGACAAGTTAAATGCATTGCTTGAGCAAGAGCGTGCACAGGCAACGGAGCGATTGCAGAAATTGCAGGCTCAAGCTACGGCACAACTGAAAGAAGCAGAAGCCAAGGGAACGAGACAGCTGAAGGAAATGGAAGAAAAAGCGGCAAATCAGCTTAAAACTGCCCAGGCACAGGCTGCTTCTCAGCTAAAAGAAGCTCAGAACCGTTCTGCCGCCGAATTGCAGCAGGCGCAGGCCAAAGCTGCGGCGCAATATAAGGAATTGCAGGAGAAGACTGCCGCTCAATTAAAAGCAGCCGAAAGCCGTGCCGTTGCAGAACGTCAACAAATTGAAGCCAAGGCAGCACAGCAGGTTCAGACAGCCAAGGAAGAAGCCGAGTCCGCCATCCTGTTGGAGTTGGAGCAGGCAGAGAACAACCTGAAGAAAGCTCAAGAAGAGGCGGCGCTGCAATATAACGAACTTCAGCAACAGATGGAACTTCAGCTCCAGCAGGCTGAAGAAAAAGCGCTGGAACAGACTCAGGCTCTGACGGAACAAGCAAATCAGGAGCGAGCTGCCTTGCAGGAACAAGCGGAGCAGAAGCGCCTGAATCAGATTAACCAATTAAATGCGGAGTTCAAAGCACTATCCGAACAGTCAGAACTCGAATGGATGGAGAAAGAAGCAGCCCTCGAGGAACAATTGCAACAAGCCAAGGAAGCAGCAGAATCTCAGGCAACGGAAGCCGCTGCGGCGGCAGAGGCCTTGTTGCAAGAAGAACGGGGCAAGCTCAAACAGCAGCTTGAGGAACAACGTAAACAGGCGGAGACTCGACTGCTGGATGTCGAAGAGCAATTGGAAGAAGTGATGACCCAGCTTATCAGTGCACAGGACATGGTTGCAGAGCAAGAACAGCAGCTTCAGCACGAGCGTGGTCAATTGGAAACGTTGCGTCATGAGCATGACGTCCGTAAACAGGAGCAGGAAGTTCAGACTCGCCGTATTACGGAACTGGAGCAGCAACTCGAGCAGTTGAAAGAGGACCGTTCCCAGTTGCAGGAGCTTCTTCGTGAAACGGAACAGGCTGCCCAGCAATCCCGTGATTTACAGGAACAATGGAAGCAGAAGTATAATGAAACTGTGGATAGAGAAACCTCTCTCACCGCTCAGCTGCGCAAACTTCAGGAGCAACATGCACAGCTTGAACAGGAAGTCCAAAGCCTTCGTGAGGCTGAAGCGAAGTCGGAAGCGGAACAGCGCAGACTGCATAAGGTGCTTGAACAGGCTCATGCCGCCGTGCGTACATTGCAGAATGAGATCGGCACACTTACGGAACGCGAAAAGTCCTGGAAAGACCTTGCCGAGCAGCGATTGGCTGAGATCGGGGATCTGGAGAATCAGATACTCGAAGTTGCTGAACAAAATGAAACGTTGGAGTCTGGTGTGCAATCTCTTCATGATGAATTGTCCGTAGTGAAGGAAGAGTCTCGTTTCAACCATGAAGAGGCTGTGCAATATCAGAAGGATGCAGAGCTCTTAGAAGAGAAGCGCAAAGAGCTTGAAGTTGAGCTCAATGTTGTTCGGGAAGAGCTGAACCGACTTCAGGATAACTATAAACAAATCCGTAATGATTACAGTGATGCGTTACAACGGGAAGAGAATTACAGTTCCAAAATTGATGAATTGCGCAATGAGAAGCAAGAAATTGTGATCGCGCTTGAAGAAGAAAAACGTTCTTCAGCTAAACTTTCGGAGCGTTACGCGCAGCAAGAGAGCCGACTGGCACAGACCGAGGAAGAAGCACTGGAGTGGCAGATCAAACACGAAGAACTGTCAGTGAAACAGGCTGAGTTGGCATCCCGTCTGGAGCAGTTGACGAGACGTGAAGAAGAACTGCGCTCAAGCGTTGAGCAAGCAGAGCAGAACGACCAGGTGTGGCAACGCCGTGCAGATGAATGGGCGGCTCAGGAGCAATCCTGGCAGGAACGCTGGGCTGCACTTGAGAATGAACTGACGGTTTGGAAGAAGGAAAGTGCCGCAAGTAGCGAATTGCTGGAGGGACTTGAGCAAGAACGACAGCAATTGGACAAGTTGCGTGCAGAAGCCACTCAAGAGAAAGAGATCATGGAAACCGAACTGCTTGAGATGGGAGAGCGTTACGAACTAGCGGCCAATCAATTACGTTTGTTACAGGTTGAACGTGAAATGGAGCAGGAGAAGGCAGAGCAGCTAAACACGGAATATCGTCAGTTGCATGATGAATATACGAAATTGCAGACGGAATATAACGAATGGATTGAACTGATTGAACAGGACCAGACCTAGAGGAATGAATACAGCAGGACTGGCTCGTGGGCAACGTATTCTGGTACAATTTGTTATACTAAAGAAGGAGCTCCCGTCGCTGCGGGGGCTCCTTGTCTTGAAACCTATTCTTCAACAATAATTTTGGAAATCATGCTGCTGTGTCCTGAACCACAGAAGACAGAGCAGGACATTTCAAACTCACCAACTTTGTCCGGGGTTATGACTTTGGAGCTGTTTTTGGTATCCAGTTGAAGATTCAGCTCAGGCACAAGCATACCGTGATTTCCGTTTACATTTTCATAAACAATGTTAACCGGAACGCCTTTTTTAAGATGGTACTCAGGTTGATCGAATTCGTAGTTGCTTGCCTTGATGACCAGTTCTTCACTGGCTGTAACTTCAGCATCAGATCCATTGCTGCCAGATTCAGTGGACTGTTTCGCCCCTCCACATGCAGTGAGGACCAGAATTAACATACAGGCAGCGAGCCATGTTATGCCTTTCTTCATCATGTGCCTCCTTAAAGCGTGATATGGATAAAATTTGAATGATTGCTCCAGTCATCATACCGCAATATGTGGATGCCTGTACACGCTGGGTATGTCGTTTTTTTGAAAATTGTACGTGTACGGCAGAGAGTGCTACTGCCCGAATGAAATAAACCTCTTCCGGCACGGGGCCTTCAGAGGTTTAAGAAAATTCATGGGGACGTTAAGGTGAAATGGAGATTAACTCTTAGAGCTTCGTCCGGCATCAAAAGGGGTGGATACCGGGATGAAAAGATCGATAATCCCGATAACCAGCGCAGCTAGAATGGCACCGAGCAGGCTGACTTCAACATGATCTACAACATATTGACCAAGCCAAATCACCAGTGCGCTAACGATAAATCCGACAATACCGCGACCAAACGGGTTGACCCTTTTGCCGAAAATGCCTTCAACAATCCAGCCGAGCAGGGCAATGACGAGAGCAAGCAGCAGGGCGCTCCAGAAACCACCAACGGCGAATCCGGGAACGATCCAGCTAACCACCATTAATACAATTGCGGCGATGATAAATCGCACGACATGTCCCAGGAAATTCATGGTGTTTACCTCCTTTTATTCGGATTGAACTGAGCAAGGCAACTCCAAGAGGATGGAGAGGTTGCACAATCCTGACACCTGTAGTTTGTGGTGCTGTGGTATAAGTTATGTGTGGAAGGATTCGTTAAATAGCGTAAGAAAGTTTCTTTCGTTATAATACAGATATAGTTTGGAAGGAGTTGTACACTTGGACACGAAAATTTTACACACACTGGAATATCGCAAAATTTTAAATACATTGCTTAGCTTTGCCCAGACGACCATGGGAAAAAAGAAAGCGGAGCAACTTGAACCAAGCAGTGAACTTGAAGAAGTGAAGCGATTGCTGCAGCAAACCGATGAAGCCTTCACATTTGATCGCCTGAAAGGTTCCCCGTCGTTTGGGGGAATTTTAGATATTACAGCTTCCATTAAACGTGCTGAGATTGGAGGCACACTTAACCCTCACGAACTTTTGGGAATATCCAATACGACCTATGCAGCGCGGCGTTTGAAACGTCAGATTGGTACTTTGCATGAAGATGAGCCCATCGAATCTCTGTTCTATATCAGTGACCAACTGTCAGAGCAAAAAACGCTTGAGGATGTCATCAAAATCTGTATTGACGATAATGCAGAAGTTGCCGACAGTGCAAGCGTAACATTGGCGCAAATTCGTCGTGAGCTGCGAGGCGGAGAAGCGCGGATTCGCGAAAAGCTGGATTCCATGATTCGATCCTCTACCGTATCCAAGATGCTGCAGGATCAGCTAATTACGATCAGAGGAGACCGTTTTGTTATCCCGGTGAAAGCTGAGTATCGTTCGTACTTTGGCGGGATTGTGCACGATCAATCCGGTTCGGGTGCGACATTGTTTATTGAGCCGGAATCCATTGTTGCAATGAACAACAAATTACGCGAAACCCGGATTCGGGAAGAACGCGAAATAGAAATTATTTTGCAGAAATTGACGGCACTTGTCAGTGAACAGGGAGAATGGCTGCTGTATGATGTCGACTTGCTGGGATCACTTGATTTTATCTTCGCCAAAGCACGTCTCGCTCGTGAACTGAAAGCAACATTACCACGCATGAATGACCGTGGATTCCTCAAACTGAAAAAAGGCCGTCATCCATTGATACCGATTGAAAACGTGGTTCCAATCGACATTGAATTGGGCAATGATTATACATCCATTATCGTGACAGGTCCGAATACGGGCGGTAAGACGGTAACACTCAAAACGATTGGATTACTGAGCCTGATGGCGATGTCCGGTTTATTTGTTCCGGCAGAGGATGGAAGTCAGCTATGTGTATTTGATGCAATCTATGCAGACATTGGGGACGAGCAGAGTATCGAGCAGAATCTGAGTACGTTCTCCAGCCATATGACGAACATCATTCGCATTCTGAAGAACATGACGCCGAAAAGTCTGGTATTGCTCGATGAACTTGGAGCAGGAACAGACCCGGCTGAAGGGTCCGCACTGGCGATCTCCATGCTGGAGCATATGCACCGGACAGGATGTCGCATGGTTGCGACCACCCACTACAGTGAACTGAAAGCATACGCATATGAGCGTAAAGGCGTTATTAATGCCAGCATGGAATTTGATATCAATACATTGAGTCCAACCTATCGCCTTTTGGTAGGTGTACCTGGACGAAGTAATGCATTTGCCATTGCAGAGCGGTTGGGACTGCCAGGTTACATTCTCGACTACGCCCGTGGCGAAGTGAAGGAAGAGGATCAACGGATTGAGCACATGATCGCTTCTCTGGAAGAGAACCGTCTTACGGCTGAACAAGAGCGTGAGAAGGCAGAGAACTTGCGCCAGGATATGGAGAAATTACGCAGCCGTCATCAGACGGAACTTGAGAAATTGGAACAGCAGCGTGATCGCCGGATTGAAAAAGCAGAAGAAGATGCACGCAGCATTGTGGACAAGGCTCGCGCGGAAGCGGAGAAGATTATAGCAGATCTTCGCCTGTTGGCTATGGAAGAAGGTGCTTCTGTGAAGGAGCACAAACTCATTGCTGCCCGCAAACAACTGGACGAGGCTGAACCGGAGAAACGCAGAAAAACGGTTAAGAAGACGGCGACAGCGCCGAAGACTCGTGCTATCGGTCCTGGTGATGAAGTGCTTGTCTACAGTTTGAATCAAAAAGGCCATGTTGTAGAGATGTCGGGCAGCAAAGACGCTATGGTACAATTGGGGATTATGAAAATGAAAGTATCCCTGGATGACCTGGAACTACAGCAATCGGCTCCCGCAGCCAAACCGAAGCAAAAACCGGTAACGGGTATGAAACGAACCCGTGATGACAATGTGAAAAGTGAATTGGATCTGCGTGGCACCAACCTGGAAGAAGCTCTGATGGAGACAGACCGATTCATTGATGAAGCGTTTCTTGCCAATCTGGGCCAAGTTTATATTATTCACGGTAAAGGTACAGGAATTTTACGTTCCGGTATTCAGGATTACCTGCGTAAGCATAAACATATTAAAAGTTACCGGCTGGGGAATTACGGAGAAGGCGGAAACGGTGTGACCGTCGCAGAATTGGAATAGCCGGTCCATGAATCAATGATATTCTGCGGCCTTATTCATGAAGGTCGCAGATGGGGAGAGGGGAACGGTGCGTGAAAGAAAGCATTGACCAATTGCTGTCTCATCCTTTGGGGATGGTACTCGGTTTTTTCTCGGTAGCGATTATGGAGCTGCTTGTGTTTCTAGCTTGCTTCGAACTGGTGACCAAGTATAAATGCTGGACTGAGATCAAGAAGGGCAATGTGGCTGTTGCGATGGCTACAGGAGGCAAGATCTTCGGGATTTGCAACGTACTGCGGTTCTGCATACAGGCCAAATCTTCGGTATATGAAGCCATGACGTGGTCTTTTGTAGGGTTTATTCTTCTGCTCATTGCCTATTTTTTGTTCGAATTCCTGACACCCGTGTTCTCCATTGATAAGGAGATCGAAGCGGATAACCGAGCTGTCGGATTGATATCCATGATTATTTCAGTCTCGCTGTCGTTTGTTATTGGCGCGAGCATTATCTAGGGGGACCGGTCATGAAGATATTGATACGGATTCTGTTTGCGGCATCGATCGTGTTTTTTGCCATCGGTGTGATCTATGTAATGAATACATGATGATATGAAAGAGAAAGGTTGATTGAATATGGAAACAACAATATGCCCTTGGTGTCAAACGGAAATTGTATGGGATGAGGAACTCGGCCCTGAAGAAGAGTGTCCATACTGCCACAATGAATTGAAGGGGTATCGAACGCTCAACATTAACATCGGTGACGAAGAGAACGATGAAGCAGAGGACGACATCTATGATGTGGATGATGTAAAAGATGAGGAACAGACTACGGATCTTACAGATCTGTGGGGGGATGAAGTTGAACTCAAATTGCCGGAGTTACGAACGTTGACCAAATATGCGGATGAAGGTAATGACCTCATTCAGTACGAACAAGGTGTTCAGAAGCAACTTGATCATCAGGAAGAAGTACCGGAGTGCCCGAATTGCCGGGAGTTCATGATTCTTGCAGGTACGAAATCTACTACGCAGGATAACTTCATGCCCGTTGCTAACGCAGCTTCAGGCGAAGGGTCACTATTGTCACCACCTTTTAAGGTGCTGACCTATATATGCTCGGGATGTTTCCAAGTTCAATACAGTCTGTCTGAGGAAGACCGTCTGCGTCTGATTCAGAACCTGAGTACGCAGGAATAAGCGTTTCCTAGATACAAACCACAATTTCAAAGCAATCCTGAAGATTCATCATGTTTTCTTCTTGCTTGGGGCACGTTAACCCTAAGACCTACCTGTACACAGTTCACTTCAGGTGGATGAAGGAGGAGCAGATGAAGATTACTTTAGGCCGACAATCCATTCTGCTTTTGGGCGTGAATGGATTGTTTGCGTTAGCCGGAGCGCTGTCGGGAACCTTTTTGAATGTGTTTCTGTGGAAAAGCCGCCCGGATTATGCCATGTTGGGATGGTTCACTCTCAGCCAGCAACTGACCATTGGACTGACATTCTGGCTTGCTGGTAAATGGGTCAAGGAACACAATAAAATGAGTGCACTACGACTAGGTACTGCGCTGTCCGGCATATTTTATATGATCGTCCTATGGGCTGGTTCCAAAGCTGTAGACTGGATATGGCCTTTAGGTATACTACTGGGCTGTTCACTGGGGCTATTCTGGATCGCATTTAATGTTGTGTATTTTGAAATAACGGATCGGGAAAACAGGGATCTATTCAATGGCTGGGTCGGGTTACTTGGTTCGATGACAGGAATTATAGGTCCTTGGTTCTCCGGTCTAATTATTACTCGCATGACAGACAACACAGGATATCGGCTGATCTTTACGGTATCGCTTGTCATTTATGTTATCGCGGTAGTCTTCAGTTTTTTTCTGAAAAAAAGAAAGGTGAGCGGTACATACCGCTGGTCTGAACCCTGGATACAGCTATCCAAACCAAATAGTCCCTGGAGAACCTTAGCCTTGGGGTTATTCGCTCAGGGCGCAAGGGAAGGTGTCTTTGCCTTCCTGATTGCACTGTTGGTATTTTTGGCCACGGAACAGGAGTACAAATTGGGGCAGTTCTCACTCATCACTTCAGCTGTGGCACTCGTAAGTTATTGGGCAGCCGGGAAATGGTTCAAACCACAGTTCAGATCGAAAGGCATGTTCATTGGAGCCCTCATTCTGCTCGTTGTGCTCTTTCCTCTTCTCTGGAAAGTCACCTATGGTACCCTGTTAATCATGGGAATTGGGAGTGCTGTTGCGATGCCGTTGTATGTACTGCCGATGATATCAGCGGGATTCGACATGATGGGCACAAGTGGCGAAAATGTGGAGAAAAGGGTTGAACTTGTCGTTTTGAGAGAGTTATGCCTGATGCTTGGCAGACTATCTGGATTGGTCATATTCATTGTGACGGTCTTAAATGATCCGTCTCTACGTATGTTAACCTGGCTTATTATTGTCCTCGGAGCTTCTCCGCTAATCGGATGGATCTTCATGCGCAAATTATTGAACCGAACGGAAGGGCGAGAGCCTTCGGCTTAGCAGGTTTCCAAATATAGAAACAGGGTACAGCGACGGGAAAGAGAACTTTCCGTGTGCTGTACCCTGTTTGTATTGATTTATTTTCCTGCAGGAGATGGTTTACTTGTACGTGTGAGTGAGAATAGATCCATATCGGGGTTTGGTTTGCCGGCAATTGCATCCACAATTAAGGAAGCAGCAATCATGCTGTATACAGTCCCGTTACCCCCATAACCTTCTACAAAATATGAATGCGGATAATCGGGATGTGTACCGATCAGTGGGAGGCCATCATTCGTATTACCAAACACGGCACCCCAGGCATAATCGACTTCAAGATCATCTAAAGGGAAATAGGAGCGGACCTCTTCCAGGAGTGTATTTCCCCGATGTCTTGCTCGTATTTCACGTTGATCCTCCCGAGGTATTTCTTCATCCAAACCGCCTGCGATGATTCTTCCGTCGGGTGTTGTTCGCATATATAAATAGGGGCGTGCCGTCTCCCAAATCATGCTGTGTTCAAACCATTCACTAAGATCAGACAACGGTTTGGTAGCAATCGCATAAGTCGTTTTCAGATAGGCTCCACGATCCTTTTTGATATCCTGTGTCTCGTAACCGGCAGCAAATATGACCTTCTTCGCACGGATTTTACCGTTGGAAGTGTGGCATAATACACCTTCTTCATCGTACTCACAGTGTATCATCTCGGTCTGACCATAAATTCGAGCGCCAAGATTATTTGCGGATTCAAACAAGGCATGAACAAAACGATAGGGATTCACTTCTGCATCTCCCATTGTATATAGGGCAGCGGGTTTGCTGAAGGGGAAATGTTGGCTTATTTTGTCGGCATCCCACAGTTCGGCTTCAAAACCATAACGCTTCAAGGTCTGATATTCTTCCTCCAATTGGGCCACATCATCTTCACTGCTTGCAAAACAAAGACTTGTTCGCGGAATAAACCAGGGGTCTGTATCCAGACTGTCTGCAATTCGAGCAAGCTGTTTCATGGCTTCACGACACAGCTCATAAAAACGTACGCCTGTCGCTTCACCAAAAGTGTTGATACATGAGGTTAGTGTTTTGTCATTGGTATATTGTAAAAGACCTGTATTGGCAGAACTGCTGCCGTGAGCAATGTCTCGCTTATCAATGACAACGGTATTAACGCCCTGCTCCGTCAGTAGTTTAGATGTCAACGCGCCCCCCATGCCCCCACCAATGATGAGGCAGTCACAAGAGATGTCTTCTTGCAGAGCAGGATAATTAAATGTTGAATTGAAAGTGGAGGGCCAGAAAGGTGTGCCATAGACCAGATCCATTAGAAACATCTCCTTTTATAATTTAAATTTGTATACTTTTGTGTGACCGGGTTAACAATAATTGCGCATAAACTATATGCCGAGGAGGCCAGCGAAACATGCAGAATCATACGATGCAAGCATTAAGTCCCAAGGAATTAAACTATATTGCGGACTCGATCACCAATGAAGAACTGCTGATTAAGCAGTGTGCAGCCACAGCTTCCATCACACATAATCCACAAATTCAACAGGCACTGAATCACTATGTTCGCTCACATGAACAGCATCTGAACACACTTGTCAATGCGCTTCAGCAACATCAGTCTCTTGCACCGACGCAAGCTCAGTAATTGAACACTACTCTAACTGTATAGGAGGAAAACGCATGTATTCTCAATCTTTATCATCTAATGGCTCTTTTATGCAGGAGCAGGATCTGCTAAAGTCGATCCTTGCAGATTTAAGACGAACCTCGCGTGAATATACGACTGCGACTACGGAAGCTTCATGCCCCATGACACGTCGAATGTTCACCGATTTAACAAACGATACCCTGAGATTGCAAGGAGAACTGTTCAATCTGATGCAGCAAAACAACATGTATTCTGTGTCGGCCAAAGCACTCCGTCAGGATGTGGACAAGCAAATCCAGTCTGCACACCAGACCCAACAGAAGTGTCAGCAATTCATTCAGGAAAAGAATACGCAGAACAGCTCGTATAGCCAAGCTCCTAATGTGCCTCAGCATCAGCCGAATTACGGTAACCCTTATTACATGTAACCTTTGCAAAAGAGGTTTGAAGCACCTAGCGTTCCAGGACCATACCACCGCCTGCCCGAATTCAAGGCAGGCGGTCTTTTGTCTATGCATCAACGTTAAATTCATGTAATATAAGTATTAATTCATTTTCAGGAACCTGGATGACGCTGGAGGGAAAACCATGAAAGATTTGAACGATCTGCAACTAAAAGTTCTGGATCTGTTGAAGGAAGACGCGAGAAGGACTCCCGCACTGCTGTCGACGCTGCTGGGGGAGTCGGAAGACAAGATCAAAAACGCCGTGGCACAGCTTGAACAAGACCACGTCATCGTGAAATACGCAACCGTCGTGAACTGGAGCAAAATAGATGATGAAAAAGTAACGGCCCTGATTGAGGTGCAGATCACGCCGGAGCGTGGTCGTGGCTTTGAAGGGATTGCCGAACGCATTTATCTCTATCCGCAAGTGAAATCCGTATATCTCATGTCAGGTGCATACGATCTGCTCGTTGAAGTGGAAGGTGGCAACCTGCGTGAAGTCGCTAATTTTGTGTCGGAGAAACTGTCTCCGATAGACTCTGTACTTTCAACCAAAACGAATTTTATTCTTAAAAAATATAAGCAGGACGGGATTATTTTTGAAGACCATCAGGAAGACAACCGTCTCATGATCTCGCCGTAAAGGAAGATGTGTCATGATAGTGAATGAACAGACAACCGGGAACAACAAGAAAATGACATCTTATCTGGCACCCCTCGTGCAGCAGATACCTCCATCCGGAATTCGTAAATTTTTTGATCTGGTTGGAGACAACAAGGATATTATTACATTGGGTGTGGGTGAACCTGACTTTGTTACACCTTGGCATATGCGTGAAGCCTGTGTATACTCGCTGGAAAGAGGTATGACGAGCTACACATCCAACGCAGGTATGCCGAAGTTGAGAGAAGCCATTAGTGAATATCTGGATACTCAGTTTGATACCAAATATGATCCAAAGGATGAGATTATTGTTACCGTGGGTGGCAGTGAAGCGATTGATCTGGCTTTGCGCGCATTAATCGTACCTGGCGACGAGATTCTTATTCCTGAACCTTCGTACGTAGCTTATTCACCAATCGCTTCAATCGGTGGCGGTATACCGGTTGGTGTTGAAACCTACGCGAAAGATCAGTTCAAGTTAACGGCCGAAGCACTTGAAGCTGGTATCACACCGAAGTCGAAAGTGGTTATTCTGTGTTATCCGAGTAATCCTACCGGGGCCATCATGACGTATGAAGAGTGGCTGCCTATTGCTGAAGTGATTAAAAAGCATGATCTGATTGTGATCGCTGATGAAATTTATGCTGAATTGACGTATATGCAAAAACATGTTAGCTTTGCAGCTATTCCTGACATGAAGGAGCGGACCATTCTCGTAAGCGGATTTTCGAAGGCTTTTGCAATGACAGGTTGGCGGATTGGTTACATGTGTGGTCATCCTGAGCTTATTGCGGCCATGCTCAAAATTCATCAGTATACAGTAATGTGTGCACCGGCCATGGGCCAGGTTGCTGCACTTGAGGCATTAACGAACGGTTTGGGTGAGAAAGACCGCATGGTAGAATCGTATAATCAGCGTAGACGTTTGATTGTACAGGGATTCAGGGATATTGGACTCGATTGTCATGAACCTCAGGGAGCATTCTATGCATTCCCGAGCATTCAAAAGACAGGTATGAGTTCTGACCTGTTTGCCGAGCGATTGTTAACGGAGAATAAAGTTGCTGCTGTTCCCGGCAATGTTTTTGGCCCTCAGGGTGAAGGCTTCTTGCGTTGTTCTTATGCTACTTCTGTAACCCAATTGAATGAAGCTTTGGAACGTATCGGAAACTTTGTTTACAAATTGCAAAAAGAGGGTTAATACTAAAGTAGAATCTTTTTACAAATGTGACATTGTTACCGTTGGAAAAAAATAACTTTCTTTTACAAAATAATGTGATATAATTTCAATTTGAAATAAGTTTTCATATATTTGGAAAACATTTTTCCAAGGAGGGGTTAGCTTTGTTTTGTGTTGAATATGATTTACCGACGAATCGTGGGCACGTTCTGGCAGAAGGCGATCATGGCGACCGATGGTCGGTGAAACCCGATAACGCATCTTTGCATGACATTTCCTTGGAAGATGAAATTCATATGCTTCGTCTCAAGATGGAACAGATCTTCCTCGAAGAGAAATCATTCACATCCGATATTGTAATTGAAATCAGCAGTTTGCTGGATTTAAAGATTAATGAGTATATGAAGGCTAACCCGATTAAAGGAAAATAACGTTTATGTTGGATTGAAACGTTTCATTAATCGAATTAGAAAGGGAGACCTGAGAGGGTCTTCTTTTTTTGTGTGTAAAGGCAGGATGATCGCCCAATAAAACAGGTTATTTTTTTGCGTGGAACAATTGTGATATATTGGACATAGGAGACTAAAGGGGGAACTGGAATGAAGAGATTTTGGGGGCTTACTGCGATCATTTCTATCGTTTTTCTGCTTGCTGGTTGTGGAGGTAAAGATGGTTTTTCCATTTTTATCATTGATAACCAAGGAAATCCATCTGTAATCTCAGAACAGTTACAGGCCAATCTGCAACAGAAACTGGGCGAGGAACCCAAGGTGGAAGTGATCACCAGTGCGATGTATGATGTTCAGAAAATTATGGTAGAGTATGCGGCTGGAGGACATGATATCTTCATTTTGCCTGAATCTGACATGAAACAATACGGAAGTAATGGCTCCAATATTCCGCTGGATGATACGTTTGATCCCAAGAAATTTGAACGGGGTGTATTTGAGGGTGGAGTATTGGTAGAGACGGGTGAAGGAGATGGGGGTTCAGATATCAAGCAAGAATCACATCTTTACGGCATTCCGCTCGAAGATATGAAAATGTTTAAAGATGTAGAATATGCTGCGAGCAATCTGTTCGCCACCATTCCAGTGTCATCTTCCAATGTCGAAGAATCTAAGAAAGTACTGAAGGCACTGACAGAGTAAAGAAAATTCAGAATGGCTATGGAAGGAGGGAAGCGGATTGCTGATTACGGTCACAGGCGGAATAGGTAGTGGTAAAACCCGGTTTGCCCTGAAGTACGCAGCGGGGATTAGCCGGGAGGGTGTATATTTATCCACTGGTGATCATGATCCCGTTATTCCCGAATTGCCATCCGCTCATTATCGTGCCATTCATGCCGGGAACGGTCAGCATCTGACAGAGGTGATCACCCAGATTAATCGGGAATCCAATCTGTTTTTGGCGGATCAGCGAATTTTAATTGTAGACAGTTTGACCTCCTGGATGGCTGCCGGCTTCAGGGCAACAGAGGATCTGAATCATCAGCGTTCAGAGACACAGCTTTTGCTTGATGCGTTATTGTCTTATCAGGGAAAATTGCTTGTGATTACCAATGAAATGCATGGCACGTTGCATCCTACAGAGGAAGAACGAATATTTACAGCGAGAATGGCTTCGGTTAACCGGATGCTGCAGGTACATGCTGAAAAGATGTACATGCTGGTATCCGGATTGGCTATCGATCTTAAGAGTCAGGGCATGCGAGATGAAGATGAACGATAGTGAGATGAGATAAACGGGTGACATAAAGAAGCCTCCTTAACCACGAATTGGTGGCGAGGAGGCTTTATTTATTAATCTTTTTTTATTTTTGCTTTTTGCTACGTCTGATCCACCAGATGATACATCCGACGACAATAATGGCCAGCATGACATACACTACGATGGAATAGACGTCCATAAAGTGCAATATGCTCTCCCACGATGCGCCAAGCGCAGCACCAACGCAGACAAGAATGACATTCCAGATCAATGTACCAATGGTTGTAAAGAGAAGGAATAAACCAAATTTCATATTGGACATGCCTGCGGGAATGGAGATCAGACTACGGACGAGGGGAACCATTCGGCAGAATAATACGGTCCACATGCCATATTTGTCAAACCATGCATCGACACGGTGAATATCCTCTTTTTTGATGCGCAGAACATGGCCCCAGCGTTCCACAATTTTCTCAAGGCGTTCGACGTCAATGAGTAGCCCAATACCATACAGGAGAACAGCACCAAGGACAGAACCAATAGTTGCAGCGATAATAACTCCTGGAAGAGTGAGACTGGTATAGGTGGTCATGAATCCGCCAAATGGCAAGATGATTTCGGATGGAATCGGGGGAAATACGTTCTCAAGAGCAATAATGAGTGCAATGCCTATGTAGCCGTATTGTTCCATGAAATCGGTTATCCAGTTTTGCATAATCGTCTCCTTTACTTTTGGTTTCCTTCGATTTGTCGTATACTCGGCAGAGCACACCAATTCTTATATACGTGTAAAGCGATAGGCGGGTTTCTGAAAAAATAGCATTCCCGTATTCATTAATGATATTAACAATTGGAGGGATAACGATGGGCATATATACACGAACAGGTGACGAAGGTCAGACTTCGGTTATTGGTGGACGTGTCATCAAGGATGATGACCGAGTAGAGGCCTATGGCACGATTGATGAATTGAACTGTTTTGTTGGCCAGGCGATCAGTCTTATTGACTCGGCTCAGGGCGAGTTCGAGGATCTGCGTGAACATCTGCTGGAAGTGCAGCAGGAACTGTTTGATTGCGGGTCGGATCTGGCCTTTGTGAAGATTAGTGAGACCAAATATAAGGTGAGAGATGAAATGGTCACACGTCTGGAACAATGGATCGACCAGTATGATGCAGAGAATCCAAAAGTGGAACGATTCATTATTCCAGGGGGCAGTCAGCTGTCTTCTGCTCTTCATGTCTGCCGTACGGTGTGTCGTCGCGCAGAGCGTCGCACGGTAACACTGGGACAACATACGGATATTAATCCGTCTGTGCGACGGTATCTAAACCGACTGTCTGATTACTTCTTCGTGGTTGCACGGACGGCCAATGCAAGACAACAGGTGGCGGATATTGAATATGTGCGGAGCAAAAAAGTCTTCCGCCGCAAAGAATGAGCCAATATTATTCGCCGCTTGTCTACACGGTGACCGAACAAGAAGATGGCTGGCTGCTGAAGACCGTGCTTCAGCGCCGGCTGCTGGTGTCGCGTAAGCTTTTGTCCAAAATCAAGCTGACGGAGCAAGGTGTCATGCTAAATGGAGAGCGAGTATACATTAGCGTCAAGGTAGCTGCGGGAGATGTTGTTGAAGTTCGGATGGAGCAAGAGGAATCGGATGATATTTTGCCTGAACCTATTCCCTTTACCGTTCTGTATGAAGACGAGCATTTGCTTATAGTTAACAAGGATGCGGGCATCATCGTTCATCCAACACATGGTCATTACACAGGTACTTTGGCGAATGGGGTTGTGCATTACTGGAAATCCAAGGGTGAGCGCTTCCGGTTCAGACCGATTCATCGGCTTGATCAGGAAACGTCAGGTGTGCTCGCGATAGCCAAGAATCCCTATGTGCACCAGCACGTATCTGAACAGATGATTGCAGGGACGGTAGATAAGAAATATATCGCGCTTGTACACGGTAGCCCTGTCCCGGAACAAGGATCGGTGGATGGACCGATTGACCGCGATCCTGAAGAGCCACACCGCCGAATTGTAACACCTGATGGTTACGCTGCAAGAACGTTGTACACGACCTTAACACGTTGGTCAGGGGGCAGTGCCAGTGCGATAAGTCTCAAGCTGGAAAGTGGAAGAACCCACCAGATCCGGGTACATATGACGTCCATCGGCTGTCCATTAATTGGTGATCGGATGTACAAGACACTACCTGTGCATGAGATTGATGAGCAGACCAGGGCTGTTCGGGAAGAACGGGATAGCTGGATTGAACGTCAGGCATTACATGCCTGCGAGCTGACGTTTGAGCATCCAATTCTACGAGAACGCATGACGTTCCAGGCTCCTTTTCCAGCAGATATGGCCACACTGGAGAATCGTTTGAATGATGAGGCAGCTCCCAGGGAAGAGCTGTAGGAAGCTGTGATGGGGCTCTTAGTTCTGCATCCTGTGTCGCAGTCTCTTGCACGGCCCGTCCTGCTTGGGAGCAACAATGATTGGCTATTCCATGTGAGGGGACTTAATGCACCCGAACAACATGCCGTTGGCTAATCTTTATGGTTTCATGGTCTAATGTATTGATGTTTACCAATCTCATGTTAAATATTTCAAAAATTAAAATCTCGAAAGCTTTTTAGAATATAAAAGCTTTAAGATTTTGACCCGAAAATATAGCGAATGTGTGTTTTTGAACTCATTCGTAAAAGTCAGTAAAATTGCATGGCGATGGTATCGATTTGGAGCGACTTTTGGATTTGCGAAGCAAACCAAGGGAAGCGAGAAGTCGAAACCGGAGCCACACCGGAGCCACAGGAGGTAAATCAATGAGCAACTTAAAAGTATATCAATATGCCAAATGCGGCACATGCCGCAAGGCTGTAAAATGGCTTGAAGCGCAAGGACATGAGCTGGAGCTAATCCCCATTTTCGACACACCGCCATCAGAATCTGAACTAACAGAACTGATCCAAAAGAGTGGGCTAGAGGTGAAGAAGTTCTTTAATACGAGCGGGGAAGTATACAAAGAACAACAACTGAAGGACAAGCTGCCAGGCATGTCCGCTGATGAACAGATTCGTTTGCTGGCTTCCAATGGTCGTCTGATCAAACGTCCGATTGTTACGGATGGAGAAAAGGTGACGGTTGGATTCAAGGAAGAAACGTACGAGCAGGAATGGAATAACGCGTAAACGTGCTGAATATCAGCCTTGAATTGTTCAAAATTCAGGGCTTTTTTGCCTGAACGATGGTTGGCGGAACTATGCTATAATGATAAAATTAGTTTCGATATTTTATATGATAGATTTAGATAGGAGAGAACAAATTCAAGTGAATCAACGTAATGAACCTACTTTGTTGCTGGTAGACGGTATGGCGGTGTTGTTCCGTGCTTTTTATGCGACATCTGCAAGCGGATATATCAGACGTACAAAGGCAGGATTGCCTACCAACGCAGTCTACGGATTTATCCGTTATTTCTGGGATGCGGTTCAGACTTTTGGGCCAAGTCATGTCGTATGTTGTTGGGATATGGGCGGTAAGACGTTCCGCGGTGAAGAATATGCAGCTTATAAAGGCAACCGGGCCGAAGCTCCGGATGACCTGATTCCCCAGTTTGCTCTGATTCGTGAAGTCATGGATAGCCTGGGTATTCCGAATATAGGTGCACAAGGATTCGAAGCCGACGATTGCATCGGGACGCTTGCTAAGTATTATACCGAAGAGACCGATATGAATGTTATGGTACTGACGGGTGACCACGACATGTTGCAACTGATCAATGACCGCACGAGTATCATTATTATGAAAAAAGGCCATGGCAACTACATGGTGTATAACACTGAAACGCTCATGGCCGAGAAACAACTGACACCTCGTCAAGTGATTGACATGAAGGGTCTGATGGGAGATGCCAGTGACAATTATCCCGGAGTACGGGGAATTGGTGAGAAAACAGCGTTGAAGCTTGTACAGGAGTACGGCTCCATTGAAGGAATTTTGAGCAACATGGATAAACTGACCCCTTCGGTGCGTAACAAGATTGAGAATGATCTGGACATGCTTCATCTGTCCCGCAAACTGGCAGAGATTCATTGTGCTGTTCCGGTTGCCTGTGCGCTGGATGTCTGTGAATTGCGTCTTGATCCAGATATGGTGATGGACAAGTTTGAACAACTTGAGATGAAGAGCCTAGGCTCTTGGATGGGAGTGGCAATAGGGTGAGCAACAAGCAGAACGTACGAACAGGCAAAAAGTGGTGGACAGGGGCTATGGCCCTCGTCCTGGCCTTGCCCGTAATTCTTTCGGGAGCAGTAAGTGCGCCACAGACAGTGGATGCCAAAGCAGCAATTAGCACCAAAGTACAGAAAGTAAAAGCAGCAGGACGTAATTTTACCGTACAGACCGTTTCGATTCCGAAGGGAACACCGGTTACCGTGGGAATCGCGAAGAAGCAAGTGGGCCAGACGGCAACATTGCCATCGATTGTGAAGGCCTATGGTGCACAAGCAGCCATTAACGGAGCATTTTTCGAAGCATATAACGGAGCACCAGATCCATACGGTATGTTAATAGCAAATGGTAAGGTCATACATATTGGAAGATATGGAACATCCATCGGATTTAAGGAAGATGGCTCGGCAATTATGGATTCACTTCAGGTGAGTTTGACAGGTAAAGTAACGGATACAAAAGGCAAATCACGCAGTTGGTATGCGACATTTATTAATCGAACACCCTCTGCGAATGCCAGCATTACGATGCTGTATACCCCTGAACGAGGTGCCACAGTTGGGTTCAAAGGTGGCACTGCAGTAGTCATGGAGAAAGGCATCGTGACCAAAAAAGTGCCTAACACCAATGTAGCCATTCCTAAGAATGGCTCCGTATTGGTCTTCACAGGCAACCAAAAGTCTTCTTCAGATCGTTTCACCGTTGGTTCAACCGTAGAAATGAATTACAAATATACGAACGCAGCAGGTAAAGAGATTCCTTGGCAAGATGTGGTGACCGCTGTGGGAGCAGGTCCGCGTCTGGTGAAAGACGGCAAGGTAGCTGTAAATCCGACGAGTGAAGGTTTCAAGGATGCCAAGATTCTTAATGCTTCCGGAGCCAGAAGTGGTATCGCGATCATGGCGGATGGTTCTGTTATGCTGGCTACCGTTTCCGGAGCAACAATCAAGGAGTGGGCAGCGGTGATGCAAAAGCTTGGTGCGAAGCAGGCCATGAATCTGGATGGTGGCGCATCCTCAGGCATGTATGCCGGGGGTAAAATGCTGACCTCACCAGGTCGACTTTTGAGTAATACACTCGTATTTGGTGGCTCTGTTCGTTAAAAGTAAGTGATAATGGGAGGGATGACGCAAATGACACTCACATCTGATCGAAAGCCGGAGGAGGGCAGTACAGCTGTTCTAGCCATCAATGTAGGACTGCCACAACCGCTCCCTGGGCAGAAGCGTGAAGTGCTGAGCGGCATTGTGAAACACCCTGTAACCGACGCGGTTTTCCTGTCATTCACTGGAATGACAGGGGATGCGCAGGCGGATCTGGTGCATCATGGGGGCCCTGACAAGGCCGTTTGTGTATACGATTACAGTCGTTATCCGGAGCTGGAACAGTTGATGGATCGCAAGCTGGACTGGGGAGCTTGTGGAGAAAATCTGACGGTTGAAGGCTGTGCCGAAGAAGTCGTTCGGATTGGTGATGTCTAC
The DNA here is from genome assembly GCF_038005685.1 of Priestia sp. FSL H7-0729. Taxonomy (NCBI): domain Bacteria; kingdom Bacillati; phylum Bacillota; class Bacilli; order Caryophanales; family Bacillaceae; genus Priestia; species Priestia sp. FSL H7-0729. Next base: position 431,635 of record NZ_JBBOTQ010000002.1, read on the forward strand.
GAGTTGGGCGAAGCCACAGTGCAGGTCAGTCAGCCTAGACAACCTTGCTTCAAGCTGGGCGCGCGGTATGATTATAAGGAGCTGCCTGCTTATTTTCAGGAGAGTGGACATACCGGCTTTTACTTTCGTGTACTGCAAGAAGGTGAGGTTAAGCCTTCATCCATATTGCGACGGATCAGCACCGACCCAACATCAATGACAATTCTTGAAGCCAATCGGATTATGCATCAGGGGAAAGAAAATATCTATGGTATCCAGGCGTTGCTGGCCATTCCTTCGCTTTCAGATAGCTGGAGGCAAACGTTAATGAAACGATTGTCCAAGCTGGAGAACAAGTAGCAGGGTAATTATAGTACCATCCAGTTACGCACGAATGATTATTTCTTTTTTAAACTAACTTGGGAGTGTGACTAACATGACGATCTTAGGCGCAATTGAAGCAGGCGGAACCAAATTTGTATGTGGCATTGGCACAGAAAATGGAGAGGTTCTGGAACGCGTGAGTTTTCCCACGACGACACCGGAAGAAACCATGGCGCAAGTGATTTCGTTTTTTGAAGGCAAAGGCATTGAAGCTCTGGGCGTAGGTTCATTTGGTCCAATTGATCCGATTGAAGGAAGCCCGACGTATGGCTATATCACTACAACGCCAAAACCACATTGGGGACAGTATAACTTGATTGGCAAGCTCAAGGAGCATTTTGATGTACCGATGACATTCGATACGGATGTGAATGGTGCGGCACTTGGAGAAGCAACCTGGGGCGCTGCACAAGGTCTTGAGAGCTGTCTGTATATCACTGTGGGTACAGGTATTGGTGCAGGTGCTGTAGTTGGCGGTAAAATGGTCCATGGATTGTCACATCCAGAGATGGGACATATCATTGTACGCAGACATCCGGAGGATACATACGAAGGTTTCTGTCCGTATCATGGCGACTGCCTCGAAGGCCTTGCAGCAGGACCGGCCATTAACAAACGTTGGGAGCAACCTGCTTATGAACTGCCTGCAGATCATAAAGCATGGGAGATTGAAGCGCATTATCTGGCACATGCACTGATGAATTATGTTCTCATTCTCTCTCCACAGAAAATCGTCATGGGTGGCGGTGTGATGAAGCAGGAGCACCTCTTCCCGATGGTTCGTAGCAAACTGCAGGAGTTGCTGGCTGGATACGTTCAGCATCCTGCACTTCAATCCAAGATTGACCAGTATGTTGTTTCACCAGGACTTGGTGACAATGCAGGGCTGTGTGGTTCGCTCGCGCTTGCTAAATTGGCATTGAATAAGTAAATTATTAAGGGATTGACGAATTTTACCATTGTGGTATGATATGGGCAACAGCATAGCACGGTTAATGAGGAAGCACCTCTCTTGCATGGATTTTGCAGGAGAGGTGTTTTTTGTGCTGCCTGTAGGTAGAATAATTAAATCGTGTAGGCTGAAAAGTTATAGGGAGGGAACGGAAAATGGAAGTCATTTTCATGAACAGATTGTCCAGAATGTCAGATCAGAATGCAGAGTATGCACAGCTATGGATTGGGGAAGAGGAAGATAGTTGGCAGCTGGGATGGAGTCGCTACGAGGAAGGAGATCGTGAGGACAACATCTGGTATGAAGGGACTTCTTGGGAGGAACTGCTTCATATTTACCGTCACCAGCTTGCCACCCAGATGAGTGAGGGGTACCGACCGCAGTTACAGGGCCTATTTCATGAGAATGATGATTTGAAGTCACGCAGTTATGGTGGACAGCGACTCCATTGTTACAGTGAGTTATACGGTAATGAGCAGTTATATACGGATCTGTGCACCTGGCGCAGGAAGAGAGCCGTATCTGACCGGAAGGCACCGTATTTTATTGCAACGAATCGTCTGCTGCGTTTGATCAGTGCCTTTGTTCCGCAATCGATGGATGAACTGATGCAACTGCCGGGTGTAGGGGAGAGCAAAGCAACCGACTATGGTGCGGAATGGATGGAGATTACGAACGGTTTGGAGCGTTCAACGACATTCCCGCTGGAATGGGTATACACGGCGCTGAAGGAAGAAGAGTTTGAGAGCTGGTTATATAAGCAGAGAGAGCAGAAGTACAAGCAGGAACTTGATAAGTTCACCACGCGCAAGCAGGTGCTTGAAGGCATGAAGGAAGGGTATACGTTAGAGGAGATTGTTCAACGATCCGGATTATCCCGACGCGAGTTAATTGAGCTGTTAGAGGCACTGGATCACGAAGGTTATGACACCGATTGTCTTCTTGATGTGGAGCTGGCGGTGATGCCAGAGAACGAACAAGAGGCTGTATGGAGTGCGTATGAGGAGCTGGGAGATACCTTCCTGAAGCCAGTATTACATAAGGTGTATGGAGGAGATAAGCCCGACGGAGGAAGTCTGGAGCAGGTCTATGAAAGACTGCGCATGATTCGAATCCGCTTTCGTCGGCATGCAGAGACAGAGCGGAACGTAGGTTAGTTTTAGGATATTAACAAAGACGAGGCGGATCTCCAAGTGGAGCGCTTCGTCTTTGTTATTTCACAAGAGTTCATACCCAGTCTTTTTTGCGGAAAATGAAGAACATGCTCAGGCCCAGTGTAACCATCAGGCCAATTACAACAAAATAGCTGTATTTCCAGTTAAGCTCGGGCATATTCGTAAAGTTCATGCCGTATATACCGGTAATGACCGTAAGCGGCATGAAAACCGTTGTAATGGCGGTAAACACACGCATGATCTCATTCGCCCGGTTCGCAATACTGGACTGGTAGGCTTCTCGTAAGTTGCCCATCAAGTCCCGATACGTCTCAAAGGTCTCCGATATTTTTACAGCATTCTCATAGATGTCACTGAAATACTTTTGCAGTTGATCATCGATGAGACGCAGATCTTTTTTGTTCAGTGTATTAATGACCTCTTTCTGAGGTCCAAGCACTTTTTTCAACCATAGAATCTCACTGCGCAGCCCGATGATTTCATTCAGATGTGACTTTTTGGTATGCATCAGAATGTCTTCCTCAAGCTTCTCGATCCGAGCTTCAATCCGGTCACCTACGGTGAAATAATTATCAACGATCAAGTCAACCAGCAAATACAGCAGACGGTCCGGTGTACTGATTTCCTGTTCCCACAGGATTGGTTTCAGTGTGCGTAATTCGCTGACCTTCTGCTTTGTAACACTAATGATGAAATGTCTGCCGAGGAACAGGTTGACTGCACGCAGAAATATCTCTTCATCATCGAAACGAATGCTATTAATCACAATAAAATAATGGTTCTCATAAATTTCAATCTTCGGACGTTGTTCTTCGTCACTAAGACAGTCTTCCACAGCCAGATCATGCATCAAGAACAGCGGCTGAAGTACCGCCAAATCGTCTACGTCTGCATCAATCCAGTAAAATCCTTCCGCTGGTGGAGTCAGCGCCTGCTGAATGTCGTCCACCGGAATAAATACACCGTTGTTTACCAACCGGATTTTCATCGTTAATCTACTCCTTCTGCACCCGCCAACTTGGCGGATATTATCATTATGGGCGCAAAAAGAACAAATCAGCCGGTCGGCAGCGGAGCCTGGAGATCAGGGCTGCGTTCACTATAAGATCAAACGGAAGTCACGTCCCGCTGCCGGCATGCTGATGTCAATTCTCTATGCAGTTTGTCGGAATTCGGCTGCCAGTCAGGCCTCGGGTCGCCATCCATTTAATATGTCACCTCTCACATAAGGGTTTATAACACCTTGTTTAGTATACCGCTGGTACAAGGTGCTTTCAAGCGCAAAAATGTGTCTATTTCGCGCCCTGAGGCAGTGTATGACAACGGATGATGAACGGTTCCGATCTGGACAGCAGACATAGAACTGCAACTTGACGTGAGGGCATTAATGTAATAAAGTAGACGGTGAACCATATTAAATTACAATCTAATACAGCGAAATCTTATCAAGAGTAGGTGGAGGGACTGGCCCGATGAAACCCGGCAACCGGCGGTATACCGCACGGTGCTAATTCTTGCAGCGACCAAGTGTCAAGTGGCACTGTTGTAACTGAGAGATGAGAGAGGCGCATATCTATTTACATATGACCTTTCTCGAAATCCGAGGAAGGTCTTTGTCATATGCCCCGACTTCTCAGCAGTGATTTTCGCTAAGGAACTTGAGGTTGTATGTAACGTTGGATATGAAGAGCAATTCAATGTTTTTACAAGCTCAAGGCAGTCTATAACTGTATTGATGTGAAGACATCAAGCCAGCGTTAGCTGCATCTATCTATGCACAAGGAGGAGTTAGACTTACCATGCCAATCAAAATACCCGATACGCTACCCGCAAAAGAAGTACTTGAAGGAGAGAATATCTTCGTCATGGATGAAACTTCTGCCTACCAGCAAGATATTCGTCCACTCCGTATCGCTATATTAAACCTGATGCCTACAAAGGAAACGACCGAAACACAATTGCTTCGTCTGGTGGGAAACACGCCTATTCAAGTGGATGTTGTTCTCGTACATCCCAAATCTCATACATCGAAGAATACATCTCAGGAATATCTGGATTTGTTCTATAAAACCTTCGATGAGATTGAACACCGCCGTTTCGATGGCATGATTATTACCGGTGCCCCTGTGGAACAGATGGATTTCGAAGACGTGAACTATTGGAATGAAATCCAGGAGATCTTCGAATGGACCAAAACCAATGTGACATCCACCCTCCACATATGTTGGGCTTCCCAGGCAGGTTTATACCATCATTTTAACGTCCCTAAAGTTGCACTGGATGAGAAGTGTTTTGGCGTTTTCCCGCACACCATTAATAAACCACATGTTCCATTGTTGCGTGGATTCGATGAAGTATTCAACGTCCCACACTCCCGTCATACGGAAGTGCGACGTGAAGATATTGAAAAGAATGAGAAGTTAGAGATTTTGGCTGAATCCGAGGAAGCGGGTATTTTCCTGGTTGCTACCAAAGACGGCAAACAGATTTTTGCCACAGGACATGCCGAGTATGATCCCTTCTCATTAAAGTGGGAGTATGACCGAGATACAGCGAAAGGGATGGATATCGCACTACCTAGACATTATTATCCGAATGACGACCCTTCGCGTATACCACCGGCTACTTGGCGAGCTCATGCGAACTTATTATTCTCTAATTGGCTTAATTACTATGTGTATCAGGAAACACCTTACGATATTGGCCCGCAAATCTAATCGAGATTACAGGAGGATGCAGCAATGGAAGACAACAACAAGTTGAAAATCGAAAGCCGCTTAGCACAAATTGGGTCCATCAATGAACCGGTAACAGGCGCCATTAACTTTCCGATCTATCAATCCACTGCGTTTCGCCACCCGAAGCTAGGACAAAGCACGGGGTTTGATTATATTCGTACGACGAATCCAACCCGTAAAGTATTGGAAGAAGCAGCCGCAGCGCTGGAGTCTGGTGATGCAGGATTTGCCTGTAGCTCGGGTATGGCTGCACTGCAAACGATCTTTGCCATGTTTGGTCAAGGGGATCATCTGATTGTATCGTTGGATCTATACGGTGGAACCTATCGTCTGCTTGAACGCATCCTGTCTCGTTTCGGCGTAACTGCCAGTTATGTGGACACGAATGACCTCGCAGCACTGGAAAATGTTCGTCAGCCGAATACCAAAGCGGTATTTATTGAGACACCAACCAATCCACTGATGATGATCACTGATGTGGAAGCCGTTGCTTCCTGGGCGAAAAGTTACAACCTGTTGACCATTGTTGACAACACGTTGTTGACTCCATTCTTCCAACGTCCGATTGAACTGGGTGCCGATATCATCATTCATAGCGCTACCAAATATCTGGGCGGACACAATGATGTGCTGGCCGGACTAATTATTACCAAGGGTGAGGCATTGTCTGCAGAGATGGCGTTCTTGCATAATTCCATTGGAGCGGTTTTGTCTCCGAGTGACTCCTACCAGTTGATGAAAGGCATGAAAACGCTGGCTCTTCGCATGGAGCGTCATGAGTACAATGCACTTACCATTGCCAAATACTTGCTTGAGCATCCAGCGGTGGGTGAAGTCTATCATCCAGGTCTGTCGGATCATCCGGGATATGAAGTTCAGAATAAACAATCCACGGGAAACACAGGTATCTTCTCTTTCAAAGTGAAAGATGCACGTTATGTTGAACCATTGCTGCGTCATATCAAACTGATCGCTTTTGCCGAAAGTCTCGGTGGAGTGGAATCACTCATGACCTACCCGGCAGTACAAACGCATGCGGATATTCCGCTTGAAATTCGTGATGCTGTAGGTGTGGATGATCGACTGCTCCGGTTCTCTGTAGGCATTGAACATGCGGATGATCTGATTGCGGATCTTGGCAATGCGCTGACAGCTGCACAGCAGGAAGTTGAAGGAGGCGTGCACTCATGAGTGAGTCCAACAATAAGCCCAACTCCGAGTTGAAATTTGATACCAAATTGCTTCATTTCGGTGATGAAATCGACAAAACAACTGGAGCCTCCAGTGTACCGATCTATCAAGCATCAACATTCCATCATTTTGATATCTTCAATCCGCCTCAACATGATTACAGTCGTTCGGGTAATCCGACACGTCAGGCTCTGGAAGATTACATTACATTGCTGGAGGGCGGGGCACGAGGATTCGCCTATTCATCGGGGATGGCTGCGATCTCCAGCGTGTTCATGATGTTCTCCGCAGGGGATCACATGATTGTAACGGAAGATGTATATGGAGGCACGTATCGGTTGCTTACTTCCATATTAAGCCGTATGCAGATTGAGACGACCTTTGTGGACATGACCAATATAGATGAAGTAAAAGCGGCGCTCAAGCCAAACACCAAGGCAGTTTATATGGAAACACCGTCCAACCCAACTCTGCGTATTACGGATATCGCGGCCGTAACTGACTGGTCGAAGGAACATGACCTGATCACGATTCTGGATAACACTTTTATGACACCTTACTATCAGCGTCCAATTGAGCTTGGCGTGGATATTGTCGTACATAGTGCTACCAAGTTTCTTGGGGGTCACAGTGATGTGTTAGCGGGCCTTGCCGTTGCTCGCACGGAATCACTTGGTGTACAACTGAAACAGTTGCAAAATGGACTTGGAACTGTACTCGGGGCACAAGAATCCTGGCTTCTGATGCGCGGGATGAAAACCTTGGGGGCTCGCATGGCTCATAGTGAACGGAGCACAGCCAAACTGGCGGCATGGCTTAATGAGCGCAGTGATATCACCGCTGTCTTCTACCCTGGACTGGAGGATCATCCGGGCCGCGAGGCACATGAGCGCCAGTCAACAGGATATGGAGCTGTCGTTTCATTTGATGTCGGTTCAGGAGATCGTGCAAAAGCGGTTCTTAACCGGGTGAAGCTACCCATTGTTGCTGTAAGCCTGGGAGCTGTGGAGAGCATTCTGTCCTACCCAGCGATGATGTCTCATGCAGCAATGCCGGCTGAGGTTCGCCGGGATCGTGGCATTACAGATGGGTTGCTGCGTTTCTCGGTAGGTCTGGAAGATATTGAAGATCTGATTGTAGATTTGGAACAAGCACTTCAGGAATCCTAGCAAAAGTGAGTGACCAAATACGCCTATCCGTATCACTTAAGTTCGAATCAATTCCATTCTATATGTAAAAATTTTTACTTATTTTTAAAGCACCTGTACATAAGGTGCTTTTTTTCACATGTAACCTGTGTTACGATATGTGGAGTACAGAAATGCGATGTTGCCACCAGAACTTGCTTCTCTTGAACAAGTTGGGACGGATCGTTATATAATTTCTCTTCATGAGGGAGGCTTTTTTACGATGAGTACGGTAGACCGTATCTTAGATAAAGCCCTTCGGGGCGAACGTTTGGACTTGGAAGACACGATTCAGCTATTTGAATCCGATGAAGTGGACAAAATCGGGGCAGCTGCTAATGTTATTATGAAACGCATGCACCCTGAACCATACAGAACATTTGTAATTGGGCGTAACGTCAACTACACGAACGTGTGTGATGTGTACTGCCGTTTTTGTGCTTTCTACCGCAGACCTGGTTCGGATGAAGGTTATGTGCTTCCGGACGAAGTGATTTTCCAAAAGATTCAGGAAACGGAAGATGTGAATGGTACTGAGATCTTGATGCAAGGTGGAACGAATCCAAACTTGCCTTTCAGCTATTATACAGACCTGTTGAAAGCCATCAAAGAGCGTTTCCCGAACATCACTATGCATTCTTTCTCACCTGCTGAGATTATGAAAATGGTTGAAGTTTCCGATGGTCTTACATTGGAAGAGGTTGTTCGTTCCATTCACGAAGCAGGACTCGATTCCTTGCCTGGCGGCGGCGCTGAAATTCTGGATGACCGCACACGTCGGAAAATCAGCCGCTTGAAAGGTTCATGGCGGGATTGGATGGACGTAATGCAAACGGCACATCGCATCGGCATGAACACCACGGCAACGATGGTTATCGGCCTTGGTGAATCGATGGAAGAGCGTGCATTGCACTTGCTCCGTGTACGTGAAGCTCAGGACGAATGTATTGCGAACAAGTATGATTCTGAAGGTTTCCTGGCATTCATTCCTTGGACTTTCCAACCAGACAATACCAACCTTAAGCTGGAGCGTCAGACTCCGGAAGAGTACTTGAAGACTGTAGCCATCAGCCGACTGGTGCTGGATAATATCAAGAACATTCAATCCTCTTGGGTAACGATGGGTCCTGAGATCGGTAAGAAGTCGCTTGAATTTGGCTGTAATGACTTCGGTAGCACGATGATTGAAGAGAACGTTGTATCTGCTGCTGGTGCAACATATAAAGTTAACATTGAATCCATTCTCCGTTTGATTCGGGAGTCCGGTTATATCCCGGCACAACGTAACACCCGATATGACATCTTGCGCATGTTCGATGAAGAGAATGCCGTGCATGAAGATTTCGTAATGCAGAACTAATTCTGATTATTTAATACTGCTTCCATAAATGCTGATCGTTAGATAAGTATTTATGAAGTCAAGCCCGCTGACTACTCCGTTTGGAGAGACGGCGGGCTTTTTGATATCTTTCTGCGGTTCGAGGTCATCAAACAGTACATGTTACGCAATTGGCGATATTTTATATTGAAATTGAACTGTTACAATGAAAGGGAACTTGTGTAGTCAGACATGCTGGAAGGGGCAAACCAATGAAGAGAAGAATACTTGGAAAGACAGAACTGGACGTACCTGTATTAAGCTTTGGAGCATCCTCCCTCGGTTCTGTATTTCGTGACATTGACAAGAATGAAGGGATTCGCACTGTACATGCAGCTGTAGATGCGGGGATGAACTACATAGACGTTTCGCCTTACTACGGGTTGACCAAGGCAGAGACGGTGTTGGGTGAAGCCATCCGCAGCTTGCCGCGCAGTTCATATATGTTATCAACCAAAGCCGGACGGTATGGGGAAAATGAGTTTGATTTTTCACGTCAGCGGATTCTGGATAGTGTGCAAGAGAGCCTGAATCGACTGCATACGGACTATATAGATATCTTATTCCTGCATGATATTGAATTTGTACCAGCAGAGATTATTATCGAAGAAGCTTTTCCAACATTGTTGCGTCTGAAAGAGCAAGGAGTTATTCGTCATGCTGGGATTTGCGGCTTGCCCTTGCCATTGTTCGAGAAGGTTCTGCCACAGATCAATGCGGATGCGATCATCTCATATTGTCATTATTCATTGAACGATACCTCATTGTTATCTTTGTTGCCTTTGTTGGAAAAGAAAGAAATTGGCCTTGTGAATGCTTCGCCTCTTTCTATGGGCTTGTTAAGTACTCGAGGTGCTCCTGCCTGGCATCCGGCAGATGAACGGGTGAAAGAGCTCTGCCTGAAAGCTGCCCGCTTCTGTGCAGAACAAGGCAGTGACATTGCCAAGTTGGCCGTGCAATTCTCTACGGCGAATGAACGTATTCCTACAACACTGGTGAGCAGTGCCAGTCCGCAAAATATCGTCAACAATGCAGCATGGATCGAAGAACCGTTGGATCAGAGTCTACTGGAGGAAGTGCTGCGCATTCTGGCACCATTGCATAATGAGACGTGGTCAAGCGGACGTCCTGAATATAATACGAAGCGCAGCAATACGACTTCAGAAACATCCAAGGGGGAACAACGATGAGAGCCATTGTATGTGAAGAAATAGACCGTTTGGAGCTGCAAGATCTGCCTCAACCGGAACGAGCAGAAGGGGAGGCATTGATTGCGATCCGGCGGATTGGGATCTGTGGAACGGATCTGCATGCGTACAAAGGCAATCAGCCATTCTTTACCTATCCTCGCGTACTCGGTCATGAACTGGCAGGTGTGATTGAAGAGATCGGTCCGAACGATGCAGGGTTACAGCCAGGGGATCAGGTAAGCATTATTCCATATCTGCATTGTGGTCATTGTATTGCATGTCGCAGTGGAAAAACCAATTGTTGTGTGTCCATGCAAGTCATGGGTGTGCACGTAGACGGAGGTATGAGAGAAAGAATCAGTGTGCCTGTCTCACATCTGCTCTTAGCAGAAGGTCTGACACTGGATGAGACAGCAATGGTAGAACCATTAAGCATTGGAGCCCATGCCGTCAGAAGAGCGGGAATCAAGCCTGGTGAGCATGTGATTGTTATTGGAGCTGGCCCTATCGGACTTGGCGTGATGGCATTTGCCAAACAGGCGGGAGCCCGTGTTATTGCCGTTGATCGTAATCTGGACAGGCTGGAGCTTAGCCGGACTTGGGCAGGGGCAGATGATCTGGTGCAAGCTAATGAACATACGGTGCAACAAGTGGCTGAGATCACCGGAGGCGACTATGCTACGGCTGTCTTTGATGCAACAGGTAACGTGAATTCCATGAATGAGGCCATTCGATACGTGGCGCATAGTGGTCAACTCATTTTCGTGGGACTGGTGAAAGCGGATATTACCTTCCATGATCCTGAGTTTCACAAGCGGGAGATGAGCATGCTGGGCAGTCGAAACGCCACCCGCGAAGATTTTGAACAGGTCTTATCAACGTTGCGTCAAAAGAAATTAAGCATGGATGGTTATATCACACACCGAGTGGAGTTTGATGCGTTACCTTCTGCAATGGACCAATGGCTATTGCCAGATTCACATGTAGTCAAAGCCATCGTTGAGCTATAATCACAATTAATTATAATAACAGAAAAAAAACGCTCTCTTACCTTGGTGGACAATACCATCCATAGGGGAAGAGAGCGTTTTTTGTAAGTTGGATTAGAATTACATGATAACGAAGAGGACAGAAAAAACCTGAAAAAGCGAAGCGTTCGCCTTTATTCCCAGATTTTTTCCTTCAGAAAAGGGAAATCAAAAAAATCTGGGGATAACAGCGATTGGAAGGTTGTTCTGTCATCGTAGTGTCAGTGTAAATATCTTTAGTGCAACTTACATGAGATATTATTTTTCCGGATTCGTCACAATGCCCGCATGTGGATCAATATGACGCACAATGGACTTCAACCAGATCATCTCCAGAACATGTACCTCATAATAAAGGGCACCCGGGATCTGCCTGATCCATCCTTCCGCCATCGCGAGTTGTGTTGAGTCAGAAGCTGCTTCCAGCGTTCCAGGTTCACGGCGCAGCCGTTTGCGTACAGCTTTTTCAACTTGAGAGCTCTGTGTAGTCAAAATGCATACTTTGCGTTTGGAAGAGAATCCTCTGAACGCAATGTACACCATTTCATAAGCAATAAGGTAGGCGATTACGGAATACATCGCTTGGTCCCAGCCAAAGACAACACCAGCGGCTGTCAGTATCAACAAGTTAAGCAGCATGATTATTTTTTCGATAAGCATCCGTTTTCCGCTAAATACACGTTCAGGTGGACGGGAAGACGGATCACCGATTTCCAGCGTATCCAGTGTCCCGCCATACCGCACGACGAGCCCAATTCCGAGTCCGAGGCATAATCCGCCAAACATGGCGGCAGCCAGCGGATGCTCTACAAGTGGCGGCATGGGATGAAGCACAATGGCACCGATCGAAAAGACAACCAGACCCAGAACAGTAACCAGTACAAATTTCTTCTGCACAATCTTGTAAGACAGAAATATGAACGGAACATTGAATAAAAATAGGAATAATCCAATCCTCATTTCGGTCCAGTGGGCGAATAGGGAGGAAATGCCTGTAATGCCTCCAATAATGATCTTATTGGGGTGTAAGAACAATTCAAGTCCCACGGAGGCCAGAATTCCACCGACAATGACAAGCAACAGGTTTAACCAGCGGCGGGTGGACGATATTCTGGTCTTGGCGGTGTTTGGCACCGGATTAGCCGATATCAGAGGTGCTTTCATAGGTCATCCTCCTTAGTGCGGCTTTCGAGCCATCCCCCTGGGTTAGTCACAGAAAGATCGGCGTAGAGCCGCGAAGTACGATAGTATGTCTGTTCTGCACAGACATAGGCATTATCCTTCTTTCTGCAGAACCTTCGGCTCTTCTTTCTTTTTCCGAGGATCTTTGAACTTGAATATTTTATCCAATATACGGAATACATGTTTGGACTCTTTGGTTAATAAAGGACCCAGAATGGCCAGAATCAGGACATACAGCGCGGCAAACGGTTGAATCATTGGCAACAGTCCTCCGGCTTTACCCATGTTGGCCAAGATGATGGAAAATTCACCCCGGGATACAATGGTCAATCCAATATTAGCCGATGCTTTGGGCGATAGTCCTGCACTGCGTCCAGCCATCATACCTGCCAGGAAGTTACCGAACAAAGTAATAACAACTGCAATCAGAGCCAACCACACGGCATCGCCACCGAGGGACAACGGATCAATGGATAATCCGAAGCTGAAGAAGAAGATTGCTCCGAAGAAGTCACGGAACGGCAGAATCAAGTGCTCAATCCGTTTCGCATGTTCTGTTTCAGCAAGCACAAGTCCGACCAGTAATGCACCGATCGCTTCAGCAACATGAATGGTCTCTGAGAAACCGGCTACCAGGAACAAGGCTCCGAATACAACGAGAGAGAATAGCTCATTCGATCGAATTTTAAGAACTTTGTTTAGTAATGGTGTTGCTTTACGTCCCAAGATAATCACAATGAGCATGAATCCGAGGGCAATAAGTGCGGACATGATGACGCCTCCGATGGAGGATGAATCACTAAGCACAAGTCCGGACAAGATCGAGATATATACAGCGAGGAAAACATCTTCGAACATAATAATCCCCAATATCATCTCGGTTTCGGGATTGGCCGTTCGTTTCAAATCGACGAGTACCTTGGCTACGATGGCACTGGAAGAGATGGTTGTTATACCTGCGATAATAAGTGCTTCTGCAACTGGGAAACCGGACATAAAACCGAATATTAATCCCAGCGTAAAGTTAATTCCGATGTAGATCGAGCCGCCAACTGCAATAGAGCGACCCGATTTAATTAAACGACCTACCGAGAATTCAAGCCCAAGGTAGAAGAGAAGGAACAGAATACCGATGCGACCCATGAAATCAATAAAAGGCTGACTTTCAATGAAGCGGAAGTCCAGATGCCAGATTTTCATAGCATGAGGTCCAACAGCCATCCCGATTAGGATATAGAACGGAACGACCGAAAATCTTAGTTTTGCCGATAAAAGGCCGGCTGCCGCAATGAGCACAAGGGCCAGACCTACTTCGAATATCAAATGATCCATCTATTTACCCCCTTCCAGTCAGGAGGAGGGATTTAAACAGTTTCTGCTGATTGCGTTCGCCAACGGCTACCACCGTGGATTCTGCACTGATAACTACCTCCGGACCTGGGCTGATATGTTTTTTGTGATTTTTCTCTACAACGGCAATAACCGTTGCCCCAGAGTTTTGACGTACGTCCAATTCACCGATGGATTTACCGATACATCCGAAGGATGGTTCGATTTTGTACCACTCGATAATCAGGTCGTCAAACGTGACTTCAATATTTTCAAGCTGCTTTGGTTTGTAAGTTAATCCGCCAACAATGGCAGCAATTTGTCGTGCTTCGTAATCGTCAAGCGTGATCATCGAGATGCTTTGATCGGGATCATCATACTCGAAGTGGTACATCTCCCGACGACCGTCATCGTGAATAATAATGATAATTTTATCACCGCTGCTTGTTTCAACTTGAAATTTTTTGCCGATTCCCGGCAAGTCTGTTTCGCGTACATCCATGGATTGTTGCCTCCTTATAATTAGGGGCTGGCCACAGAAGACAGGCTTATTTCCCGAAAATGAATAATCTGCTGCTCAAAGGAACATCAAAAGATGCGGGTAAACAGAGCCAGAAATTCCTGACACAGCCATATGATTTGAATTTGTCGGTGTGGGTACAACAAAAATAGGTACTGCCATAAACATGGGTTTATTTAACATGTGCTAAAAGGGTTATAAGTTATGCACAAGCGCACCGTCTTCGATTCCGAGGTGTCTCCATGCAAAAGCAACCTGTTAATACGCCGTAACGGCTAGTGAAGAGCGTTCGCGTATTTTGGTGCTATAGGGGTGAGGGATACATACATACTGGTAAACTTAATAGGTAGCAGAAATAATCTGCGTTTAAACAGACAATACCACGGTTTAAAGGACAGACCCGTTGTAGGGATTCGCAGCATCAATAATAATGCAAGGACAAGAAAGACAGGCTTATTATGCGTAACCGCAATCAGCTTGGACATGACTTGTGGGTATTTGCGAATGACAGGTTTCTGCTGGGATTCGGGTATTTGCGACAGCACTTCCTTGTTGGAAGTTGCATCAACAGACACCCCAACGGCAGATTCGGACTGCATCGGAATAGGGAAGCACAAGGCTTGGAAAACGCACAAAATGATAATAATCGTGTAGTGGAGTATTCTAGGTTGTTGTCTCATTTTGGCTTCCCTCCTTTTCCGTGAAACATACTGTTATTAAAATAATAACACATTTTTGTCTTAACTCCAAACCTCTTCATAATATACTGAGAAATCATGACACGCTTTCCATCAATCCGCTTCGTATATCCCCATCGGCCTTGCCATATACTTTGAACAGGAAGGAAAGGAGTGATTCTTGTGGAACTGTTTGCTGTATGGACCGATGTATCGGGGCAGGAGGAAGCGGATCAATTTTATCGTTGTGTCAAGGAAAAAACCAAAGGTTTACATATAAGTAAAAGAGGATTTCGGCTCACCTTCAAACATAATGATGGAAGAGCAACCTGGGTGTGCAGAGGGAATGAGAATCACGAAGACTTCCAGCAATGGCTTCCCCGAATCAGTGATCTGCTCTCCCTTGGACTCGCCGACTTCATTATGGAGACACAAGAACGGAACATGGTGGAGGATATGATCGCCAAGGCATGTTCTGTCATGGATGAGCATGAGGTGGAGAAGGTTAACCGAATCTGCATGCCACTTCTATTAAATGGTGATCTGGATCAGCCCGGACTTCGGGAGCGACGCCGTACTACATTGGCCAGTGGACTAAGGCAGGATTTGGAGGATGTTCACTTTTTTTACCTTGAAGGCATGATCAACTTCCGCATACGGCCATATAAGCAGGAGCTTCAGGAATTGGTGGAGTATGCGCTGGATGAGTTCTGGATGGATCGGCAGTATGAGGAGTTTATGGGGCTATTAAAATATTTTGTGTTTTTTCAAGAAGCCAAAGTACCTCTGGTTCATCTTGTACACAAGGGAATGCATGAATTTCAGGTCCTGGATGCTGGACTTAATCTGTTACCCGTACAAAAGGATGAACAGGTTGTTGTGGAAATGCCGGGTCTGGAACTGGAGATGGATATTGAAGATATGATTGTAAGTACACTTATCTCGATCTCTCCTGAAAAAGTTATGCTGCATACACGTACCCCGGATCTGCCGATCATCTCGACCATATGCCAGATCTTTGAAGACAAGGTACAAATATGCCATCATTGCCCGGAATGTGAAGTGCTGCGTTCAGGATTGTTGACAGGTCTTGACGCAAGTGATCTCGGCAATTATAATAACTGTTGATCCATGATTTTTTCATGTGAACCATTGAACCAAAAGCGTTGACAAAGACAACGACCACACGCAAGATCGGTGCAGAGAGAGGAACCTAGGCTGAAATTTCCTCCGGATATCACGTATGGTTTACCCCTTTGTAGCTGCAATTTTGAAAGTGGAGTTAGAACATCGCCTTTATTGGGGGATTATCCGCGAGTAAGGATCTGCCGGGTCATGCCCGTTATCGTCATGCCAATGAGGGCTGTATTTCCGAATAGGAATGAATCAGCTGAATTAGGGTGGAACCACGAGTATATAACACTCGTCCCTTTGCCGGGACGGGTGTTTTTTGCGTTCCTTTGCATAATGACTGGAATAGCAATATATCATCAGTCCATGAACTTATGGACGTAAAGGTTACATTAACAGGAGGTATGAGAGAAATGGCAGTGAACATTAAATTACCAGATGGTTCGGTACGTGAGTACGCGGATGGCAGCACTATTGAGGACGTAGCCGCTTCGATTAGCAGCGGATTGCGCAAAAATGCCGTGGCCGGCAAGCTGGATGGTATCGTGGTGGACTTGTCCACAACGCTTCATGAAGGAGCATTGGTGGAGATCGTAACTCTGGATTCACCAGAAGGACTTGAAGTGATGCGTCATAGTACAGCTCACTTGATGGCTCAAGCAGTGAAACGTTTATTTGGTAACCAAGAGGTACGCCTTGGTATTGGTCCGGTTATCGAAGATGGTTTCTACTATGATATGGACCTCGAACACCCGCTCAACCCTGAAGATCTGCAAAAGATCGAGAAGGAAATGGAGCGTATTGTAAACGAGAACCTGCCAATTGTACGTAAGGAAGTTAGCCGCGAGGACGCGATCAAAACGTTCGAAGAAGTGGGTGACCCTTACAAACTTGAGTTGATTCGTGACTTGCCGGAAGACAGTGTAATCACGATTTATGAGCAAGGTGAATTCTTCGACTTGTGTCGTGGTCCTCACGTACCATCGACGAGCAAAATCAAAGTGTTCAAACTGATGAATGTCGCTGGTGCTTACTGGCGTGGAGATAGCAAAAACAAAATGCTTCAACGTATCTATGGTACGGCTTTTGTGAAAAAAGCACAGCTGGACGAGCATTTGCACTTCCTTGAAGAAGCTCGCAAACGGGATCACCGCAAGCTGGGTAAAGAGCTCGAAATGTTCACATTCTCCCAACTGGTTGGACAAGGCCTGCCAATCTGGTTGCCTAACGGTGCGAAGCTGCGCCGTACGCTGGAGCGTTATATTGTGGACCTGGAAGAAAGCCTGGGATACCAGCATGTATACACACCGGTTCTGGGTAACGTGGAATTGTACAAAACATCCGGACACTGGGAGCACTACCAGGAAGATATGTTCCCGAAAATGGTTATGGATAACGAGGAACTCGTTCTCCGTCCAATGAACTGTCCTCACCATATGATGGTGTACAAGTCCAGTATGCACAGCTACCGTGATCTGCCAATCCGTATTGCTGAGCTTGGCATGATGCACCGTTATGAAATGTCGGGAGCGTTAACAGGTCTGCACCGTGTACGTGCAATGACACTGAACGACTCACACATTTTTGCACGCCCGGATCAGATCAAAGAAGAGTTCGCTCGTGTTATCGAGTTGATTCAGACGGTGTACAAGGATTTCGGTATTAACGAATATCGTTTCCGTCTGTCCTATCGCGATCCGAAGGATACCGAGAAATACTTCCAGAACGACGAGATGTGGGAGATGTCCCAACGTATGCTGCGTGAAGTTGTGGAAGAGCTTGACCTTCCATTCTATGAAGCAGAAGGTGAAGCGGCGTTCTATGGTCCGAAGCTGGATGTGCAGATCAAAACAGCACTGGGCAAAGAAGAGACACTGTCTACGGTTCAACTGGACTTCCTGTTGCCTGAGCGCTTTGAGCTTGAATATGTGGGAGATGACGGACAGAAACATCGTCCGGTCGTTATTCACCGCGGTGTAATCAGTACGCTGGAACGTTTCACAGCATTTTTGCTGGAGAACTTTGCAGGAGCTTTCCCACTGTGGTTGTCTCCGGTTCAGGCAAAAGTGATCCCGGTATCCGGAAACTTCGACGATTATGCGCGTGAAGTGGAAGCGAAGCTGAAACGTGCGGGAATCTCTGCTGAAGCTGATCTGCGGAATGAGAAGCTTGGGTATAAAATCCGTGAGGCGCAGCTTGAAAAAATGCCTTATATGTTTGTTGTCGGTGAGAATGAGCGTAATGCAGAAGCGGTGTCCGTGCGTAAGCGTGGAGAAGGCGATCTGGGCATGAAACCGGTCGATGAAATTATTGCTCAGTTGAAAGAGGAAATTGCAACACGTTTGGTGTAAATGAATCAAAGATTGAATCAGATAACCAGTTCATAATTTTGCGCTGATCCATTTGAATAACGCCTGGATAACATGGGATAAACCTATGTTATTCAGGCGTTTTTTCGTAGTTTTTGCAATGAAAAGTATAGATTAATTGCTTTTTGGAAAACCTTTGCAGTGAGGGGGAGGTTATACAATGATAAAGCAATTCTCTATTCAGCAGAAACATATACGGGGTATACTGATTGGCTGTGTGGTGTTCGCCGGGATAATGATCAGCCTGAACCAGGCGGCTGCGTATACATTTGAAGAAGAAAGTGCAGTACTGCATGTCGAGAGCAGAAGCAGTGAAGATCCGATTACTGATGTTTCAATCAAGTCTAATCAGGAATTTCCTGAACAGATCAGTGATCAATACAGCGGGGAGGCCCAGCTGACAACCATGGTGTACATGGCTTTACTGTGGTCACCACAACCGATGGTCATTCCAAGAGCTGAGCTTCCAGAGAAACAAGTGGCTGATCCGTCTATGCCTGTGCTTGCTCCACGTTCAGAACAGGTGCTGGGTACACAGAAGGTGACAGCAACGGGATATACAGCAGGTGTGGAGTCTACAGGAAAAGGCCCCAAACACCCACAATACGGAATTACGTATTCCGGTGTCAAAGTACGCCGTGATAAAGAAACGGTCTCCACGATTGCAGCTGATCCGAAGTTATTTCCAATGGGCTCCATTCTCTATATCCCGGGCTATGGATACGGGATTGTTGCAGATACCGGTTCGGCGATCAAAGGCAATAAAATTGACCTGTATTTTCCGACAACCAAGCAAGTGTACAAAGAGTGGGGCAAAAAGGATGTGGAGGTACAGGTGATCAGGCAAGGCGCTGGAAAGTGTACAGAAAAGATGCTCAGCGAGTTGGCGGATGCGATCGATGTGTACAAATCTGTACCGGACTCTTGGTTGGACAAGGCCATTTAATTTCACATGTGAATATGAATAACAGAACGGCTCTCTTCACATAATACTGACTGGGGACGAACCCCGCGGTGCAGCAATGCACTGTAAATATGAAGAGAGAGGTGATTCGTTGTGGCTAAAAAATCACAAGGGTACCAAACGCCGAACGAGAAGTACAATGCAGAGTTTGGAGAAGAGAATGCAGCAGCTAAAGTGAAGCAATCCGCTCAAAACAAAGTACAAGATAATTTCCAAACACCTGATGAAAAATACAATGCCGAGTTCGGTGTAGAAAACACAGGCCAAACTGGCCAAGGGCAAGGCAAAGCATCAAAATACAAAAAATAATTGAAGATTCATGAATTAAGGGATGATTCAGCACCCTGGAGCTACAGCTCCGGGGTGTTTTACATATGCGATGTTTTACAAAAATATCCTCACATCTCAGTCTCGAGACCGAGATGTGTTCCACCTGCCGCCGCTGTTCTCATTGCCTTGTCTGAGTTACACTGGATACATAATACTGACGAAGGAGACATGAGCGATGAAACGATCTACGCGTGACCGCTGGTGGGTTGGCATACCTCTGATTGCTATTGGTGCGATGATCTTGTTCAGACAATTGGGATATGACATTGATGTAGGATATATTTTCAGAACATATTGGCCGTTATTTCTAATCTGGTGGGGGGCCAAAGGAATCTCCGAGATTCGTCGCAACGGGGGTTATGCTTTTATTGGACCAGTAATCGTACTGGCCATCGGTGGTTACTTTCTTGCCCGTAACCTGGGATGGATTGATTACTCCATGGGAGAGTTCATCCGTTATCTAATCCCGGTAATGCTAATTGGCGGAGGATTGTTTGTACTGATTGGGCCACGACGTCGTGATCGGAAACATCATGATAAGATGCAGCCGCCTCCAGCACCTGAACAGCCGTATAAACCGTTGTCTCCTGAGGATCTGGAGATGCCATCGTCATTTGACGAACAGTTCGAGAAAACATTTGGCAAACCGAAACAGGAACAGAAGAATGATGCACATGGTCCTCATTTCACAGGATCAACAGATTCATCCTCACATGGGCATCAATATAAGAATAAATATCAATCGTATAACTCAAGTAATACCGATCATAACGGATATAAAGAACATTATGATGAGGGTTATGGGCATTATGGCAGCGGCAATACCATTAATAAATCAGCGTTCATTGGTGACTTGTATATGGGACATGAAGTATTCCCGCTGAAACCGATGAATCTCTCGGCCTTTATCGGGGATACCGTGATTGATCTGACCAAAGCTCAGATTCCTTACGGCGAGACAAAGATTGTCATTTCTTCATTTATCGGTGATGTGAAAGTATTTGTACCAGAAGATATGGACATGGGTGTGACGGTGACGACGAATTCATTCATTGGAGACATGTCATTGTTGAATCAGAAACGTGGCGGTTTCCTGAGTAGCGCCCAGGCTGAAACTGCTCATTATCGGGAAGCAAGCAAGAAGGTGCGGATTATTGTAAGTGTGTTTATCGGAGACGTCAAAGTTAATAAGGTGGGTTAATGCATGATTCGAACAATTCTCAAGGCCAATAAGTGGGAACTGATGATGTATTTTGCACTAACGGGTCTGATTACGCTGGGCGGATTCTATCTATTATATGGGGAGGTATTAATGGGGGCTGGTCGTCAACGGGCATGGACCTATGTTGCCGTTGTTGTACTGGCCACTGTTATCACCGGATATATCGCTGCATTGCGACTTCAACGCAAGATCGATCTGCTTGATCTTAACATGTTGAAAGTGTCCAAGGGTAATCTGGCGGTGCGCATGCCAGAAGCGGATGACGCTTCGTTTGGACGTGTCTATCAGGAGTTCAATGTCATGATGGATTCAATTGAGAAAAAGATGAGACTGCTTCAGCGCCTTGGTGAGCAGGAAGTTATTGAGAAGGAGCAAGCTTCGGAGCGCGCAGTGATTGAAGAGCGCAAACGAATGGCAAGGGACCTCCATGACACGGTTAGTCAGCAGCTGTTTGCGATGCATATGTCGGCCTCGTCCTTACCGCGTCTGCTGGAGATGAATCCGGAACACGGCGGTAAGGTACTGGATCAGTTGATTCAGATGTCTCATATTGCTCAGCGTCAGATGCGAGGACTTATTGCCCAACTTCGACCAGTGGAGCTGGAAGGGCGTGATCTCACTGCGGCACTGGATAGCTGGTTTCCTGATTATTGCAGGCAGAATGGTCTTAAAGGTGTGAAAGAGCTGGAACTGGATGGCGGAATCTCGGATGCCATTGAGCACCAGCTGTTTCTTGTTATTCAGGAGGCGGTTGCCAATGTCGTGAAACATGCAGAGGCAGGGGTGGTCAGTCTGTCCATACGGGAGAGTGAACATCAGATTAGCATGAGCATCAGCGATGATGGTCAGGGATTTTTGCATCAAGCAGAGCGTCCGGGTTCATATGGGTTATCTACCATGCGTGAACGGGCCGAGAAGCTTGGGGGGCAAGTTCAGATAATATCGAAGCCGGGAGCGGGAACGACGGTACGGGTATTGATCCCGAAATTTCCGAATGTTTCTGAATGAACTAAAGGGGGAGACGGAATGAGTGGGAAAATAAACGTAATGATCGTGGATGACCATGACATGGTACGAATGGGGTTGAAAACGTATCTGATGTTGGAACCTACTTTTCATGTGATGGCAGAAGCGGGCCATGGGCAGGATGCGCTTGATCAGTTGCGTAAGTTAAATGATAGTGACATGCCGGACTTAATCCTCATGGATCTGATGATGCCCATAATGAATGGCGCTGAAGCAACTCAAGCCATCATGACTGAATTTCCGGGGATGAAGATTGTGATGCTCACCAGTTTCCTGGAGGATGATCTGGTTGTACAAGCGATTGAAGCGGGTGCAGTTAGCTATGTACTGAAGACTGTCTCTGCTGAAGAACTGATCTATGCTCTTCAAGGCGCTTACAGAGGCATGCCTGTTATGACAGGTGATGTGTCGCAGGCATTAACTCGGGGAATCAGACAACGTACAGCTAGAGAGAGTGAATCAGGTCTGACCGAGCGGGAGAAGGAAGTGCTATTACTTATTGCAGAGGGAAAGACCAACAAAGACATTGGAGAAGAACTACATATCAGTATCAAAACCGTCAAAACACATGTGAGTAACCTGCTGATGAAATGCGAGATGGACGATCGTACACAATTGGCAATCTATGCGCATCGTCAGGGCTGGGTGAAAACGAAAGGGTAAATCCCGCCATGACGGGAAAAACAAGCTATTTTTCCTTGCTTTTATCTCCTTTTTAATTGTTTTTAAGGTACGGTTAAGGTTTAAAGTACAAAATAAGGACAGTTAAAGAATATCTCTTCGGAATAAGAGATTGGGAGGTAGAGAGGCATGGACGAACGCAATTATAGATCAAACCGTCAAGACGAGGAAAATGAAATCAAACAAACGGAGAATCGCAATTCTTCCGGAACGGACGAATCCTCCTATTATTATTCTTATGGACCTTTTCAGTCCGTGAATCAGGAAGATACAGCAAATCACATGGGAAGCAATAATCAGCGTGAAGAAGGAAATGTAGAGATTACAAAACCTGATCCGGTGAGACCCGTACCTACTTACTATAATAGTGAATCATCCGAGCAAGCGAAAAGATCATCAGGGGGCGGCGGAAACGGCTCAGGTAACGGTGGAGATCAAGGGAATGGCGGCAAAGGCAACTGGAACTATAATAACCGCAAGCCTCGTTCTTCCGTAAGATCACTGTTGTTCTCTTTTATTGCCGGCATGCTGGTCATTACCGTTCTCATGTACACAGCCGATAGAACAAACATGTTCACACCGGAGACCGCACTTACGAACACAGGTAATCAAAGCTCGGGACAGGAAGCGTCCACCAACACAGGCGGAGGCAACAATGTGACAGCATCGTTACTGCCAACCGGCAAAGAAGATGTTTCTTCCGTAGTGACGAGTACAAGTCCAGCTGTCGTCAAAATCGAAACACTCGCGAAGCAGTCCTCCCGTACAGGAATGGGTCAGGGTGGATCGAATACAAGTGATCCGTTGTACCAATACTTCTTCGGTAATGGGGGCGGAACGGAAGGTAATCAAGGCCAGAGCCAGCAACAACAGCAAGGCAGTAATCAGTTGGTACCACTAGGCATTGGTTCCGGATTTATCTTTGACAAAGAAGGATATATCCTGACGAATCAACACGTAGTTCAGGGTGCAGACGTAATCCAGGTAACGCTGGAAAACAACAGTAAGCCTTATGAAGCTAAACTGCTGGGAAGCAGCTTCGATCTGGATTTAGCTGTACTGAAAATTGAGAAAAACAGTGGTGACGATGCGTTCCCTGTAGCTCCACTGGGTGATTCCAATAGTACTCAGGTCGGTGAGTGGCTTGTAGCGATTGGTAACCCTGAAGGATTCGAACACACGGTTACAGCAGGTGTGCTGAGTGCCAAAGAACGTACGATCAGCATTCCAGATGAAGAAACAGGAAAAACACGTGAGTACAGCCATTTGCTGCAAACAGATGCTTCGATTAATCCGGGTAACTCCGGTGGTCCCTTGCTTAACCTGAATGGTGAAGTTATCGGAATGAACGTTGCAGTAAGCGCCGATGCACAGGGTATTGGTTTTGCCATCCCGTCGAGCGTTATCTCTGAAGCGGTTAAATATCTCAAAGAGAATAAAGAAGTTCCCAAAGAGCCAGTACCATTTATCGGTGCATCTCTGATGGCTCTCACGCCTGAAGTTGCTAAACAAATGGGTACAGACATAACCGAAGGTTCAGTGGTAGCCAGCACGATCTTCCAATCACCTGCTTACCAAGCAGACCTTCGTGCATATGACATCATCACAGGTGCCAACGGTACGCCGTACGCCACAAGTCAGGATCTGATTGATTTTATCAAGAAACAGGAAATCGGCAGTGAAGTGACATTGAACGTAGTGCGTGACGGTAAGAAAATGGATCTGAAAATCAAAATTGGCAACAAAAATGATTTTGATACTTCCCAAATAACAGATACCCAACAGCAGCAACCATAAATATTGGGTAAGGATTGAAAGAGCGGAAGGGTTTGAAGGCCCTTCCGTTTTTTTTGCCCTGATAAAGCAGGGTTACAAGGGACCAGGGACGAATTGGGGACGCCTACTTGAAGATGCAGATTGTGCTTCTGCCTGTTACAATGGGATAAAACGTTAGGATAAAGGAGAAAGACCATGCGCTCAACTATTTTGATTGTGGATGATGACGAAAAAATTGTATCCATGCTCCGCCGGGGGCTGGCTTTTGAAGGATATGAGGTACAGACTGCTTCCAATGGAGCCGAAGGCCTCAGTAAACTGATGGACAAGGAGCCGGACATCGTTGTGCTGGATGTGATGATGCCGCAGATTGACGGATTTGAGGTATGCCGCAGATTGAGAGAAGCAGGCAGCAAAGTGCCTGTGCTAATGCTGACGGCCAAGGATGAAGTACAGAGCAGGGTAACTGGACTGGACACGGGAGCCGATGACTACCTTGTAAAACCTTTTGCGTTGGAAGAATTATTGGCACGTGTCCGTGCACTGCTGCGCCGCAAGTCAGATAGCGCGGGTACCCCGGATAACCGCTTGATGTATGAAGATATCATTTTGGACAATGATTCACGTGAAGTACTCCGAGATGGGCAACGCCTGGAGCTGACTGCCAAGGAATTCGAGTTGTTGAATCTGTTTATGCAAAATCCAAGACGGGTACTTTCCCGTGATCTGATTATGGATAAAATCTGGGGTTATGATTACAGCGGTGAGTCTAACGTGCTTGAAGTGTACATTGCCATGCTCAGACAGAAGACCGAAGAATACGGTGGCAAACGTCTAATTCAGACCATCCGGGGAGCCGGCTATATTCTGAGAGGTGACTCCTGATATGTCCATCCGGTTAAGACTAACCGCATGGTATTCTGGCATTTTGGCCGCTGTGCTTATTTTTTGGGGCGTTGTAATCTATGCCTTTGTTTATTTTAACTCCTACCAGGAAGTTGAACAGCAATTGAAGGTGAAGAGTGCCCGGATTACAGAGCAAATTGGAGTTAATCCTCTTTCACAGTCGTTGGATCTGGACCCATTTACAGAGAGCCAGCTTCAGGAGGCTCAAATCTATATTCAACTTTGGGATTATCAGAGTCGTTCAGGCAGAATTTCCGGGAATATGGAGAAATTAGGCATCCAGTTTCCGGTATTAAAATCCAATGAGATCCTTAAAGAGCGGGGGATATCCAAGATCTATGTGGATGGGACACCGTTTTTGGTGAATCAGCTTCCCCTTTCTCTTCAAGGTACCAATGAAGTACGTGGAATTCTTCAGGTAGGAGCCAATGTAAGTTCACAAGAGCGGTTGCTGGAAGCGTTGCTTAATATTTTGGTTTTTGGCTGGCTGGTAGCGATGGCCCTCGCTATTACCTCAGGTCTCGTTCTGGCCCGCAAGTCCATGCGTCCGCTCGTGAATGTCATTGATGCTGCCAACCAGATTCAATCGGGAGATGACTTAAGTGTACGCATTCAATATGCGGGGCCAAAGGATGAGATCGGGCGTCTGATTGAAACGGTTAATAATATGCTTGAACGTACCGAATTATCATTCCGTGGTTTGGAGGAGACGAATGCAGCTCAGCGCCGCTTTGTATCTGATGCATCGCATGAACTGCGTACGCCGCTGACCACGATTCGCGGGAATGTAGACTTTCTGAAGAAGTTATGGGATCAGGAGGGAACCGACCGACCGAATCTGGATGAGGAGACCGTCAAACAAATGTCGCTGGAAGCCATTGAAGATATGGCGGACGAGGGAAAACGTATGAGCAGGTTGATCAGCGACATGTTATCCCTAGCAAGAGCGGATACGGGTCAGAAAATTGAACTGAATCCGATCCCGCTGCAAATTCTCGTACAGGAAGTGGCACGCAGAGCACAATTTCTGGATCGTGAGGCAGAATGGCTTCCAGGAGATTTTTCCATCCTTAACGGCATTTATGTGAACGGTAGCAAGGACTATCTGCAACAGATGTTATTTATTTTCATTGAAAATGCGTTTAAATATACACCTGAAGGTTCTGTGACGCTGGATACCGTATTATACAAAGGTCAGGTTGGACTGCGCATCAGCGACACCGGTATTGGGATGGATCGGGACGAAGTGCCGTTCATCTTTGATCGGTTCTATCGGGCAGACGAGTCCCGTGGGGCGACACCGGGCATAGGTCTGGGACTTTCGATTGCGAAGTGGATTATTGAGGAACACCACGGATCGGTTGAGGTAGTGACCAGACGTGGAGAAGGAACCACCTTTATTATCTGGTTGCCGGTTGTCTTTGCTCCGCCTATCGAATAAAGGTATAATAGACAGGACTGCAATTACATCGGCAATGTTGCCGAGAAAGAAAGCGGGTGGCAACCAAGTGGAAGTACTACGAATTTCGCCGCGAGGATATTGTTACGGCGTTGTGGATGCGATGGTGCTCGCGCGTCAAGCGGCACGCAATCTGGATTTACCACGACCTATTTATATATTGGGTATGATTGTGCATAACCAACATGTGACGGATTCCTTTGAAGATGAAGGTATTATTACATTGGATGGTCCGAACCGGATGGATATTTTGAGCCAAGTGGAGAGTGGCACGATTATTTTCACAGCTCATGGTGTATCTCCTGAAGTGCGTAAGCTGGCAAGGGATAAAGGATTGACAACAGTGGATGCAACATGTCCTGATGTCACCAAGACACATGATCTTATTCGGGAGAAGACGGCTGAGGGTTATCAGATCATCTATATCGGCAAAAAGAATCACCCTGAACCGGAAGGTGCTGTAGGCGTTGCACCAGATCTCGTTCATCTGATCGAGAAGGAAGAAGAGATCGAAGAACTGAACGTACCTTCAGGCAAAATCCTTATTACGAATCAGACCACAATGAGCCAGTGGGATATCAAACACATTATGAGCCGGCTGCTGGAGAAGTTTCCTGGCGCTGAGATTCATAATGAAATTTGTCTCGCAACTCAGGTTCGTCAGGAAGCGGTCGCTGAACAGGCGGGACAGTCGGACCTGGTTATCGTTGTGGGTGATCCTCGCAGCAATAACTCTAACCGTCTGGCACAAGTTTCGGAGGAGATTGCAGGTGTTACCGCCTACCGTGTATCCGATGTCTCCGAGATTCAGCAAGAATGGCTGAAAGGTGTAAATAAGGTGGCGGTTACCTCGGGTGCATCAACACCAACACCGATTACGAAGGAAGTCATCCTTTACCTGGAGCAGTATGAGCATGACAAGCCGGAGACTTGGGAGATCAAGCGTACCGTGAACATGAGCAAACTGCTGCCTCCGGTCAGAGAAAAAACACGTACACCGTAGGGCGAAGGAAATGTAAGTCTAAGTGTATGTGAATTGCAAACGACTTGTGAATAAGAAGAATCCTGTTATGCAGAATCGAATTCGGTGCTGTGGAGCAGGGTTCTTTTTGATAAAGGATAAAGAATGTGTACCTTGACGCAACAGGAGATCTATGATATATTCACTTTAACGGATAAAAGCTTAAAAGCGAACAAGCGTTTAAGCGCGACAGAGTTTATATATTTAATCAGACGCACGCTAAGAAAATTGTGCTCTCATACAAGGAAGGATGGGAATTAATATGATCGTTATTGCAGGCAAGGCTACTCCGGAGGAACAGATTCAGGATATCGTTGCAGTTATTGAAAAAGAAGGGCTTCAGGTGCATATCTCTCGCGGAGAGGATCGTACGATCATTGGTTTGATTGGCAAAGTTGAACCTAAAATGCAAGAGCATCTTCGCCAAATGAAAGGTGTCGAGAATGTTGTGAAAATCTCGAAATCATACAAATTGGCAAGCCGTGACTTCCATCCTGAAGATACAGTGATTTCCATCAAAGGTGTAGATATTGGCGGAAAAGAACTTGTTGTCATGGGCGGACCCTGTGCGGTTGAATCCGCTGCACAGATTGATGAGATTGCAGGCCTTGTGAAAGCTGCTGGTGGGCAAGTGTTACGTGGGGGTGCATTCAAGCCGCGTACAGGTCCTTACAGCTTCCAGGGAACGGGCGTAGAGGGATTGATCATGATGGCAGAAGCAGGCAAGAAACATGACCTGCTGACGATTACAGAAGTCATGACACCTGAGTATGTGGATATTTGCGCTGAGTACGCAGATATTCTGCAAGTAGGTACACGTAACATGCAGAACTTTGACCTGCTCCGCAAATTGGGCGAGTGTGGCAAACCGGTATTGTTGAAACGTGGCTTCAGTGCGACATACGATGAGCTGTTGAATGCGGCTGAATACATTCTTGCGGGTGGTAATCCAAATGTCATGCTGTGTGAGCGTGGTATTCGTACGTTTGAATCTTATACACGTAATACGCTGGATCTGTCTGCGATCCCTGTTCTGCAGTCTCTGAGCCATTTGCCGGTTATTTCAGACCCAAGCCATGGTACTGGACGACGTGAACTGGTGGAGCCGATGACAAAAGCTTCCGTTGCTGCGGGTGCCAATGGCCTAATCATTGAAATGCATACCGATCCGGACAACTCCATGACAGGAGACGGTGTGCAATCCTTATTCCCTGACCAATTCGCCAACCTGTTGCAGGATCTGGAGAAATTGGCACCAATCGTGGGTAAATCATTCAGTACAGCCAAACAACCGGCAGAATTTTTCCCGGCACGTGTAGGCGTTTAATAGAATTCATAGTCAAGGTCTAGCTGGTCGGCCGGGCATCATCTGTTCTCGTTCATTGCGAAGAAATCAGATAGATGCTCGGTTTTTTGCATATTTTGCAGTTTTGAACGTATTTATTAATCAATAGTGATAAGAAACATTTATGATGTGAGATTTTTTCCATGATTTAGGATAAAAAAGGGGTCGCTTTACCGCATTAAACCAGTTAAATGTATATGAAAATAGTTGTTATATGAATTTACGTTATTTATAAAATGTGAGTATAGCTAACATACTCGCAAAAAATACCTTACATAAGTATTGACGATGTCAGGTTTTAAAATTTATAATGACGACAGAAAAAAATTCGAATTTAGACATTTTCTTAGTGGGGTTGTTTAATGTTCGGAATATTTGGGAGGACGAATACATGTCGGTTGAAAACGTATTGAAATCAATTCAAGAGAACAACATCGAGTGGGTAGATTTTCGTTTTGTAGATTTAGCTGGTCGTGCACATCACATTTCCTTGCCAGCTTCGGCTGTTGATGCAGACACGTTCGTAAATGGAGTAGCTTTTGACGGTTCTTCTATCCAAGGTTTCCGCGGAATTGAAGAGTCCGATATGGTTATGATGCCAGACCCTGAAGCGACTTATGTCGATCCGTTCACTGCACACCCTACATTAAATGTTATGTGTGATATCTTCACTCCAGACGGCGAGCGTTATGAGCGTGACCCACGTAGCATCGCTGTTAAAGCAGAAGCTTATTTGCAAGAAAGCGGTGTAGGTACAGCGGCATTCTTCGCACCTGAATCCGAGTTCTTCATCTTCGACGATGTACGTTATGAGAGTGGTACGAACAGCTCTTCCTACTACGTAGATTCCGAAGAAGCTTCATGGAACACGAACCGCAAAGAAGAAGGCGGAAACCTGGGCTTCAAAGTACGCACTAAAGGTGGATATGTTCCAGTAGCACCAGTGGATACACAACAAGATATCCGTAGCGAAATGTGTCGCCTTTTGGAAGAAGCAGGCCTGTCGATCGAGCGTCATCACCATGAAGTGGCGACAGCGGGTCAAGCCGAAATCAACTTCCGTTTTGATACACTGAAGAAAACAGCAGATAACCTGCTTGCATACAAATACATCGTGCACAACACTGCACGTCAATATGGTAAAGTAGCAACATTCATGCCAAAACCATTGTTCGGTGATAATGGTAGCGGAATGCACGTTCACCAATCCATCTTTGATGGTGATTCCCCATTGTTCTATGACAAAGCGGGATATGCTAACCTGAGTGAAATGGCTCTGCACTACATCGGAGGTATCCTG
The DNA here is from genome assembly GCF_038005685.1 of Priestia sp. FSL H7-0729. Classification (NCBI taxonomy): domain Bacteria; kingdom Bacillati; phylum Bacillota; class Bacilli; order Caryophanales; family Bacillaceae; genus Priestia; species Priestia sp. FSL H7-0729. The sequence continues at coordinate 462,075 of NZ_JBBOTQ010000002.1, forward strand.
TATCATGCTCCGGCACTGATCGCTTTGACTAATCCTAGTACAAACTCGTTCAAACGTCTTGTACCTGGTTACGAAGCACCAGTAAACTTGGTTTACTCCAAAGGTAACCGTTCCGCGGCAGTTCGTATCCCGGTTGCAGCTGTGACACCAAAAGGTTGTCGTATCGAGTTCCGTACACCAGACTCCACAGCTAATCCATACTTGGCATTCTCTGCAATGTTGATGGCTGGTCTGGATGGAATCAAACGTAAAATCAACCCAACTGAGCTTGGATATGGTCCGCTCGACAAAAACATCTATGACCTGTCTGATGCAGATAAAGAAAACATCCGCAGTGTGCCAGCTTCCCTCGAAGAAGCACTTGATGCACTGGCAGCGGATAACGAGTTCTTGACTGAAGGCGGCGTATTCACAAAAGAATTCATTGAAAACTACATCAACCTCAAACGTGATGAAGCGAAAGCAGTAGCGATCCGCATTCATCCGCACGAGTATAGCCTTTACTTCGACTGCTAATCGGTCGGGGTTCGGAACAGAAGTTGTTCCAACTCAAAGCCTCCGGGATACGCTCTCGGAGGCTTTTCCTTGAATTAAACAATGTAGTGCTTTAACTTTGCAGGGTGATAAAGGAATTTGATGGGCTGAAATGGACACTTCAGTGCATATTGCTCTTGAAGCAGATAGAGAATACTGATATCATTGCGATAATATTCACTTAATATGTCAGTTACGGATGGAAAGGGCGGGGGATTTTGTGACAAAAAGAGCGTATAATTTTAATGCAGGACCTGCGGCGTTGCCACTTGAGGTACTGGAGCGTGCACAGGCGGAATTTGTAGATTTTCGTAACACAGGCATGTCGATTATGGAGATGTCCCACCGTGGAGCGGTGTACGAGTCGGTACATAATGAAGCTCAGGAGCGCTTGTTGTCGCTTCTAGGCAATCCTAAAGGATACAAGGTTCTCTTTTTGCAGGGCGGTGCAAGCACTCAGTTCGCGATGTTGCCAATGAACCTGCTCGGGGCAGGGCAGACTGCAAGTTACGTGATGACTGGCAGCTGGGCCAAGAAGGCTCTGTCTGAGGCGAAATTGATCGGCGAGACGCATGTTGCTGCATCTTCGGAAGCAGAGAAGTTTATGAAATTGCCGGATGTTTCGAATCTGAGCCTGCCGGAACGTACGGCTTATGTGCATCTCACTTCCAACGAAACGATCGAAGGTACGCAATTCAAGTCCTTCCCGGATACCGGCTCAGTACCTTTGATTGCGGACATGTCGAGTGATATTTTCTGTAAACCATTTGATCTTAATCAGTTCGGCATGATCTACGCGGGTGCACAGAAGAACCTGGGTCCATCCGGAATTACAGTTGTAATTGCTCGTGAGGAACTGGTGAGCGAATCGCCTAAAACGATTCCAACCATGCTTCGCTACAGCACACATGTAGATAACAACTCCCTGTACAATACGCCGCCATCCTTCTCCGTATATATGGTGAATGAAGTATTGAAATGGATTGAAGAACAGGGCGGACTGGCTGGTATTGAGCAAAAAAATACGAAAAAAGCGGAATTGCTCTATAACACAATTGATGCTTCCGGTGATTTCTACCGTGGTTGTGTGGAACAAGAAGATCGTTCCCTGATGAATGTAACCTTCCGTCTTGCTTCTGAAGAACTGGAGAAAAAGTTCATCAAGGCTTCGGAGGAAGAAGGATTTGTAGGTTTGAAAGGACATCGCAGTGTGGGTGGTCTCCGTGCCTCGATTTACAATGCTGCTCCTTATGAGAGTGTTAAGGCACTCACAGACTTCATGAGCCACTTCCAGAAGACAAATGGATAATTAAGTATAGGTACGGTGTTATGGACCTTCGGGTCAAATTCTGTGCCTTACCAGAGCCTTCCACATTGACGTGTGGAGGGCTTTTCTTTAAGATTAGAGGGTTGTCGTCAACATGAAATGAAAAGGAGATTGAACACATATGGCTTTACACATCGTTCTGGTTGAACCAGAAATTCCCGCGAACACAGGCAATATTTCGCGCACTTGTGCGGCAACCGGTACCCATCTGCATCTCGTGCGTCCACTTGGATTTCGAACAGATGATGCTACATTGAAACGGGCAGGGCTGGATTACTGGCATGCCGTTCATATTGAATACCACGACTCCTTTGCAGAGGTTCAGGAAAAATATCCGGAAGGTCGGTTCTTCTACGCAACTACGAAGGCAAAGAACCGCTACAGTGACTTTAATTTTCGGGATGGGGATTTCCTCGTTTTTGGTAAAGAGACTAAAGGCCTGCCACCTGAATTAATTGCTGCGAATCCCGATACATGCATGAAAATGCCTATGACTGGTGATGTCAGATCATTAAATCTGTCCAATTCGGCAGCAATTATTGTATATGAAGCGTTGCGTCAGCTCAATTTTCCGGGGTTAGAAGGATAAATTCAGGTTATAAATGACGCTAGAATTCGGAAAAAAAACATTTTTCAAAAAAAAGGACAAAAAATGTTTATTTCCAGCAGGATTCGACAAAATCTTGGCGAATCTTTAAACATAGTACAAATGTACCTAGAAATTTAGAGTAAGATAGGAGAGGTGTGCCGTAGCTATGAAGCCAGCTGGAGTAGTTCGCAAAGTTGACCAATTAGGTAGGATCGTATTGCCTAAATCTTTGCGTAAAAGGTATCAAATGAATGAGGGAGATCCTGTAGAAATCTTAGTACAAGGGGACCATATTATCTTGGAGAGATATCGTCCAAAATGTATTTTCTGCGGATCCATCGAGGAAGTCAACGAGTTCAAAGAGCGTTACATATGCGCACAATGTTTAGAAGAAATGACTCAGCTTCCACAGCACGGATAAGAAGTAACGCCATGGGGTTTATTAACCCCGTGGCGTTTTTTTTGTTTCCAGTATCCGGCGTATGATACAGTTCCCTATGAACAAAAGAAGAATATGAAATCTAACGTTAGATGATTACAGGTAAAATCTTATCCCATACGGCATTCAGGATGCCTTGCATATTTTCTTCCTCACTGTTGATACATATGACAGCTTCCTCTGAGGGAAGGACGATGCATAACTGACCATAGGCGCCATCGGCGCGGTAAGCACCATGGGAACACATCCAGAACTGATATCCGTATCCTTCTCCCCAATCTCCGTCTCCAGTCGTTCCGATCTGCTGGGAGGTAGCTTGCCTGATCCAATCCGCAGGTACAAGCTGTGTACCTTCCCAAAGGCCCTCCTGCAGCAGTAACTGTCCAAATCGACTCAGTTCCTCATTGCTTATCCAAAGACCTGCACAGCCGAGTGTTACCCCCAGTGGAGAGGTTTCCCATTCCACATCATGTATGCCAAGCGGCTCAAATAATCGTGGAGTCAGGTAATCTTTCACGGTTTGGCCGGTAGCTGCCTGTAGCATGGCTGAGATCATAAACGTATCCCCACTGCTATATGTGAAATGTTCTCCGGGTATCCGGTCCAGGGGGAGAGACATATAATGTTTCGCCCAATCTTTCTCGGTCAATGAAGCTCGTTCATCAGCCCAAAGAGGAGGCGAGTCATGACCGGAAGACATCCGGAGGAGATCGCGTAACTTCAATTCCCGTGGAGATGGGAGATTGTAATGTGCACTCGATATATGATTATGTGTGAAATAATCACCAAGTGTGGCATCCAGATGTAACAGACCTTCTTCAAGCGCAAGACCAACGGCCATACACGTGAAGGATTTACTGATGGAATGTTGTACACGGCGCTGATCCCTATCCCTGTCCCAGTGGGCAAGCAGATGCCCTTTTTGTAATATGCGAATGGAGAAAACGTTCAGTTGTTGCTCCGTAATCGTTTGAATGAAACCTTCGAGTTGCTCAGACATATTAACCTCCCTAATATCAGGCGAAACCTGAGTAAAATCGGTTGGTGAAACGTTTCCGTAATTTGATTGCAAAACCAGAACCCATGTTAGTATAAACCTGGTTTGGTGTCAATTAAAGTTGTAATAACACTGACTTAAATTTCATTTTTTCGTAATAATAGTGTCTTTCGGCGCAAATTTAGACGTGAAAAAGCATTTTTTCGAGAAAATAACGCGAAATTTGTAAAAAGGTTATTGACAGGATTTACTCATCGGGCTTATGATTTATTCGAAACGATTCGAAGAAATCGCTTCCACATCAAATGTGTTGTAATGAAGACCAAGTGAATCAACGTTGGCTATGTTTTGAAACGATTCGAGAAAATCGTTTCGATAACCCATCGTAATACAAGGGAATCTACAACAGCCTGCAATCCAACGCCAGAGAAACCCAATGAGTAAAGACAGCAGGCGATGATGAGAGGGGTTACATTATGGCACATATAACGATCGAAACTGGATCGCCAACCTTATGCATGAATACCAGCATACATGTTGTGTCCAGCGACTCCGGAGAGACTTCAGGCGGTACACTATATCTGTTGCACGGGGCAGGCGATAATGCGAGTACCTGGCAGCGGTTAACCACCATTGAGATGTATGCAGCACAGTATGGCTGTACCATCATTATGCCGGAAGCGAATCGAAGCTATTACACCGATATGGAATACGGCCTGAATTACTTCCACTACATCACTCAGGAGTTACCTGAAGTATGCAAGCGTCTACTCAATCTGAATCCTGATCCGGAGAAAACGTACATCGCCGGTTTATCCATGGGTGGATATGGTGCACTGAAATGTGGACTAACCTATCCAGAGAAATACCGCAAAGTAGTGTCTCTATCCGGCGTAACGGATATTCAGAAACGCCTTCAAGATCCCCATATGCCAGCGACCATGATCAGGGAAATGAAAGCGGTTTTTGGAGAACGTTTACAGGTAAAAGCCGATCAGGATATTTACGCACTGTCGGCCAAGTTGCTGGAACAGGGCGTTCCTTTACCGGATATCCTCAGTTGCTGCGGCGATCATGACCCCTTCGTAGAGATGAATCGCGACTTCGCGAAATACATGCAGGGGACTGCTTTTGATTTTCGGTATGTGGAGACGACGGGGGCTCATGAATGGAGATTTTGGGAGCACCACCTGAGAACGATGTTTGATTTTCTGTACAACGACAAGACCAAAGTAGAGTGAGGAGATGCAATGTGAAACCTGCAGCCGAAGGACCTAGCAAAAAGCTGAAGGGAAACGTGAAGGGCAATTCGCTCTGGACTGAAATCTGGAAGCACCGAATGACATACACCCTGCTTATTCCGGGGCTTGTCTGGCTAATCCTGTTTGCCTACATGCCGATGGGTGGCCTGTCTCTGGCATTCAAAGATTACAAGGCCAACCTGGGCATCTGGGGAAGTCCATGGAGCGGATTCGAGAACTTCAAATATGTTTTCCGTGATCCAACCTTTATTGACGCGGTATGGCGTACGCTGTACATCAATATTCTGAAACTGATTATTCAGTTCCCGTTCCCGATCATTCTGGCGTTGTTGCTGAATGAGTTGCGGATGCGCAGAGGGAAAAAATTGTTCCAAACCGTTCTTACATTCCCGCACTTTCTGTCCTGGATCATCGTATCTGGCGTAGTTATCAATGTGCTTGCCTATGACGGTCTGGTAAACAGCGCGCTTGGATTACTCGGATTGCCAACGATTAACTTCCTGGGATCCGAATCCAACTTTGTACCGATGTTGCTGTTGACTGATATTTGGAAATCAAGTGGATGGGGCGCGATTATATTCCTAGCTGCCATTTCCGGTATTGACCAGGATCAGTATGAATCAGCGCAGATCGACGGGGCTTCCCGTATGCAACAGATGTTCAAAATTACGTTGCCGAACATCCTTCCAACCATCACAATCATGTTTATTCTGTCGGTTGGTGGATTGATGTCTTCCGGGTTTGACCAGATCTTCAACTTGGCAAATGCCGCTACCAAAAATGTATCGGAAGTACTCGATGTATACATCTATCGGATTACGTTCCAGTCATCAACCGATTTCTCATTCTCGACAGCGGTCAGCTTGTTCCGTTCCCTGGTGAATATGGCCTTGCTGCTTCTTGCTGACAGATTTGCCAAGTGGCTTGGCGGAGACGGTTTGTTCCGATAAGAGAGGAGGGAAAATGAGATGAGCAAGAAAGCTAACAAAAAACCGAGAATTGGTACAGAAAAAATGACACTTCTCGATTACATTATTTTCGCCGTATTACTCGTGCTTGCCCTGATGATCCTGATTCCATTCTGGAATGTCATCATGATCTCGTTTGCAACACAAAAAGAATATGCTGACAATCCATTTTTGATGTTCCCTAAAGAATGGACATTGGATTCCTACAAGGCGTTGTTCGCTGACGGAACGATTCTGTCGGGGTACAAAAATACAATTATATTGCTAGTCATCGGTTTGCCACTCAGCTTGTTCCTGACAACAAGCATGGCATATGGCCTTAGTCGCAACAAATTCCCGTTTAAGAAATTTATCTTTTTCCTGGTACTGTTCACCATGATCTTTAATGGTGGTATCGTACCGCTGTACCTGATCATGAAATCCCTTCATCTTACAGGTACGCTGTGGTCCGTTATCCTGGCGGGAAGTTTCAGCGCGTTTAACATGATTCTGATGATGAACTACTTCTACACCTTGCCTGAATCGCTGATGGAATCGGCGAGACTGGATGGAGCAGGAGAGTGGAGAATTTTGTTCTCTGTTGTTCTTCCGCTGGCTACACCAATTATGGCAACAATCACGTTGTTCTACGGGGTGGCTTACTGGAACAGTTGGTACGATGCAATGATATTCCTGCGAAAAGCGGATCAGTTACCGCTTCAGAATGTACTTAGAAACATTATCGTGACATCTACGACGAATGCATCCAATGCATCCAGTGTGGATGCTGCACAGGCAAGCAACTTCTCCATGGGCATGAAGATGGCAGCCGTATTTGTCACCATGGTACCCATTATGTGTTTCTTCCCAATGCTGCAAAAACATTTTGCCAAAGGGGTATTAACAGGGGCAATCAAGACCTGATCATACGTATAGGATTTTGCAATCAAATTTCACTAAAAACATGGGGGTAAAACATGAAAACGAACAAAAAGTTGTCAGTAAGAGCTCTCTTTGCCATCACGCTTAGTGTAGTTATGCTGATGGTGACCGCTTGTTCCAGCCAAGGGGCTTCAGGTGGTAACGAAAAAGATGCAGAGGGAAATTACAAAGATAACCTGACCATCTCTGTAGCTAACCTGACAGAAATCAAAAACGGGAACCTGGATAATGACTTCCACAAGTTCTGGACAGACAAATTCAATGTAACATGGGACTACAACTATATCGATTAGGATTCATGGGGCGAGAAGCTTCGTCTGTGGATCAACTCTGGCGACTTGCCGGATGTAGCGGTATGGAACTACGTACATGGCGATGCCATTAACAGCATTGAACAAGGCTTGTTCTACAAATTCCCGGATGACTGGAAAGAACGCTGGCCTAACGTGGCGGCAGCTTACAACTTGACAGGTCTTGGAGACAAGTTGGAAGAATTGACGGGTGGAACATATGTCCTGCCAAGACCAATCTATTTCGAAAACAAACCGGCTGATCCGCTGACGAACCAAATTGGTGTCATTGCGCTTCGTAAAGACTGGGCTGAAGCGGTTGGTTTTGAACTGAAAAATGCTTATACAACAACCGAATTGAATGAATATGCTGCGCTAGTGAAAGAAAAAGATCCAGGCAAAGTGGGTAACAAACTTGTACCATTGTCCTACAATGCTGCTGACGCAATGACAAACATGATTATGCCAAACAGTGTACATGCCATGACTGACACACCGTTCTACAAAGGTGAAGATGGTAAGTTTCACTGGGGACCGGCAGATCCTGAAACGCTGACAGGACTTAAATTGATGCAAAAAGCTTATAAAGATGGGTTGCTCAATCCGGAGTTCTACACATGGAAAAACAATGAAGGTCAAAACAACTTTAAAGTAACAGGAACAGCTGCTGTAACAAGTCTGGGTGGACTGGCTTCGTACAGACAAGGTCTGGATTCGGATATGAAAAAAAATCTAGGTGTAGATAGTGATGAATTGGTACACACAGCAATCGTACTAGGCGATGACGGTAAATACCGTAACATGGAGCAAGCCAACTTCTGGTCGGCATTGATCTTCAATCCGGACATCAGTGACGAGAAATTCGAACGGATCATGGATCTGATCGATTACTCCGCAACCAAAGAAGGACAGTTGCTCATCAACATGGGCTTTGAAGGAACCGATTGGAAATATGATGAGAACCAAGAACTGGTTAGCTTGTTGCCAGAAGGAACAGTATTGGAAGATAAGTATCCAGCACGTTTCGAAGGTCTATACCTGCTCGGTGACGACTTCAGTGTTGTAAACCCTGCAATCAAAAAAGATTACCGTGACAGAGCCGTGGAATTGTTCCAAGAAAAAGCAAAACTTGGTACAGAAGGAAAATCGCTTGCAACATACGATTGGGATGTCAACCTGTACGATTCCAAAGCTAAGAGCCAGGCTTCATTCGACTACCAGAATGAATATGCCAACTTGATCCTCAAAAACGGAGATCTAGAGGCAAACTGGAAAGAATGGGTAAACAGTAAAATGTCCCTGGTTCAACCTTATCTGGATGAGCTAAACGATAAATTCTAGTAATCATTCAGTCATTAATTTTGAACCCGGTGCGCGGTCTCTCCCCGAACGCAGCCGGGTTCTTTATTTCAACAACTTAGTGGAGGATACATTGATGAATAACGAGCAGTTGCTAGACCTGGTAAAACAGATGACGTTGGAGGAAAAAACAGCTCAGCTTCTTCAGTTGACTGCCAACTTCTATGAGGGAACTAATGTCGAAGGTCAGATCACAGGACCGATGGAAGAGATGGGAATTACGGAGCAGTCAGTGGATGCCAGTGGGTCCATTCTGGGGCTGTCCGGTGCACAAGCCATCATTGATGTACAGCAAGCTTATCTGAAAAAAAGCCGTCTGGGCATTCCGCTTTTGTTCATGGCTGACGTCGTTCATGGATTCAAAACCATTTTTCCGATTCCACTGGCGATCGGTTGTTCATGGGACACAGAACTGGCTGAGAAAAGTGCTGAAATTGCAGCACGTGAATCAGCTGTATCCGGTTTGCATGTTACCTTTGCACCAATGGTGGATCTGGTTCGTGACCCGCGCTGGGGTCGTGTGATGGAAACGACCGGAGAAGATCCGTATCTGAACAGCTTGTTTGCGGCTGCATTTGTACGTGGATATCAGGGCGATAGCTTGAAGGATGAACCAGATCGCCTTGCGGCATGTGTCAAACACTTTGCGGCATATGGAGCGGCTGAGGGTGGTCGGGATTACAATACGGTGGACATGTCCGAGCGTAACCTGCGTGAGTACTATTTGCCAGCGTACAAAGCAGCATTGGATGCGGGTGTGGAGATGGTTATGACATCGTTCAATACGGTTGACGGTATTCCGGCAAGTGGCAATGAGAAGTTAATGCGTGGCATTTTGCGTGACGAGTGGGGCTTTGATGGTGTATTGATCTCGGACTGGGCTTCCATTCGCGAAATGATTGCGCATGGCGCTGCGGAAGATGATCGTGAAGCGGCATATCGTGCTATTCGTGCAGGAGTAGACATGGAGATGATGACACCTTGTTATGTGCATCATTTGCCTGAGCTGATTGAGAGTGGTGAAGTGGAAGAGGAGCTCATTGATGAAGCCGTTCTGCGGATTCTGCAACTGAAAGAGAAGCTGGGATTGTTCGACAATCCGCTACGTGCAGCTGATCCGGTTCGTGAACGTGAGATTGTGTTCTCCAAAGAGCACCGTCAGGTAGCGTATGAACTGGCAACCCAATCGGCTGTCCTGTTGAAGAATGATGACAGCGTGCTTCCGCTTCAACCTGACGCTAATATAGCCCTTATTGGTCCTTTTGCACAAAGTCCTGATATTCTGGGCTGGTGGTCCTGTGAAGGCGTTAAGGAAGATGCAGTCAAGCTCGGAACAGCTCTGCAAGAACGCCTGACGAATGGGAAAGTTCAATTTGCTCAAGGTAGCAATGTTCACACGATTACAGCCGAGCAGATTGCTGAAGCCCTGGAAGTGGCAAGCAAAGCGGATCTGATTGTCCTTGCTCTGGGTGAAGACTCCGAGATGAGTGGAGAAGGTGGCTCGCGCACGGATATTCGTCTGCCAGCAGCCCAATTGGAATTGGTTAAACAGCTCAAAACAGCGGGGAAACCTATAGCGAGCGTTATTTTCAACGGCCGTCCATTGGATCTGCATGGGGTAATCGATGAATCGGATGCCGTTCTTGAAGCCTGGTTCCCAGGCAGTGAAGGTGGAGCAGCGATCGCAGATGTTCTGACAGGTGTAGTGAATCCATCTGCACGTCTGACGATGTCTTTCCCGCAGTCCGTAGGTCAGATCCCGGTCTATTACAACCATTTCAATACAGGTCGTCCACTGAACCCGGAGAAGACAGAAGAACGTTATGTCTCCAAATACATTGACAGCCCAAATGAACCTTTGCTTCCGTTCGGTTATGGTCTCTCGTACACTTCATTCTCTTATGGTGATCTTGAAGTATCAAGTAACGAAATGACTGCCGAAGAGACCTTGAGCATCCAAGTGCGTGTAACGAATACGGGTGAGCGCGCAGGTGTAGAGACCGTTCAGTTGTACGTTCGTGATGTAACGGGTGAAGTCGTTCGTCCGATGCGTGAGCTGAAAGGTTATGTGAAGCTTGCACTGGCGCCAGGCGAGAGTGGTACAGCTACATTTACGTTAAATGAAGAACAGCTTCGTTATCACCATTCGGACTTAAGCCATCGCAGTGATCGAGGTGAGTTCCATATTCTTGTGGGTGCAAACAGTCGGGACACTCAGAAGAAATCATTCAGACTCGTGTAATCCGGTGCATGGAAAAAGTAATGTATCAGACCTTTCGTTGTGGAAGGTCTGATAAACATAACAGGGGAGCGAAGAATGTGGTCAGTATCAAGGATATCGCCAAACAGGCGGGGGTTTCCATCTCTACGGTGTCATATGCGCTGAATGGCAGCAACAAAGTGACCGATGAGACGAGTTCCAAAATTTTGGCCATTGCCAAAGAGCTGAACTATGTTCCAAATGCCGCTGCAAGAACACTGAAGAAGAGGGAATCCAAAATTCTAGGTGTATTCTTGACCGATTTTAGCGGAGATGTGTATGGAGACTTGCTGAGTGGCATGAAAGCAGTATGTAATGCTCAAGGTTATGATCTGATCGTGTGCAGTGGTAAGCAATCCCATCGCATGCTTCCAGAGAGGATGATTGATGGTGCAATTATTCTGGATCATACGTTTGCAAGTGAGGAACTGATGCAATATGCCGATCGTGGGCATAAAATTGTTGTATTGGACCGTGAGATGGATCATCCCAACATTAATCAGGTTTTGCTGGATAATAAGGCCGGGGCGACACTTGCGATGGAACATCTTATTGAACGGGGACATAAGAAAATCTACGTGGTGACAGGACCGGAAGGTTCGTTTGACTCTGTGCAGCGCTTAAAGGCTGTGAGACAGGTGGCAGAACGTGAAGCCGATGTGGAATGGATTGAGATTACGGGAGATTTTGAGAAGAGTGGCGGAGAACGGGCCGCAGATCAGATTGTGCAGGTGTATGATGGACCCGCAGCGGTATTCTGCCTCAATGATGAGATGGCTATTGGCTTGTGTGATCGTCTGGCAGACAGTGCACTTGGCGTTGGTCACGAGATTGATGTCATCGGATTCGACAATATTGAATTGAGCAAATACGTCCAGCCGAGATTGGCAAGCATTGATTACTCCAAACGTAAGTGGGGGTCGCTTGCTGCTGAACAATTGATCAAAATTATTGCTGGAGAACCCGTTGATCATGAACGAATTTATGTGACATTAGTTGAGGGTGGGTCGGTAAGTGGACCTGTGCCGTCTGATTCGGTTATATCCATGCGGAATGAACGGGCGGTTAGCTATTGATCCCGAATTTGAGACTCCTGACAGGATTGGTGCGTAGAACAACTGGTACAGCAAGAGACAAGGCTTAGAAGAATCGAATCATTCTTTTAAGCCTTGTCTCTTGCTATATCGAGGATGAGGCAAAAGAAAAAGCCTCTCCGGAGAGAGGCTTGGCCTTTACAAGCCTTTTGTCTTGTCATTGTTGTAGGATGAAGTGAGAATGCCTGTAATGAAGAGAGTCAATACAATTGCAATAATCCAGAATGTCAGTGAAAATGACATACTCTTCGCACCTCCTGCACAAGCTCATTTTCTTCTATTATAACCATTATAGGTAGAAAAGAAATGCTTCACCCTATTATTTGTAAAATAAAAAGTGTGTAGGTACCGGTCTGAGGCTGCCATCTGAAGGGTTATTCACGACCCGGTTATTCAGAATAAGCGAGGAAGATCCACCGCCATCCAGATTATAGGCGTCGATGACCCCAAGCTTGTACAACCGTCCTTGTAACTCTTCAAGGGTAGCACCGGAACTTCCGCCCTCATTATAACCATCGACCACAATGATCAACAACTGGTCATCCTTATAATTGCCAATGACTGTACGTGGTGCTCGTTTGGGGGATACTTTCCACTTGTCGGGAATTGTTGTTTTCCGCCCATTCTGTAACAGTACCGGAACAAACGTAGCCCCAAATTGCGGTTGCAGGCGATCCAGTGAGTTTTTGTCGAAGAACTTGCCTCCAACCAACTTGCCGGCATCATTAAGTCCTACAAAAAACAGATCTTTGAAACTGGCCTGAAAACCGTTCACGTATTTCCCGTCCATGACAGTTGTGCTAAGTGGATAACGTTTGCCGCCACTGTCAGCAAATCCACCTGCATTGATCCCAGCAATTGCGCCGTTACGCTTTACAGCCTGCATGGTTGTCTCAGAACGCCCAGGTTCACTGTCTAGAGCCATCTGCATGGCCGTAGGGTCTTTTAGCTTAATCTTCATGGCATAGCCCTTATAGCTGCCAGGATTCACTCTGTACAGTTCAATTGTTAACCGGTCACTGTCTACCCTTTCAAATGGCACACCAAGCTTGGATGTAATCCGTTTGTTGTAGATCGTTTCCGGACGATCCGCCTGGGCGGAAGCCTTCTGTACAAGTGTAGACATCGTACTGGTTGTTTTATTATAGAGCTGTGTCGTTCTTTTAATAGAAGAAGAAGTCTGAACAGCAGCATCTTTTGCCCCGGCGAGCTCTTGGCTGATTGCTTGGGTCCGGGGGGTAATCGTGTCCTCTGACAGTTCGGTAGGAATCAATCCTCCGGGTTCAAGAGGAGGACGAAGCAGCAGCAGGCATAATATCAATCCAACAAAAGGAGCGAGTGCAAGCATAAAAAAACGATTAACCTGTTTGACGGGTGTAATCATTTGAGCAGGTCCATCTTTTTCTGGAGTGTCTCCAGTTGTTTTTTGACTTCGCTCAGCTGGGTATACAGTTTGTTGCTGTTATCCGTTTTGTCACTTGCATTATCCTTGGTGAAAGTCAGCAATTCATTGAAGGATTGAACTTGTCCTTGCAGGTCTTCTACTTCCTTCGATATCGTTGTTAGCTGATTTTCGTAGTCGGTTTTTAGCGCTGCAATCTGCTGCTGATTATGGGCCTGAAGCTGATTGATCATCTGTTGCTGGAGATGGTTACTATAATAGTAGGTTCCAACGATTCCTAGTGCAATGAGAACAATCCACATTACTAGAAACAGCTTGATTGAAGATCCGGCCTTGCCTTTGGCGCTCCGGGTGTGATGGATGTCAGAGGGCGGGGTAGATGGTTTCATGTCATCACTCCTGGTCATTTATAGGTATAAAAAAATTTCCAGTCCTCATTCTATCATGCCCCTATTGATTACGCAAAAATGAAATTCTTTACTTAATAGAGTAAAAAGAGATTGCATCGGAAGGAAGTCCTAGGATACAATTTCTTATAGATGCAATAAGTAGGAACTTTGGGCAGGTTTTTCGACTTTTTTAGATAGAAATGCAGGAAATTTATACTATATTTTGACCTTTCCGAGGATGGGAAGATGGACACCATGGTGTTTTTATAACAAAATACGGTGAAAATAGAGCTTTTTTAACGGCTGCATCCTATGTTTTTCTGTTTTTCGACATAATCCGACCTATGCTTCTTCTATACTCGGACTGTCGCACAGATGATAGATCATCATGACAGAAGCTAAAAGTTATATGTCCAATACATAACAGGGGGAACAACAATGAAAAAAGTATGGCAGGTGGTCATCATAGATATCCACCCCACCAGCATGCTCGGTACAAAATTGATTTTGGAAGAGCAGCAAGATCTGACGGTACGTGGCATGACTTCGACCGGGACAGAAGGGCTCGATCTGGTGAATACATACCAGCCTGATCTGATTCTGATGGATTATCGTCTTCCGGAGGGCCAGGCCGATCAATATATTGCCCAGATGAAGAATCTGTCAGCTCACAGTCACATCATCATATTGACGGATGAAGACAATGTGAAGCTGTTTCGTCATCTGATGAGTCTTGGTGCAAGCGGCATGCTATCCAAACAGGCTTCCCCTAGCCAGCTGATTCATCTGATCTCTGGGTTACGTGAGGGCCATGTATCCATTCCATTGTCGTGGTTAAACAGTGCGGAGTGGGCGCAACCAGTGGAGTCTCCGACAGAAGCACGTGTAATTGAATTAACAGAAACTGAAACTTTTATCATGGAAAGAATTGTTCAGGGTGTAACCTATGATAAAATAGCGAATGAGATCAACGTTAGTAGACGGTCCATTGATAATTACCTGCGTAAAATATACGTGAAGCTGGAAGTAAGCAGCAGAGCACAGGCCATTGAACGCTATGCCTTGCATGCAAGACAAGTGAAGACGGGGTCCTGACGAAACAGGTTGGTTCTTCCCATGATCACTACTGGTCCGGGTAACTATCCGGTCATATTCGATGGCGAGCACGAATAGGTTGTAGGGCTGCGGACTGCGAGTACAGCTTCGGAATAGGGATGAGAGGGGACGGATCGATGAAATATTTCTTTGCTTCCCGTACCAACAGGCTTTTGTCATCACCACTGAGGGATATACGTGAGATGTCTGGCAGGGATTATTTCATTTCTTTGGCAGAAGAATTGCCTGCGGAGGAGTTGTTTCCTTTCAAATTGTTGGAAGAAGCAGCGGTGTCTGTCTTTAGTTCAGGCCCCTCCGCATTGCAATATGGAGAGCCAGCAGGCTACACCCCCCTAAGAGAGTGGTTGAACAAAGACTGGAATGCCCGCAAAGGCATACGAACGGTGCCCGAGCAAATTCTGTTGACCACAGGTACCCAGCAGGCCATCGATCTCGTGATGCGTCTATTGCTTGAACCAGGAGATTCTGTACTGGTTGAACATCCCACGTCACCAGGCTGTCTTGAGGTTCTGGAGATGCAAGGAGCCAAGATTGTTCCCGTAATGGGTGATCGGGACGGCATACTGCCAGATCATTTGGAGCATCACATGCAGCAGGTCAGACCGAAGCTGCTTTTTGCTGCTCCCAGTTTCTCGAATCCCACGGGTGCCTTGTGGAGTATGGAACGTCGGGAGGCTGTCCTGGAGCTGTGTTCGCGCTATGGTGTTCTGCTTGTGGAAGATGATTCTTACGGGGAGCTCCATTTCGATGGCCTTGAGCCAACTGAATTCTATCGTAGATACCCCTCACTCTTTGCATTGGATACTGCAGATCAGGGTGGACATGTTCTCTACATTGGTTCATTCAGCAAAACGGTAGCGCCCGCTCTACGAACCGGATGGGCCGCTGGACATCCGGCTCTGATTCAGGCCATGGCCTCCGTTAAACGGATTGCCGATGGTCAGTCCAGTCCGATGAATCAGAGGCTATTGTATCAATTGCTTGCCCATTCCCCTTTTCGTTGGAGTGACCACTTATCCATGTTGAATCGGGAGTATAAGACAAGACTCAAACTGATGCTTGAACTGTTGAAGAGACCGGGCTGGAAAGGGTGTCAGTACAACATTCCCGAGGGCGGAATGTATCTGTGGATACAGTTGCCAGAAGGATTGGATAGTGGCGCTCTGCTTAAGGCTGCTCTGCCCAAAGGTGTATCTTTTCTTCCTGGATCGTTATGCTCTACAGGTGTGCAGGATCAACGTTACATTCGATTGAACTTTAGCCATCCGGGCCGGGATGAGTTGCTGCTGGGCATGAATCTGATTAGTGAGGCCATTTCCGAATTTACGGCTCGTAGCTAAGTCAGAACCAAAATAGATTGTAGCAAAAATTAAAATTGATTTATGACCAAAGTGATTACGTTATTGCATCCACTAACATTTTTATATATAATATGAATTAATGAGTTGTTGGTTTCTTTATATAAGCTACAATGGTGGCCAGTTCAGAATAAGCACTCATATATTTTATCTAACGGGGGAAAATTCAACATGTCTAATATTTTATTCGTTAAAGCAAATGACCGTCCTGCAGATCAAGCAGTCAGCGTTAAATTGTACGATGCATTCTTGAGCGCATACAAAGAGTCCCACCCAGGTGACACAGTTACTGAGCTGGATCTCTACAATACAGAATTCCCATTCTATGGTAACACTGCAATCACAGGTACTTACAAAGCAGCTAACGGTTTTGAACTGACAGCTGACGAGCAAAAAGCAGCTTCACTTGCAGCACAATTGCAAGATCAATTCCTTGCAGCTGACAAAGTGGTATTTGCATTCCCACTGTGGAACTTCACTGTTCCAGCTCCATTGGTAAACTACATTGCTTACCTGAGCCAAGCTGGTAAAACATTCAAATACACTGCTGAAGGTCCTGTAGGACTTGCTGGCGACAAAAAAGTAGCTTTGCTTAACGCACGTGGTGGCGTATATTCCGAAGGCCCAATGGCAGCTGCTGAAATGTCCTTGAACTTCCTGAAAACAGTTCTCGGCTTGTGGGGCATCCAAAACCCAGAAGTAGTTATCGTTGAAGGACATAATGCTTCTGCAGATCGTGCTGAAGAAATCGTTACTGCAGGTCTGAAATTGGCTTCCGAAGTAGCAGCAAGCTTCTAATAGCATTCTTCTATATAGAACATACAAAAACACCTGTTGTCTCCACTGGAGATGACAGGTGTTTTTGCATTCTCATTTTTTCATATCCGTTACTTTCCATGAATTCTTATCAGATGTGGCCTGTATTTTTTAGGTACTGCTCTACCGTTTCGGCAATGTGCGCTAGGTCGTCCTTATTTTCACCAGGTACAGAATACGTTACATCAGGTTCATTAATGGTTCGTTCAATCATATCATTATCCTCAAGCATGTGTGCATGCTCACTTAACGCCTGTACTCCCTTAATGGTCAGGATGTATTTCCCGCGGGAGAGGCGTTCAAACCAGCCGTAATAATTCTTTTGCAGAATCGCCGCGGCAGTACCTACACCAGTCTGTCTGGCGAGAGTGGCGGGAGAGGCTTCTCCGTTTGTTCGCAGCGCGGATGCGACCCGTAATGCCTTCTCACGATATGCGGTGACCAGCTGTCTGCGTGTGCTGCCCCCTGTATTGTAATCTCCACTGCGTTCGTCGAATTCCTTCAGCAGGCGTTTCCGTCGAACACCGCTTTTGCGGGCAACCTGATTGCGGCCAGTGAGGGGGAGCTGGGCGGAGGGTTCGCACAATACATCAATCAGAGGAGCTTTGGTTTTGTAAAATGTGACTGTCAGCAGACCCAGACCAAGCTGACTGCATAATGCAGTCAGTTCGCTCCAGCGTTGATTCACGGCTCCACGTTTGCTGCGATTGCGCTCGACGGCCAAATACACGAACGGGCTAAGCTTCAAGCGCTGCATGCCCTGCAACAAGAGGGAGAGGTTAAATGTTTTTTTCATCTCCACAATCAGTGGTTCCTCCTGGTCCGATCTGACCCCTACGAGGTCACAGTGTCTTACTTCCGCCTTGACGTCGAAGCCACGTTGCTCGAAGAAAGTCTTCACAGGCGAATATAATTCGGTTTCGTATTGCACTGCCATCGTCCGTACTCCTTTCCTGAAGTGGCCTGTTTCTGACCATGTGTTGTCCGGTTTCCTGAATTTAGAACCCTCATTATATCATATTCGTTCTTTTTTTTCTGAAGGCACAAGATGTCTGATAGAACAGGGAAAAGCCAAAATTCGAAGCCGTAGATTGAAAAAAAGAGGTCAACTTATCCGAATTGCCGCATAGGTATGTAATACACTTTTCACAACAATACAAGATGTTTGGACAGAGGGTGGCGGGACTATACAGGACCGCGAGATTGGTATTCAAGCAGGAGCCGCAATTCTATTGATTCTTCATACCATTCGGAATGGTTGACAATCACACTAAAGGAGCCATGGGAGGTACCAAGCATGAATATTTTTGAACGCGTTGCGGAACATCGGGCAGAGAGTGACCGTTTGACATGGAACGGAACATTTGAAGATTATATTGAACTGCTGAGAAAGGACCCGACTCCGGCAATGACGGCTCACGCCAGAGTATATGAAATGATTGAATCGTTTGGCGTGGAAGAAGTAGGTGGGCATAAGCGGTACAAGTTTTTTGAGCAGGAGATCTTTGGATTGGATCGATCCATTGAAAAGTTGGTCGAAGAATACTTTCACTCAGCAGCACGCCGTCTGGATGTACGTAAGCGGATCTTGCTCCTTATGGGTCCCGTGAGTGGGGGTAAATCGACGTTGGTGACGTTGCTGAAGCGGGGTCTTGAACAATTCTCGCGGACAGAGAAAGGTGCCATATACGCCATTGATGGATGCCCGATGCATGAGGAGCCGTTGCATTTGATTCCACTCGAGCTTCGTCCTGAAGTGGAAAAGGAAATTGGAGTCCGTATTGAGGGTAACCTTTGCCCATCTTGCCAAATGAGACTCCGTACCGAATATGGCGGTGATATTAGCAAGGTGCCGGTGGAACGGGTCATTGTTTCCGAAGATAATCGCGTGGGTATAGGAACGTTCAGTCCATCTGATCCAAAATCGCAGGATATTGCCGATCTGACCGGTAGTATCGACTTCTCCACCATCACCGAATTTGGTTCCGAATCCGATCCACGTGCCTATCGTTTTGATGGGGAGTTGAACAAGGCGAACCGCGGATTGATGGAGTTCCAGGAGATGTTGAAATGTGATGAGAAATTCCTATGGAACCTATTGTCGCTCACACAGGAGGGGAATTTCAAAGCAGGACGCTTCGCCTTAATCAGTGCGGATGAGATGATTGTGGCGCATACGAATGAATCGGAGTATAAGTCATTTATCTCCAACAAGAAGAATGAGGCACTGCAATCCCGGATGATTGTCATGCCGATTCCGTACAACTTGAAAGTATCCGAAGAAGAGAAAATCTATGCCAAGCTCATTCAGCAAAGTGACATGAAGCATGTTCATATTGCACCGCATGCATTGCGGACTGCAGCCATTTTTTCCATACTTACCCGCTTGAAAGAAACGAAGAAACAAGGCATGGATCTCGTTAAAAAAATGCGGATGTATGACGGTGAAGAGGTGGAAGGCTACAAAGAAGCCGATCTCCGCGAGATGCAAAATGAATATCTGGATGAAGGGATGTCTGGTATTGACCCGCGGTATGTCATCAACCGGATCTCCAGTGCTTTGATCAAGCAAAATCTTCAAAGCATTAACGCGCTGGACATTCTGCGAGCCATTAAGGACGGACTGGACCAACATGCTTCGATTACGAAAGAAGAGCGGGAGCGTTATCTGAACTTCATTGCTCTTGCACGCAAGGAGTATGATGAACTGGCCAAGAAGGAAGTACAGAAAGCTTTTGTGTACTCATTCGAGGAGTCGGCAAGAACACTATTCGAGAACTATCTCGATAACATTGAGGCATTCTGCAACTGGTCCAAAATTCGTGATCCGCTCACAGATGAAGAGTTGGACCCGGATGAGCGTCTGATGCGTTCCATCGAGGAGCAGATCGGCATCTCCGAGAATGCGAAGAAAGCGTTCAGGGAAGAGATTCTAATCCGAATCTCGGCTTACTCCCGTAAGGAGCGCAAATTTGAGTACAGCAGCCATGACCGTCTGCGTGAAGCGATTGAGAAGAAGTTGTTTACCGATCTGAAAGACATCGTCAAGATTACAACCTCAACCAAAACACCAGATGCAACCCAATTGAAACGAATGAATGAAGTGATCAAACGCCTAATTGAAGAACATGGATATACCGCAGCCAGCGCCAATGAACTGCTACGCTATGTGGGCAGTCTGCTTAATCGCTAATCGGCAACGAACCATTCCGGATCAGGCTTCTGATGTCTGCTGTGAGGCTCCTTCACAGCAGAGTCAGGGCCTTTTTAGTTCCATAAGCATCTTATTAATCTAAAATGCTGACAAATAAGGTTAATTTTGCGGTGAATTAGTTCTAATGGTATATGTACGTTTAGGTATTTTAGTCTATAATCAATACATATATTTACAATTTAAAGTAATGGTGTTTATTAAGGAGCTGACTGAACCAGATATGAGCAGTATTTCCGCAACAAGACAGAAGCAACTTGATTACATGGGATTAACCGCAGGAGATCTGGCACTGCTTGCCGATCATCGGCCTGTTTTTAAAAAAGTCGTGAATGAAGTGGTGGATCATTTCTACAATCATGTAGGGAATTATCCTGATCTTGTAGATCTCATCGCAAGATTCTCTTCCATTGAACGTTTAAAAGAGACGCAGAAGATGTACTGGTTATCGATGACGGATGGAATCGTGGACGACGCATATATTGAGCAGCGTATTGCAATTGGGCTTGTGCACTCCCGTATTGGCCTGTCCGAAGATTATTATCTGGGTACCTATATGGTTTACCTTGATATTGCAACGAGCATATTCCAGCAGGTAATCCCTGATTCCTGGCATCTTGTCATTCAGGCGCTCAGTAAAATGTTCAATCTGGATTCACAGCTTGTCCTTGAGGCTTATGAGAAGAAAGAAAAAGAAAAATTATCTCAGCTTGCTGATGATCAACAACATACCTTACTGGCGATCACGCAGATTACCCAAGAGCTTACAGGCATGATTAGTGAACTGAATGAAAATGCGCTGGCCATCTCGAATGTAGCCAAAGAAACAGCTGCTTCCCAAGATCAGGCTCAAGTTCTGCTCACGGAATTGACGGGGGAGATCCAGCAGATCGGTAAAATGGGTGAACTCATTCGTGAGATATCGGATCAGAGTCATCTTGTTGGTCTGAATGCAGCGATTGAAGCTGCACATGCAGGAGAGTTCGGACGTGGCTTTGAAGTCGTCGCCAGTGAGGTGCGCAAGCTTGCAGCCAGCTCCCGTGACGCCCAAGGTAAGATTCAGTCTAATCTGGAGCAGATCATGAAGAAACTGAGCAGTGTGCAGCAGGAGTCGGATCATACGTCTCGTGGAGCACGTAGTCAAGCTTCACGCTCGGCTGAACTCGCTGTATTTGCAACAACGATGGAGAAACTGTCTCTGGATTTGAAGAATCTGGAACAACAGGAATAGACGTTAAAAGCAATAGGAACCTTCCATACCGTTTCAGGCTGTTTTAAGCTATAATGGGTAGACAAACCTGCCGATGTTATAGAAAATGCAGCCGGAGACAGGGGATTTGAAAGAGGTTGAGGTGATCAGATGGCTTCTATCCATGATGTGGCCAAGGAAGCGGGAGTATCTGTTGCAACCGTTTCCAAAGTGATAAACGATTATCCTGATGTAAGTGAAAAAACACGCAAAAAAGTCAATATAGCCATCGAATTATTGAAATATCAACCCAATGTGGTCGCACGTGGACTTGTTAAACGCCGTTCATGGACGGTAGGCGTACTGTTGACGGTCCCATTTACCAACCCTTTTGTGTCGGAATTACTTGAAGGGATCAAGACTGCGCTGGAGAACAGTGGAT
Organism: Priestia sp. FSL H7-0729; assembly: GCF_038005685.1. NCBI lineage: Bacteria > Bacillati > Bacillota > Bacilli > Caryophanales > Bacillaceae > Priestia > Priestia sp. FSL H7-0729. The sequence continues at coordinate 484,038 of NZ_JBBOTQ010000002.1, forward strand.
ATGATCTTGTCAGATTGTCTACTCGATTCGATGATCCGGCGTACTCGTTCATCAAACATTGCCGCAGTCGTAATGTGGATGGCGTTGTGGTATTCGGGGAAGGCAGAGAAAATACGAGTATTCAGGAACTGGTGGATGCAGAGATTCCAACGATGTTTATTGATACGGACCTGTTGGGCAAGCGTGCCGGTTACATTACTACGGACAACGCCAACGGGATCTCGATGAGTGTCAGACATCTGCATGAGCTTGGGCACCGCAAAATTGCTTATATCTCAGGGACACTTGGCCCCGCCGTAGCTAATCTGCGATTGGAAGGGTATAGGGAAGGGTTGCGAGAATGCGGCATTCCATATTCTACAGTATATCTGGAGGTCTGCGATTATTCATTCGACGGGGGAAGCAAGGCTGCCCGGCGATTGCTGGCACTTGAGGATCAACCAACAGGGATTGTCTGTGCATCAGACATGTCTGCCTTTGGAGCCATTCATGAGATTGAAAAGCATGGACTGAGTGTGCCAGAAGATATCTCGGTTGTCGGGTTCGACAACACATATTATGCTGAGGTATTTAAACCTGGATTAACTACGGTGAATCAGAATATCTATTCTATTGGCATTAAGTCCATCGAATATCTGATTGCCATGATTGAAAATCCGGCTTATTCTCCTCCCGTTGTGACGGAACCTTCCAATCTGGTGATTCGTCAGACGACAGCACCTTTAAAAGTGTAGAGACATTGACACGGAGCACAGCTGACAAGCTGTGCTTTTTGCCGTTCTACATTATTCTGAAGATTTTAGAATAAGTCCTATAGTTTAACGGGTAAACAAAGTTTGTTGGCAATCGTATAATGAAAGTGCTTACAATTTTTATTTAATAACGTCTATCCAATCCTGCACAACGATCTTGTAAAGGGCTGGCGCATGACAGAACAAAGGTTACTCTTCACAGACTACAAACAACCAACCAAGGAGGAGATCGGATGCATTTGAGAAAATGGTGGAGCTTGTGCTTGTCGGCTGTATTGATCCTCAGTTTGTTCCCGAGTGTGGGAACAGGAGGGACACGTGCTCAAGCGGCAGACGTTAAGACTGGCGAAGATGAAGTACTGTTTGAGGCTAATTTTGAAGATGGTGTGTTGGGACAATGGCGTCCACGTGCGAGTGAAAAGCTTGAGATTGTAACGCAAGTAGGTCACGACAGCACACGCAGTCTGAGAACCTCTTCCCGTACCGAAACGTTCCATGGACCCTTAATTGAAATAATAGACCATGTACAGAAGGGCAGCACGGTTCATATTTCATTTTGGGCCATGTACGATGAAGGACCCGACAGTCAGGTCATTAACGGTTCACTGGAGAAAGAGTACAATAATGACGCTTCAAGTCTTGAATATGCTACGTTTGCCTCTGCTACCTTGAACAAAGGACAGTGGAAAAAAATCGAGGCGGATGTGGTGGTCCCTGGGGAAAATAGTGGCATCACCGGATTCCGGATGTATGCAGAGACTCCATGGAAGACGTCAGCGGAAGTGACGCCGGCCGATACGATTACTTTTTACGTGGATGATGTTCTGATTACGGAAGCCGAAAAAATTGAAATTGAGCCGAACATTCCGAATCTCGTGGATGTTGTGGGACAACATTATGCAATGGGAGCGGCGATCGACCAATCTGCACTGGATGCAGAAGATCCGCATTCCCAGTTGTTGACGAAACATTTTAATAGTATTACAGCCGGAAATTTTATGAAAATGGATGCGATGCAACCAAAGGAAGGGCAGTTTGTCTGGTCAGAGGCGGATCGTCTGGTGAACTTCGCCGAAGCCAATGACATGGAGGTAAGAGGTCATACGCTGTTATGGCATAGTCAGGTGCCGGACTGGTTCTTTACCGATCCGAATGATGCTTCCAAACCTGCCACGCGAGAACAGTTGCTTGCACGGATGAAAAATCATATTCAGACCATCGTCACTCATTATAAAGGAAAGGTTCATACATGGGATGTCGTCAATGAAGTCATCTCGGACGGAGGCGGCTTGCGGAATGAGGCCAGTAATTCCAAGTGGAGAGACATTATAGGGGATGTAGATGGCGATGGAGATGACAGTGATTACATTGAGCTGGCTTTCCGATATGCACGCGAGGCTGACCCTGATGCGGTATTGGTGATTAATGACTATGGAATGGAGGGCAATGGAAACAAGGTGAATGATATGGTGAAGCTTGTAGAGAAGCTGCTTGCCAAAGGAACACCAATTGATGCGGTTGGATTCCAGATGCATGTGTCGATGTACGGACCGGATGTAAAGCTCATTCGTGAGGCTTTTGAGAAAGTGATTGCTCTTGGTGTGAATGTACAGGTTACAGAGCTGGACGTTTCGATCTATTCAAGTAATTCTGAACTGGAGATGCCTGTCACAGATGAATTAATGTTGCAACAAGCTTACCGTTATCGTGAACTGTTCGACCTGTTCGACGAGTTGGGAAAACGCGGCGTAATGGACAGTGTTACTGTATGGGGACTTGCGGATGATGGGACGTGGCTTGACAATCATCCAGTCAAAGGACGCAAAGATGCACCGTTGCTGTTTGATCGTAAATTGAAAGCAAAACCGGCCTATTGGGCACTGGTGGACGCTACCACTCTTCCGATCTATCGTAATGAGTGGACAGCACTTAAGGCCAGCCCTACTTTCCCGAATCACAAAGGACAGGAAGATATTCTTTGGGGTGCTGTGAAAGGACTCGAAATTAATCATCTGGCAGATGGTACATCTGCGGTTACGGGTGAGGCTCGCATGATGTGGGATGCCAAAAAGGTGAATTTACGAGTGGAAGTGAAGGATACCACACGTCGCAAAGGGGATCAGGTGCAGGTTTTCCTCGCGGAAGAAGTCAAGGGGACAGGCGATGCAATTTCTGAAGCTGATCTGTCTGCCAAGAAGAAAAATCCGCCGTCTGTTAATGGTCAATATACATTTAAACGGGATGGCGGTAAAGGCAAAGATAAAAATACTTACAACGTACAGGAGACCAAAACAGGTTATGTTGTATACGCATCACTGCCTATGTCAGCTGCTTTACTTACCGAAGGGCAGGTCTTGTCTCTGGATTTTCGGATTACGGATGAATATGCTGCTGGAAAGACAGCGACCATTGTTTGGAATGATATTTCCAATCAGCAGCCTGACAAACCAGCCAACCGCGGGAAACTGAAGCTGGGTTCTGTATTGAAACAAACCAAGGTTACGTATGGCAAACCCGTAATTGATGCGAAAAAGGATGACATCTGGAAAAAGGCTGCATCTGTTAAAACGGATGTTTGGGTCATTGGAAACTCAGGTGCAACGGCGACTGCACAGCTGTTGTGGGATGAGAAATACCTCTACGTGTTGGCAGATGTGAAAGATCCGTTGCGAAGCAAATTAAGTTCTAATGCACATGAGCAGGATTCGATCGAGATTTTTATTGACCAGAACAAAGATCAGACAACGTTCTATCAGGAGGATGACGCTCAGTATCGGGTAAATTTTGATAATGAGACTTCTTTTGGAGGAAATGCACGGAAAGAAGGCTTCAAATCAGCTACCCGCTTAACAAGCGGAGGGTACACAGTTGAAGTGGCAATCCCGCTAGATAGCGTTCGTGCCGATGGGCAAAGATGGATTGGATTCGATCTTCAAGTCAATGATGATGGCGCGGGAGATGGCAAACGAAGCAGTGTGTCCATCTGGAGTGATTCATCAGGTAATTCGTATCAAGATACATCCGAATTTGGCAGTCTGTTCCTGACGCGCAAATAGAATATTCAGCTGTATATTAGAATTTGAGAATGTCAGCTAGTTAACAGCGTATTTCTGGAAATAAGTGTTGATTTTAAAGGCTAGGACGTTTAGACTATATACATTCAAATAAACGGGTTCCAATGTATGGCAACGGCTTCAACCAAGCCTGTGGTCAAGAGTCAAATGATGCGGAGGGAGTGCCTGTCATCCAGACAGCGCACTCGCTTCTTTTTTACATTTTTGCATACATAAGAGGCAATTCCCGGTTGAAAGGACAGAGTGAGTGGAGCACCTACATGGTACGTACAACTTAGAACTTGTTATTTTATCCTATATTATTGCATCGTTAGCTTCATACGCTGCCCTTGACCTTGCAGGCCGTGTAAGTCAGGCTAGCGGGTTGGCGCGGAATGTATGGCTTACCTGCGGCGCAGTCTCGATGGGGCTGGGAATCTGGTCCATGCATTTCGTAGGTATGTTGGCTTTTGTTCTGCCTACGCAAGTTTCCTATTCCACCGGTAAGGTTGTTTTATCTGTTCTACTTGCTATTGTCGCATCGGGGGTGGCCTTGAACATCGCGGGTAGACAAGCGGGCAGACTTAGCAAGCTCATGATTGCTGGAGTATTGATGACAGCAGGAATCAGCTCGATGCATTATGTGGGAATGGCAGCGATGTCGACTCCGGTTACATATGAACCAGGCAGAGTGGTGTTATCCATTCTGATTGCAGCACTTGCTTCATTTGCGGCATTGTGGCTCATGTTTTTCTTCCGTTATCATCAATCCAGACATACCTGGGTTTACAAGATGGGCAGTGGTCTCATTATGGGGGTTGGAATCTCTGGCATGCATTATACCGGGATGTCAGCTGCACAGTTCCATCATTCACATGGCGCAATGGCAAGTTCGGGGATGCAGATTGAGCCAGGCATTCTTGCCTACTTGATCGCATCGGGCACATTTATTGCCTTGGGCTTGACGTTATTCGGGATATATATCAATCAGCGAATGTCTCAGAAGGATCAACGGATTCATGAGAATGAGCAATGGTATCAGGCTCTGTATCATAATCATTCGGATGCGATCATTTCAGTAGACAAGGAAGGCATTGTCAAAGGCATTAATGCTGCGGTAACGACAATCACTGGTTATCCTGAAACAAGGGTCATGAATCGTTCCATTGATGAGATTGTTCAGCAGATCGATATAGAATGGATCAGTGAATTCGATTCCATCGATTGGGATGATCATAAGCTGGAGCAGGCGCATTATATGGCTAAGATGAGAGATATACAGGGTGAACTTCTGGATCTTAGTATTGTTGTGGTTCCTGTAGTCATTGATGGTAACCATGTGGGAAGCCACATTCTGATCAAGGATATTACGGAAGAGAAGCAAGCTCAGGAGAACATTCGTCACCAGGCTTTGCATGATCCGTTGACGGGACTGCCCAATCGGCGCAAGTTGGATGATGTGCTGGCTTGTACGATTCACGATTCAGAAGAAAAAGGAAATTCTTTTGCCGTTATGGTAATGGATATAGATCGGTTCAAGATGATTAATGACTCGCTGGGACATTCCATTGGAGATGTGTTTCTAAGAGAAGTCAGCAACCGGATCATGAAAGCTATAGAAGATTCTGATCCCTTGGCTATGGAGAATGTCATGTTGGCCCGGATGGGCGGCGATGAGTTCACACTTGTTGTGACACAGGATCAAGCGACAGAAGTGCGTGTGGCAGAACTTGCAAAACAGATTGTTGAAGCCATTCAATTACCTTATCGATTGAAGGAAAATGACTTCTATGTGACCGCCAGCATCGGAATTGCAATGTATCCCGATCATGGGGTGGGCGTGGATGCTTTGCTGAAACATGCGGACTCCGCCATGTATGAAGTGAAGAAGAACGGCAAGAACGGTTTCCAATTCTACACCGCCCAATTGGATTCGGAACTCTATGAACGCATTGAGCTGGAGGGTTATCTTCGTAAAGCACTGGAACGCGATGAGATGGTCCTGTACTATCAACCACAGATTCGTACCGAGGATAGCCGCATGATTGGTGTGGAGGCGCTTATTCGTTGGAATCATCCACTCAAAGGTCTTCTCGCACCCAATGTGTTCATCCCACTAGCAGAAGAGACAGGTTTGATCTATGAGATTGGTAACTGGACGCTGCGCGAAGCATGCAGGCAGATGAAGCTATGGCATGCCAGTGGCGGACCGCTTATTCCGGTATCGGTTAACTTGTCCAGCCAGCAGTTCCATCAATCCAACTTGGTAGAGCAGGTCAAGAATGCACTCCATGAGACAGGACTGGAAGCCCGATATCTGGAGCTGGAGATTACGGAGAGCATGATGATGGATGCAACAGTATCGACGGCCATTCTGACTGAACTTACGACACTGGGTGTCAAGATCAGTCTGGATGACTTCGGTACGGGATACAGTTCACTGAGTTATCTGAAGCATTTCCCGATTCATAAGCTCAAGATTGATCGTTCATTCGTGACGGACATCACAGAGAGTCACAGCGATCAGGCAATTGTAGCGACCATTATATCGATGGCTCAGAATCTCAAGATGGAAGTCATTGCTGAAGGCATTGAGACGAAAGACCAGTTGGATATTTTGATGCAGAATGACTGCCGTGAGATTCAGGGATATTATTTCAGTCGTCCGCTGCCAGCAAGTGAAGTGGAGCATGATTTTTTTGTGCCGCTGCGATTGCAGGGGACTGGTTCACCAGCGTTACCTTCCTAATTTTTTGTATGCCAAGCGGCAAGTCCCCGTGTATCTCGGGAACTTGCCGCTTTTTGGTATCTTATCTTTTTATGATATCGTTCACGATATAAGCATTTATCATAACCTTACATAAACTTGCGGTGGTGTTTCTTACCATCATACGTAAACCAGATCGGTTTATCTTCGACACGTGTCTCCACATGTACGGTACGTCCCCAGAGGCGATACAGATAAGGCAGCGTGCGTTCCATATATTTCAGATCCAACTCAATGCCTTCATACTGATGTTTCAACACGAGTTCCCCGGTCCGCAGATAATCCGCATCTTGCACGACCAGATAAGGGGAACCCCCGTTGACACGTGAGAACACAAGTTGATCCCGTATGTTCTCCCAGGACTTGTCGGTGATTTTCCAGTCCGGTCCTTTTTTCTCAAATACGTAGAGGTCGAGATCCTCGGTTAATTGCTTGGTCATGTAATTGCGGATAAAGGAGGTATCGGAATCGAATTCACGTACCTCGAACATTTTGGCACGACCTTGCCCTGGTTTGCGGCCCCAACGTTCCTGTTCTTCACGGGTTGGATTATCCCAGCGCCGTTCAATATCCTCGAAAATCTTGAGTCCCAGATAATACGGATTCAGACTTTGTTTGGATGGCTGCACGACAGAGGAGTTGAGCTTCGCAAATTCGATCGTATCCTCACTGTTCAGATCGAGCTCACGGATAATGCGTTGATGCCAGTAGGATGCCCAGCCTTCGTTCATGATTTTGGTTTCCATTTGTGGCCAGAAATATAACATTTCCTCACGCATCATACTCATGATATCCCGCTGCCAGTCGGTCAGCACTTCTGAGAATTCCTGAATAAACCACATGACATCCTTCTCCGGTTCAGGCGGAAAGTGATGGACCTGAATACCTTCAGCGGGTGCTTCTTCCGTCTGCACGTCATCAAGTGACCATAGATCATCATAGCGACCTTCCGGCCGTGGTGCTTTCTCTCCGCGCTGCTCCCGCATTTTCATCTCCATATAACGTTGTTTGTCCAAATGGCGGGGTTTGATCAGTTGTGGGTCTACATGCTCCTGAATGGCAATTACAGCATCGATAAATGCTTCAACGGCTTCCGTTCCGTACTCCATCTCATAATTGCTGATCCGATCCGCCGTAGCAGCCATGCTTTCGACCATATTACGGTTGGATTTGGAGAAGCGGGCATTGTTTTTGAAAAAATCGCAGTGTGCCAGTACGTGGGCTACGATCAATTTGTTCTGAATCAGGGAATTGCCATCCAGCAAGAAGGCATAACAAGGGTTGGAGTTGATGACAAGCTCATAAATCTTGCTGAGTCCAAAATCGTATTGCATTTTCATCTTATGAAATGTTTTGCCGAAGCTCCAGTGACTGAATCGGGTTGGCATGCCGTAGGCTCCAAATGTATAAATAATATCCGATGGGCAGATTTCGTACCGCATGGGGTAATAATCCAGGCCGAATCCATTGGCAATCTCCATAATCTCGGCAATAGCGTATTCTAGGTCGCGGATCTCATCTGTCATCTAACGCTGCCTCCTTCCCGTTTCTGGAAAAAGCTGCGCAAAGCTTTGTACACTTCGCCTTTTTCTTTGATCACATAATACATGAACTGATCCATCTTGATATGACGATAAGCCGACATCAGTGTGCTACTGCGGTTATACTGATTGACTTCGCCGTATCCAAACATATTGCTACGCTTCATTAACTCACCGATCAGCTTCACACACCGTTCGTTATCCGAGGTCAGATTATCCCCATCAGAGAAGTGGAAAGGGTAGATGTTGTAGCTTGAAGGTGGATAACGACTGTCAATAATATCCAGTGCCTTCATATATACAGAGGAGCAGATGGTGCCTCCGCTCTCACCACGGGTAAAGAACTCTTCTTCGGTTACTTCCTTGGCTTCCGTATGATGGGCGAGGAAAACAATCTCGACTTTCTCATACTGACGGCGTAGAAAACGGGTCATCCAGAAGAAAAAGCTGCGCGCGCAATATTTCTCGAACGAACCCATGGACCCGGATGTATCCATCATGGCAATAATAACGGCATTGGATTGTGGAATAATCTTGTCTTCCCATGTCTTGTAGCGAAGGTCATCCGGACTGATATGATGGATGCCCGGCGTACCGGTTGTTGCATTACGACGAAGATTCTCCAGAATGGTACGTTTCTTGTCAATATTGGACTGCATGCCTTTTTTGCGAATATCGTTGAATACCACCGTATGTGTCTCAATCAGGTCTTTATCTTTCTGTTTCAGATCGGGTAATTCCAGCTCAGCGAAGAGCATATCTTCCAATTCCTCAATACTAACTTCGGCTTCCACAATATCATGACCAGGCTGATCACCGGCTTTTTCGCCTTTGCCGGGTTTCTGCGAAGCAGAGGGATCACGACCGATGACGTCTCCGACCTGACTGTCACCATCTCCTTGACCGACATGTTTTTGCTTCTGGTAGTTATACACAAAACGGTACTCATCCAGACTGCGGATTGGTACCTTGATGATTTGTTTTCCATCAGACATAATGATGTTTTCTTCCGTAATCAGATCAGGCAGATTCTGCTTGATGACATCTTTCACCTTTTGCTGATGGCGTTGTTGGTCCTGGTACCCTTTGCGGTGAAGCGACCAATCTTCCTTCGACACGACGAACGAGTAAGGCTGGTGTGAATTTGACATGTAGGCACCCCCCATTGATTACGCGGCACAGTTTGGCCTGTCGGTAATTAAGTATATTCACGGGCGAGGACGATATGTGATGAGAGTGGATATAAAATGATACAATTACGCAAGTTCACCTCAGAGGTTAGGTGAGTCGTCAGAACAGAACGGCTCCATTTTTTACATAAACAGTGAACAAGTGTGCTATCCTTCCTTTACAATAGGAGAAAGACATCGATCTTGCATCTGATAGAGGTGTTCGAAGGGCCCACTGGGACTTCTTGAACTCGCACTAATATAGAGATGCATGCAAAGGAAGGATTTATGTGAATAAAAAGGCGATCAAGGCTTGGATTATGTATGATTGGGCCAACTCGGCTTATGCGACAACTGTACTGGCGGCAGTGCTGCCCGTATTCTATGCTTCGGTGGCTGCCGCAACACTGGATACGGATACCGCGGCTTCCTATCTGGCCTATACCCATTCCATTGGCATGTTGTGTGTGGCTCTGCTAACACCGCTGCTTGGTACGCTGGCTGATTTGTCAGGACGAAAGGGCGACTTCCTGCGTGTATTTGCAATCATTGGTGTCCTTGCCACATTGGGATTCAGCGCAATTGGAGAAGGGGACTGGTTACTTGCTTCCGCCTTACTGATCATATCTACGATTGGTTTTGCAGGTGGCAATACCTTTTACGATGCCATGCTGCCGGATCTGGTACCTGTGGAACGTAGAGACATGATATCTTCCAAAGGGTATGCGTATGGTTATATTGGAGGAGGTTTGCTATTTGCGGTGAACATGCTGATGATTCAGCAACCGGGCTGGTTTGGGATGAACAGTACACTGGCAGGCACAAGACTAGCCTTTATCTCCGTATCGCTGTGGTGGCTTTTGTTCTCGATACCGATCTTTCGCCATGCTCCGAGACGGCCAGCATCACCGGATCTGCCTGGTTCGTGGAAAGGGTATGCTGCGGTTGGAGTTCGCAGACTGCGGCAAACCTTTCGTCAGATGAGGCATTTTCCCCAGTTAATCCGTATGCTGGTGGCTTTCTGGTTTTTTAATGACGGCATTAATACCATTATTCTGATGGCTACGATCTACGGGACAAGTATAGGCATAGGTACAGCCGACTTGATGCTCGCGCTGCTGTTAACCCAGTTTATTGGTTTCCCATGCACATTGTTACTGGGAGCCTGGGCACAGCGCTGGGGAGCGAAGCGGGTCTTAATCTTTAGTTTATCTGTATACATATGTATCGTAATTCTTGGTTATTTCATGACACAAGCGATTCACTTTTATCTGCTCGCCGGGTTGGTTGGTGTCGTGCAGGGTGTAAGTCAATCCACAGCTCGTTCCCTGTTTAGCAATCTGATGCCAGCTGGCAGAACAGGTGAGTATTTTGGATTTGTGAATATTACAGGCAAATTCTCTTCAATCTTCGGTCCATTTGTATTTGGTTATGTTGGGCAGATCACAGGTTCCACACGTTGGGGAATTCTGTCACTTATCTTCTTTTTCGTAGCGGGCATTGCTGTATTGTTAACTGTGAACGTGCAGCAGGGGTTGCAGGATGCTACCTTAGCAGATGAGGAAGAAGGGCGTAAGGGGAGTGTCGGAACTCTGCTGGGAAAAGTCCAAATGTAGGGTTTACTGGTTAGTTGTTGATAGATGTCATATCCAACTTCTTGTTGGAATAATCATGGCTTCAGGCATTGTTCCTTACAGAACATGTCTGAAGCTTATTCGCATTTATGCAACTTTATTAAGATTGATAGGATGAAGTGATTAAACGACAGACAGCAGAATACAGTGAAAGAGTAACAATTTATGAAAAGGTGAAAATAAAAGATTGACATGATACATTTTGTATCATAGAGTAAAGCTATAAATACATAGTGTATCTAAAAGTTGTCGAATGTAACCATGTGTTTTGCTTCATACCCGGTTAGCTTCCGACGGAATATTGCAAAATACTGATCTATAGCGTGCATATTACTCGTTTCGCCAAACACAAAGGTAGAGTCTGGTCTATCCCGGCTACACATTTATACTAATGAACAGAGGAGAGGCTGCCATTGATCGATGCTCAAGGTAACGGACTTGTTTTCTTACTATGTGTTCCCCGCAGTGGTAGTTCCTTATCCACCGTCATGCTGCAAAATCATAGTCGTATATTTGCCACCCAGGAAATGTGGTTTCTAATGAATCTTGTCGATTTGCCCAAGGCTGATTCACGCGCTTATGGTGGTAGCTCCATCATTCGTCAGTTCTACAATGCCATGGTATCCGAGGATGTCTTCGAAAAGGCGTGCAGAAGTTTTGCTCTTGAGATCTACAATGGATTCCTTGAAGGGAGCGGAGCAGACTTCATCGTTGATAAATCCCCACGATACTATTACATGCTTGAATGGCTGGATCGTCTGTTCCCTGAGTCCAAGCGCATTCATCTCCAGCGTAATCCTCTGGCCATAGCTGCATCATTCAAAAAGGTAAATCGTCACACAGGTGAAGGATTCGATCTGATTCATAGTCTGCAGAGCTCCAAATTAAATATGAAAGCCGTGGATCTCACACTTGGAATGCTCCGCTTGAATGAATATTTTGCCAAACCACATCCCAATGCATATGAATTGCAATATGAACGATTAGTGTCCCGTCCTCAGGAAGAACTTGAGAAACTATGCGCGTTTTTGGGAATCTCATATGAACAAGGTATGGAGCAGTATGGACAGTTTCTGGACAGTGCCAAGTCTGACATGTTCTACAGTATGGGCGTGGGTGATCCCTTCCTCTCTTCGCATCAAAAAGCACACCGAGATTCGGTTAACAACTGGAAAAACATATTGGAACCGCATGAAGTTGAACTGTATTGTCGTGTGATGGGGGCAGATCTGTTCCACCGGATGGGATACAGCGAACAGCTCGCAGAGGCCGAACAATGGACGGGTGTACAGTATGATGCAAGTCCTGATCAAGAGGTCATCGACCGTATCACGCATCAGTTGACAGTAGCGACCGGTTGCCAGTGGCAACCGCAATACCGAATGCAGCCGACAGATTCTGTTGTTCATGATATGCCTGGAAATCTTAATGACCACGTTGGCGAAGAACCGGAAAAAACAGACCCCACGCTGGCTGCGCTGGTAACGATCAGACAGCTGCAAGCCGCATTAAGGGCAGCAGATCATCGTCTGGAGCGGGGATACAGTGAGCGAGAACGCTTGAAAGTACAGCTGGCTTCTGCTCAGAGCAAAATACAGCGTATCAAATCATGGGTACCATTTGGTCATCAGATCAGCGCCTGGGCTTCACAGCGCAAAATTCTACGGGGAGGCAAGTCATGAGCGCCATAGCAGGAATTGTTCACAACGATGGTCAGCAGGCGCTATGGGAAGACAGCTGGCGCTTGTATGCAAGCCTTGGGCATATCCCTGCGGATACAACAGGAGTGTGGAAAGGCAACGAGGCTTTCCTTAGCTGTCATGCCCAATGGATTACACCGGAATCGGTTAGCGAGAAATTGCCTTTATTTGATGAGGAAAGTGGTCTGACGATCACAGCAGATGCCATTCTGGATAATCGGGAACAACTGGCTGATCAATTACAGATATCCAGAGCTGAACTTGCTATGTTGGCGGATAGTGAACTGATCTTGCGTGCCTATCAGCGCTGGGGAGACGATGTGGCTGTCCGATTGCTGGGGGATTTTGTATTCGCCATATGGGATGAGCGGAATCGTAAACTGTATGCAGCGAGAGACATTACCGGCATGAGAGCTTTCTATTACCGACATGATGGTTCACGATTTGCTTTCTGCACACTCATGAATCCGTTGCTTGGGCTTGAAGGGGTACATAAAGAACTTGATGAGACCTGGCTGTCCGAATTCCTTGCCATTCCCGACATGCATGATTCAGCAGATATCAATTCTACCGTATATCGGGGAATAAGCCAGCTGCCTTCTGCACATACACTTGTCTTCCGGGATGGGAGACTCGAGCTGAAGCAATATCATCGCTGGAATGAAGTGGAACCTCTAAGGCTTAAATCGGATGGTGAGTATGTAGAAGCGTTTCGTGAGGTCTTTGGGCAGGCGGTTGGATCACGACTCCGAACCCACAGGCAGGTGGCTGCTGCATTAAGTGGGGGATTGGACTCGGGAGCCGTGGTTGGTTTTGCTTCCGGAACACTCCGAAGTCAGGGCAAACGGCTGCAAGCATACAGTTATGTTCCCGTACCGGACTTCACAGATTATACGTCGAAAACGTTGCTGGCCGACGAGAGGCCCTTCATACGTTCCACGATTAATCACGTCGGTAATATCACGGAGAACTACCTTGATTTTGAAGGCAGAAGTCCACTTAGTGAAGTAGATACCTGGCTCGATATTATGGAGATGCCTTATAAATACTTTGAAAATTCATTCTGGATTCGCGGATTCTATGAAAAAGCGAGCCAGCAAGATGCAGGCATCCTGCTCACAGGGGCACGTGGCAATTTCACCATCTCCTGGGGGCCGGCTCTGGATTATTACGCCAGTCTGCTGAAAGGTGGCCGTTGGTATCGCTGGTTCCGTGAGATGCAGCAGTATAGTGAACGGACCGGCATGCCCTTCTCCCGTATAGCCAAGATCACAGGGCGAAAGGCATATCCGGATTGGTTCAAGGCTCAGGCCAAAGGAGCCAGCCAAGCCGCATCCGTGCAGTTAATCCATCCTGATTTTGCGCAAAGAACGGGTGTGCTGGAACGACTCAAATCCATTATAGTTCTACAAGGCGGTGCCCAGGCAGATGCCCTCAAGGTCCGTGCTGAGAAATTCAATAATCTGGCCATTGCGAACAAAAATGGTGCAGTAGCTACAAAATGTTCTCTCCGTTATCGGGCTTGGGAACGTGACCCGACCAGTGACGTGAGAGTCATTCGATTCTGCTTATCCGTACCGATTGAGCAATATGTGAAACAAGGGACCGATCGTTCATTAATTCGCCGCGCTACTTCGCCAGAACTGCCTGACAAGGTCAGGCTGAATCAGCGAGTACGGGGTGTACAGCCGGCAGATTGGCTGCATCGTATCATTCCGAATTGGGATGCCTTTACGGCCGAGTTGCGTGCGTTGTGTTCTGACAGCAAGGTGGCAGGCATATTAAACACGGAGCGTATCAAATCTGCTCTAGCCAACTTTCCGAGTCCGAGACCAGAGCTTGCTTCACATCCCGATCTGCGATTGATGATGCACAGTCTGATTGTGTACCGCTTTATTCGCAAATTTTGACCATGTGCACATGAAGGGAGGTGAATACAATGCAAAACGAAAAGAAAGAATGGCAAGCTCCAGCTCTTGAAGTGTTGGAAGTCAATCAAACGATGGCCGGTACTGGCTACAGACAAATTGACTGGGTAACCGTTCACGATGCGGATCTGTACGATCCAACTTCCTAAGTTGTTAAGTGTTATGAAGTGTCATCATACTTAAAGGGCGGAAATGGAATCAATCCAGCTTTCGCCTCCGCCCTTATATTGAGCAACATGAATATAAGGGCTTTTTTTCCATTTTATTACGAAGGAGGCGTCGTTCATTGTTGCCTGTGCATTATGTAGCGTATGGTCTGCGCTGGTCGAGCCAGATTCGAATGCCTGAACTACAGGTCGCACCCAAGAATGCGGAGGCTGATTTTGATGGAGTGGATGTACACATCGAGTCTTCAGATCTGGCGCCATTGTGGGAGTGCTGGGATGTAGGCAACGACAATTTTGTGGCGCGAGAGGGCAGCCTTTTTTTCAAAATCGAAGATACAGGTCTGTTTCTAATGGAGCAAGGAAAGCGCATTGTCGTATCCCCTATACCGGGTGCAGATGAGAAAAAGGTCAGATTATTCATCCTGGGCACATGTATGGCAGTCATTATGATGCAGCGTGGCATTCTTCCACTACATGGCAGTGCAGTGGTTATTGATGGGTGGGCTTACGCATTTGTCGGACATTCGGGAGCAGGCAAATCGACACTGTCGGCCGCACTGGCATCACGCGGATATCCGCTTCTTACCGATGATGTTGTGGCACTGACTTGGGATGCCGGGGGAAGAGCCATCGTATCACCTGGTTATCCACAACAGAAATTATGGCAGCCAAGTCTGGATGGTTTCGGCATGAAGGAACAGGATTATGCAACGGTTCACGCAGAGATTACGAAGTATGCGATCCCTGTTCAACACTATTTTCATGAGATGGCTGTACCGCTAGCTGGGATATTCGAACTTGCTCCACAACCGGAGGCAAACCATTCATCCGTTCAGCTGGTTGAAGTGACTGGGCTAGAACGATTGCATCTGTTATGCTCGCATACGTTCCGCGGTGGACTCGTTGCAAGACAGGGATTGGCACAGTGGCTGTTCGAGACGGCTTCAAGACTTTCGGCAAGTGTGGAGATTGGCAGATTGGTCAGAACGGGTGATGAGTTTACAGCATTTGCGATGGTGGATCGGATCACAGATCATATACGTAAAGGAGTGCATACAGGACAATGACAGCGACTACGCCGATGAATGTGGAAGATCGGGTTATCCGGAAGGAAGGCAACCTGGTGAGTGATATGGGCAGTGAGAAAGTCATGATGAGCATTAGCTCTGGAAAATACTATAATCTCGGGAGTACCGGTGGTCGAATCTGGGATCTGATCGAAGAAGAACGCACGCTGGGAGAAGTGGTTGAGGTACTTGCTGCGGAATATGAGATTGAGCCGGATGTGTGTCGTGAGCAGGTGGTACAGTTTCTTGAACATCTGTCCCGTGAAGATTTGATCGACGTTACTCGCGGAGTGTAGCATGATGTTGAGAAAAATAAAGGCTTATCTCTCGCTCCCGCGGTCGATGCGTCGACTGGTATGGGAGGCCTATCTCTTCCTTGGCTGGGCACGCATACAGAAGGCTATGCCATTTGCCAAAATCGCGCCAGGGCTAGGTACACCCATGGTTGAAACGCCGATGACAGGACTCGATCGCAGTGAGATCATCGCTATACGGAATATTTCCAAAGCGATTTCGATCGCCAGCAAATATACGTTATGGGAAAGCCGCTGCCTGGTGATGGCGATTGCCGGGATGAAGATGCTTGAGCGACGCAAGATAGAAAGTACGTTATATATGGGGACTGCACGGAATAAGCAAGGACATATGATGGCTCATGCCTGGCTGCGAAGTGGTAAATTGATCGTGACCGGAGCTGATACTATGGACCAATATACGGTTGTCGGCGTGTTTGGCAAACGGTGTCCGGAGAAGGGATCTGGGGAGATTGTCTATGATACATGAAAGTGAACTCTATTCGTCAGGATTTCCGAAGGAGCTTAAGCTGATTTTGAGCATGATTAGAGGTGATCTGACGGCTCTATCCCCTGAAGAACTCAAGACACAGTTGAAGGGAACGGATTGGCAACTCTTTCTGCGGCTGGTCTATCATCACCGCTTATACTCTGTACTTTACGTGAAAATGAAAGAATTGAACTCGGTGATCATTCCTGCCGATGTTATGGAGAGTCTGAGACAACAATATACGGCCAATACGTTTCGCATGTTACATCTGACAGCTGAGATGGAGCAGGTGTGCGGAGCTTTTCGTGAACGCGGCATCCGCAATATTACACTAAAGGGACCGGCGCTCGCACATGATCTCTATGGTGATGTATCGATGCGTACCTCCAAAGACCTGGATATTCTGATTCCATTCGATGATGTGGAAGCGGCTGAAGGTATTCTTGCCACCCTAGGTTACGTATCCAAGGAAGAGGAGCGCACGCATACGGTTCGTAGTTGGAAATGGCGGGAACATCATATCTGTTACACCCATCCGGTCAAGAAGACTCAAGTGGAGATTCATTGGCGGCTTAACCCGGATTCGGGCAAAGAAACGGATTTCGAATTGCTGTGGAAACGCAGCCGGTTTAGCTCATACACACAGACTCCTGTCCGCATGCTCGAACAAGAAGATCTGTGGGCTTATCTGGTAACTCATGGAGCGCGGCATGGATGGTTCAGACTACGCTGGTTGCTGGATATCGACCAGATGATTCGCAGCATGCCACTTGATGTGAAGAAAATAGAACGGCGTCTGAAAGCGGAAGGACGGTTATTGATCGGTTCGCAAGCGCTCTGCTTGGCCTCGGATTTATTTAACACACCGCTGGATGCAGCGTACAGGTCCTTGATGTCCTTGAGTGATCGTACAGGTAAACGATTAGCCAGTGAAGGCGCACTGTTCATGAATGACATGCTGGAAAGTCCAGCTGATATGAAAAATTATCAATCGTATCTGTTTAAACTTCGAAGTACGAAGCAGAAATGGTTCTTCTTTATTGAACGCTTGTATCCAAGTACATGGGATGTGGATCAATTCCCGCTTCCTCGTTCGTTGTTTTTTCTATACTTTCCGTTGCGTCCGTTTCTCTGGTTCTGGCGGCGAATTAAAAGGTATACGGTGACGGAAAGGGGTAAAGTATGATCTCGGAATTGAAGTACTTCATGCGAAAGCTGCACCATGTCACGGGGCCCATTCTATATTGGAATCTGCTAGGAATGATCTGTATCAGTCTCATGGAGGGGATCGGCATCTACATGCTTGTTCCGATGCTGAGTCTGATTGGCATATTTGAGATGGGCTCCACAGGCTTAAACATCCCCTGGCTTGGCGAAGGGTTGAATCGTTTTTCTGAAAATAGCCAATTGTTACTCGTACTGTTCACCTTTGTGTTGATTGTCTACGGACAGGCCTGGATGCAGCGTCTCCAGACGATCCGTAATACGCGAATCCAGCAGCAATTTGTACGAACGCTGCGCATGGAAACCTATGGTGCCATTATCATGGCGCAATGGTCATTTTTTCTCCAAAAACGAAAATCCGATTTTAACCATATATTAACGACTGAGCTTGCACGTGTGAGCCAAGGCACGAGCATTGTGCTGCAAATGACAGCCTCCCTGATCTTTACGGGGATACAGATTGGTCTAGCTTTCTGGTTGTCTGCCAAATTGACAGCACTAGTGCTGGTCTGTGGATTGTTATTATTTATTGTCTTGAGAAAATTCGTCAAGCGGGCCAAGCAGATCGGAGACCAAACCTCTGAATTCTCGCAAAGTTATTATAATGGTATTACCGAGCATTTCAACGGCATTAAGGATATCAAGAGCAACATGCTTGAGCGTTCACATATAAGCTGGTTCGAGCGCATGTGCAGACAGATTGAACGCAATGTCATTCAGTTTAGCCAATTAAACAGTGGAACACAACTTATTCATCGGATGTCTGCGGCGATCATTATTGCGGCATTTATCTATCTTTCTCTCCGTGTCATGACGGTGCCTCCTGCAAGTCTGCTGCTCATCATCCTTATCTTTTCCCGTTTATGGCCAAGGTTTACAGCGATTCAGTCCAATCTGGAGTACATCAGTTCCATGTTGCCTGCGTTTCGTGTGGTAAGAGAACTGCAAGCGCAGACGGCGAAGAGTCGTGAGATTAGTGAAGAAGTTGCTTCAGCTGGAGAGACTGGGTCTCATGTGATTCAACCAATGATACTTCAGGAATCGATTACATGTGAGGATGTCTGCTATCGATATGAGGGAAGTGATATGTACTCGTTGAAGAATGTGCATGCTTCGATTCCCGCAAGGGGCATGACCGCGATTGTAGGTAAATCCGGAGCAGGCAAGAGCACACTAATAGATCTGATTATGGGCCTTGTAAGGCCAGAGAGCGGTCGTATTCTGATTGACGGTGTTCCTCTGTCAGAAGAACGCTTATTAAGCTGGAGAAGTTCTATCGGATATGTCTCCCAGGACCCCTTCTTGTTTCATACCAGTATTCGTGAGAATCTGCGTCTTGTTGATCCCAATGCAAGTGAAGAACAGATGTGGCAGGCTCTGCAGTTTTCCTCCTCTGCGGCTTTTGTTCGGAAGCTGCCTCAGGGTCTGGATACGATTATTGGTGATCGGGGTATCCGTCTATCCGGGGGCGAACGTCAGCGATTGGTGCTTGCCCGGGCCATGCTTCGGAATCCTTCGGTACTGGTACTGGATGAAGCAACAAGTGCGCTCGACAGTGAGAATGAACAGTACATTCATGAGGCGCTGGAACGGCTAAAAGGACATGTGACCATTATCGTGATTGCACACCGATTGTCTACGATCCGGACAGCAGATCGTGTCATTGTGCTCGATGAAGGTCGGGTAATTCAAGAGGGAGGGTACCAGCAGTTATCTACTGATCCGGTAGGGACGTTCAGCAAACTTCTGAATATGCAAGCGGGTGTTGTAGGGCAGTAAGTAAGTAGACATCAAAAAACGTTCAAGCGGGAGGATAGAGTAGTTGTATCTTCTTCTGTTTGTTCGTTTATCGCTGGTATAACTAGCCATGGTATCACGTAAAGAGGCGCGCCACTATGGGCGCGCCTTTCATGTAAAGTAGTTAGTATAATGAATTAGGATTAATGAGCGAGTGCTGTATTTGAAGGAATCGGAAGCTGGAGAGCACCGATCTGTTCCAAATGTTGTACGATCTCTAGCACGGCTTCCTCAATGGATGATTGCTCTGTATCAATGATGAATGAAGGAGATTTTGGTACATCATAGGGAGCGGAAATGCCTGTGAAATGCGGGATATCACCGTTGCGTGCTTTTTTGTATAGCCCCTTGGGATCACGACGCTCACATTCTTGAATTGAACAGCGCACATAGATTTCAATAAAATCATCCGGTTCAAATAACTGTCTAACCATCTCCCGATCCTGTTCATGAGGAGAGATAAAAGCCGAAAGGACAAACAACCCGGCATCTACCATTAACTTCGATACTTCACCAATTCGCCGCAGATTTTCTTGACGATCCCCTGCTGTAAAACCGAGATCACGGTTCAGTCCATGACGTACATTATCTCCGTCTAACACATAACAGCGTACGCCTTGGTCGTAGAGGTACTTCTCCAGGGCAAATGCAAGGGATGACTTTCCTGCGCCTGATAATCCGGTAAACCATATGGCACGACTGTGGTGCCCATTATGTTTCTCCCGATCTTGTCTGTTGATGCTGGATGATTGCCAGGTTATATTGCGCTCTTCCTTTGACATGAGTATCCCGCCTTTTCCCTACCATGATATGTATAATATTTTAACATATTTACAAGATTATAGCACCTTACGGATTTCTACGAAATAAGCGTGAATCGACAAAATATCGGGTATAGATGTAGTACATACATAAGCATTATGCATATAAGCAAGGCGTATTTTGCATTGAATGATGTAAATGCCACATCGCAGGAGGAACAATATTATGAACGATAACCTAAAAAACATACAAGTGGGATTTAAATGCCCGGATTGCCAGCAGGATGTCCGAGCGGAGTTTATAGATGAACAGGTTAGCACGGTTCGTTGTCAAGGTTGTGACAGAGCGTATACACTCTTGAAACCAACCATTGGTGATGAAATTCTACTGGATTGGGAACAGGAGGCTTTGTATCACAAGCTGAGAGCAGATCGGTCTGAACTGGATAATCACAATATGTCCGCCTTGATAATCAAAGTAATCGAGCTGTTGACATGGCGTGATCGGGGAGATGGACAGACTCGTGCCATACAGACCGTGAGGGAATGGCTTGCTTCGAGTGGCAAACCCCAGACCTTGCTTGAATTGTTCCATCAATCTCCGCCGCAACCTGAAAATAAACGTTTTGATCGTTGAGGATTTACATACATTAACTGTTCCTGTGGCATATTACCTGAAGGTGTTCGTGTGTGCAAACGACTAACCGAATTTTCAGGAACAGGAGCGGATAGAATGAAGCGAATGATTCTATATATACTGTTGGCACTGTTATCCATCAGTATGGTACCGGCACAGGCTGAAGCATCACCGGTTACCGGAGCGTATCACTTTGGCTTCAAAAAAAGTCAAAACGGTCAGCTGCCCTCCATTGATCAGGAAGGTTTTAAATCGATTTTACAACATAACGATGCCATTTTCCTGGGGGATACAAAGCAAAAGGAATTGTATCTCACGTTTGATAACGGGTATGAGAATGGATTCACGCCTGCCATACTGGATGTTTTGCGTACCAAGAAGGTGCCAGCTGCTTTCTTTGTGACAGGTCATTATCTGAAAGATCAGCCTGAGCTGGTTAAACGCATGGCGGCTGAAGGTCATATTGTCGGTAATCATTCATGGAGTCATCCGGATATGACCCGCATCTCCAATGAAAAGCTCAGAGTGGAACTGGAGAAGGTCAAGTCGGAGGTGAATCGGCTGACAGGTCAACAAGCCACCTTTTTACGCCCACCACGTGGGATTTTTAACAATCGTACGCTTGCTGAGAGTCATGCTCAGGGTTATGTGAATGTGTTCTGGTCAGTTGCCTACAAGGACTGGGATACCAATGTGCAACGTGGTGCACAATATGCACATCAACAGGTGCTGAAACAACTCCATCCAGGCGCTGTCATTTTGCTTCACTCCGTATCCAAAGATAACACGGAAGCACTCGGCTCCATTATCGATGAGGCACGCAAGCAAGGATACGTGTTTAAAAGTCTGGATGATTTGCGGACCAAAAGTTATTGATTCACGTCACATAAAGAACAATGGGTCAGATGTAGGTCATTCTAAAGTGTAGCAAAATATTAAAGGGCATCCTGAGCGATTAAGCTCGGAATGCCCTTTTTGGTTGTATCGTATATATCGTATGCCAGTCCAAGTACTGGATGTAACCACGTACAGATCCAGAAGAAAGGAGGGGGTCATACGATACGATGTTGTGTGTAATACTATAAAACCGTGTTATAGATGATTCCAATCGTTTTCGGGCCGCAATGACTGCATACAACACATCCAGCAGTGGTCAATTCAACTCGGGCACCCGTCTGCTCTTGTAAAGACTTCTTCAAGTCCAGCGCATCCTCTTCAGCCATGGTATGCACCACAATCAAAAGGTCGGGATCAATCTGATCCTTCTGACTGAGTGTATTATTCAGCATTTGCTCCAGAGCTTTCTCCCGTTTCCCGCGGACTTTATAGGCAGGTGCCATCTTACCATCCGTTACCCGGATGACCGGACGGATCTTGAGCAGGCTGCCAATCAGGTTCTGCATGCCCGAGCAGCGTCCACCTTTATGCAGATACTCCAGTGTATCGATGACAAACTCGGTGCGTACATTTGGTTTCATCGCCTCAATCAGGTGTGTAATCTGATTGAGCGTCTGCCCCTTTTCGGCTGCATACACAGCTTTCATCACCATAAGAGCAATTCCTGATGAAAGATTTTTTGAGTCGATGACGGAAATGCGACCTTCCGGAAATTCGGAACTTGCAAGTCGTGCATTTTGGTAAGTAGAAGAAAGTTCAGAGGATAAACTGATATATAAAATTTCATCCCCTTGGTCTATGTAAGGTTGAAATGCCGTCATGAAATCAGCGGGGGAAGGTGCAGCTGTTTTGGGAAGACGCCCATCATGGCTAACACGTTCATATAGCTGCTCTGGCTTAATCTCAGCACCGTCTTTCAATGATTCCTCACCAAACACCACATATAAGGGGATGATGCCGATATCGTGCTGCTGGATCCATTCTGGAGCCAGATCACTTGTGCTGTCCGCAAAAATTTTGATTCGTGACATGTCAATCTCCTTTGAAAACAATGATTTTTAGAAGAAAATATAAATTATACTTATGTGCAGACCCATTCATTTTAATTATAAGGAAACATGACGCTGATGCAAACCGTTACATCAGCGTCATGCCTACCAAAATAAGTGCAACGAATAACAGAAGCATGATTCCATTTAATATGGTCCCGATTATGGCAAAAACTTTTTTTCGATTCTTGAGGACAAGACCAATAATTCCGAGAATGCCTCCAGCCAGATTGAGAATCAGGCCGACCAGAATGGCTAATGAAGCCAGAATCACTGCTGGATGCAAGGCAATCTCTTCTGCCTGTATCGGGGTGAGAACTCCGATGGACTCGTTGATAGCCATGGTGGCAATAAAGAATATCAGAATGTAACCCAAGATGGCAACCAATCCAATAACAAAACTGGCGATTCCAGGTCCGGAATGTTTCACTGGTACAATCGGATGCCTCTCATGATCTGAAGGGTATGCATCATAGCTGTTGTTATTGTATGGATCTGCATGGCCAGGGTTCTGATCCGTGTTGTTATAACCTGAATTATAGGAATCGCGATTATCCATAATTGTGACTTGCCTCCCTTAAACATCTTATGAGTGTTATTAACCTAATCGAAGAGTAATGATCATCTCTTAAATACAACGATTACATACCTGTTTACTTTTCCATAAATACCGATAAAAATCAAGGATTTACGCTTGTTTTCAACAATTTATAGGGTAAAGGTACGTGGGTTAAGTACAAACAGACATATGATCTTGGAAGCTTCGCCCCGACTGGTAAAGGAGGAGTGGATTCGCTACAATAATAGGAGTGAAGTGCAGTTGAAATAAGGGAGAGAACTTACATGCAACGAAGATGGATGATGCTTGGAGCAGTAATGACCATGCTATCGGTGGCGATCGGCGCGTTTGGTGCTCACATGCTCAAGGATACGATTGGGCCAGCGGCCATAGCTACATATGAGACGGGTGTTCAATATCACATGATTCATGCACTGGGCTTGCTCATTATCGGTTTGACGGCTGGTCAGCTTGGGGCATCGACGAAACTTAAGTGGGCAGCAGGGTTGTTGTTTATCGGAATTATCGTGTTTTCGGGTAGTTTATATGTGCTTAGTATTTCTGGTATTAAGATTCTGGGTGCAATTACACCAATTGGTGGGGTAGCCTTCATTGCCGGATGGTTGTTATTGGCATTCGATGTGTGGCAACGAGGTAAGGATCGCTCCTGATTAGGCATAGAGTCACTTTGTTCCCAATCAGGATATATGAAGATAACGTTATATCGTGATTCGTAATCATGAACTAAAAAAGCAACTTGCGTGAGAATTTTATGTAAATTCCCCACACAAGTTGCTTTTTTTTGCTTTTTAAAGGATTTGGATTACTTAAACTCAGGCTACAGAAACTCATCAATTTCATTAGTTCGGAACGTATATACTTGTTTTTCATCTACATGGTAGATGCTCACCACGCTGGTATCCCGATCAAAATTTAAAATACGGCAAGGAATGCTCTGATGTTTACCGTTCTTGTTATTCACAACAATCCGGGTTAGTCGATTTTCTTTAATAAGCGTGTCAATCCATGCATCAAACGAGTTTCCATCGGAAACATTGGATGTTTGGGAAGAGGCTTTTTTCTCACTAGCAGGTGTCTCTTGCTTGTTCTGTGTTTTGGCTGGAGCAGGTGAGGTAGGTGTCTGAGTTGCAGTGGACGCCTTCTGTGCTGCGCTCACTTGTGATTTTTTACGTTCATTGTGAAGTGTGACGAAAGAGTCCTTCTTGGACTGGAGTGTCGCTTCAATAATTTTGCCTAGCTCTATGCCGGATTGAATCCGAAAGTCCGCAATTTGTTCCTCTTTGTTTATGAACTCCAACAGGGACTGCAGTGCCAATGCATTTGAGCGGCTCTTAATAAGTATATCGACATTAAATAAAAAGCCGATTTCCTCTTGATTGGATAAGGTTTCTTTCATTCATCCCAGCCCCGTTAAAAGATATGTCAGCTTAAAAAAACGCTTCAATCCACTATATCATTAAAAATGAAATTATCATAGTGCTAGAGGCGCATAAATATGCAGATTCGAAATGAATCAACTCCCGAAGTGCCCCTTAATTTCTCCCCATAATAGAACAAATATTCTTCCTTTTTCATCCGCTGATCAACCTCTTTGCCTGCGTCAGTCGTGCGGGTCTAATCTATAATTTATTTAATCAGGACAGGAAGCAACAGGGGGAATCGGGAATGGGCAATGCATATCAGGATCGATTGAGATACGTTTATAAAATTACATCTTCCAGAATTAGAAAAGCGAATTATGATCTGCATCTTACTTATCAAGAAGCAACCGTAAATGGAGAAATGGCATCTATTGGAAATCATCAAGTATTTCGTTTTATAGATCGTATTCGAGGCTACAGGGAGAGGGAAGAAGATCTGGCTAGAATCAAGCTGGAGATCCAACAATTAAAGGCCTTGAAAACCAATGCTGAACATAAAAGAACAATGAAAAAACTGCATGAAGAACTGAATAATCTGAAATTTGCCGAGGATTATTTGTTGGTAGTCATTGAAAATAATAAAGACTATGACCGACTGAATTCATCAAAAGCCTTCTCTATCAACGGCAAGAAATACAAGCGTCTATTGGCTACTACGGGTGGAGCCAAAAGTTCGACGGTCATCTATGTGAGTGAAGATATTCATTCGCTTTTGGAGAAAAGATTGAATAACGGCAGAGATCCAAATAAGGAGTTGGTTCCTGCAAAACTGGAGGCATACAAGGCCTTGGCTTGTAGTACTAGTACACCTGTGTCACATCCCGAACTTGTATTGGTTGTTCAAGATTGCATAACCGAATTTGGTGCAAACATCATTCAGATTGATGACACCGAGACCGAGTACCCTCGCATTGAGAGTAGGGAAAATGAGCTTATTCAGATGAATATGAGTGACGGATTCGGTCTTATCTCTCCTTCACTTAGTGAACGATGGGCATCCGAACTGGGACATGCATATATCCCGAGTGGATTTTGTATACGTAATAGCTTCTGTAAAGGGATGGTATTTACATTTAATTATCACGAATTTGCAGATCAAGTTGCAGGCAAGTATATGGTGCATGATGCCTGGGGTAACCCTGTGGATATTCGAGAAGTAGACTTAATTCTGACAACGTCCATGCTCAAACTATGGAGCTCGTATAACAGTATTGACGATTACCTGTTATGTTGCGGGTATTATGGCTACACATTCAGTGTAACGAAGGTTACACCGGAAGAATTGGAGGACGAGCGTCATTTAAACTACCAGTTCATTCAATCGCTTCAATTGGATGATAAAGAGATTGGTGAACTCATTCGTCCCACAATTGACTCGATTACAGATGTGCTGGGTGAGGACCACCGCAAAGCACTGTTATTTCTCAAAGGGATTCATATTCATGAGAATGATTACAGAAATAGTCCGGATGATTATATTAAAGGGCTGATGGCAGACCCACGACTTATAGATGATCCTTTTGTACGGAGCAAAATCCATACCTTAATACGCAAACAAATGAATGAAGCAAAGATCGGTGTGCTGAGAGTCAAAGGCAATTTTAGCATTATATCTGGCGATCCCTATACATTGTGTCAGAGCATATTTGGTATGCCTTTAACTGGACTGCTGAGTTCAGGTGAGTTTTACTCCAGCTATTGGAATGAGCGTCATGTTAATAGCGTGGCTTGCTTCAGAGCTCCAATGACTTGTCATAACAATATCAAGGTACTTCGTTTCAAGAATACGGATGAAATGCAGCATTGGTATCGCTATATGAAGACGGTCACGATCTTAAATTCATGGGATACGACAACGCATTCTCTGAATGGTGCAGATATGGATAGTGATCAGATCTTAACTACGGATAACAAAACGATTCTTGGGGCAATTCAGGAGTTAGATGCGATTGTGTGTGTACAAAAAACCTCTGCCAAAAAAATTCCGTATGAAAAGGATCTGATTCAGGCCAACAAAGACAGCTTCGGTGACCTGATCGGTTTCACAACGAACAAAATCACATCCATGTTCGATGTATTAGCCAACTATGAGGAGCATAGTGCAGAATATCAGGAAATGATGTATCGAATTCAGTGTGGGCAGCATTATCAGCAAAATGCCATTGACCAGGCCAAAGGGATTGAATGTAAAAAGATGCCGAAGCACTGGTATGATATTCGCGCTGCGGTAACGGACGAGTCTGCCTTGAAAATGGTAGCACACAAGAAGCCTTATTTTTTCATATACAATGACCCGGAGCAGAAAAAAGAATATACCACCTATGTAGAAAAAACGAGTCAGAAGTGTTTGCAGTTATTTGGCTTGACTATTGATGAATTGTATTCAAAGAAGGAGCTATCACCGAATCAGGAACTGTTCCTGGCACAGTATGAAGAGAGAATGCCTGTATCCAAGGCACCTTCTGTGATGAACCGATTATGCCATCAAGTGGAAGACGAGTTCAACAAGTTGAAGTTAAAACAGACCGCAAGGCTGTTTGATCATACGATATTGATGAGTACCAAAAAATACTCTCAAGTTCGTTATAAAGAGATTCAACGCTTGTATCAAATGCATAACGAAGAGTTACGTAGCTATATGACCAATCTGCGTAAGAGCAAGGTGAAAAAGGAAGAAAGATCAGCCCGATGGCAGTTGTTTGTTTCACGCTTTAAGGAGCAGGCGCTGGAGATCTGCAATAACGAAGAAGATTTGTGCAATATGATTGTGGACATGTGTTATCGAAATACGGAGAAATCAAAGCAATTTGTATGGGATGTGTCGGGAGATCAGATTATTCGGAATCTTTTGCTTCGCAATGATCACATCATCCATTATCCGGTTAGAGACCCGGACGGCGATATTGAATATGCCGGGAGAACCTTTAAAATGACCCAAATGCATGTGAAGGAGCAGCGCCCTTGAAAATCATTCTGAATGAACGTCATCATGCCGAGCAGGCCATCGCACATGGGATCATGGATAAGAAGCCAACCAAAACGTTGATTTGTTTAGCTAAATATGGGCTTGAACAGGGGAAGAACGCCGAACATACGTACATGTTATTAAATCAGTTCATGACACAATACTACCCAGACTACAATGCTGTCCAGTGGGATACATTCCTCAATCGGATCATTAAGCAGTCACAGAAGTATATCAAGATAAGGGAGGTTGCCAACCAGAGCACCCTACTCGAAATTGATCATGTAACTGTAACACTCGAAGAACTTCAAAAGATCAAACAACTTAAAAGTAAACGACTTGAGAAATTGGCCTTTGTTTTACTGGTCTATAGTAAGATCAACAATCAAATCAATGAAAATGATACGTATTGGATTAATAATCAATGGAAAGAGATCTATGGTGATACCCAAATGGCGGTAAGCAAAAAAGATCAGGGGTTATTGGTGCACAAACTTATTCAGTTAGGGTATCTCAAAGAAAGTAAACGCGTCGATTCAACGAATGTACAGGTTTTGTTCGCTGCGGAGCATGGTGAGGTTGCCTTCCAGTTAGTTCGCTTCGATGATTTTGTGTTGGAGTACTCTCGCTGGAAAGGAGAAAATATTAAAAATTGTACCGTATGCGGAAAACGGATGCTGGCAAAATCGAACCGAATGAAATACTGCAAGGAGTGCAAAAAAGCTGGCATTAGTCCAATTAGAAAACTTCTCTAAAGCTAGACACAGCAATGCTTCGCATGGTTGTTCAAGAATTTCTTTAATGATAAGCCAGAGACAGGTTTCCTAGTTATGGGGGAGGTATCAACTTTGAAACCGTCTTATAAAGAAGATATGCTACATAACGCTTAGGTAGGTGAATTATGTCAAATGGGATAACTTTAGCACATGTAGAGTCTTTAATTAGAGAAGCGGTGAAACATAGCGGTCCTGGACAGCCTGGAGATCCTGGGGAAACCGAACTCGCCATCAAACGTGCACTGGAGGCTGCTGGCGAAGCCTTACAGGCTGCCGGAAAAGCAAAAGAGGCTTATCAGACGACTCGACTTGTGTATCAGAGTCCAGTTGCTGATTTTGAGGAGTTACGTATGCAGTACCCTTCTCCTGAAATAGGCTGGACAGTACAGACGTATAAGGATGGTAAGAGATATCGTTATGATGGTAAGACATGGGTTGAGATTGATGTATTTGGTCAAAACCTTCAGGTGGTTAATTCCGATGTGGATGGGCTCATGAGTACAGCTGAACATCTCAAATTAAATGAAATTCCGCTGGAAGTACAGGATCGCGTTATGGTCTTTTGCAAAGAATCTCGGGTGTATTCGGAAGTACTGGGAGTTTTAGCCCCCTTTCCATTCGATGGCGAGATTTTACATGTAAAAGGCTACTGTGGAGTTTCTGGAGATACCGCAACTGAAATAAGGATTGAACGATCCAAGGATCTCATTCACTGGCAGGATGTGATGGGAAGTCCACTGAAGTTTGAGGCACTTCAACATCAAGATGACGGTGAGGCTACATTTGAGATGAAAAAAGTGGAGGCTGGAGATATCTTCAGAATCAACATCATCGAAGCAGGTTCAAATATACAACATCTTACAATTCAATTAACAATCAGAACATAAATCAAAGGAGATGGATTATAATGACACAACCGATTATTTCATGGATGGATGCTACACATAGTAATGAGATTAGTGCACCGTTCGACTACAAGGTTATTGATGCAGATAGCAAAAGTGATATTTTTATTTTCAATGTATGGAACAATAAGAACGGTGCTTCGGACGTATCTAAAATGGAAGATTGCACGATTACAACGCGAGATATGACTGGTGGTACTGGTGACACAGAGGCTCATGATGTAGAAGTGGTGAAGAATAACTGGTTCCACGTTCAGGTTGACTCCTTGGGGGAGACAGACCTGGAAGAAGAAAGTTCTCGTATTGGCAAGGATTTCTCCAAACCCATCGGAACAACAGGCAAGACAACTAAAGACCATACAGGAACCGCTTATGCAGCACCATTTGCACCCGGGCCGAAAGAAATCTTGGGCGTGAGTAATAATGGAAATCCTCAAGATGCGGCCGGTAACTATGTGACCCTATCCATTCAATGTGTAGTACCGCTGAATGCGAAAAGTGGCAAGCAACAGTTCAAGAAACGTATCTCCTATCGTTACGTGTAAAAAAGAAACAATGATGTGGACAGGCTATTGCAGCCTGTCCTTTTTATTAAAAGGGGGAAATCCTGTGATTCTAGGTAATACACAATTTACGCGCTCACCTGTATCTCAAGCTTATGTATGGATTGCAGATTATTATGATGGAACTTATTTAAGCGAATTTGATTTGCAAACACATCAATCAAACAGTTTTTATAATATTAACAAGGAAAAGTTGGTCTCTTTTGGATTGATCGGGCAAGGATCTCACGTGTATCACAATGTTGCCAACGGTGTGTTTCATATCAATGCGGATCGGTACTCTGTATCTTACGTATGTGAAGAGCAAGAATACCCGCTAACGGGCAGGACCTTTTTATACAATGACATCATTCAATTCAAGAATGTTACTTCAGATGTGAACATGAGTGGGCACTCAGGTCCTGGGAGTTCAGGGGCTTTCAATAATACGATTGAATGTTTTAACTTCGGATACAAAAAAACAATGAATTTGAATGATGTGCAGATTAACTTTCAATGTGTGTGTTCCCTGCCGCTGAGCGGAAATGCTTTTCTCCAAATTAAAATCACCTCAGACCAGAATCTTCCAGGGGAATTGGTTATTCGTAAAAATGGCTTTGTCATAGATCAAATTGTAGCCCCGTTAAAGGCAAATCATGCTGGAATCATAAACTGGGACATTCGTTGAGATTTTTGATATGAGATAGGTGGTGGGAATATGGCGATTCAAGAAATTGCACTGGAGATAGATGTATCAGTTGGTGATTTTCAAGATACGGTAGTTGAGGATCAAAAGTTGAAATTAAGAGAGTTGAGCCAAGATGCGGACGGAAATTCAATCTATCCAGCTAATGGGTCTTGGGAGTCCACTCCTATCCGGATTCAGGATAAGATCGCATCATTTAAAGGTGTGGCTGCAAAGGTAGATGTAGTAGGGGGAGCATCATACAAAATCTACTGGACTACATCTGAGGATGGCTTTGAGTGGGGGGCGTATGAGGAAATCATAGCAGATGTGACTGGTCCTAAATCTCCAGCAAAGTATGCCAAGGTGAAAATTGAGATTTTTGCAGAAAAGAAATATTCGAACTTTTACATAGACGATTTTAACCAGAAGGATAAATACAGTAATCCTTTTATTGAAAGTGATTCTGGTTCACTAGGCTTAAAGAAAATATATCAATTGAACATGGAACGAGTAGCGGATACTCCAACAGGGAGAGTGCTACGTCAAAAGGTTGAAAAATCTAAATTTAAGAAAGTAGATAGAATAAGAGTGAGTAAGGGGTGATTTTATGGCAGTTCCAGCGACTACAGGGCAGTTGAGATCGAATATAAGTGATATGGAGATTGGCGACTATATTGTATGGAGATATGATTCTTCTGGAGAGCAATGTATAGATGGCACTCTAGGAATAAACGAAATACCTGTAAATGGGTTGGTGGGTACTACAAGTTTAAACAACTACTACTGGTACGCTATTAAAGTAGATAAAGGTCTTTTAATCTCTGATCGCATTAGACATCATACTGTCACTTGGGATTCAATGAATGCAAATAAGATTATCGAAGGGTTGCCAAAAACCTTTGGTGGTGTCTCAGGTGTTGTACGCAGTATATCTGGTGGAGTAGGATATGCAGACAAGGATGGAAAACTGAGTATGAAGGAATTAGGATTAGGAGCATTCCCCAATAATAATGAATATGACAAATATATTATGAAGTCCAATTTAGGTGGCAAGGCTACACCTAATGACGATAATGTTTGGCATCACCATAATGTGTTTTGTTGGGCAAAGGAAACGCCTGTTCTTGGTTCATGGACTACGAACAAAGGGACAACCTTAAC
The DNA here is from genome assembly GCF_038005685.1 of Priestia sp. FSL H7-0729. Taxonomy (NCBI): domain Bacteria; kingdom Bacillati; phylum Bacillota; class Bacilli; order Caryophanales; family Bacillaceae; genus Priestia; species Priestia sp. FSL H7-0729. The sequence continues at coordinate 516,002 of NZ_JBBOTQ010000002.1, forward strand.
AGCGAATTCAACAAGCAGAATAGTGCGAGGGTTTGAGAAACGAGATGACAATAGAGGTGTTGCTTTTACAGGAAGCGCAGCATCTCAGAATTATATAGGTTTTCGTCCAGTATTTGAATACAGGGAGGTGTAATATATGGCTACAGTAGGAGACCAGCTGGCACTACCAGAATCAGGATGGAGACGTTATGATGATACACATGCGGGATTGAATTATACAGGAAGTTGGTACAAAGTAACTGGGGATAAGTATTTCAATGGCAGTGTGAATGTAACAACCAGAGCCGCAGATAACAACTATGTTTCATTTAGTTTTTATGGAACGAAGGTCAGGATCATATCTGACATTGCACAAGATAGACATTCTGATAATACGATTACTGTAGATGGTGTCACTGAATCATTTAATACATATAAATCGGGAACTGCTGTATTAAATGCAATCGTTTATGAAAAAACGAACTTACCTCTTGGATTTCACAAAGTTACAATTACAGTAGGGCATAATCGTACTAACTTTATTATGGATGCTATAGATATTGATGAAACAGGTTATCTTCATGGTTATACTCTAACTGCCCCTGAAGATAAATGGAAGAGGTATGATGATTCAAGTTCAGAGATCAAATATGATGGATGGTTAAGATATCCTTCAGGACAAACGGGTTCCTACAACAATTCATTCAGTGCTTCCAATAATACAGTTAACAAGAAAGCTACCTTTACATTTAAAGGAACTAAGCTCAGATTGATAACTATGACTCATTCAGACTCAACCACTATCGGAAAAATATCTATTGATGGTACTCCTTACGATGTTTCTTTTTATAGTAATTCGGCTATAAATCAAGTTCTTGTTTTCGAAAAAACGGGGCTTGAAAATTCTCTTCATACAATTGAAATATATTCTCCTGAAGCCAAAAACATCAGAATAGATGCTGTAGACATTGACCTTGATGGACGAATGTTTCATCCTGATGAAGTAACTGATCCGATAGATCTCACTATTGGCAAACGGATTCGCTGTTACTACTCTACAAATAATGGAGTGGTGGGGAATTTTGCGTTCTTTGGTCAAGAGACAGCGCCATTTATTAGAACTTCTGCTGGTGCAGGTGGAGACTTGTATTTTATTTGTGTAGACAAAGATCGTGCTGGTCGATTGAAACTTATTGCAGATCGAAACATTCAGCATAGTATTAGTTGGGATACAATAAATGCAAGCGGTGTTGCTTCGGGTAGTGGAGCTCCACTTCCGAAGAAAGGATACTATATTAGCATGATTCCAGCAATGACATCCAATACAACTCCCCAAGGTGTAGCGGCGGCAAGCACAACTTACAGTGCATCCCTTGAAGCATGGAAGGCTTTTGATAAAAATACCGCAGATGCAGGATGGCTCATGGAGAATAGCAAGTGGAACGGAGCATGGATCAGCTATACATTCCCGCAACCAACAGTTATTAATAAATATGGCATAAAAGGACCGAATTCTAATACAAGTACGGATAGCGCTAAGAGTTGGAGATTCGAAGGATCTAATGATGGAATTAATTGGACTGTGCTTGAAACCAAGACCAATCAAACATCATGGTCAACAGGAGAATATCGGGAGTATGTCTTCACGAATAAAGATAATTATAAAACGTATCGTCTAGTATTCACTGCAAATAATGGTGGAGCATACGTTCGAACGATGGCAGTTGATATGTTCCAATTGATCGTAAAGGACTCAATACCAAGTTTAGATTCACCAATTCTTAGACTTCTCACAGGCGGTATTAACACAACAGATAAGGACAATGAATGGGATAAATATATTGTTAACTCAACACTGAATGGAACGATCATTGCTGGTGACGACAACGTGTGGAATTATAGTGGTGGATCTTCATGGACTTCCACAACTAATACCGCTGGTTCGGCAAACAGAACAGGGCGAGGTGCAAGTGGTAATGCAGGAGCAAGTGGATATAATCCAACCTCTTATATTGCGGCGGCAACTGCTACTGGATTCAGACCATTACTTGAAATTGAAATTCTTCCAATTAGTAGATCTTTCATCCATCATGATGGAGCGTATAAGAAATACCAAACTGGAGTTTTAACTTGGAATACGATTTCAGCAACTTTACCATCAGAAGACACTTTTATTAATGACGGAATAAATGATCTATCTGTATTAGATAGAAAAAACGAAGTTTTCGTTCAGACCATGACTGCCAATGGATCGTTAGGATCAGGCAAGTTGTTCAAAGGAAGTGTTGATCTGAAAAAGTATTTCGAAATAACAAGTGTAAGTGTGAAGTAGGGTTTGAATGCTCTACTTCTTTTTGTTTTTTTAATAGTGATTCCACTTAGAAGGGAGATGAATAAAGATATGAGTATATCATGGAGATCATTTAATGGCGTATCCTTGAGTAACAATGAATTAACCGCTACACTTCCCACGCATTTACAATCTACCATAGCAACAGGTAATGGAGTGTCTTCGGGCAAATGGTACTGGGAAGTAATAGTTCAAAGCGCGGGTGCAATAGTAGGTGTAACTAGCACCACAACAGGTGGACAGATATGGAATACTGTGAATCATAGAGGTTACTTTAGTGGCGCGGCAAAGTGGGGAGGAACTTCGGGTACTTCTTATGGAGCCACTTTTGGTTTAGGAGATGTTATAAGTGTACTATTGGATATGGAAGCTGGAACAATTGAGTTTTGGAAGAACGGTGTAACACAAGGAGTAGCATTCACTGACATTAAACCTCTTGGAACTGTATACCCTTTTTACGGAAATCCAACAGGGACTAGTGTACCTTCAACCGCAACTACTAGATTTGAAAGTAAAGCATTCTCTTATCAAGTGCCACAGGGATATTTACAGTATGACATTAAACATAAAATCTTACTTTCATCTGGCGGTAGAGTCTATTCAGCTTCACAAGACATTATCTCAACTGAAAACGCTATTCCTCCAATGACTTCTAATACTTCTCCTTCGGGGGAAGTTAGTGCAAGTTCACAATATACTACAACCACTTACTATCCTTATTTTGCATTTAATCAAACCAATACAGGAGCGGGGGATTGTTGGGTAACAACGAATGGTCAAGCAGATGGATGGTTGCAATACAAGTTTAATATTCCGAAAGTTATTTCGAAATACGTTATAACCAACCGAAACAATGGAACTGTCTACGATAATACCCCCAAAAGTTGGACATTCGAAGGATCAGTTGATGGGGGGAATTGGATATTGCTAGATCGAATAGAGAATAATCCAGCATGGACAAGTGTTGAGCCAAGAAGTTTTAACTTTATAAACGAAACAGCATATCTGTACTATCGTCTGTCAGTTACATTTATACATTCAGGGACATATTTAGCTGTCGGTAAGCTTGAAATGTATGAGTATATCAAAGGATTCATGTACTCCTTGCCTAGTAGCGATGAAGAAACTTTCATTAAATATGGAGTAGATCAAATTAAGTTAAATAGTCCCTACGTAAAAAAGGTGTCTGTGGAAAAAATAAAAGGTGCTTTAGGCTCAGGCAAGATCTTTGAACACACAGTTGATATGTCAAAACGCCGAGTAGATAAAATTACGCTTGGCTAAATTTAACACAGAACGCACCTAAATGGTGTGTTCTATTTTATTTCGAAAGGAGATGGTTGTAAAGGGTATATAAAAGATAGTAGTGCGCTCCCTTTATCAATGACATCTAACACAGGGTCAAATGGAAGAGCTAGTGTGAGCACATTTGCTGATAATTACTTACATCTTGCCTACAGAGCGTTTGATAAAAATACTGGAACCTATTGGCAAGCACAAGCTAAGGGTGGTTGGGCTAAATTTGAGTTTGATTTACCTATTATTATATCTAAATATTCTTTAAGAGCTACAGGGACGATTAATGGTGCTCCAAAACAATGGACTTTTGAAGGGAGTAGCGACGATCAGAATTGGATTGTTTTAGATAGTCGAACAAACATAACAAATTGGACATCAGGCTTGATTCAGGATTATATATTTTCGAACACCATTAAATATAAGTTTTATAGGCTCAATATTACGACCACAAACAATGACTCCGAAAGGATTCAATTAAGTGAGATTGATATGTTTGAGTTGGTTTATTATGAAAAAATTTTGATTTCTTCAGGTACAGATGGAGTAAGTGTATCTCAGTTACCTGAATCAAATCCTATGCCACAAATGACCGCTGGAACAGTGAACGGATTTACTGTAACTGAAAGTTTAATACATACAGGAACTTACAATGGATGGAAAGCTTTTGATGGTATAACCAATGTAGCTACTTCCTGTTGGGCCGCCCCAAAAGTTCCTACAAAAGCAGAACCTCAGTGGGTCGCTATACAACTCCATAAAAAATGTCCCATTTATAAGTATGAACTGACAGGGCAGTATGGTTCTCCATTAAGAAGTCCAAAAGACTGGACATTTGAAGCATCAAACGATGGGGTTAGTTGGATTGTGTTGGATACGCAGTCCAATGTGAATGGATGGTCAGATAATGCGTTTAAAACATTCTCAACCACAAACCAAGATAGTTATTTATACTACAGAATTATTATAACTGCAAATAATGGAGACGCAACTTTTATATGTATAGGCGAAATGAAGATTTACCAACCAAAATCACATATTATTACATATATTCCTAATTTATACGATGAATGGTTTATTGAGTATGGAATGAATAAGAATGATGTTGTTGATCTTCAATCGTCTGTGAAAGAAGTTTCAACTATTGTGAATAGCCCTGAAACTTTGGGGACTGGTAGAGTTTTTAAGCAAAAAATAGACACAACTAAAGTACCAATCGAAAAAGTATCGATCACATAAGTAGGTAAAATGAAATTGTTCTATTTATTCTAGAAAGGAGATGGGATTATGGCAAAGCTTGTGAATATCGTACCACCTATGACATCTTATACTTCACCTTCAGGCGTAGTAAGCTATAATGGTCAAAATGGTGCATACTACGCTTATAAAGCATTTGATAGAAGTCAAGGTACATTCTATGGAACCTATCGTGTCACTAATACATGGGTTTCTTACCGGTTTCCAACCTCTGTAAAATTGGCAGGGTACTCCATGTATTGCTTGGAAAACAACTCACCACCCCGATCTTGGGTTCTAGAAGCAAGTAATGATGCAGTTACATGGGATCTAATTGACACAAGAAATGATTATGTAGTCGTATCATGGGCAAACAATAGAAAAGTCACTTTTAATATCGCTCCCAATAAAGCCTATCTCAACTATAGAGTACGGGTGACAAGAAACAACACTTCTGAGGTAATCAATATTCATGAGATTGAATTCATGGATTGGGTCTATGACCATAAATATTTAGTCGAAGACAGCTCAACCTACAAGTATTACGCAAGCGGACAATGGCAAGTAATTTCAGGTTCACCCACCGAACAGGATTATTTAAACTTTGGAATGGACGACATCTCCATCATACCTGAATCTGCATGGGCACAACTTCAAGGCGAAGTGGAACTATGCTACTACACCGACGACCCAACCAAAACAGAAGCATCCTTCAACATCGAAACCGAGCCCTTCACCCTAGCTGAAGAATGGGAAGATAAAGAGATCAAAATCATCGAATACACCGATGACCCGAATCAAACCGAATCAACGATTACAATGGAAACCGAACCGTTTACCCTCTACGATGAGTTGGGTGATAGTGTGGATGTTCTATACTACACAGACGATCCCTCTAAAACGTCAGCGGAACTGAATATCACGGCTAACTACTCCCCATTGGATGAACTTGAGGGAGATTTTGACGTGGTTACGTGGACGAATGATGAAGAGGTAATCGCCGGAAATCGGGATATGATGCTGACGTATGACGCGCTGCCGTTTGGGCAATTAATTGTGCAACCAACAGACATAGCGTTATATGGAGACGTGAAAAAGGTTGTCGCTACGAAAGTAACAGAGAACAGTCCGGAAGGTATATTAAGAATGGCTGCTTCGTTCGACTCAGGGCTCACATGGAAGACATACCGTTTCAACAAGTGGTTCAACATGGATATACAGGATGCTACGTTGTTCAAAAGAAAAGGAATGAATCTGGACACACTCAACGCCATCCCTGAAAAGGATCTTATAGCTTTAACTCGAATCGCCTATTACTTCGATAGCAGTAAGCATTATGAAAACAGCTATTCGCTTGACGAAGTGAAGATGGTCGTTGATGCACCGCGTAACGCAGTGGAGTTCAGAGATATGTCATTGCAACTGTTAAACACCACAGCCACAATCAATCTGACCTTCTCAGGTAACAAGCTAACAGGGGTGCTGGATGATGCAGATCAGGGCAAGGTTAAGTACCGCGTGTTGTTGAACGGTAAAACGTATTATCCGGCGGATGGCAATTTTACACGCCTAGCAGCTTCTCCATTCGATATTGAACTCAATATTGACGAGAGAAATGTACATTTTGGCGTAGAGAATACCTTGAAGGTTGAATTTCAGGACTATTGGGGTGCCGTAGATTACTGGGAAACCCAGTTTATCGGATCGTATTCAGGATTAATGTTTATGGATGAGTCTGGAGATTTCCTTTCAGATACCTTTGGCGGTATTTTGAAACAACTCGATTATGGGGTGATTATTGCCGGACAGACGACGTTAACGAAGAAAGTCAGAATCAAAAACTTGCTTGGATATGCTGTGGATCATGTTTACCTGGAGATGGATAAGAAATTCGAAACGAATGGTGTTGAAGTCCAATTATCCAGACAGGCCGACCCGTTTCTTCCGATCGATTATCTGACCTATGGCCTTATTCAACCGGAGGATAGCATCGATTTTTATATTCGCATCGCAACGGATATTCATGCCAAGCCGAACCCGAATGGCAATTTTGAAATGAAGGTCACAGCAGACCGTGTATAGCTCTCAATACAATGAGACAGGAAGTGAGTGAAATTAATAACGAGGAGACTCCATTAGATAGTGTTATACATATTAAAAGTCCGGAAAATCGTTTTGCAGCAAAGTATATCCTATACAATCAAGTCGATGAAGAACTGTCTTCGACCCTAATAGCTGCTACAAGAAAAGTATCCGAGAACGTCTCTACTGTATCCGTACGTGTCAGAAGGTCAGAGGAATTGAGCAATTCGTTATCTGTGATGTACAGGTCGCAAGGAGATCTGAGCGCAACCATCCAAGCGGCATCCAAAGTTGATCTTGAAGGCATGCTATACGTTCGGCCACATAACCGTGCACACGGCAAATACGAATTACTGGAAGCACCTCGTGTGACTGTTGACCTAAAGCCTGTTGCTGATGCAACCACACGAAGTCAAACTCACCTGCAGACGCTCAACTTTGGTGATACACAGCATATGATGATCGGCAGCGACGAGATGGAGCAATTCGAATCGTTTATACATTTCGGTGATTTGGATACCAGAATACCTGATCTGTTGTATCTGGAAGAAGCTAAATTGAGGTTATATTACACAGGAACTCTGGCACCAGGAGCACACATTGAGCTTCATCAGCCGGATACACTGTGGCGGGAGTACGGAATTACTTATGCGAACAGACCACAGTCCATTCAGCTCTTATCGTCTAGTTATATTATAGATACGACTGAACGTTATGTTGAGTTTGATATGATGGCATTACTTCACATGTGGAGAGACGGCATACTTTCGAATGTTGGAATGATTATTCAGTCTAGCGGTAACACACCGATTTATTTCAACACTCGTGAGTCTTCCAAACCACCTGTTTTGCAGATTAAATATATCACTTCCCAGATCTATTCCATCGGTCGAACCGAAATTGAAAGTGAAATTTTTATTTATGGTGCAGGTCGCAAGGATATAGCTTCAACGTTAGTTGTACACAGTGATATTGGGCTGGACTGGCTCAAATCTCAGTTGTACGTCCACCGTTATGAGGATCACATACATTATGATATACCTCAAGTCATCGCAGTCAGCCGTCCGGACCTGGATGTAGATCTGATAATAGCTAAACGTATAGATGCGGAACTGAATTCGAACATTTCTATTGTTGAAAGTAGAACAGAAGAGAAGGCAACATGGGTTGCTGTTTCTAAACCCGAGCTTCATTCGCAGTTCATTACTGCTATACGAACAACTAAGGATACAGACGGTAATCTTGCGGTTAGAACTGGTCTAGACGACGAAAAAATTGTAGAAATCGCAGTGTCTTATCCTGACCTACCTTCAGTTATTACGGTAGATAGACAAATGTCTCTGGTCAGTACGTTAACGATTTCACAGTTGTTCAATGATGGACGGGATACGAGTTTAATTGTATCCATACCTGATCTTCATGCTTCACTGGAAGTCTCCAATTATACCAAAGCAACTTCAACGTTTGAGGCTTTGCTAACGGTCATGTACGAAGATGATTCGACTGTTATTTCGAAGATTATGGTTAATAAGCCTGATCTGAATAGTGTTCTTCAAGTCAGAGCATTAGATCATGATGAGAGGGCCGCCAGTCTTGAGATTCCATATTTGGAAGAACAGCCTGGGCAATTATATATCTCCAGACCTGATGTACTTTCCAGCATTGAGGTCAAGTATATGGATGTTTTGGATGGCCACATTAGTATCAAGGAAAGAGAATACTTGGATGGCTATCTTCAGGTGCGAGAGTGGAAGGATATGCAGTCTACGGTAGATGTGAGACAGATTGTGGATATGGCTACTGAAATGACAATTTCCAAGCCTGATCTGGCAGCTTATGTCCTACCAAGAGTTATTGCGAATGAAGAGTTGGATTCGATCACAAGTATCCGTAAACGGGATGCCAGTGACTTAGTGACCACATTAATTGTGAAGAGTCCAGGGAATCAAGCGTATTTTTACATTTTATAAAATAAATTAATTATATAAGGGGGCATTGGCCCTCTTTTTTTTGCGTTTAGGATCATGTCCAACTCTAAGCATCTGTACTTTATTATGTAACAGTCCTCTTCTCGTTATGATACAATGTGTTCATCACATATTAAGGACTGAAGACCATGCGTCAAGAGGACAGCGTATTTGAACAAATTATGAAGCAGAAGAGATTGAGGCCGATCAAGTCTGGAACTGATAATCTTCAAGTCAAACCAATACATAAAAAGAAACTAGCTCAGGAGCAATTAAGCGATATGGATGTTCAGTTCAAAAAGTCAGTAGCTGAATCAATAGGTCGGAGTGTACTTCATAGACGTGTACTGGGAATTAGAAGAGAGTTAACGGAGATAAGGAAATTAAAGAATGATGAGCATACGTTTTAAGGTTAGGTCCACTTTGACCAGTTAAATTAACTTGTCTTCTTAACTCGAGAAGCTGATTAGATGTTATCAAACACTCCAAGATAAACTTTTAGACACTTAAAAATATTAATGTTTATTACGAGAGCTGCCTCATTTCTGAGGTGGCTTTTTTTAATATTTCAAAGAAAAAGAATATTTATATATCTAAGTCTGCGAGAAGAATTACCAACAAAATATTCGAACGATAAGTACCTACATTTTCTCAATCACGGCAGGTGTCCACACGACAATCCAGAATGAGGCATACAATTATCGTGACCTGTGGAAGAGGAGGTGGATCGGGAAATTATGGTGACGATGGAGCCCATTGTAGTTGGAGAGCATGTATTGGTCGGGGTAGAAGTCAAGCTGCCCAAAACAACGTTGTTGACGATTAATACATCCAAAGGATATATCATGTGCGGAGCACTCGATGTGGGATTACTTAATGAGAAGCTCGGGGATCGCAAAATTATTGCGGCTCGGGCGGTTGGTGTGCGTACACTGGAGCAGTTGTTGCATGCACCAATGGAATCGGTGACAACAGAAGCCGAAGCCATGGGCATTACGGTTGGCATGACGGGTGTAGAGGCTTTGTTGAAAATGATCTAAACACTAACAAAAGGGCTCCCCGTATGGGAAGCCCTTCTTTAGCATCTTAATTCAAAGTCTAGAGCACGTTGTAGCTAGCAACCCTATACACGAATTCACTTTTCGAACACGCTTATTAAATTAAGCTTCTTCCTTGGCAAATAAAGCAGCCAAGTTTTCCTTGAAAGGAGCGCGAACCACGCCTTTTTCCGTGATAATAGCTGTTACATATTCATTAGGCGTTACGTCAAATGCAGGATTAAATACTTTAACACCTTGCGGTGCTGTACGTTTGCCAAATCCTTCGGTGACTTCCTCGGCAGCTCGTTCCTCAATCGGAATAAGATCTCCGGATGGGGTAGACAAGTCGATCGTCGACAATGGGCTGGCAACATAGAACGGAATATTGTGAGCCTTGGCAAGAACGGCCACACTGTAGGTTCCGATTTTGTTAGCTACGTCACCGTTCGCTGCAACCCGGTCTGTTCCGACGATAACGGCTTGAATCCAACCTTTGGACATCACCATGCCTGCCATATTATCACAGAGCAGTGTAACGTCAATGCCGGCTTGTTGTAGCTCAAATGCAGTCAGGCGTGCACCTTGAAGTACAGGACGAGTCTCGTCAGCAAATACTTTCAGGTGAATACCGCGTTCCTGCGCGAGATACATTGGAGCGGTTGCCGTACCGTATTTCGCTGTAGCCAGTCCGCCTGCATTACAGTGGGTGAGGACACCCATACCATCTTCGAACAAAGGCAGTGCATTCTCGCCGATCATGCGGCATACTTCTTCGTCTTCCTTCTGAATCAACAAAGCTTCTACTTCAAGTGCATCATTGCCCTCTTCCAGGCTCAAGCCGGATTCAACGGCCATATTTGCTCTTTGCATCATGCGATCCAGTGCCCAGAACAGGTTGACTGCTGTTGGACGGGAAGTAGCCAGATGTGCACATATGGATTTTACATGATCCAGCCAGCCTTGAATGGTTGTTCCGTCGTATGATTTGGCACCTAATACAACACCAAATGCAGCAGCAATACCAATCGCTGGAGCACCGCGTACTTTCATGGAGTGGATCGATTCCCATACTTCCTCGGGTGTATAGAGCTTCAGCATAAGAATAGTTTCGGGCAACAGACGCTGGTCAAGCATTTCAAGTTTGTCCTTTTTCCAGATCAGAGAGGACAGAGGCTGATATTCAGGGGTTGTCATGGGTGGTTCCTCCGTTCCATATGTTAAGCCTTAGTCGTAGTAACAGCTGTAGATACAATATCCAGCACTTCACCGATGGTATTCAAGCGACGATTGTTTTTGAGTAACGTTTTACCAATGGCCAATGATTTACGCTGAGCATGTTCACGTTCAGTTGCATTCGAAATGGTATCTATATCCGCCACGTGTGCGAGTCCCACGATACGACGAATCATTTTGGCACCTGCGAAGCCGATTGAATCTCTAAACAATTGCTGCATATACAGCTCCTGATACCCTGGCACTTTAGCCATTGGATCCACCAGATCATTAGTCCAGAGGGCACGGAAACGAGATTCGAATTCAGTCCATACATCACGAACCATATTTAGCAAAAGCGTTTCACGCTCACGCAAAGCAGTCTCATCCTGAATCCATCCTGGCAGGGAGGCGTAATTCAAGAGCAGGTTCGCAAGAACTGCACCTACATCGAATCCCATGGGACCGTAAAATGCAAATTCGGGATCGATGACTTTGGTCGATTCAGGTGTAACAAAAATACTGCCTGTATGCAGATCTCCATGAAGCAGTGCCTGTCCATGTGTCAGGAATTTTTCCCGCAACAAGGCGACTTCAAGGTGAAGCTTTCCATCCGTGCGAAGGGCTTCAGCTTCATCTTCAATGGAAGCATCATAATTATTTTTTTCAGCGATCCGGTAGGGTTCATCAAAGATCAGATCTTCCGTTATCTTGCATTGGTCCGGATTAATGAATCTGCCCTGTTGTTCCTTCTTCAATTGCTGATTCATGCCCAAGTCTGATGTGAAGAACAACGTTCTTGCCATGAATTCCCCAATATGCTGTGCAAAAAGAGGATAGGTAACACCGTCGATCAGGCCTTTGCGCATAATTACATGATCACTCAGATCTTCCATAACCGTCAGCGCGAGGTCATCATCGTAATGATACACTTCCGGTACCATCCCTGGACACAGACGATATTCTTCTTGCAGAATTTCACGTTCGATGCGGGCACGTACGAGAGAGAGCGGCCATGATTCGCCAACCACTTTCGCATAAGGAAGCGCCTGTTTGATAATGATACTTTTATCGGAGTTCTGATCCGTGATGTGGAATACCAAATTCAGATTGCCGTCGCCGATCTCGTGACAATCCAGATTTGCATCTGCCGCAAATGGACCCGGTAATGTTTTGGCCAGTTCAATTGCATCCTGGGGTGTTAAAGGGCGATATTGGGACAAAGGTGCCACCTCCATATATATGAAGAAACAGGAAAACCCACTTCTTTGCTTGGTATATGTCAGTATATCGGAAATAGCGAGGTTTTTGAACTTTTTTTTGAGACAAGCCAAGTTGATTCTGATTCGAAATTCCTGTTCAAGGGTAAAAACAAATAGGCCGGACAGTTGATAAAAACATTGTTCATAAGCCTCTCCGCTACCAAGCGGTGACACATTGTTAACTCTCTGTTATGCACTGCGGGACAACCTGCTTATCACGGCATGACAGACTAATTTTAAATAAAAGGATGGGATTAATATGGCTACAAAAAACAAAACAGATCAAGCAAAATCGGTGGAACAAGTACTTAATCGTCAGGTAGCTAACCTGAACGTATTGTATGTCAAAATTCATAACTATCACTGGTACGTTAAAGGACCTAACTTCTTCACGTTGCATGTAAAATTTGAAGAGTTCTACAACGAAGTTACCGTGCAAATGGATGAAATTGCAGAGCGTATTCTTACGCTAAAAGGTAGCCCAGCAGCTACAATGAAAGAGTATTTGGAACTTTCCTCTATCCAGGAAGCGGCAGGTGGTGAAGACGCGAAGACAATGGTGCAAAACCTGATCGAGGACTTCGCTACACTTTCGAATGAATATCAGGAAGGTATCGAGGTTGCAGATGCAGCTGAGGATCAACCGACATCCGATATGCTGACAGGCTTCAAGGCAGACCTTGAGAAACACATGTGGATGCTTCGCTCTTTCCTGGGTTAATACAGGCAAGATTCAACCTAATACAAATATGTTTCTTTCGTAAGCTTTCTGATCCCCGATCATGTTGTCAGAAACGCCCTGAGCGTCTATACTGCTGACAAGAACGATGGGGGAGGAACAGCTTATGTTAGAACCAACGATACCGGCTTTAAAAGAATGGGCCTCAGCAATCAAAGCACTGGAAACGGGTCGCCAAATTATGGTGATGCGCAAAGGTGGGATTGTAGAGGAAACCCGACATTTTGAGCTGAAAAGTCCGGCGTTTTACCTGTATCCGACTTATGAACATCAGCGTAAAGAACTGATTAAGTCCTCGGATCAATCCTATGTTGAAGAATCATTGGCCGAATGGGTGCACGAAGCTTCGACAATCCGCATTACTGCATATGCCGAAGTAACGCAGGATCTGGAGATACGAGATCAGGAGATGCTGGATCGACTTCTTGACTTTCATATGTGGACAGCGGATTTTGCCGAAGACCGTTTGAAATGGAAACGGAAAGATCCGCTCCATGTATTGATTTTACGTGTGTACCTTTTGAAAGAACCGATGGAAATCCCCGTATTGCCTGAATATAATGGCTGTCGCTCATGGATTTCTATTCCGAATGGTCCGGTGCCGCGCGAAATGACGCCAGTGGTGGACGTTGCGGATTTTGACGAACAGGTACAGAAGATTAACGAGATGCTCAAATTGTAATATTATTAATGAAGGGGCTTGTCCATAATATGGATAAGTCCTTTTTAGATTAGTGTGTAACAGATATGATAAAAGCTTGATTTTCTGTGATTTTTCTCACTGTCCATCTCGACAGAAGATGTTTTCTCATTTGATTCAATCTGGTATTTATTATAGAATCAGAAAGAATAATGTTTCCTTCAAGGAATATACACTCTTAGGAAATAGCTTGATTATCAATGAGAATCAGTTTAGAATTATTCTAAAGTGTTCTTGCTTTGAAGATTCGAGTACAAGAGAAATTCAGGGGAAGCCCTGTTCAGATATAATAGGCGCTTTTTCGTTTTCGACAGTAAACATCAATTTAATCAATGGAGGGAAACAATACACATGGCTACGAATTTCGTCATTGAAGGTCTGAAAGCGACGATCGAAGGTAAGGAAATCCTGAAAGGCATCAACCTGGAAATGAAAGGTGGAGAAATCCACGCAATCATGGGTCCGAACGGAACAGGTAAATCCACTCTGGCTTCTGCATTGATGGGCCATCCGAAATATGAAGTAACTGACGGTACAATTACACTTGATGGTGAAGATGTATTGGATATGGCAGTAGATGAGCGTGCACGTGCAGGTCTCTTCCTGGCTATGCAATATCCAAGTGAAATCGCTGGTGTTACTAACTCCGACTTCTTGCGTAGTGCAATTAACGCACGTCGTGGCGAAGGTAACGAGATCTCCCTGATCAAGTTCATTCGTCAAATGGAAGGTAAAATGAAAGAACTCGACATGAACCCTGAGTTCGCTCACCGTTACCTGAATGAAGGTTTCTCCGGTGGTGAGAAAAAACGTAACGAGATTCTGCAAATGATGCTGCTCGATCCGAAAATCGTAGTACTCGATGAGATTGACTCCGGTCTGGACATCGATGCTCTGAAAATCGTGGCAAACGGTGTAAATGCAATGAAGAGCGAAGATCGTGGTTTCTTGATCATCACGCACTATCAACGCCTGCTTAACTACATTACTCCTGACTACGTACACGTTATGATGCAAGGTCGTATTGTGAAATCCGGCGGACCTGAACTGGCACACCGTCTGGAAGCTGAAGGATATGACTGGGTTAAGGAAGAGCTGGGAATTACAGACGAAACTGTAGGTCAAGAAGCGTAAAGACAAAACGGAGGAGGATTAATTAATGACTACACAAACAATTCTTCCGGTTGAATCTGAAGCGCTTCGCGCCTTGTCGGAAAGCAACAATGAACCCGGCTGGTTGACCGAACAGCGACTCGAAGCTTTGAAGCTTGCGAGTGGGCTTGCGCTTCCTAAACTGGAAAAACAAAAAATCGAACGCTGGAATGTCAGCGAGTACGGAACATATAAAGCAAGTGAAGCTATTTCTTCTTTGACAGAAGTACCTGCTTCTATCAAAGATCTGGTTCAGGATCAAGCTGAAGGCAGTCTGGTTATCCAGCGCAATTCCGGTGCGGTATATTCTAAAGTGTCTGCTGAACTGGCGGCAAAAGGAGTTATCTTCACGGATCTGGCTACTGCGGTTCGCGAACACAGTGATTTGGTAAAACCATATCTGAACACAGCAGTGAAAGCAGATGAGCATTCCCTTGCTGCACTGCATGCGGCACTTTGGAACGGCGGGGTGTTCCTGTATGTTCCGAAGAATGTTGAAATCGAAGTACCACTGCAAGCAGTGTTGCTTACGGATGATGCATCTGCAACGTTTGCACCTCACGTGCTTGTGGTTGCAGAAGCAAACAGTTCAGTAACTTATGTGGATAACTATGTATCCGGCGAACTGTCCGCACCTGTTTTCCATAATGGTGTTGTTGAAGTATTCGCAAAATCTGGTGCTAAAGTACGCTTTGCATCGGTTCATCAACTGAGTGTGAATGTAACTGATGTTTCATTCCGTCGTGCAGTTTTGGAGAATGATGCTTCGATCGAGTGGATCGTTGGTGAAATGAACAATGGCGATACAGCGAGTAACACGATGACTGTGCTTAAAGGCAATGGATCAAGTTCCGACTCCAAAGTTATCGCTGTGGGTTCCGGTTCCCAGAAAATTAACTACACCACAGAAGCTCGTCACTTCGGCAAAAATACGCCAAGTCAGATGATTACACGTGCAGTTATGCGTGAAGAAGCTTCTGCAATCATCAACGGGATCACGAAGATTGAGAAAGGCGCTACCAAAGCTGATGGACAGCAGACAGAGAAAGTGTTGATGCTTAGCCCTAAAGCACGTGGAGACGCCAACCCAATCCTTCTGATTGATGAGGATGATGTAACAGCAGGTCACGCGGCTTCTGTTGGTCAAGTCAATGCCGAGCAGATTCATTACTTGATGTCGCGCGGAATTAACCGTACGGATGCTGAACGCCTGATCATCTATGGCTTCCTGGCTCCGGTGGTGGCGGATATTCCTCTGGAAGCACTGCGCACCCAATTGCAGTCCCTGATTGAGAAGAAGCTGGGACAATGAACCCATCGATTCGCGAGCAGTTCCCGATCCTCCACCAGGAAATCAACGGACATCCGCTCGTATATTTAGATAGTGCTGCAACTTCACAGAAGCCTCGTGCTGTGATTGAAGCAGTCAAACATTATTATGAGTATGAGAACTCCAACGTACATCGTGGTGTTCATACCCTTGGAAGCCGTGCAACCGACGCTTACGAAGGCGCGCGTGAGAAGGTAGCCAAGTTTATCAATGCCCGCCGTACACAGGAGATTATCTTCACTCGCGGGACAACGACAGCCCTGAATTTGGTGGCTTCATCGTATGCTCGCGCCAATTGCAAAGAAGGCGATGAAATTGTTATCACGCAAATGGAGCACCATAGTAATCTGATTCCTTGGCAGCAGGTTGCCAAGGAGACAGGTGCAACATTGAAATACATCCCGCTTCAGCCTGACGGTCACATTGAATTGGCTGACGTGGAGAAGACGATTACGAACAATACTAAAATTGTAGCGATCGCTTATGTATCCAATGTGATGGGTCTGATCCATCCGGTGAAACAAATTGCTGAAATTGCACACCGCAATGGTGCTGTCATCGTTGTTGATGGCGCACAAAGCACACCTCACATGAAGGTGGACGTGCAGGATCTGGACTGTGATTTCTATGCATTATCCGGTCATAAAATGTGCGGACCAACCGGAATCGGTGCACTCTACGGCAAAAAGGCGCTGCTGGAGTCCATGGAACCTATTGAGTTCGGCGGTGAAATGATCGATGATGTGGGTCTATACGAATCCAACTGGAAAGAGCTTCCCTGGAAGTTCGAAGGTGGAACCCCGATTATCGCAGGTGCGGTAGGATTGGGAGCTGCCATTGATTTTCTGGAACAGATTGGTATGGATGAGATTGCACATCATGAGAGTGTGCTGGCAGCTTATGCAACGGAGCGTCTGTCCGAGATAGATGGCTTAACCATCTATGGCCCTGCAAAGCGGCATGTGGGTGTGGTTACCTTTAATCTGGGAGATGTTCATCCGCATGATGTGGCAACTGTGCTGGATGCGAGTGGCGTGGCCATTCGTGCCGGACACCACTGCTGTCAACCATTAATGCGCTGGCTTGAAGTTAGTTCAACAGCTCGTGCCAGTTTCTATCTATACAATAACGAACAAGATGTAGATCGGCTTGTCAGCGCCTTAATCCAGACAAAGGAGTACTTTGGCGATGCAACTTGATGATCTGTACAGACGTGTTATAATGGACCACTACAAAAACCCGCGTAACCGCGGAACATTTGATAATGACGCTGTCACGGTGAATTTGAACAATCCAACGTGCGGCGACCGGATTTCACTGCAAATTTTGCTGAAAGACGGAATCGTTCAGGAAGCCAAATATACGGGTGAAGGTTGCTCCATCAGCATGTCCTCTGCATCGATGATGACAGAGGCTGTCAAAGGCAAAACGATGGAACAGGCACTCGATATCGCTAACCGTTTTTCCTCACTGATGAAAGGTGAAGAAGTCGATTTCGACGATTATGAAGATCTCGAAGCCCTATCCGGTGTGAACAAGTTCCCTGCACGCATCAAATGTGCCACTCTGGCCTGGAATGCATTACGCAAAGGGATTGACGAAGAGAACAAAGTACAATAACGATAGGGAGGTAGAGCAAGATGGCTAAAAAAGCACCAGAAATGGAAGAGTACAAATATGGTTTTCGCGACGAGCACAAATCCATCTTTCAAACCGGTAAAGGTCTGACTGCAGAAGTGGTTACCGAAATTTCCAAGATTAAGAACGAACCGGAATGGATGTTGGAATTCCGCTTGAAATCCCTGAAACAATTCGAAAAGATGCCAATGCCGAAATGGGGCGGAGATCTCGACGGATTGGATTTCAACGATATTCAGTATTATGTGCGTGCTTCTGAAAAACAAGGGAAAACATGGGAAGAGGTTCCTTCTGAAATCAAGGAAACCTTTGATAAATTGGGTATCCCTGAAGCAGAGCAAAAGTTCCTTGCAGGGGTATCAGCTCAGTATGAGTCTGAGGTTGTATACCACAACATGCAAAAGGAATTGGAAGACCAAGGTGTAATCTTCATGGATACGGATACGGCTCTCAGAGAGCATCCGGAAATCCTGCGTGAATATTTTGCAACAGTTATTCCACCAGCAGATAACAAATTTGCTGCTTTGAATAGTGCGGTATGGTCCGGAGGAAGCTTCATCTACGTGCCTAAAGGCGTTAAATGTGAAGTGCCTCTGCAAGCCTACTTCCGGATTAACTCCGAGAATATGGGACAATTTGAGCGTACACTCATCATTGCGGACGAAGACAGCTTTGTTCACTATGTGGAAGGCTGTACAGCTCCAATCTACAGCACAAACTCACTGCACAGTGCGGTCGTTGAGATCATTTGTAAGAAAAATGCCCGTGTTCGTTACACTACAATTCAAAACTGGGCACCAAACATCTACAACCTCGTTACGAAACGTGCAGTTGCAGAAGAGAATGCAACAATGGAATGGGTCGATGGTAACATCGGTTCCAAACTGACGATGAAATATCCAGCGGTTGTACTGAAAGGCCGTGGAGCTAAAGGCTCCGTACTCTCCATCGCTGTTGCTGGTAAAAACCAGCACCAAGATGCAGGTGCGAAAATGATCCACTTGGCTCCGGATACAACATCTACGATCGTATCCAAATCCATCAGTAAACATGGTGGTAAAGTAACGTACCGTGGTTTGGCTTCCTTTGGACGTCAAGCGGAGGGCGCGAAATCCAATATCAAGTGTGATACACTCATTCTCGATAATGAGTCTACATCAGATACAATTCCGTACAATGAAATCATGAATGATAACATCATGCTGGAGCATGAAGCTACGGTATCCAAAGTGTCCGAGGATCAACTCTTCTATCTGATGAGCCGTGGTCTGACGGATGCAGAAGCTACACAGATGATCATCATGGGCTTCATTGAGCCATTCACGAAGGAATTGCCAATGGAATATGCTGTTGAGATGAATAGATTGATCAAGTTCGAAATGGAAGGCTCTATTGGATAACCCTTTTAAAAAAAGGATTATTCAGCAGATCGGGACGTTCGCGTCCTGAATCCGACCTAAATTGAATCAAGTAATACTGAAAAAGATCGAGGTGATTTCCTCGGTCTTTTTCTTTTATATTGTTCTGTTCATTTATTGTACATATGAATGATTAGATTCTAGTTCAGGAAGAAATACAAGGGAAAATAATTTGACTAAAAAAGCATTCTGCTATACTTAATCCTAGTCTGAGCGGTATTTTTGTGGAATAAAATAAGACCAATAGCACAAGCCATTTCATAGATTTAAGCATCTAATGATAGAAAAGGATGTGATTGTATGAGCGTGAACCCTTTCGAGGGATATCGGATTACAAGTTCATTCGGCTATCGCATTCATCCCATTCATGGTGGACAGACGTTTCACCGCGGAATCGATCTCGTGACAGAGCCCTGGAATGGCCCTGTCTATGCTTTTATGGAGGGTAAGGTACGTTTTGCTTCTGAAGGAGTTACAGGCTCCGGATTCGGCGGTTATGGGCTTACAGTCGCCCTTCAAGATCATCGTGGCTATTTGCATTGTTACGCTCACCTTTCACGTATTGCCGTAACCGTTGGGCAGCAGGTGAAACGAGGCCAGCTTATTGGTAATCAGGGAAGCACGGGTCAGAGTACTGGGCCGCATGTACATTATGAGATTCGTAAAATAAGTGCACCATCTTATGGCTATACAGCTAGTGAAGATGGTGTGACGGAGCCAGGCGCATATCTGGAGGCCGAATACGGAACTGCATCTCAGGAACAGGAGGCTCTGCCGATGACCGCTGAGCAGAAGAAAATATTTGAAGCCATGCAGAAAACGCTGGAGATTCAAGGGGGATGGATTCAGCAACAGCAGCAACTTGCCAATATGGATTGTCCCACATGGGCGCAACAAGCATTTGATTATTATCGACCGTATATTATGAATGACAAGGGCAGTTATGATTTTTGGCGATCACTCGTCATTATGTACCGCAAGGAAAAAGGTATCCAGGTTCATTCGGATTCCGACATATAACTTCCCGCAAAGAACAGGGAGAAGCAAAAGGTTAATCCACTCAGGTAGATGCAGGCAGACAACCATTTATCGAATGTTGCCACTTCGCCCGGTTCATTAGATCGGTGAACGTCATATGTTAGGGTATACCTGATGAAGAGGAGGCAATCACATGAGCGAAGTAGGATATGGCTGTGGGGGCAACGTAGGCGGAGTAGGCGGCGTTGGTGGATACAATATGTTTACAAACACTGGTGCAATCTTGGTACTGTTCATTCTGTTGGTTATCATCACAAAAGCATTCTGTGTATAATCCAATATAATTGAATCGAAATAAACAAAGGGAAGCCGATTACGGCTTCCCTTTTGTCATATTCAACATATTACGTTTGCTATTTAAGCTAGTTTTTGGTCCTTCGTAGGCATGGCTACGCAAAATGAACAGCTACTGTACATAGATCTCAACGATAGCAATATCTCTTTCTTTCGCTAAATCGATAAAGGCCGTAGAGGTCTGAACGAGTGGGCGGAAATAATCAGCAGGATTATTCATGACGATTAGTCCCGTCTGACCTGTGGTGAGCAGAACCCTTTTACCGATAAAATTAGGTAGCATGTGCTTGATCAGTTCCTGCGTGGCTTCACCATTTAACTGACCGAAGCTAAGGCTATACAGTTCACACAGAACGGAGATCAGTTCCTGTTTGGTCTGGTACACCCGATTAGTCGTCATGGCGCTGTAAACGTCCGCTACAGCTGTTATACGGGCATATGGATGAATCTCTTCTCTTCGAAGTCCATGAGGATAACCACTCCCATCCTCGCGCTCATGATGCTGGAGTGCAACCATTGCCAGAATTTCATCTTGCGTGGATTCTTTAATGATATCGTACCCATAGAATGTGTGTTTCTTCATTTCATCAAATTCTTCCGTGGTCAATTTACCCGGTTTATGTAAGATTTCAGAAGGAATCTTGGACTTGCCAATATCATGAAGATATCCTGCTTTGGCTACCGTTAGACATTCCTCGGGGTTATAACCCATCCAGCCGGCAATGTAAAAAGCGAGCATCCCAACTTGCAATGAATGGTTATAGGTATAATCGCTATCCCCGTCCAGCATAAGCAATAAGGAGACAACATCTTTCTGTTTTTCCAGCTGTCCTGTTAGGGTAATCAAAATCTCATCGACTTGTGTCTCATCAATAAAACCCTTCTCCATCGCTTGTTGAAATAGAGATTCAGTACCTTTGATCGTATCGTTAAACAAGTTAGTTAACAGAGTGGTTTGATCGGAAGGTAAGGTTTGTGCATCAGAGTGTAGGTCGGATGTTGTATGTTCTACATCTGCGTAATCGATTCCATGTTGCAGCAGCTTGGATAGGTCATCTTCACTGAGGGTGGAACCTTTCATCAGGATGTGGAGACCCGAACTGTTGTATACATCATTTTTTAACAGGTCGCCAGGTTTGAGATCAGTAACATGCACTCTCACGTATAAACCACCTTTTCCTCGACTAATATCGACATATATCATTATAATAACAAGAAAAAAATGGGTTGACAACGACTTATTTACTAATAAGTCACTGTGTCGTAGAAGGTGTAAAGGCTCATTGCTTACTTCTCCATGGGGTTCCATGGTCCTAATTGATGACCTTTCCATTCAGACCCATCTTCCCAGATTTCCTTTTTCCAGATTGGAACGGTCTGTTTGAGTCTCTCTATAGCGTAGCGGCTTGCATCATAACAGTCGTTGCGATGAGGTGAGGAAACGGCAATGACTACACTAATCTCTGCCACATCCACTTTGCCAATTCGGTGACTGATCGCACATAATACACCAGGCCAGCGATCGGAGATTTCCACACCAATGGCTGCCATCTGGGAAAGAGCCATCGGCACGTAGGCCTCGTATTCAAGATGGACGGTACGCTGTTCACCCGTCATTTCACGAGTCGTACCTACAAAAGTAAGAGCTGCCCCGTGATTCGGGGTTATCACTAGCGCCGTTGTTGCCTCAACAGACAAAGTGGATTCTGTAATCAGAAATAAGCCATCTTCAGTCCGATGTTCAAGGGAGGTAGAACGATGTTTCTTATCGGATATATCCGTACCATCGCCTCCAGAGACAGGAGGAATCAACGCAAGTTCATCTTCCGAGCTAAGTATAGTATCGGCAGGAGCGTACTGTTGGTTAACGGCCAAAAAGGATGTTTTTATCTGAGAAGCTGCCTCCGGGTAGGCCAGACTCAGTTTCTCTTTTAAATCGGCAGCGGTTGGAATGTCTCCAATGTACTCAAACTCCAAAAGGGATGTATTTAAGTGTTCTGCAATGCCTGCAAATAGTTGAATTGTCAATTTCATAGATATAACTCACCTCTTTTTGATCTCTAAACCCTTTAAATATATCATAACGACGCGGAAAATGTTATGCTTATCCATTAGAAGAATGAACGTTTATTGAAGAGAAGGGGAGGCGGTGTGATGAGCACCAGGGAGAAGCAAAAGTTGACGATTCTGCACACCAATGACATTCACAGCCACTTCGGCTCCATGAGCACCATCGCCGCTATGATCAATGAGGAACGTGGACAAGGTGGCAACTTCCTTGTATTGGATATCGGCGATCATATGGACCGGATGGCCGTTGAAACAGAGGGAACACTGGGTACGGCTAATGTTGATGTAATTAACCTGACTGGCTACGATGCCATTACAATTGGTAACAACGAGGGACTGACATTTACGCCAGATCAGCTCTCGCAAACCTATGCTGGACTTATGTGTCCTGTGGTATGTGGCAATGTTGTAGAGCAAGATACGGGTCTTCCGCCAGTGTGGATGAAACCTTCTCTGATTGTGGAGAAAGGTCCCTTTCGCGTTGGCCTTCTGGGGGCAACCGCCCCTTTTACCACGTTTTACGAACTGCTCGGATGGGATGTTCTGGACCCTGTGGATTCACTAAGAGCTCAGGTGGAAGCATTGCGTGATGAAGTGGATGTGGTGGTTATCCTTTCGCACCTGGGACTCTCAACAGATCGGAGGCTGGCGGAGCAGATTACTGGAATTGATGTTATTCTCGGTGGACATACCCATCATGTTCTCGAAGAACCATTAGTCATTGGTCAGACCGTGCTGGGCGCAGCTGGGAAATTTGGCCAATGGCTTGGTAAAGTGGTCCTGGAACGAACAAGCGTGGGAGAACCTTTGCAGCTGGTAAGTAGCGGCTGTATGACTGCCAAGAGCATATTACTGGATGATCAGGTCGCGCTGGCAATCGCTACGAATCGAACGGAAGCCGAAAGGACTCTTAATCAGACGGCAGTGATAACAGACCGGGTGTTGCCCATCGCGTATGACCGGGAATCCCCTTTTGCAACATTGCTTGCACAAGCTGTTCGTCATTTCACGGGGGCTCAGCTGTCTCTGGTGAATGCAGGTCAGCTTCTCGTAGATCTTCCACAAGGTAATATTACAAAAGGAATGTTGCATTCCCTATGTCCATCTCCTATAAATGCTTGTACAATATGCTTGAGTGGAACTCATATTCGTGAAGCACTTGAGCAGTCCTTGTTGGACGATTTTTCAGGTAAGCCCATTGTGGGATTTGGTTTTCGGGGTCAAATTCTAGGTACGTTATGCATGGACGGAATGGAAGTTCAATACAATCCACATGCGCCTGCCTATGAGAAGATCCAGACCATTTACATTAATGGGGAACCTATGGATGAACAGGGGGAGTATATTGTTGGAACACTGGATATGTTTACGTTTAATGTAGGATATCCTCCTCTGGGTCACGGAACCGATACACTTTATCATCTTCCGGAATTCATACGCGATTTGCTGGAAACGGAAATAAAACGACCAGGGGCTCTGGACGACAGCCTGCGAGCCCGATGGCGTCAAAGCTAAATTAAAAGTAGTTGCCTTCTGCTGAAGCGGCGGCTAGTGGAAATTACATCTACGGAGCGGGAGAGGATAGGCTGTGCGTTTAGTACACATAAACTTATTGCAGCCTGGCATGAAGCTGGGGAAACGTATTTATAGTGAAGAAGGCCTGGTATTACTTAGTGAGGATGTAGAGTTAACCACTCGATTGATTGGGCGGCTCAAAGATCTCGGGGTTGGTTATGTGTATATTAAAGATGCTGCGACAGAGGATATCATTGTTCCTGATATGTTGCAGGAAGAGACCAAGAGGAAAGCACTGGTTGAGATCAAACAGCAATTTCAGAGTATGTCAGGATTGAAAACAAAAAATCAGATTCCTCATTTTGGTAAAGCGCTTAGTGGTGTGATGAATGCCATTCTGGAAGACATCGGTAGTCAGAAGGAAGCCATGATTATGCTGATGGACATGAATTCCAGCGATTTTGACCTTTATAATCATTCTCTGAATGTATGTGTGTACACATTGGTTCTTGGTGTCGCTTCGGGATACACACGCCAGCAATTAATGGAAATTGGTCTTGGCGCTTTGTTGCATGATATCGGCAAGACACAGATTGCACCTGAGATCCTGAACAAACCCTCCAGATTGAGTGACGAGGAATTTAAAATTATTCAGCAGCACACTACATATGGACACCGTATTCTCAAAGATGAACCGGGCATACCGCTTCTATCTGCGCATTGTGCGTTGCAGCACCATGAACGAATTGATGGTAGCGGATATCCCTTTGGGTTGAAAGACAAGGAGATTCATGAATATGCCAAATGGATTGCGCTTGCTGATTCTTATGATGCCATGACCACGAATCGCGTGTACAAGCAAGCTTTATTGCCACATCAGGCTGTCGAGGTACTGTACACTGGTTCGGGGACCTTGTACGAACAACGGATGCTGGAGAAATTCAGGGATTGTGTAGCGATATACCCAGTAGGTCTTTCAGTCAAGCTCAGTACAGGAGAGGTTGGGGTAGTTGCATCCATTCATTCACGTGTACCCCAACGGCCGCTTATTCGTGTTCTAAAAGATGCGGACGGCCAGACTTTATCTTCTCCTTATGAAATTAACCTGCTGACAGCCCTGTCTGTGATGATTACAGGTGTAGAGGGTGTGGAGGATACACCATCAGCGGCCCAAAGTTTGCAGGTGGAAAGCTGAACAACTTGAAAGATGACTAGCGCTCATGTCGTAACATCAGGGCCGTTTCGTGATTCGGTCCAGAGTTGCCTGAGCGTTTTTTGTCATGTAATGGACAGGGCCTACGTGTGCCGGAGCATTCAAAATTGTGCTATGATAAAAGATAACTCCAAAAAGAGAAACACAAGGTATGATGTAAATAAAACTTTTTAGGTTAATAAAAGGAATAAGGTGAAGAACAATGACCATGCTAAACTCAGGATCGGTACAACCGATGCCTTTATCGCCGACCAATGATCCGTGGGATCCAATCGGCTCTCTGCGTACATATGGACGCCATGTGCTGACCAGTGTAGAAATGACTGTGACACATCTGTGCAACATGAGGTGTGAGCATTGTGCTGTGGGTGATATGCTTACGATGCGTGAAGCGCCAGCTCTTCCGCTGCCTCTGATGCTGAAACGTTTGGATGAAGTGGAGCATCTGCAGACGATTAGTCTGACGGGTGGCGAACCAAGCTTTAGCCAGAAAACAGTGGATGAAATGATTATCCCACTGCTCAAATATGCCAAGGAACGTGGAATTCGTTCCCAGATCAACTCGAATTTAACACTGGATATCAGCCGGTATGAGCAACTTTTACCTTATCTGGACGTTATGCATATCTCATTTAACTATCTGAATGCTGACGATTTCCATCAAGTTGGATTTGCGAATAGTGGCAGACCTGTGAAACGTGAAGTAGCAGTGAAGATGTATGAGAAAATGATTGAGAATTCCCGCAAATTGAGTGAACAAGGTATGTTTATATCTGCGGAGTCCATGATTAACTTCCGTACGCATGACAAGCTGGATGGTATTCACCAACTGATTCGTGAGATGGGCTGTGTTCGTCATGAAGTACATCCGATGTATAACTCAAACTTTGCTTCGTCGTTGCCCGTGTTATCACTGGACCATATGAGAGCAGCGATCCATCGTTTGCTTGATGTGCGTGACAAGGATATGTGGATGCTTTTTGGAACATTGCCATTTTTCGCGTGCAGTGCAGCAGAACAGGATCGGGAATTGATTAACCGACTGCACAGCGAGCCAAATGTGACGGTGCGTAACGATCCGGACGGACGCAACCGCGTGAACGTCAACATGTTTACGGGCAATGTATATGTAACGGATTTTGCGGATATCCCGGCATTTGGTAATATTCGAGATCGTAAGCTGGATGAAGTGTTCCATGAGTGGTCAGCGGAACATCCGCTCAATCAGACGGTTAATTGCCATTGCGATATGGCTTCCTGTTGCGGACCTAACCTGCTGGTGGCAGATATGTACTACAAAGGTGTGGATTTCAAATCCAGAAAGGCAATCACACGTTGATATTCCAGGTGTATTCCTGAAATAGATAGAAAAGGGGAGTTTCAACTTGGATATTCATACCGAATTTCATCTTGGACAGCTGGTATTTAATCTGGTCTGTGTCTTTTTGCTCGTATTTTTGAATGGCGTATTTGTTGCAGCAGAATTTTCCCTTGTGAAAGTAAGGCAGACACGCTTAACTCAACTGCAGAGTGAAGGAAACCGTATGGCTGGTTACGCACTGAAGGTGAATAGTAAACTGGATTCCTATCTATCGGCAACGCAGTTCGGGATTACATTGACATCGCTTGGACTGGGGTGGCTGGGAGAGCCGGCCATCTCTGAATTGCTCGTTGAGCCACTGATGTTTAAGCTTGGTGTAGGAGATACAGGACTTATATCGACGGTATCTGTCATTATCGGTTTCTGTATCATTACGTTTCTGCATATCGTGCTGGGTGAGCTTGCGCCAAAATCATTGGCAATTCAAAAAACAGACGGAGTGGCTTTGTTCTTATCTGCACCCTTGCTGTTGTTCTACAAAATCTTCTTCCCGTTCATCTGGGTATTGAATGTATCGGCCAATGCATTGCTGCGTCTGGCGGGTATCGAACCTGCCAGTGAAGGAGAAGCTCACTCGGAAGATGAGCTTCGTATTCTGATGAAGCAGAGTGCCAAGAGTGGGGTCATCGATAAGGATGAGATCAAACTGATGGATAACATTTTTGATTTCTCTGATATGCTGGCACGTGAAGTCATGCTGCCACGTACCGATATGGATTGTTTGTATACCCATATGTCTTTGGAAGAAAATCTGGAGATTATTAATGCAACCAAACATTCCCGGTATCCCGTAGCAGTAGAAGACAAGGATGAGATCATTGGGTTTATCCATATCACAGACCTGCTGCTGGCTGACCCGGAGCAGCAACATGATCTGGCTTCGCTTGTCCGTCCCATCTTGAACGTTCCTGAATCAATGGAGATCAGCCATGTGCTGCGCATGATGCAGAAGAAACATTCTCAGATGACCCTGGTTGTGGATGAATATGGCGGTACAGCGGGATTGCTGACTGCCGAAGAGATTTTGGAAGAGATTGTTGGAGATTTGTATGACGAGTTTGAGGATGAACGTCCGCATATGGAACGTACCGGCGATTCATTTTCCATTGATGGTCGATCCCTTATTGAAGAAGTTCATAAGTGGACTGGAGCCATCATTGAGGATGAGGAAGTAGATACGATTGGTGGATGGTTGTTTAAAGAGCTTGGGGGCAGTCCTGCCAAGGGCAAAACGCAGGAGTTAAATGGGTACGTTTTTGAAGTGGAAGAAGCTACACGCTTGCGTATTACCCGGGTTCGAGTGTACAAACAATCTGTCCCTCAAGACATGAATTCGGAAGAAACAACGAGAGAATAGATTTGTTGTAGTCAGATGATGAGTGTGACGAACAAGAGGTCAACATATTTCTCCATTTTACGAAAAACAGACTTTTGGAACTGCCGTAGAGGTGCTTCCAAAGGTCTTTTTTTGGTTCAAGAGAAGAAGGCCTGGGAATTACTTTATGAATTTGTGCCGAATAGGGATTAACCTGTAGAGCTGAAACATATACATAGGGAGACGGGAAGCAGTGGTTTGAGATGTACGGGGATGCACGTAAACATTGTCGAAGGAGGCGTTTCGAATGAAGGATCCACAGCTTCGGGCCTATGCTCCTTTTGTGGGGCCGTTTGATCCTTGTAAACCGATAGAAATACGTACGTATCTTGTTCCGCCGCAGTTGTTTATACCTTTCCAGCCCATGGGTTGGCCGCAATACAGTCCGGCAGAAGCGCTAAGACTGGGAACATTATGGCCTGCATTATACAGCCCTTATACATCCAAGAAGTCAAAGGAGAGGAAGGTGGAGGCGGATGGAACCTGAAGCACCGAAAGCCTGTGATGCAAAATACTACGAGTTGCTGGAAGAACTTCAGGCGCTGGACTTCGTATTAGTGGAGCTAAATCTGTACCTGGATACCCATCCAGGTGACTTTCAAAGCATTGAACAGTACAACAAGTTTAGCCAAGAGCGAATGCGAGTAGCCCATGAGTTTCAACAGTTGTATGGACCGTTAATGAATTTTGGTCATGCCTTCTCGAAGTATCCTTGGGAGTGGTCCCAGACACCTTGGCCATGGCAAGTATAAAAATTAAAGGGGGAGTCGTGGAATGTGGGTCTACGAGAAGAAACTGCAATATCCCGTTCGTGTGAGCAAATGTGACCCTCACATGGCCAAATTGCTGATGGAACAGTATGGCGGAGCAGATGGCGAATTGGCGGCAGCCTTGCGTTATCTTAATCAGCGTTATACGATCCCGGACAAAATTATTGGTCTGCTCAATGATATCGGAACAGAAGAGTTTGCTCATTTAGAGATGATTGCAACCATGATCTATAAGCTCACCAAAGATGCTACAGTGGAACAGTTGGAGCAGGCCGGGCTGTCTGCTCACTACGTTAATCACGATAAGGCCCTTTTTTACAATAATGCAGCAGGCGTACCTTTTACCGCTACGTATATTCAAGCCAAAGGTGACCCTATTGCAGATTTGTACGAGGATATTGCGGCAGAAGAGAAAGCCCGGGCTACATATCAATGGTTAATCGACCTGACCGATGACGTGGATCTCCAGGATAGTCTGAAGTTTCTGCGGGAACGGGAGATCGTGCATTCCTTACGTTTCAGGGAGGCTGTGGAAATTCTGAAAGACGACCGGGATACAAAGAAAATATTCTGAATATTTGATATCGCGGCAGGAGTCTGATTTTATAAAATTTGAAAAGTAGCAGTTCTCAAGATTGAATAATCTTGGAACTGCTACTTTTCATTAGAATATCTATAATACATCTTTTTCAGTTAAATAAATACTACATCAATTTAATAGATACTACAGTTGTATGCTCACGGTTTCTTCACCAGGGCTTACATAATTAACACTTACTTTATTGGAAGGCACAGAGTGATATCCTCCGGTTTGTCCACTGCCCCAACTGCTATATATAAGATTGCTTCCTGAATAATACCCTACAGTAATATCATGCCAGCGCACATTTTTAATGCTTGAACCTGTATTCATATTCTCGGGTTTTTGACCAATGGTGGTCATTCGTTTTACTCTCATCCCTGAACCGCTTTTATCCCAGCCACTTACCCCGCTTCTTACAATTGTTGTTGTCAATTGTTCGCCAGTCGTTGTGATTCCTGATACTGCCAACGTACATTCATTGGGATTAGTCACATAAAATTTCATATAAATGTCCTGATTTGAACGATAGCGAGTAGTACTGGGAACCATCGCTCCATTTGCTAACGTTGTAGGGGCCCAATTATCAAACGCTGTGCTGTATTGTAAACCGGCATCTATCCCATTTCCGTTAGATCCCCAACCTCCCAAGTATACATAAGGAACATCTGTCGAAACATTACCTTTTACGTATGGGGCACCTGGGATGGTTACATACGTACTTAACCAGTTGTATCCATTATTTGAGAAAACTCTTCGATAAGGACCGGAACCTCCGCTTGGATTAGGTACTTCGGCAGCGGGAGAAATTTGTGTGTCATCTTTAACGGCAGATGCTGAAAAATCATTCGTGGGTACTCCGGGACCGACAAGTTCTTTTCCGGATGCACTTTCATAGATATTGTTCTCAACCAGATCATATACTTCTGTCGTCTCTTTGAGTTCCGTCTTGTTGGAGTAAATGGCACCGTCTTCTGCGACATAGATGACATTTTCTCGATCTTCTTCGTCGAGCCGGGCCATCACGTCAGCAATTACTTCTCGCTCATTTCCTGTGATTGATGAATCGATATTGACTTCGATACTTTTTTTAAGTTCGTTGTTCATGGTGATCGTGTCCATAGTACCATCTGCGAATACAAGATTGAATGGAGTTAATAACAAAGCTAAGGATAATAATGAAGTTAGCGATTTTCTTATCTTCAATCTAAAAACTCCTCTCTCAAATGGAATGTGTGTTGAATGCAGCAACTCAGGATAATGGTAGATCGTACTTGAACATAAACATCTCCTTTTATGGATGTTAATTACTACTAAATCATATCTTTTGTGTAATAATATGTAAGTGACTATTTTCACAATGGAAGGTAATAAATCTTAAATGAACGTTATAGGTGGAAAATGGAGAGACAAAAAACCATCCCCAGTAGTGGTACCAGAGATGGTTTTATTGGATTTAAAGTGTTTGGCTAGTATTCAACCACCATGGCAACATTTTGCCATCCGGCTCCAACGGTCCAGAACAACACTTTGTCGCCACGCTGAATCTGCCCGGTTGTAACCGCTCGATGCAATGCGATGAACGGACTGCTGGTTGATGTATATCCGAACTCATCTCCGATATAGACAGCAATATCATCACCGATGCCGACGTTCTCGGATACTGCCCGAATGTTACTAATGGATAGCTGGGAGAAGCAAGCTGCTCTGATCTCATCTGGTTTAATCTCGTTGCGTGTCAGCAAGGTACGAATGGATTCCGAAGCGGCATCCACGCAGATGGAATCATCGAATGGGATGAATTTCACATGAAAAGCCCCTGCATCTACACCCGTTTTGCCCAGTTTTGCCAGGCCTTCTGCTGGAAAGAGTGAGTTACCATACACACAGGTATCCGTCTGATAGATTGAATCAATAAAACCGACAGCATGCTCATCTCGCTCTATCATAACCACCGCTGCCGCATCACCGAAATTGGCGAAGTATACAGGATCATCGGGACTGGCGTGAGGAGCTACGTAATCCGAGCCAATGATTAAAGCCCGGCGAATCCGAGGATTGCCCAGCATCTGCCGGCTAACCTGTTCGAAAGCAGCAGTCATGCCTGCACAGTTGGCGTTACTGTCAATACAGATCGTGTGGGAAGCTCCGTTAATCAGGCGATGAATCATCAGGGAATTCGTAGGGAAGATGTATTCTGGCGTTTGGCTTGCATAAGCAATCAGATCAATATCTGCACCGGTGAGTCCGGTTTTTTCCAGTAGATTACTGGTTGCCTCAAAGGCCATGCTTAGCGAATTTTCGTCATCGTTGTCAATTTTATAACGTGTATCACGACCAAGTGCCTTTAACAATCCACGAATATCTACACCTCTTGCATCAAAATGTTCAATATAAAAATCATTGTGCACCTTGGTTGCTGGGTGATAGATATCGATATCTACAATACGAATTCCGGCCATCTTCATTCTCCTCTTGAGCGGAAGGGTGAATTCACAGCTTGTCCGCCTGGTTTATTAAGTGGTAACGGTAGATATGATTTCGAGATTGTCCAGGCCAACAGACCGACCAAGTCGGGACAATTGCATTTTTAGAATCGCGTTGTTCTCGAGGGTCAACACGACTTTTTTATATTCATCTTTTTTAAACATTTGAAGGCAGCCTTCCAAAAGAGGAACAATCTCCGGAGCAGTAACATTCAACTTTTTGCAATCGATGTTCAGGTCATACTCCTTGGTGTTAATAGGAGCGATCGTATCCTGATAGGCCGAGATGGAACGAAAACCGTCTTCTTGAGAGAAAGAACCCTCCAGTTCAATGTTTAACACCTTGTTCGGAACGTCAGTCTTAAGAATGAAATTTCCCATGCTTGATCTCTCTCCTTTAAATGAGTTAAGGCTATCCTGCTAATGGATACACAGCTCCATAGAGTCTCTGCTGAAAGCTTCTAAGATGAGAGCTGATTCGAAGGATAATTTAACCATATTATAAAGGTAGGAATGTAAAAAGATCAATAAAAAAGTCGAATCATGTATAAAAATGTAGAAAAGTGAATTACTGTATTTCGTCCAAGGTGGCAAGCAAAATATTAAATGCACTGATAATGCGCGGAGCACCCACACATGGTGCCAGATGTAGCAATATTCCTTTGAGCTGATCCACCGTCACTCCCACACTCAGCGCCATGGTGTAATGTACTCCCAATTGTTCATACTGTCCTTGGGTGATTAACGAAGAGATAATAGCAACTTCCTTCCATTGATCCGTAATCGTGGTGCGTTGAAAAATATCCCCGTATGCCGTCCCCATAATAAATTCCGACAACTCGGGAAAATGTTCTTTGATGGGGGCGAGGGCTCTTGCACCGTACTCCCCAGAAAGTTTAGCAAAACGGTCGAGCCCCTGAGCTACATGTTCACTCATGAAATACTCCTCCTAATTCAAAGTTACGGTACGGTGAGCCGTGGGTGGAATTTCATCTCGATCGGTCAGAAGCTCTATAACAGTCACCCGGTTCAACGTCTGGGCTGTGTTCAGCGCAGATGAGAATTCAGCAAGGGTCTCTGCTCGAAACGCAACCGCACCGAGAGATTCGGCAAATTTGGCTGCATCCATAGGAACTTCATATACTGTGCCATCAATTCTGCCCGTTGTTTTTTCCATTCCTTTGAGTGCCATGTCCAGCTGTTTGTTATTAACGACAATGAAAATGACATTCAGATTGTTGCATACCGCGGTATTGATCTCCGTTCCCAGCATCATGAAACATCCATCTCCGGTGATACATACGATAGTCTCTTCAGGTGAGGCGGCCTTTGCACCTATTGCCATACCAATGGCATTACCCATGCATGCAAAGTACGCGTCAAACACAAAGCTGCCTGGTTTCTTGACTTTATATCGCTGGACTGCGTGAAATCCATGGCTGCCATCATCGACAAACAGTGTATGATCGTACGGAAGCATTTCACTCATCCCGTCCAGTACAGAAGCTAGAGATAGTCGGGGGAGATCTGGTAAAGGGATTGTGTAATCCATGGGTGGCGTGGTTCTCACAGGAGTAGGGAGGTCTTCTAATATGCCCAGGAAATATTGCAGATTGTCCTTTAAATCACCGGTGATATGTAAGGTTTGAGCGCTCAGGATCTTGCCCACAAATGTAGGATCAGCATCAAATTGAATGAGGTGTGCCGGATGATGTTCAGGCTTCAGATTGCAGATGGTCATGTCACTTAGACGTGAACCAAGGACGATATAAAGGTCACTTTGGTTCAGCATGTCGTCTGCATGTGGGAAACCACCAACACCACAAGGTCCATGGTACAGGGGATGGTCCCACACAATTGCTCCTTTTCCACCAGGAGTAGTAATGACGGGAATGTTGAACGATTCGGCCAAATGAAGTAATTCATCATGGGCTCGGGCGCGACTTACACCTTTACCAGCAATAATTAAAGGGCGGTTAGCTTGTTTAATGAGAGGAAGAATGCGATTTAGGTTAGATACACTAATGAGAGGTTCCGATTCAGGAATGACAATCCGGCATTGAGATAACAACTCGGTCTGTACGTCAAAAGGAAGACAGAGGTGAACGGGGCCTTTGTTGGGGCCGAGTGCAATGGAAAGGGCATGATTCAGCAGTGTGCCGAAGTGATCTCCACGCTCAACCAGTTTGCTGAATAGCGTAGCAGGCCTGAACATCTCGGCCAGATCAGCCAGATAGGAAGAGGAGTCCTGACACTGGGGGAGCCCCAGTTCCTGAATGGATTGATGACCCGTAATAAACAGTACGGGCAGATTATTGGCCTTTGCATGGGCTGCAGCAGTAATCAGATTGGTTCCGCCTGGACCGGATGTGGCAAAGGCAACGCCGAGTTTACCCGTCTGTAATGCATAACCGGATGCGGCAAAACCTGAGCTGGATTCATGACGGCCTGGAATGAGCTCTAATCCGTAATCCACCATCTTCAGGACAGCAGGACAGATGGATTTACCAATAATACCAAAGACATGAGTAACGCCTAGATTACGCAGAGTTTCTGCCAAATAGTCCGCAACTGTTCTCACGCGGGACACCTCGCTTCATGAAATAGGTTAATAGAACCATACGCATATTCCATTTGTTGAATGCAAGTCAATGTCTAAGGTTGTAAGAGGAAATATTCTTTGTTATTAGGAAGAGTATCTTTTTTTGTGGTTTTTTGTCAACTTGTTTTTATGAGTCTAAATTCCTGATTCTTAAGTTGGTAACGCTTTACGTGTTGATGGATAAAGTAAAAATAAATGGTTATATATCCCTGCAACGAATTACCCGATCGATACTTGGTTACAAATAATGTAAAAATATGACTAACCATGATGAATTTCAGGTTCAACCAGCGACTTGAAAGCTAGCGTTTTATTTCTTTTTCGTATCAATGCATCACATTCGCAGTTCTTTGCTATCTGCTATACTGGAAAGGAATTGGGAGGGGATAGAATGGTAGTCATCAAGATGGCTCTGATTGGTTTGGGTAAAATGGGATTACATATGGTTCATCAAATCGATAATATGAAGATGGACACAAAAATTGAGATTGTAGCGGTGTGTGATGCGAATGAGGAAGGTTTGGCGTCTTTTGCAGCTTCTCGTCCTGGGGT
Organism: Priestia sp. FSL H7-0729; assembly: GCF_038005685.1. NCBI lineage: Bacteria > Bacillati > Bacillota > Bacilli > Caryophanales > Bacillaceae > Priestia > Priestia sp. FSL H7-0729. The sequence continues at coordinate 551,279 of NZ_JBBOTQ010000002.1, forward strand.
TCATACGTATACGGATTACAAGCAATTGATGAATGAGCATCAGATTGATCTACTATATATTGCAGTTCCACCGAAATATCATTATCCGGTTGTCATGGAAGCACTGGAGCGCAAAATTCATGTGTTCTGCGAGAAACCGCTTGCCAATAGTGTAGAAGAAGCCAAAGAGATGCTTGATGCAGCGGAGCAGGCGGGCGTTGTTCATGCCATCCATTTCTCTATGCCGCATGAACCTTCCGTGCTGAAGTTGCAAGAAATGATCGAGCAGCGTACGGTGGGGGCGATTCGCAAAATAGATCTCATTCTGCAATTCCCGCAGTGGCCACGATCATGGCAACAGAATGCATGGATTACGAGCCGGGAACAGGGTGGGTTTATTCTTGAAGTGGGGATTCACTGGATTCATATGATTCAAAAGGTGTTCGGTGCCATCCGGGTAGTGAGCACTCAGGTTCAATATCCTGAGAATGGAGAGTGTGAACTTGAAGTACAGGCTGCACTGGAACTGGAAGACGGGACTCGAATTCAGCTAAACGGCATGTCTCAATTTGCGGGAGAAGAACGTGTATCCATGGTGGTGTACGGTACGGAAGGTACAATTGCCTTGGAAAATTGGGATGAATTGAAGAGTGGCCTAGTGGGACAGTCACTTTCTCCAGTGGAAGTGCTTGAATCCGCCAGTGAATTGCCTGTTCTTAAACATGTCATTGCCCGTATACAAGGCCAACCAGCCAAGATATATAATTTTAACGACGGGTATCAGGCGCAATTGGTACTGGAAGCGTTGCGGAACACGGAAATAAAGTGACCAAACTCCTTTTATGATACTTTAGGATACTATAGGCACCAAGATAAGTTTTCAGAAGTGGATAGTTTCGCTCAACTACAATATAAATAATATACTTTCAAGGGAGTGAAGCAGATTGCGGCAAAAAAATGGCCTTTCTATATCATCATCCTACTCATTCTCTCAAATTTGGCTGTAACCTCTATGCTCTGGAATTCGAACACTCAGTATAATCGACTTCAGGACAAAATGAATCAATCTTTCATAACGTATGCGGAGAATATTCAGGATAATTTACGAAAAAATGCTGAACGGGGTTTGGAGGAAGAGATCTACCAGTATCAAGCGGCAGCTTCCAAATTAAATGCAGTAGCTACAGGAACAACTTTTTACCATGAGCAGCCGTTAATAAGTAATGTTTCTATGAATCTTGAACGATTTTTTAGAGATTACCCACGCTACCAGCATAAGTTGACTGCGTCAGAGGTAGAAACTTTACAGGGATTGTTGTCGGAGTGGATTACGAAGCCTGCAGATTCAGGCACGAATAACAAGCTTAATGATTTTCTTGTTCTGCAAAAATAAAATATAACCAGTAACTATATACAAAACACCCTCAGAGTAACTTTCACTCTGAGGGTGTTTTGTATATGCCTCTGAAATGGAATCAAAAAAAGATGATTTCTATAAATACAAAAACATCTTTTCTTCAGCTCAGCTGTTTCAGTAAGAGTTTACTCAAGTTTGAATCGGTTAACCAGCTGATCAAGTGCATCGGACATTTCATTCAACTGCTTGGACGTGTCAGACATTTCCTGCAGAGAAGCCAATTGTTCCTCCGTCATCGCAGATACTTCTTCTGTAGCTGAAGCGGTATCCTCCACAACAGCCGATACTTCATTAATGGACCTCATCACGTCCTCACTTCCGGAAGTTAACTCCTCGACAACAGCAGATACCTCCAGAACTTCACCACTGAGGTTATGGATATGCTGAGTAATGGTTGAAAAAGCATTACCTGCATCCTCAATGGTTCGCAACCCTTCATTTACATGTTGAGTGCTCACATCAACGACCTGAACTGTACTTTGAACACCTGCTACGACAGTCTCTAAGATACTTGTAATCTCTTTGGCTGATGTTGCACTTTGGTCTGCAAGATTACGGATTTCCGAAGCCACGACAGCAAAGCCACGTCCATTCTCCCCAGCGCGGGCCGCTTCGATTCCGGCGTTAAGTGCAAGCAGATTCGTTTGTCTCGCAATACCCGACATGGAGTCTGCAATGTTGATCACTTGATCAGACATTTTCGAAATTTCATTAATGGCTTCCTGTACAGAGAGGAAGGATTGCTCAATGGAGCTCATTTTGCCTACAGCATTATCAATGCGCTGTTGCCCATCCACGGCAATGGATTCCGTACGTACAGCACGTTCTGCTACGTCACCTGCCGAGGTGGCGACACGCTTAAGCCCGGTGAGGGATTGCTGCATCGCAGCTACCATGGTTTGCGTAAGAGCAACCTGTTCATCAGCCCCTTCAGCGACACGTTCCATGGCAGTGGCAACCTCTTTTCCGGCAAGATGGCTATCGGCAACCCCTTTATCCAATCGATCCGAAGCTGTACTCAGAATCATGGCATTGCTCTGAACGTCCAGCATCATTTGCTGCAAACCAGCGAGCATTGTATTGGCTGCCTCCGCAAGTTCACGAGTTTCATCTTTCATTGGCGTAGCGATTCTCAGTGTCAGGTCACCATTGGAAGAACCGATGTCATTCAATGCTTGCTTCACCGTACGGATGTTCTTAACAATGGCACGTGACAGGAACAATGCAGTGATGAACGAGATGATGGCCACAACGACAAGTGCCCCATACAGTTCCAGGTTCAGGAGTGCATTTTTTTGCTTCAGCGCTTCTGTACGGTTTTCGGTTAACGTATGTTCATTGGTTCGAAACGTATCAAGGGCGGAGCGTATTTGGTCCATGTCTCGTTTACCTGGGTCATCGGCAAAGAAATCTAGAATGGCTTGCGTATTATTCGCTTGGCGAAGGGTGACCACAGGTTCACCAGCGATCTGAATCCAGTTCTCCATATTACTATGTATGTCTTCCAAGAGTGCGGTTTGGGCGGGGTTGTCCGAAATTAATAACGCAAGTTCATCTTTGAGAGTACCCAGCTCTTCTTTTCCTTTGGTGTAGGGATCAAGGTAACTGTCCTGACCCGTGATGATGTATCCACGTTGACCTGTTTCCATATCTACCATGTTTCTTTCGAGTTCATAGGTCAGGGCGTGTACTCTCATATCGTGATCAACCAGAAAATCCAGCTCCCGTTGAAGCTGGCTTGTGCTGTTCTGAATCAGCAGGATGCAACCAGCCAGTACAGCCAGCACGAGTAGATATCCTAATCCGATCTTATAGAAAATCTTGAAGGTCTTACGCTTTTTCATGTTTGTTATTCCTCTCTATGGGGTATATGTAGTTGTCGAAAAAAGCAGAAATGTCATAATGTTAGGTCTTTAGATTAGGTGTCTAAAGCACTATTTTTTAGTATTATACGTAAAGAAAGTTATTTTGTATATAGTTTGTTTAACTATTATATAACGTTTGGCCTACTGTGTATAAGGTTAGAGTTAATAATGTTTACAATCGTTGGTTTACACGTTCAAACGTTATGTTTATCATGGGAAGGGAACGATTCAAATTACACATACATATCCCAATCCGAAAGGAACATTGGACATGACTAAAGAGAAGATATTGCTCAAACCGGAAGCGATGATTTTTGACATGGATGGTACGCTATTCCAGACAGAGACCCTGTTGTTGCCAGCTTACCAGCAACTATTTGATACATTGCGTGCCGAAGGGCATTTTGAAGGAGAAACTCCACCCGAGGAACGCATGCTGGGAAGCTTGGGCATGTTGCTCGAAGATATATGGAAAGTGGTTATGCCCGAGGCATCGGAAGCGGCGCATCGCCGTGCAGACGAACTGCTGCTCCAACTGGAGATTGAGGGGCTTGATCAAGGAAGTTCCCAATTGTATCCGGGTGTGAAAGAAACGCTGCAAGCACTAAAACAACAAGGAGTGCGTCTTTTTGTCGCTAGTAATGGGCTGGAGGACTATGTGAAGGGTGTTGCGTTTGCACACGAGATTATGCCTTTCTTTGAAGGGGTATACAGTGCGGGCCAGTACAAGACACCCTCCAAGATTAATCTGGTGCAGATCCTGCTTGAGAAACATCGTATTCAGGACGCATGGATGGTAGGGGATCGCTCTTCTGATGTGGAGGCTGGTAAAATGAACGGTCAGGCGGTCATCGGCTGTGCCTATGCCGGTTTCGGCCGTGATGAGGAGCTTGCGGGCTCAGATGTGCTCATCTCTGATTTTACAGAACTGCTGCGTCTGTATGATGAAGCAGAGTAAGGCAGTCACCGATTAAAAATCTCAGTAAACATATGAAAGCGCCCAACCCAAGTTATTTCACGGGTTGGGCGCTCTTTTATTGGTGATCAACTGATCATCTCTTTTTGCGTGCTTTCTTCAGTGCAGATGGTCTGTTGCTTGCAAGCCGGGTGGTTCTTATTGATTTGACCGGACGACTCGCTTGGTTGCGATATACCCATAGGGCATACTCCAGCGGTTGCGTGATGGCTTTATAATAGATGTCCCGCTCACCGATGCGAGCGAATACTTCACGGGCAGGTTTGGGGTTGACTTCAAGCAGGTAGATACGTCCGCTTCTGTCAATCGCCAAATCCAGTGCCAACTCACATAAGTCCCCATACGTATCTTCCAGAAATGTAGCAACTTCAATGCCAAACTTCTCTGCAGTCGTGTTAATTTCTGCTCGCAGGTCGTCATCTTCGATCCATTGCTTCATGAGTCGGTTCATCGCTATTGCCTGCCCGCCGCCATGTAGATTGGAGGTTACGCTTTTTTCAGCACCCATGCGTCCGGCACATCCGGTAAGCTCCCATTGTCCTTCACCATTCTTCTGAACCAGCATGCGGTAATCATGCACACGTCCATTCGGAAGCTGAAGTTGAATCCCCTTTTGTACAAGATACTTGTCTTTCATGTTCCAGTGCTGGAGCAACGAGCCAAGTCGTGATAAATGAACTTTACGCGGAGTGATGATACGACGTTTCTGATCCCGTCCCTGAACAAGTACCGTATTCGCCTCGTTACTGCCACGTTCAATGCGCAGAATACCACGTCCGCCTGTTCCATTAATGGGTTTGAGATAGACCAGAGAAGAAACTTTGAGCATTCGATTTACATCGGACATATCCTGAAATAATGTGGTTTCCGGCAGGTGCTCCCGAAAGTTGGCTTTTTGCAACAAGGTCTGGTGGATGGTCCATTTATTGCGCAGAGGTCTGTTCAGAAAGAGCAGATGCCCATATTTTTCACGAAAAGCAAGCAATTGCTGGAACCTGCGGTTCCGCTGAATCCGGCAGCGATCAAAGATCAGGTCAGGGAATGATCGCCACTCCCTGGACCAGCCTTTTCCCTCATGAAAAACCATGGCTTCAATCTGTTTGCCGCCAGGGTGTACGTCGGCTGGTGTGAATACATAGATATCGAGTCCCCGCTTGCGCCCTTCAACAATCATTCTGCGATAGATGGTGCGTTCTTCAAGAGCGCGATGTTCATTTAAGTACAACGTCATAATGCCCAGAACAGGTGAGGACACAAACAATCACCTTCTTTTTGCAGTATTCCTGTCTATCATCGTTTGGACTGACGGGCAAGATAAGCGCTGTAGTGAAATATACGTTCCAATGAACGCCGTCTGATCTGTGGTTCATCGAACTTCATAGGCTTTGCATTGGCTTCAAAGAACCAGAGTTCCCCCAGGTCATCAATGCCCAGATCCATGGACATTTCTCCGAGCGTGTAACCCGATCCCCGTTCTACCTGTCTTGCGATCATTAATGAAGTGGATTTCACACGTTTCATCAGGGTCGTTGTCATTTCTTCGCCAAAAAGCTCGGTCAGCAGCTTCTCAGGGTCTTCTACGCTCCCGCCGCGCGGCACATGAGTGGTAATGCTGCGGTAGCCAGCAAGTCTTGCACCTACACCGGTCACGCTCCATTGACCCTTGCTGTTCTTTTGTACAAGAACACGCAGATCGAAGGGGCGTTTACGAGAGGATGCCAGTTCAATGCCTTGCTGTATGATATAGGGCGTATGTCCGGTTTCTTTGCGAATTCGTGCCCATAACTTGGCAAGTGTAGCAGCTTTATAGGTCGTGCTTTTACGTGTAGTTTGGATTTTAAGTCGATACGGAAGACGTTCTTTTTCCTGATATTTAAGCATCATGATTCCTTTGCCAGCTTTGCCGCTCTCAGGTTTAAGGTACAGATAAGGATACGTCCGTAGAACGGCCCCCAGCGAAGAAGCACTTCGCATCCGTCGGGTATAAGGGATCAATTGTTGAGTTGATTTGGACTTTTTAAGCCATTCGAACAGATCCCATTTGTTGAAAAAGAAGGGGTTATACAGCTCAATTCCTGATTGCATGCATTCATCAATTTTGCGCTGAACGGAAGGTTTGCCTTCGTCTTCCCGATTGGGAATACGATTGTACAGAACATGGGGAAGGGGGAAGGGTTGTGAAACCCACTTTCCACTCCCCTTGTTGTACGTATAGCCTTTCACGGTAGGACCACTCACGTTCAGATCCCGCACAGTCACAATGTACACGACGTATCCCATGCTCTCGCCTGTCTGCAGAATATCTTGAAAATTTTGATGATTTCCCCTGAACATGCGCTGATTATCATGCATGGTCAAAACAGCAATGACAGGTTTGAAATCATCATGAAGACTCATCAAATTTCTTCCTTCTTCCGGAACTTGCTCAAATACAGGCAGTGTTCCAAGATGTGCTCCACCGACGATTTTCCCTCCACCCGGAGTGAAGGGTGACGGAAAATGGAGCGCCCGGGTTTGGCGTTCGCTTCGAACATCCATACATGTTCCTCCTGATCAATGCCCAGATCAAAGCCAATCTCACCAATCAGATGCTGGTGCTGGGTTTCAATCGCCTGGGCCAGTGTAATAGCGACGGATTTGGCATGCTGAAGAACTTCTCCCGCACGATCGCCGAAGTTGCGACTGAGCGCCTGCTCAGGAGTCATGAGGGAGCCGCCATTTTTGATGTGTGTTGTGACGCTGCCACGTCCTGCCTTTTTGGCTCCAATCCCGACAACAACCCATTGATTGTTACCATTTTTGTGCATGTGAAATCGAAAATCAATTGGACATTCATCAATCTCGATTAGACGTATTCCCTGCTGAACAACGTATCCGCGAAGTTGTTTGCCATGTCTTCCCTGAAGCATGCGCATCAGACTGTTGAAGGACCCAAAACGCAGGAGTGCATTACCGCCTTTTTTGCGATAACGTGCGAAGTATCCGCGTTTGGGCGAATAAGTCAGGCGGTAGATCCCGTTCCCCAGACTTCCTGCAGTAGGCTTATAGTAGACGAACTGATGGCGTTCCAACATTTCCTTCATCTGTTCAACGGATGGATTGGTAATGGATTCTGGAATATAACGTCCTGCTACCGGTTCATTCTCCAGCAATGTATAGATATCTGATTTGTTGAAAAAGCTCCAGTTGAAGAATGGAATTTTCCGACGAACAAATCGTTCCCGCAGTTGGTTGATGGCGGGTGAAAAATCGGAACGACGGCTCGGTAACCGGTTGTAGACGACATCGGGCAGAGGTACCGTTTTGCGTGTGAAGCTTCCGTTATCATTCAGAAAAAAACCGGATACCGTCTCATTCTGCCAATTAATATCCCGGGGAGTAAAGGCATAAATATAGGATTTTCGGCTGCCTTCACGGAGTAACTGTTTGATGAAACCAGTACGAGAACCGAATGGATTCGTGCTCGTTGCAGGCCCATCAGAGAGTACGCCGATCAGTGGACCTAACTGGACCTCATCATTTTGCAAATTCCGGAGATAAATACTTCCCCGTTTGGGAACGTTCATCATATTACGGATACCTGAAGCGAGATACAGATGTTTTCCTGCTTTTTTGATTGGTTTGATCGTTGCAGGTACCCGGTCACGCCCGAAGCGAAGATTCACCGTTTTTTTGCCGGACAGGTTGAGGCTCTTCATTAAAGCGTTGGATACATAAACCACTTTATCCGGTTGCTTGGTGAAATGCAGATTGCAAAAGGTCAAACTCATGATTTATCCTCCTATCCTGAAAAGATCCTTGGGCTCCATGGCAAGCGGGCGCTGCGGGCCTCAGCCGCCGTGAATCGGGATGGGTTTCAGGCCAGCTTTGCTGGATGTATTCGGCAATTTCATTGGACGAATGACGTCCGTGAGAACATGTTGTTGCAACAGATAACGGGCATAGGCAAGCGGCCGGGTATAAGTCAGGATATGCATGCGTCGGTCGCCCGCTTCTGCGAATGAGGTGCGGCCTGGTTTGGAGTTGACTTCAATTAGCCAGAGTTGGCCCTCTGCATCTGCTCCGAAATCAAGCCCCAATTCGGCTAACCTGCCGAAACGGCTCTCCAGCAGGGTGGGGATAAGAGTAGCTGTCTGCCGAATGTTCTTTAGCAGAGTTTCTGCACGGGTCGTTCCATATCGCTGGAGCAGATATGCATGGGCCGGATAGGCTCTGCCCCCACCGTGAAGATTGGATGTGAGTGAACCCTCGGCTCCTTCTCGTACCATACATCCGGTAAGCTTCCAGCGACCGTGCCCATTCTTTTGCATTAGTGCCCGTATGTCGAATGCTCTTCCTTGATGGCTAAGCTCCAGATATGGCTGAACGATCATCTTATGCTCAGCCTGTTGTAATGCTAGCCAGGAAGATACAGCCTGAGTACGGTTGAATGTAAGGAAAAAGGGTTCATTGTGTTCGTTACGCCCCTCCGCGATCCATGTGGATGGAGTTAATCCCCGAGACAGGCGAAAGGTATTTTTGCCATGAGTCCCGGATATCGGTTTGAAGAATAATCCTTTGGGCCAACGGTCCAGCCATGATTCCCAAGGAATATGCGATCCGATCCGGGTGGTGGGGGCAAGTTGTGACCGCAATTCAGGATTTTGGGACAACAGACGATGTACCTCCCATTTTCCTGGAAGAGAAGCCGACCAATACCGGTGTTGACCGGAGCCCTTCGTCCGTATCTGTTCCATAAGCTGCTGTCTGACGCTCCTTGGGAGAGGGCGAAGACAACGATCCATAATGAGGTCAACTGCAGGAACAGGTACCGAGTTCCACTTCCCTTGATGATAGACATATCCCCATTGAAGAGGGAGATGGGCTACATCAATCGATATCGGGATCACAATAACCTGCAGGGCGTATTTCATACTCCCCAAACTGAGACGACGGCAGAAAAGTTCATCCGTGAAGGGAGGTGAGCCTTCGGTTGCACGTACCAGAATGGCTAGTGTTTTGATCTGAGATGATGGAAACATTTCGCTGCACCTCTCCCTTGTAGAATGACTTTTCAAAAACCTGCCAGGTAAGTAGAGTATTCGAGCATGGCTTTGACGGAAGGGCGAATCTTGCTCTCACTCAGTGGGGTGTTATCATTTTTGGATGGTTTGGAGTTGACTTCGAGCAGCCATACGCGCCCAGTGGTGTCCAGAGCTAGATCAATACCAAGTTCACCAAAATGAGCAGGGATGGCACTCTCGATCCCTTTTGCGATATCCAGTGCTGCGGTGTGTAATCCTGCATATGCGGAAGCTTTGGCTGATCCAGACAACTGCGTTTTGGCAACCGCATCCTTGACGGTACTGAGGCTTCCACCTCGTGCCAGATTGGATACATAGTGACTCCCGCCCGCAATCCGTGCGACGATGGAGGTTACACTCCATTTACCTGTACGGTTCTTTTGCACGAGCGCACGGAAATCCACGGGTCTGCCACTGTTGTCAATGAGAGTCAGCCCTTGTTGGATCTGATAACGCGTTGTTTTCATTTTCCCAGTCATACTGGCATACAGTTTATCCAGAGAAGCATACGTTTGTTTCCGGGTCCCCCCGACGCCCGTTGCCAGAGTCAGGAAACTTCCGTCCGTCTGACGTGAGACACGGATGATCCCTTTACCCAAAGAACCGCGTACAGGCTTCAGAAATACAACCGGATGTCGGTTGCACATCGTCTTGAGCATGGCGGACGTCTTGAGCAAATGAGACTCGGGAAGAACCCGTTTAAGCGTTGAAATGGACTTGAGTGCGTCAAACACTTCGTTTTTGTCCAGAAACTTTTCATTGAAGGTTTGCGTGCCGTAGAGCGATTTTACTTCTTTCATAAAATGCTGTACGCTAGGTTTGTTCTCAAGCTTGCGGGACGTTAGCCGGTTATTGACGACGTCTGCTACAGGCAGAACAGTCTTTTTCCAGCCGTCATCATACACCCAGCCTTTCATATAACCCGTTACCGCTCCAATATCCTCCGGTGTGAAAAAGGATACATAGGCGCCTTGCTTACGGCAGGCGTTCACCAGTTCTTGACAGAACATCGTGATGGAGCCAAAGGGCCGATCGGGCTGATCGGGATAATCCTGGCTAACCAGTACACTGATGTAGGGTCCAAGGCGAAGCGTACGGCTGGCTGAACGATAGGATACCCTCAGGACCGAACGTGGAACGAGACCGGTCTTACTGGCAACTGTCTGATTGATGCGCAGCCCGTCATACCTTGGTACCGGAATGACAGTGACTTCGCGGCGGAAAGAGCCAAATTGCAGCTGAAGCGGCCTTCCTGAAGGGATTTTAAGCGCCTTGAGCACCCCTTCGCCCAGCATGATGACGTCGTCCTGCAGGATGCCCGAGCCGGTAACCTGAATCGTTACTTTTTTAGTGGACATCACGGATCTCCTTCCGGGCGGCAACTTGATGTCTGATCTCGAAGTTGAACGGCATCTGAACATGGCATGTGCTTCATCATATGAGGACATATAACCCTTGGTGATTGACCTATATGGATTAAATGCATTTGATTTCGAGGCAGGTTATTGATGGCCTGTTTCAGATCGTCCTTGTTTGACAGGAGAGCAAAGCGTGTATTAACACGGATGAACAAACCAATCTGAGGAGGAATAATAGTGAACATTTATGACAAAGCCAATGATTTGGCCAAAGCACTGAGAGAAAGCAGCGAGGTGGAAGAGATTACTTCCGCGATGAAGCTGATTGAAGCTGATCCGGATGCAAAAGCAATGCTCGATAACTTCCGTGATCAACAAATGGAATTGCAACAACGTATGATGAGCGGGGATATGCCAGCTCCGGATGAGATGGAGAAAATGGAGAAACTGTTTGAAGTACTGAGCTTGAATCTAAATATTCGTCGTTTGTTTGATGCAGAGCGTCGCCTCAGTGTCATCATTGAAGACGTGAACAAAATTATTGCTGATAGTCTGGGTCATCTTTACGGTGGCGCTGAAGCGTAAAAAGGTAGTTCAAAAAGTCCACTTTTGATTACGAAGGATGAACACGTACCAAAAGGTTGTCTTGTTTTTTTACCTGAACCTTTCATATTAGCTCCTTATCGTTCATAGACTAGACATATAGAGTCGATCAAGAACGAAGGAGCTGTGAATGGTGAAGAGGTTGAAAAAAGCAAAACATGTGATCTATCTGCTTATTGCGTTGTCGATGCTGGTCATTGCACTACCGCGGATTTCCTTTGCTGGAGGAATGGACTGGGTTAATATTTTTGGCATCGTATGGGTGCTGTTCTCTTTATTAATCGTTGGTGCACATCTGCATTTTATTCTCGGTGTGGATGAAGAGAAGAAACGTGCACTGGAAGCCATTCGCCGGGCGAAGCTGCGGCAATGGGAGATGAAACTGCTGGACAAGCAGGAGCGGAGCGAGTCTGTATAAGGTGTGGAATTACATTCTGCACGTCAGGGCCAACAGCGTTGGTTCTGCCTCTGGAATAAGACCGGATTACCTTGCGCATAAGGGGTCCGGTCTTTTTGGTATATAACGGATTAGCGTACAACATGGAAGAGTGAACTCATTCGGTGCCATTCCCTTGAGAGCGGGATGGGATATGGGGTTATTTTCCTAACGACGTGTTATAATAGATACAGTATAGTACAGATGCATCTTCGGGGGTGGTACAGTTGGACGGTCAGGAAGAGAACGTTACGAAGCATGAACAGTTACTTCAACACATTGAACAACTGAAGGTTGGCAGTAAAATATCGGTACGTGGACTTGCGCGGGAGCTGGGCGTAAGTGAAGGGACAGCTTATCGGGCGGTGAAAGAGGCGGAGAACTTCGGGTTGGTCGTGACCAAGGAACGAATTGGAACGGTGCGGATTGAGAAGAGACCTCGGGGCATGTCGGAACAGTTGACCTTTGCTGATGTTGTAACCATTGTCGAGGGCCATGTGTTGGGTGGTAACGAAGGTCTTGCCAAACCGCTGCACAAATATGTGATTGGTGCGATGAAAGAACAGGCAATGGCCCGTTATATTGACGCTGGGAGTCTGCTGATTGTAGGTAACCGGGAAGATGCTCACTCACTTGCCCTCGAACAAGGAGCGGGTGTGTTGATTACGGGTGGGTTTGGAACTAGCCGTGAAGTAAGAATTATGGCGGACGAGCTTGGGCTACCGATTATTTCATCCAGACATGATACATTCACAGTGGCTTCCATGATTAACCGTGCGATCTTCGACCGGCTGATTAAGAAAAAGATTATGCTTGTTGAAGATATCATTGGTCAGAAACCACGCCTGCAGGTATTGAAGGTCACCAGTTCAGCCGCGGATTTCCACATGTTGGTGTCGGAGACGGGGGAACATCGCTTCCCGGTCGTAGATGAATGGAACCGGGTCATCGGAATTGTGAGTTTGAAGGATGTCAGTGAACTTACGGCAGATCAGAGTATTGAGAAATGCGTGGTACGCCGCCCGATTACGGCCTCATTGCAGACATCTCTTGCTTCTGCTGCCCAGATTATGACCTGGGAAGGAATCGACTTTCTGCCGATCGTGGATCGGAACCGCAAACTGATTGCGTCCGTCACACGCAAGGAAGTGCTTCAGGCTATGCGGGATGCACAGAAGCAGCCACAACTGGGAGAGACGTTTGATCATCTGATCTGGAACGGGTTTGCCGAGGAGCGGGGAGAACAGAACGAACTTTTATTTCACGGATTCATCATTCCTCAGATGGCGACGGATCTGGGTACGATCTCCGAAGGTGTTCTGTTGAATGTGATGACCCAGGCTGGCCGACGGGCGGCGTGGGATGTTACAGGGAACGACCATGTGGTGGATAATGTAACGACTTATTTTGTTCGACCGGTACAGATTGAGGATCAGATTATGGTTCGACCGGTGATTCTGGAAACCAGCCGTCGAACGTGCAAAATGGACATTGTGGTTACCCGTGAAGGCAGTGTGGTATGCAAAGCAGTAATGACATTGCAGTCGATTGATCATGCCTAGCAGGGTGATATGCTTTGGGCACAGACAAAGAGAGTACTCCCTGATCTGGAAGCTCTGCCGGGTTGCGTTGACACGCTGTTCTGGCTTCGCTTCGTGAAGGGAAGTACTCTCTTTTTGAAGTCACAACAACTGCGCTTCAACGAATCATGCAGATTGTCCGGAGGTTTTACCTGATCCATTACTGGACCGTTGTTGAAGCCGGGCATAATAACTGCGGTTACGTATTCCGGCAAATACGTTGTATGCACCCATAATCAGAAATAGCGCTTCCACAACCACCGATAGGGTGGAACCCGTGAAGACAAACATCAGGATCAGTGCAAGCACGACAAGCATGCCACCCATCCAAATATTCGTCCATGAACGGTACAGACCGGCGCTGGTTGCATCCGAGCTTCTGTGTGAACGAATGCTGTTCAACGCTGCCAAAATCATGGCAACAGCAAAGATGGCGATTAGAGCATATTTGAGTACATCAATGAACACAAAGACGCAGCTCCTTTTCTGGAAAGCATTTACTGCCCTTATTGTACCATGGAGAGATGCAGACAAGGGCAGTTTTTTGCTGTTACGCAGGAACGTGCATGCGAATCTGTACCCAAACTTGCAGTACGCCTTCCATAACCAACATCGTTTTGACCTGAACGGTGTACTCCTTTTCCCTGACTGAGTACACTTTCTGATTCAGCATGATGCGCGTCATTTTGCTATACTCGTCGATGTTGAATACATCTCTGCCCCGAAGCACCTCAAGTTCATCTCCGAGCTTCTGTAACATCACTTTCAGAGAAGCCTCGTCTGGCCCCTTATCCGACTCTTCTGCACGGACCTTGATTTCCTTGATAACGGTTTGGCGTTTACTGTATTTTTTCAGCGTTTTGATATCCTCCTCATTCTGATGCAGCTGAAGCTGCAGCTCCTGATTGTTCAGCCACAACGCATTGTAACTCAGGTGGAATACACCGTTGTAGACGACGCATCCAGCGATCATTCCCAGAACAAATACAGCGGTCATTCGCATCAGCGGGCGGTAACGGGAGAATGGCGGAATTCTCATGAACGCTGTTCCCGTGTCATATTAGCTGCGGCCTCCGCCGCACACCCACTTCACCAGTTCGGTTCCCATATGCGCGCCCATAAAAGCAGAGATCAGATACAGGATTTGTTTGACCGCCGGAGAGAGGTTGCCATCCAGAAAATTGCTCTCGATGACACGCATGGGATCAATGGTGCCGCCAACAGCGGCTGCGAGTGCCCATATCTTTATTTTCCCGGAAATGTCGAGCATCGTCTGTGTCGGAGGCTGAAGAGAAATCACGGCTCCAATACCTCCAATCATCGCGCCGCCCAGCACGATTCCAAACGCAATGAAGAAATCAAGAATGGCTTTGGACAAAAATGTGCTCACTGGCAACACCCCTTTCAGACCTAGCAGCACACCTCCTGTCTTCGGTCTGTCACAGGGGGGAGCGGCTTGTACTTCTATTGTATGGGCGTGCCCCCGAACGTTATGATAAAATAGAATAATAAAGAGACTCCATTTTTTATTTATTTAATTCATATATATGAGATAGATAGGTTAGCAGACGGATCAGAAGATCGATGCTGCGACTATCTGCGGCGAAAGGGAGAAAAAAACATGAGTTCTTTTGTGCATTTGCACGTTCACAGCGAATACAGTTTGCTGGACGGCGCTGCGCGTATTCCGGATCTCGTGAATAAGGCTGCAGATCTCGGAATGACGACACTTGCGCTGACCGACCATGGCGTGATGTATGGTGCAATTCCTTTTTATAAAGCATGTGTTGAACGAGGTATCAAGCCGATTATAGGTTGCGAGGCATACATGACAGCAGGGTCCCGCAAAGAGCGGGGAAGCCGCAAGGATCAACCGATTCATCATTTGATTTTGCTGGCCAAAAATATGACAGGTTACCGTAATTTGATGAAATTGTGCTCGATTGGACATCTCGAAGGTTTTCATTACAAACCACGTGTAGATATGGAAAGTCTGGCTGCCCATCACGAGGGCATTATCTGCCTCAGTGCGTGTCTGGGTGGTGAAGTACCACAGCATCTGTTGCATGGACGAGAAGAAGAAGCGCGACGTGCGGCGTTACGCTACAAAAATATCTTTGGTGCCGACTTCTATCTGGAACTACAGGATCATGGGCTTTCCGAGCAAAAAAGGGTGAATCCGCAGTTGATTAAACTGGCCGCTGAACTTGAGATTCCGCTTGTAGCGACGAATGATGCTCACTATCTGGCGGAAGGGGATGCCGAACTTCAGGATGTGCTGATCTGTATCGGAACGGGCAAGACCGTAGATGATGAGAATCGGCTCCGAATTGCAACCAACCAGCTCTATCTGAAAAGTGAAGAAGAGATGGCCCGGTTGTTTCCTCATGTACCGGAAGCTCTGGCGAATACCGTCCGTATTGCGGAATCCTGTGAATTGGAGCTGGAATTCGGCAAATCGATTTTGCCGGAATACAGACCGCTTCCGGATGGACTCAGCCCTTCCGCGTATCTGCGTCAACTGTGCGAAGAAGGCATGGAGGAACGTTATGCGCAGTCCACACGTTGGACTGATGCGGAGCTTCGATCCGAACTTGAAGAACGCTTGTCGTATGAACTGGGTGTAATCGACAGCATGGGCTTCTCGGATTATTTCCTGATTGTCTGGGATTTTATCGCCTATGCGCATAAACAAGGCATTGTTACTGGACCAGGCCGAGGCTCCTCGGCAGGTAGTCTGGTGGCATACACGTTGCACATCACGGATGTTGATCCGATGAAATACAATCTGCTCTTCGAAAGGTTCCTGAATCCCGAGCGGATCTCCATGCCGGATATCGATATTGACTTCAGCGATGAACGGCGGGATGAGGTCATTGATTATGTCGCTCATAAATATGGCAAAGCCCATGTTGCTCAAATCATTACCTTTGGAACGATGGCTGCCCGTGCAGCCGTACGTGATGTCGGGAGGGCACTGAATGTGCCTTATGGAGAAGTGGACAAGGCTGCAAAACTGATTCCGGCGCAGCTCGGCATTAACATCGAGCGGGCCATGGAAGCGACACCTGAATTGAAGGCTCTGTATGAGACCAAACCAAAAACGCGTGAACTGCTGGATATGGCGATGAAGGTCGAGGGTATGCCGCGTCATGCTTCCACGCATGCAGCGGGAGTGGTTATCTCCCGTGATCCGCTGACCGATGCGGTACCGCTTCAGGAGGGCAGTGAAGGGACAGCGTTAACCCAATATTCCATGGAAAATCTGGAATCAATTGGGCTGCTTAAGATGGACTTTCTGGGTCTGCGTACCCTCTCAATCATTGAGCGGTGTGTACGCTGGATTGGGGAACATGGAGAAGTTCCGGACTTCCGTGTTATTCCTGACGATGATGCATTAACGTATGAGATGCTTGGCCGTGGTGACACGATGGGCATATTCCAACTGGAATCTGCCGGTGTACGCCGTGTGCTGAAAGAGATGAAGCCCAGCGTATTTGAAGATGTGATCTCTGTACTTGCCTTGTATCGTCCGGGTCCGATGGAGTTCATATCCAAATACATTCAGGGTAAGCATGGACAGATCGAAGTGGATTACCCGCACGTGGATCTGGAGCCTATTCTCAAAGATACGTATGGCATCATTGTGTATCAGGAGCAGATCATGCAGATTGCCTCCCGGATGGCGGGTTTCTCGCTGGGTGAGGCAGATTTGCTTCGCAGAGCGGTCTCCAAGAAGAAACGGGAAGTGCTGGATCTGGAGCGTGGACACTTTGTACAAGGCAGTCTGAAACAAGGGTATAGCGAGGAAGAGGCAGACTTGGTCTATGATATGATCGTCAAGTTTGCCAACTATGGATTCCCGCGTGCGCATGCCGCAGCATACGGTGTGCTTGCGTTCCAGACCGCGTATTTGAAGGCACACTATCCGGTTCATTTTATGGCTTCCATGTTAACAGCTGTAATGGGAAGTCATCGGAAAGTGGCAGAATACGTGGTGGAATGTCGGCGTATGGATATGGAGGTGCTTCCACCGGATGTGAATGAGAGCGGTATTCTGTTTACACCTGTATTTGTGCCGTCCGGCAGCGCAGGAGCCGGGGATCAGAGCAGCGCATCACAGCAGACTGCGGGAGCAGATGCAGAGAGTGACACCGGAAGCGCAGCCGAAGAACATGCCGCGAATGGTAACGGAAGTTCCTTCATGGAAGATCGCGTTCATGAGCATGATGGGCATTCAGGACAAGCTGAATATGGTGAAGCCCCTTTGCCGGATGAACCTGGTCCTGGACCGGATGAGGACAGTGGCGGATATGAGTGGCAAGCCGCAACATCCATGCCTGAGGCATCCGACAACCGGAAGGAACCGGGATTGGTGACGGCTGCTTCAAAGGGGGCAATCCGATTCGGTCTGGCTGCTGTGAAAAATGTCGGTACCCAGGCGATGGAAAGCATTATGATCGTACGACAGGAGAGACCATTCGACAGTCTGCTCGATTTTTGTCGTCGTGTGGATTTGCGCGTATGCAACAAACGTGTGATTGAATCGTTGATCCAAGCTGGAGCTTTTGACACATTACCTGGACACCGGGCCCAATTGCTGGCGATGCTGGATGAGACCGTTGAAGCGGCCCTGAAATGGCGCAAAGAACGTGAGGATCTGCAGATTCAATTGTTCGACTTTGTGGAGACGCCAAACTGGGAGATTGAATACCCGGAGATTCCTCCTTATTCTTCAGGGCAGCAGCTGGAACTGGAGCGAGAGTTGTTAGGCTTGTATCTCTCCGGGCATCCGCTGGATGACTATGAAGATGTGCTGGAATCGAGTGGGGCTGACCGGATCATGGAGCTGACCGAGGCGGCAGACGACACGATGACGGTCGCCGCGGGTATGGTGGTGTCTGTGAAGTCAATTACGACGAAACAGGGCAAGGCGATGGCGTTCATGGAGCTGGAAGACCAGATCGAACGCTGCGAAGTGGTTCTCTTTCCCGAGGTATGGCGGCGTAGCCAGCAGCATGTCGGGAAAGGTGAACTGCTCGTCGTGCGTGCCAAAGTGCAGCAGCAGGACGAAGGGTTTAAGCTGCTGGCTGAGGAAGTGTTGCCGTTGTCACCGGCGGCACTGGAGCAGCAGCTGCGCAGC
>NZ_JBBOTQ010000003.1:0-485432 GCF_038005685.1 Priestia sp. FSL H7-0729
GCGGCGAGGGCTTCCAGCCATCCGTCCATCTTGCGGATGGCATCAGGCGCCAGACGCCGGGGCGCATCGCTCCCGGCGGAGGCAAACAGCGCGGTGCACGCTTGACCGCGCCGTGCATCCACAAGCGGAACGATCCAGTGGACAGGGGCAGCACCTGTGCTGCCCTGGTCCGCGGATGGCGTTCCGCCAGCCCCTGCTGCGGCATCCTCTGCCGCAGCTTCCGCCTTGGCGGCAAGGCCGCTGTGCCAGCCGCCCCAGGCGAGGGCCTGAAGGCTGGACACCCCGGCTACGGGGATGTCCCACGCCCAGGCCAGTGTCTTCGCCGCGGTCACCGCAATGCGGATGCCCGTGTACGAGCCTGGGCCAACGCCCACGGCGATGCCGTCCAGTTGTCCAGGCTGTGTGTTGCTGGCGGCCAGCAACTGCTCCATCACCGGTACGACGTGTACCGAATGGTTGCGCTCAGCCCGTTCATTGCGTTCTTCCAGAAGCGCATGACCTTCCATCATCGCCGCTGCCATTACTGCGGTGGATGTATCCAACGCCAAAAACCGCTGACGCGGCTCCTTTTGTAAATCTTCCATCATCATTTGACCCCATTCTGTCTGAACTGTCGGCACAGGGCTGCATAAGTCTCGCCGTACCCATCCAGTGTAATCGTTCGATCCTCCAGGCCCGTTGTTTCAATCTGCACATGCAAGTGCTCTTGCGGCAGTAATTCGGGAATGATACTCGACCACTCCACCAGACTGACTCCGGCTCCATAGAAATATTCATCAAGTCCAAGCTCATCCGCTTCTTCCAGCGATATGCGATATACATCCATGTGATATAAGGGCAGGCGCCCTTCGTACTCCTTGATTAGCGTGAATGTGGGACTGCTCACCACATCACGTACACCCAAATGCCAGGCAAATTTCTGTGAAAATGCCGTTTTTCCCGCGCCCAGATCACCATCCAGAGCAATCACCATGCCGGCGTTTGCCTGTCTGGCGAGTGCGGAAGCGAGTGCTTCTGTATCTGCAATGCCATGGGATTGATACACCCACTGCTCGTGCGTCTGATTCAATATTCGCCCCACCTTTGGCGGTCCAGCCGCCTGAGTTCACTTTGAACCTTATTATATCGGTCCCTTTCTTCCCCCGCAACAACCCTAGCAAAAACAAAAACCGGCACCTCTCGGTACCGGCCGTGCCATGCATATATTTCATCTTGTATTCATTCTCGAATTCCTCAATAACGATATGCTGCCTGGATCTACTCCTCCAAGCGATCCACACGTACCGTCTGGGTATTTCCCGGTCTGCTGCCAACCTGAACCGTTGCCATACCATTGGCTTCATCCACATTCTCGATCCAGACCGGATCTCCTTCCAGCGTGACAGCAATGGTATCCTTGGAATCATATATCGCTTTGGCGCGCTTCGCATCCATCATCTTATTCATACTCCCCTTCCGGATCATCATGTGATTCTCGAACCATGCTATCTGTTGTACTTTCACCAATATAACCGTTATCTTCCGTAACCTGTCCCCCGCCTAACCCTTCATTCACCATCCGATCAATGTCAAGCATGAACGACTCCCGATCAAGGGGCAACTCTTCAGAAGTGACTGCTTCCCAATTCACCGCAGTAGCGGGTGTATAGAATTCTTCAGCGCTTTCGGCTTGTGCCAGAGGATACGGAGAAAATGCATGCTTGTGTGCTTCTTCCTCATCACGTCTATTCTTCAATATTGCACCTCCCGGATATGTGCTGCGAGAATAACCACCTATCCATGCCCATCTTCCTGTCGGAATTCAAGCATGTTTCTGTTATCATCCCCGAGTCTCGCCGAACCATACGAATTCGTTCGTGCATAAGACGATTATCCCTTGCGGCAGATGCCCATACTAATCAAAAGCGGAATTTTTGAAAAACCTTCCGAAAGGAGCCAACCTATGCATACCGTCTGGAAAGGTGCAATCAGTTTTGGCCTTGTGCATGTCCCTGTCAAAATGTTCTCGGCTACCGAAGACAAAGACATCTCCATGCGCTATATCCACAAAGTCTGCGGCAGCCCGCTCGCTTATGTTCGTCAATGTCCCTCCTGTGAAGTGGACGTGAAGTGGGAAGAGATCACCAAAGGCTACGAATATGAAAAGGGAAAGTTCGTACTCTTTGAGAAAGATGAATTGGAAGCGTTAAATGATTCCACCGGCAAAACCATTACCATACTGGATTTTGTCGACTTGACTGAGATTGACCCGATTTATTTTCAAAAAACGTATTACCTCTCGCCCGATCAGGCTGGGGGAAATGCCTACCAATTGTTGATGAACGCGATGCGGGATACCGGCAAAATTGGCATCGCCAAAATCTCCATCCGCTCCAAGAGCAGCCTGGCTGCCATTCGCGTGCTGGAAGATTGCCTCTCCATGGAGACTATTTTCTATCCGGACGAGATTCGTCCTGTCTCCCAGGTGCCCAACTTGCCGGAAGTGCAGAACGTGAATGAGAAGGAACTCACGATGGCAAAACTGCTGATCGATCAATTGTCCACGCCTTTTGAACCGGGTAAATACACTGATGACTATCGCAGCAAACTATTGGATTTGATCCAGCACAAAGTGGCAGGCGAAGAAATCAAGATTGCTCCAGCCAAACCTGAAGCCAATGTCATGGATTTGATGGCTGCCTTGCAGGCAAGCATCGAGGCCGTGAAGCCTATTCCGGCTGACCCTGGGACAACAACGGCCAAGCCTAAGAAACGTGCACCGCGTAAAGTGCCCGCTCAAGCGGTTGCCGGAGGCGAATCCGATACACCTGCACCAGCCAAAAGAAAAAAGGCAACGCCCAAAACAAAAGCTTGAATGCGCTAAGGCTACGGCAAGACCGTTCCATTATATCCCCATGTTACGATGGGTACTCCGAATCCGGCTTCACAGTCGGATTTTTTGTTTTACAGAACTTTGGGAACAGTTCTTCTCAACAAAACTCCATCTATAATTGCAAAATGAGATTGACGAAAGTTGATTTATATTTTATATTCACTTATGAAAAGTAACTTATTTATGAATATACAGTCACTCTGTAATTCTGCTTCAACAGCATGCCATTTAATAATCCGTTTTCATTGCATATACACAATCAAACGAGAACCCCTATTATCTATAATCAAGGAGGAAACAATCATGAATACGACCTATCAGATCCCTGCCACAACCCATCTGGGTGAAGTGAGTCTCCGAATTATGAACCTTGACCGTTCGATTAAGTTTTATACCGAAGTGGTAGGATTGAAATTACTGGAGCGGAGTGGCAAAGTAGCTACGTTGACAGCTGACGGGAAACAGTCCCTGCTGCGATTGGAAGAACTGACGAATGGGATTACCCTACCGGAACGCTCACACGCTGGCTTGTACCATTTTGCAATCCTGCTGCCTGACCGTAAGTCTCTGGGTCTTGCTCTTCGTAATCTGGCTGCCTCCGGTATTGATATCGGCCAAGGCGATCACTTGGTCAGCGAAGCCTTCTATATCTCCGATCCCGATCAGAACGGAATTGAGATCTATGCCGACCGTGCACGTGATACCTGGAAACGCGATAGCGACAATAACTACGTGATGGCAAGCGATCCGGTTGATGTGGAAAGCCTGTTCGCCATATCGGAGAATGAATCTTGGCAGGGTCTGCCTGCTGGCACCGTTATTGGTCACGTACATTTACACGTACGCAGCTTGGAAGAAGCTCGCAACTTCTACACCGGCATACTCGGTTTTGATATTGTGGGTAACTTCGCCAACATGTCCGCACTATTTGTATCGGCAGGCGGCTATCATCACCATCTGGGACTCAATATCTGGGCAGGAGTGAATGCACCAGTCAATCCGGAGAACGCTACAGGAATTGATTACTTCACCATTGTGTACGCCACAAAGGAACAATTGGAGCAGGCACTTGAACAATTGCGTCAATCCGGCGCAGTCGTTACACAAGTCGAGGGTACCTGGTTTACGGTAGACCCACAAAATATTCGTATACGTCTGACAACTGCGAACTGATTTGGTTTAGGCGTTACAATATGTTTGCTTAGCCTTATTTTATTAAGCCCGGGTAACTGATTTCTCTACATCACAGAGAGATCGGTTGCACGGGCTTTTTGAGTTGGCTTTTATAAAACTGGAACAATTGGTGCATTCTAACCAATACATAGACAAGATACGTTTAAGGAGATAATTCATGATCGAAAAGGGACGTTTGACCGTTAGACAGCTCGCTTCACTCATGTTCCTATGCACAATCGGGGAGCAGATTCTGGTCTTCCCTTCCATGATTACATCTTACGCTCATCAGGATGCCTGGTTATCAGCCTTATTGGGAGTCGCAGGGGGCCTCGGCATACTTTTCATTATGCTTGTTGCCTACAAACTGCATCCACGGTTGAATCTAATTCAGAATGCCCTTCGCATATTGGGACCCTGGATCGGGACCTTGTTTGGTTCTTTTTATATTTTTTATTTCCTAATCAGCACCTCAACGTTCATTAGGGAAATTGGCGATTTTATGTCTACCCAGATCTTGCCGGAATCTCCATTAATGCTTCTGCATCTGGCTTTTGTGTGTGCACTTGTCTGGGGGCTTCTGTCGGGTCTGGAGAGCATTGGTAAAAGTGCTGAGGTTTTTCTTCCTTTGATCGTGTTGTTTCTGTTAATCCTGACGGTGTGTTTACTCCCTCATGCACGTTTGACCAACATCCAACCTGTGCTTGCACAAGGCTTTCTTGATCCACTCAAAGGTTTTGTCGCCGTACTCACGTATCCTTATTGCGAGCTGTGCATTTTCATGATGCTCTTTCCCTACACAAAAAAGGAACCTCATCTGGAGAAGGACATCCTACTATCAGGGATGATTGGTGGATTGTTACTTACACTGACGCTGAGTATGTGTCTGCTAGTCATGGGAACATTTATGACGGAGCATCACTGGTTCGCCTCCTTCACCCTTTCACAGAAGATCAATATCGGGAACTTTTTGCAACGGATTGAAGCGTTTATGGCATCCGTCTGGATTATTGCCGTTTTCTTCAAAGCCGCGCTGTTTTTCTATAGTTTTGTCCTTGGCGTCGCTCACCTGTGCCGCTTGTCCAGTTATCGTCCATTAATCCTGCCCGGTGCCATGCTGATTATCGCCATGTCCATTCTGATCTCTCCAAACGAGAATTTTTATCTCAAAGTTATTATTCCCTATTGGATCGATTGGGATCTGACCTGTGGTATAGCACTTCCGTTACTGCTCATCCTGGTGCATCATATGAAGTCCCGCTTTCAGAAAATATAACAAAATTCCGAATGAACCTGCGCAGACTGGTTGGTTACGAGAAAGGAGTTCCCCCATGTTCAAACCGCTGATTCCGTTCGAACCTATCTCCAGAGATACCTTGCCCACAGGACCGCAATGGATTGCCCAGGTCAAGTGGGATGGAGTTCGTATGCTTGCCTATGAGGATGGGCATGAGCTGCGCCTGGTGAATCGCAGATTACATGATCGAACCGCCCAGTATCCCGAGTTGGTGACACCACGCAATTTATGTTCAGGCTCCTCCTATATCTTGGATGGAGAAGTTATTGCGCTGGACCCCGACACCGGAAAACCTTCGTTTTATCATGTTCTGCGGCGGGATCGCATGAGCAGACCCGAAGGCATCGCCCAAGCCATACATCAGATTCCGGTCACGTATATGGTATTTGATATCCTTTTCTATGAGGGACAATGGGTGACGGATCAGCGTTTGGCAGATCGACAGCGCCTGTTACACGAGGTTCTTAACACCGCTCCCCATGTTCAGGAGGTCACCAATACACTTGATGCCGCATCCCTGCTTACCGTGATGAGACAGCATCAGATGGAAGGCATCGTCTGCAAGGATCTCACCAGCACTTATGGCATACAGGGTAAGGACCCGCGCTGGCAGAAGGTCAAGATCATGCATGATGTATATGCCATGATCGGGGGAGTCACATACCGGAGCGGTATTGTGAATGCTGTTGCGATTGGTGTATATGATGGACCCAACTTTGTCTATATTGGTCATGTCGGGACTGGCAGGCTGAACTCCGATACTTGGCGTGAACTCACCCATCAAGTTGAGCCTCTGATTAGGCAGGACAGACCGTTCCATAATGTACCCGAACGAAGTGCAGAGACCACCTGGGTGGAACCACGAATAGGTGTCAAAGTGCAATATATGGAATTGACACATCATCGCACACTACGCCATCCCAGTATTCAGACCTTTGCGGATGTAACCCGTGAGGATTGCCCGGCGAACCAGCTTCTTCAATAGGTCAGTACATTATTAATTACGTATAGGAGGTGATCTGTATGGCCCCCAAGATCCAGGGAACCATCGTAATAGAAGGCATAGAGCTCACGGTCACGAACCCGGACAAGCTGTTATGGCCGGATGCGGGTGTCACCAAAGCCATCTATCTGCAAAAACTGGCTGCCCTGGCACCATATCTGCTCACATATACAAACAATCGATTGCTAACCACCATCAGATATCCCCACGGCGCTGGTGGAGCATTTTTCTATCAAAAAAATGCCCCTGAGCCTGTACCAGATTATGTGCGAACTGAAGTCCACGACGGCATTCGCTATGTAATCATGAATGGACTTCCCGAATTGTTGTGGCTTGGCAATCTGGCTGCACTTGAATTTCACCCTTCTCTTCACGCCGTGGGAAGCCATCTGCCCTGTGAATGGATGATCGATCTGGACCCCTCTCAGGAACATGAACCCCGGATTATGCAAGCTGCGCTCATCGTTGGCGAAACCTTGACTTCGCTTGGTTTGAGGTCCATTCCCAAAACTTCAGGGGCAACAGGAGTACAGATCATCGTTCCGATTATTCAAGGTGTAACCTTTGATGAACTGCGAGATATTGGCTATTTTGTTGGCAAGTATGTCACTCAGAATCACCCGGATCTATTCACACTGGAACGACTTAAAAAGGATCGTGGAGACCGCATTTATTTTGACTATCTCCAGCATTATGGAGGCAAAACCCTGGCCGCACCCTATACACCACGTGCCAAATCAGGGGCCACTGTCTCGACTCCACTTACCTGGGATGAGGTTAGAAGCAACGTTTCCATTCAGGATTACCATCTGATGAACATTATTGAACGCTTGAACCAAACCGGTGATTTAATTGCAACTGTTGAACCCCAACCGGTAGAGCTCATTCTCAAGCATTTGAAGAAAAAATAGCCGACTCCCTCATCACAAGGGTGTCGGCTATTTTCATTCGTGCTTATATACATCGCTAATGGATACCTTTTTTCTTGAAACGTCCGCCCTTCACGTCATGGATGTTACCGATCGCTACAAAGGCTTGCGGGTCCCAATCTTCAACGATGGACTTAAGTTTGGCTTCTTCCAAGCGAGTGATGACAACAAAGATGATCTTTTTCTCGTCCCCGCTGAATCCGCCCTCTCCATCCAGAAAAGTTACACCACGACCAAGACGGTCTGTCAGGGCTGAACCGATATCACGATACTTTTCACTAATGATCCATACCGATTTGGACTGATCCAGTCCTTCATTCACGATATCAATCATCTTCATCGCAATATAGTATGCAATCATGGAATACAGGGCATTCGGCCAGCCGAATACAAATCCTGCACCTGCGAAAATAAATACGTTAATGAACAATACAATCTGTCCTACAGACAATGGTGACTTCTCACTAAGCAGGATAGCCACAATCTCCGTACCGTCCAGTGAACCGCCAGACCGAATGACGAGTCCAACACCCACACCCAGGATCAACCCGCCAAATACAGCTCCGAGCAAAGGCTCCCCTGGTGTTAATGCAGGAACATGGTGCAATAACGAAGTCCCGATGGACATGACCACGATCCCCAGCAACGTGGATAACGCAAATGTTTTACCAATCTGCTTGTAACCCAGAATCAGGAAAGGCAAGTTGAGCAAGGTCAGGAATACACCGAGTGGCAGATGTGTAAGTTCCGACACCATAATTGAAATCCCCGTAATCCCACCATCAATAACACCATTCGGTACGAGAAACACTTCAAGCGATACAGCCATTAGTGCAGCACCGATCAGGATCATCACAATACGTTGCAGCAGCTTTAATGTAAACACCGAGCTTTTGACCCCGCGGTCAGCTTGCTTGGCTGTTAGTTCTTTCACCGTTACATTGGACATGGTATCCCCCCCGTTAAATCAGTGTGTGAATCCATTTTATAAATCATTTAAATACTCAGGGTGAATCTACATATGAAAACAGCAAACTGCGTTCGATATGTACCCTGGCTATACAGCGCAAGCATCTAAAGGCGATATAAAATGGATTCAAAATGTTATTCATCCCGGTTTGTACTTTCAAAAGAGAGCAAAAGGGAGCCTGTTTTCCCGCAGACTCCCCTCCTTCGCCAAGACATGATTTATATATCTATTATATCATAAAAGATCAAATTTGCACAAAATACTTAGCAAAAAGAAGATAAATTCACAAAAAGTGAACTTATCTTCAGAAATCTGCCCTAAATCGGCTAAAGAAGCGGAGAAAGCATCCGAGAAAGCATTTCTGCGCCTTTTTGCCATCGTGAACGCATCTGAAATACCTTCCCATCGATCTGACTACATTCCCCGAGATCACGTTCAAAGTCATTGATTAAACGCTGGATCGCAGAGGATTCGAACAGAACAGCCGTCAACTCAAAATTGCAGAAAAAACTGCGCATATCCATGTTCGCTGTTCCAACTGTAGCGAGCAACTCATCTACAATCATCACTTTGGCATGTACAAAACCTTTGCGATATTGAAAGAACTTCACACCCGCTCGCAACAGTTCCTCTACATATGAGAGTGACGCCAGGTGCACGAGTTTTGAATCGGATTGATACGGAATGATAATTCTCACATCCACGCCACTGACAGCCGCTGTTTTGAGTGCCTCATACAGTGCAGGATCAGGAATAAAATAAGGTGTGGTAATGTAGATCCGTTCACAAGCTACCGAAATGGCCCCAAAACACATCTCCTGAATGGCATCCCAGTCCTGATCCGGTCCACTAGCCAATATCTGAATTCGCTCTTCCCCGCTACAGATATGCGGAGGAAATAACTCTGCAAGCTGGGGTTCAGTAATTCGCTCACCAGCAGCCAGTTTCCAGTCGTTTAGGAACGTACTTTGCAGAAAGTACACAGCGTCTCCCTCAATCTGCACATGTGTATCCCGCCAGAAACCCACCTCTGGATATTGACCAAGATAATCATCACCTACATTGATGCCACCCACAAAACCAACCTGTCCATCTACAACAACAATTTTGCGGTGATTCCGGTAGTTTACTCTGCGGTCAATCGTAGCGATCAGCGGTGGGAGAAAATAATGGAATTCCACACCTGCATCCTGAAGTTTGCGGATAAAGCTTCCGCTCATCTTGTGGCTGCCGAGACCGTCGCAGATAAACCGAACCTTCACACCCTCTTGCGCTTTACGAATCATAACATCCTGAAACATGGTGCTGATGACATCATCTCGGAAAATGTAAAATTCCACATGAAGATGGTGCTTTGCTTTTTTCATTTCTCTCAGCATTGCTGCAAATGCCTCTTCCCCATTGGTGAGTACCGTACTGTGGTTACAACCCGTGATCGGGCTCTCCGACAGATGGGTTAACAGGTTAAACAATCGATGCTGATGGCTAAAACGATCGCCAGGCATCTGTTCGACATCTCCAATGATGTGGGCTTGTTCCCAGATCGTTTCCTTCATTTCACGGAAGATGCGCGATCCACCCTTGCGGAGTTTTTTTCGTTTGTTATAATCCTGGGCCACGAAATAATACACGACAAAACCGATCAAAGGTACGCAGAACAAAATAAACAGCCAAGCCACCGCTTTAGCCGGATTCCGAAATTCCAGCAAAAGAATTGTGGCTGCCTGAAAAATAAATACAATTAATATAATGACCAGCCAGAACATTCGGCTTCCTCCTCAGGCGGCAAGCTTCATGACCTTGCCGTTCTCTAGCTTTGACGTTTATGTATACAGCTAATCATAGATACCCAATAAAGGCCCCGTTCGTAACGTTCGCTTAGATAAAACTTTACATAAGCAGACGGAATAGTTGATTCTGGTAATTGAGATCTCTACTTCAATTACTGTATATTCTGACTGTGTACCCTTCTACATATCCGTTTAATCATGAAGCAGAACCGCATTGTGACGCCAATCTGCTTCATCCACCTTCCAGACTCTTCCTCTTTTCTTCATGATAAGGTGGTCTTCTTACGTAAAATTAGATATAATACTCGTTAAAAACTTATTACTTAAAGGAGAACAGTAGTGAATGGACAGTGAGAGGTATGCGTTAAATTTAATATTGGTTGCGTTTTTGATAGGACTTTCGGCGTTTTTTGTTGCAGTGGAGTTCGCTCTGGTACGGGTTCGTCCGAGCCGAATTGACCAAATGATTGCAGAAGGAAACAAGCGTGCGCTGGCTGTGAAACAAGCCGTTGCCAATCTGGATGGATATTTGTCCGCCTGCCAGCTTGGGATCACGATCACATCTCTGGGACTAGGTTGGCTGGGGGAACCGACGGTAGAGAAGATTCTCCACCCTGTGTTCGAAAGCTTGCAAATTCCTGAGGCGGTTTCTTCATTCTTATCGTTTGTCATTGCGTTTGCTTCCATCACGTATCTGCATGTTGTGGTTGGTGAACTTGCTCCCAAAACGATTGCAATCCGCAAAGCGGAGACTGTTGCGCTGCTGACGTCTACACCTATCATCTGGTTTAACCGAATTATGTATCCTTTTATCTGGCTGTTAAACGGCTCAGCGAACCAACTGGTGAAACTGTTCGGAATCAAACCTGCTTCCGAGCACGAAGATGCGCACTCTGAAGAAGAGCTGCAGATCATTATTAATGAGAGTTTTGAAAATGGTAAAATCAACCAAGCCGAGTTCGGTTATGTTAGCCGGATCTTTGCTTTTGATGAGATGTTAGCGAAAGAAATCATGGTACCCCGGACCGATATGGTCTGCCTTTATGTGAATAGAACAAACGAGGAAAACCTGGAGATTATTCGGGAAGAGCAATATACCCGTTTTCCAGTAGTTAATGAGAGTAAAGACGATATTATCGGTATTATTAATACGAAACAATTCTTCCTGGAACTATACGGAAATGACGAGCCTGTCGATCTGTCTTCTCTGATTCAGCCTGTATCCGCTGTTCACGAAACAACTCCTGTGAAGGACTTGCTCAAGAAAATGCAGAAGGATGGCGTACACATCGCCGTGCTGGTGGATGAATATGGAGGAACATCCGGAATTGTAACCATCGAGGATGTGCTTGAACAGATTGTCGGCGAGATCCGCGACGAGTTCGACGCAGACGAAGTGGAGGATATTCAGGTCATCAATGAGAACTATGTCATTATGGATGGCAAGGTTTCCTTATCGAAGGTAAACGACATGTTTATGTCCAGCCTGGATGCGGATGAGTGGGACACCATTGGTGGATGGCTCTATAGCCATCGCCCCGAGATGAACGAACAGGAAGAATATGAGTTCGAGAATCTAACCTTTGTTCTGCTGGAAAAAGACAAAAATCGGTTCTACAAAGTGGCCGTTGTTCCCAAGGAACCACTGACCATGTCTGATTATACCGATGAAGACGAGAAAGAGTCCAATTGGTCTAAATAAAGCAAATTTATTAATAAAAAGAGGAGCTCTTGCCTATTGGTAAGTGCTCCTTTTCTGATTATTGCTGGCTCAATGTGTTACTCTTCTCCATGTTATTTTAATACCCACTCCGCAATATCATCGATAATGGCTTTGGAGACATTGGATGGCTCAGCGTACTCTTGACCAATTGAAAGTCCATCATAACTGGATAAAAGATGATTTACCTTTGGATAGCTATTGTACGTTACATTGGAATGACCTTGAAGAGACGATTTCCAGGTTTGGAATTGATTCATAGATACTTGCACATCATTTTCGCCTTGTATAATGAGCATAGGGGTATTTTGTGATTTTGCCAGTTCCGCAGGCACATAATCTCTCTGCTCAAACCACCAATAAGCAGGTTGAAGCGGAAACGCCTCAGGAAGATGATCTGCAGAATAGTTAGGATCTTTGACGATCTTAGCAACATTTTTATAAAAATCAGCCTGTCCTTGAATGATCTCCGTGTCCAAACCAAGCTGCTTCATCCGATCGACCAATTCGTCCTGCTGCTCGGTAAGCACATCCACAAAGCTGCTACTTGGTGCAGCCAGCAGAATACTTCCTGCAATATCATGTTGATCATCCTCAGCCATGATTAAAGGCATTGCAAACCCGCCTTGACTATGTCCAGCTACAAAAATGGCTGTAGGATCAATATTTGGATTCTTTTTAAGCACATCTACTGCATCGGCTACCTGATCTACACTTTCTTGTTTTAACGTGAATTTAGGCTGTGAAGCGACCTTATAGGTATGCTCATACGTGACCTTATCGTATCTTAATACAGCAACGCCTTGTGAAGCTAAACCTACCGCAAGATCACGGAATGGCTTCGCCCCACCAATGGCAGCATCTCGATTGCTAGGCCCAGAACCGTGTACCAGAATGACAACCGGAAAAGGTCCCTCTCCTTTGGGCAATGTTAATGTTCCTGGTAAAGCTAAATCGCCCTGACCAACGGTAATGTCTTGTTCTGTATAAGCAGATGGATCGTCATAGCTTGGTTTTTGATACACATCTGGCGTAGCGGCGGCAATATGCAAGTCATCCACAAGTCGATTATCATTCATTCTGACCGTAATATTAATACGAGTAAGCTCTGTCTTAAAAGTATAGGTAACATTGCGATGCACGGTGTTATTTTCTTCATGTTTAGCTATGGCTTCACTTGTAATTTTGCCATTTTGTCCTTCTAAAGCTCCCCATAGCTGACTCAACAACGTCGGTGACAATACTCCACTTACCGAGGTATGAACATACTTGGCAGCTTCTTTGCCGTCACCCTCACTTAAAAGTGAAATGAACCTATCCTCAGGTGCTGCCTTCAGTATCTCGGTAAGAAATCCTTCATCCATATAGGTAACCCCTTTCGTTAACTGAACAGGATTGTCTAAGGGGATGACTTGCCCATTCACCATCGCCTGTTTCTCTCCTACCTTAACTACAATTGTAAGCTCGCTTTTTCGTATTGTGATTTGTCCTGTTTGTTGTTGCCAAGATACCTCTGCCCCATTCTTTGCTGCAATCTCACGAACAGGAACCAGATTTTCATGACCAGAAGGTTTCTCAGCAGCTGCTAAGATGGATGTTACCGGCAGGATAAGACATACGACAGTAAGAGAACATAATAGCTTTTTCCAATTGTTCATCGTCATAACTCCTCCAAATCATTTTTATAATATGCATAGTCTATGAGCTTTTATTGGCTCAGAACTCTGCTTAAAACAAGAATAGCAATAATGAATAATACTAGGACCCAAGATAATGGACGAGCGAAGTTAATCGTCCAACCTATTCCATGACGTTTTTCTACGGTAAAAGAAGGATCATTGGCATTGAAGTAAATAAAACCAAGTTTCCAATAAACATCGTCATTCACAGGCTGCTCCTTGGACCGTTCGCGATCTTCCAGATGATGCCTAATTTTTCCACCGCCTTGTCTGCCTGTGAGAGACAGCACTATAGCGCCTAATAAGATCGCCACTGAGGTGATCAGACTAATTGCTGTTAACAAGACCTGATTAGGAACGAACATATTTATCTGAATGAAGGCAAATAAGATGGTAAGAAGCAAGCCTGTAATGATCGTAAATAAGGACCACTTACGGCGAAATCGGATATGTTCAGCAGCAAATTGGGCAGTATTAGACGGTGTAAGCTGTTGTTTGCTTGTTTTAATACTCCAGTTCACCAGAATCATAAGTGCAATGATTCCTAGCTGTACAAGGTTAATAGCCAGTACCGAGAGATAGGTTTTGGGCGCACTGGAAGTGACATTGCCCTGAAAATCATATTTCATTGGAATGACGTTAGGCAGGTCGTTATAATTCAAAATCGAAATAATGGCAATAGCTACATTAATAGCAATATGAATGAGAAACCAATAGTTGGAATAGGTGAGTTTATTTTGGCGGAAGGTGGTATCAATCTTAACCCTTGGAGGTGATTCTACAGTTGTAAGTGTCACTTTTATCTTTTTCATCTTGAAATGAAATAATATGTGTAGTGCTGACCAATACACAATGAATATCACTGTGCACACACCAGTTGTCATTGCGGTAGACTCTTCATTAGCAGATCGGGATACATACAGACAGGCAAGAATAATCAACCCGTTTCCGATCAGACTTACTGTAGCAAACTTACGGCGTAGCTTACGTAAGATGGGTGCGTGGTAATTATATTCACTTACCGTGACTCCAAAGCTGATTGTTTCTCTTGTCACATAGGGTGCAAAGGATAGAAGTAGGGCTAATGGAGCAAAGATTAAAATGATAGGCAATATACTAAATAGTTGCATACATAACACACTCCCTTGATTCTTTATTCTTTGTTGTGACCCATCTTCACATCATCATACATCTGGTCTATCACCGCAGATAGTTCCTCTTTGGTCATTCCGCGACAGATCGCTTCGGCAATAATCGGTCTTAATTCGCTTCTCTGCTTTTCCAAGAAATCATCTGTTAAATCTGGCATTCCATCAGGGTTTACTACAACTCCCTTTTGTCTATGAACCAGAATGTACCCGTCTTGCTTGAGTATTGTATAAGCCTTGTTGACTGTATGAAGATTGACACCAATATCTGCTGCCAAATTCCGAACCGAAGGTAGCGCTTCACCTAGCTGTAACTCACCACTAGCAATGCCCTCGATAATTTGATAAACAAGTTGCGAATAGATGGGGAGTTCGGATTGCATATCCAATTGAATAATCAAATGTTCACCTTCTTGTTTGTTGTCTGTTATATATCAAGTATAACAGCTATAACATGCGTGAGCAATAAGGTTGAAAATAAAAAAAAGCCGCATATCCATCGCGAGGGCAAATTCACCTAGACCCTTCACCATTGATATGCAGCTTAACTATGCGATTCGAGAAAACGTTAGTGGAATCATTTTAACAAAGTGGTATTTCAATTGAGATTCAAAGTTCAGCCTTATCTTCGACAATCCGATAATGGATTTTGCGAACGATAATTTTAAGAATCATGTACAGTGGAATAACGATAATCATCCCCAAGATATTTCCCAGGTCAGCGCCCACCAGCAACAAGATAACAGTAGTGAGTGGATGTATATCAAGCTGCTTGCCATAAACGTAAGGTGATATCAGGTTATCCTGAATTTGCTGTGCGATCACAATGATCACCAGTGACCAGATCGCCATCGAAGGAGATTCGATAAACGCGACAATGACCACCGGAATAGCTGCCAGCAAAGCACCCACATAAGGGATGAAGTTCAGAATAATGGATACGACAGTCAGCAGCAATGCATAAGGCAAACCTAAGATAAGAAAACCGATGTACATCAGAATCCCCAGAGCAACATTAACAATGACTCGGCCAACAATATAGCTGCTCAGTGCTTCATCGATCTCATGGACGGTTTCTTCCCCGTCCTTTCGATAACGCCTTGGCAACAACAAGGTCAGATTTGTTCCAAACTTGCTGCCTTCCTTGAGCATGTAATACAGCATGATTGGGAACGTCGCCAGAATAATAACCAGATTCGATACCACGGAGAATAACCCGGAGACATAATCGGTTACCTGCGTGATCCCTTGGCTGAGAACATCGGATAATCGTGAGAAAAGATTGGAATCGTCAGGCAGGTATCTGGATACAAAATTGCTCTTTTCAAGTGCACTCAACTGATCACTGAGCGAAGTAACCAACGCTGGAGCATTCTCCACAAAATTCAACAATTGTTCTCTCAATGAAGGCCATACCAGTACACTGAAACCTGCAATCATTAATGCAGTCACGACATAAATAATCAGAACTGACAATGCACGCTTGATCTTATGTCTTTCCATATAATCGACGAGCGGTCGCAGCAGATAATAGAAGAAACCAGCAATAAGCAGCGGAATGATGATGATGTGAATGAGTGAGGTCAGGGGACTGAAAATAAAGTTTACTTTATCCCCCAGATACACAATGAGCAGCAACAGAATAATTGCTGTACATATGCGGTAGAACTTGTTGTTAATCAAGAAACGTGATCCCTCCATGCGCTGCTCTGCCAAAGTGACTGCGGCGTTCATATGTATATCTAGTCATTACCTATGATACTAATTACCCTTAAATGACAGTCATGCCACAGGTGATGCTGAATATACACTGTTTTCTTCCCAAAACAGCATTGGAGCAAAAAAAAAGAAGCAGGCGTTAGCCTGCCACATCTCTTTTACTGAATACAACCCAGGAAATCACCATGAAAATAACGTAATACACCGCCAGGACTGCAATGGAGAAACCTAGTGTCATTCCTGCACTTGGACCACCCATGAGCGCAAAGTCCGCTCCTGAGTTCATGTATTTGCTAAGGTCCATGTTGTTGAATAGAACATACTTGGCCCATTCATAACGGACCGGATTGAATATGAGGGAGAAAATACTTTGCGAGAACATAATGAACAGGGATAATCCAATTGCAAGTGCGCCTGAACGGAATACGGACGATACCATGAAGGCAATCGCAAGCGTAATGAACAGATCAACGTATAAATATCCCCATAACGTTAGTGCACGACCACTCCCCGAAGGACCATCATGCGAGAACAGCAGATAGGACATTCCTGTTGCCATGATAATGACAACCAGAGTACTCAAAATGCTGAAGATGATCACGGTGAGGTACTTGGAAGCCAGAATTTTGCTTCGTGACCATGGACGAATAAGCAGCAGTTTGATTGTTCCCCAAGTAAATTCTCCAGCTACCGCTTCCGCTGCAATTACAACACAGAAGATTGTATTCAGAAAGAATACAATTTGCACCGTTGTTACCGCCGCTTCCCAGAATGGAACACCATCGGACCCCATTCCTTCTCGCAGTAAAACTGGCATTAACAGTGAGATCAGAACCAGAATCGATAACATGATCCAGGTACGTGGACGACGGAATATTTTCATATTTTCATTCAATATCAGATTACCGAAACTACCCAATGCCTCCACCCCCAGTGACTTGCAAGAATTGTTCTTCCAGGGTATGAGTCACGTTACGAATACCATATACCTGAACCCCTTCGCTAACCAGCTTGGCGTTGATATCCGGAATCTGCTCACGAGACACCCGTGCCACCAGGACATTGCCTTGTACAGTAGCACCCTGAATCAGATCCGCAGCGCGCCCTGCATCATTCACTTCAAAAGCTACTTCAATTAATGCGTCCGCACCCGTTTCCGCTCGAAGATTCCTTACATCAATCAACTTGCCGTTCTGGATTATAGCCACCGTATCACACATCAGTTCCATCTCCGACAGCAAATGGCTGGAGACGAAGACCGTAATGCCTTCCTCTTGCGTGAGCTCACGCAAATAGTCTCGCAGTTCCCGTATACCCTGTGGATCCAGTCCATTGGTTGGCTCATCCAGTACAAGCAGCTTCGGTTTATGTAATATCGCCTGTGCGACACCCAGACGCTGGCGCATACCCAGTGAGTAGGTTTTGACCTTATCGTGTATACGGGCAGTAAGTCCCACACGCTCAATCGTTTCCGCAATTCGTTCTTTGGTAACTCCAGGTGACATGCGAGCAAAGTGTACGAGATTCTGGTACCCGGTCAGAAACTTGTACATTTCCGGATTCTCCACAATGGCTCCTACCTGCGCTACCGCCTGTTCAAACTCATTCTTCACACTGTGTCCCGAGATCAAAATGTCACCTTTACTGATCGACATCAGTCCAACCATCATTCGAATTGTCGTTGTTTTCCCCGCGCCATTAGGTCCTAAAAAACCAAAAACCTGCCCCGGAGAAATATCCAGAGTCAGGTCGCTGACCAATGATCGGGAGGATATGATTTTGCTGACGCCCTGAATCCGGACGACCGGCTCCTGCTGCATTCAATCCCATCCTTCATGGACGAGCATATACCTCATGCCCGTTTCTCATATGCACATAGTGTATCATAATCTTTAGTATATTGTCCCGCAAACTGGGATTTCCCCTGACGTTTCGCTTCAACTACACACGCTTCACAGCATCCAAGCGGCATTTCACTCCGATAGAATCCGGTGCGAAATACGTGATTGCCTCCATTGCCCTCTTCCTTCATTTCGACAGAGCTTCTAGCGACCGACACAATCATCCCACAACTGACACAGTAAAAGCGGCCCGTTTCGATCAATGATATTCCTTCCCCTCACAAGGAGCTTAGAAGTCCTTGTTATTTGTCGTTAGACGCTGAAAATTGATACATTTTGTATCTATCTCGTAATTTACTTGACACCGCGCCTAATGTCAAGGCTTTAGAGCCATAAAAACAAGTGAAATACAAAAAAAGCTCCATAAATGCGACAAAAGTCTCGCATTTATGAAGCTTCATGTTAGGTAAATGATACAATCCGGTGCAAAGTATGGGTAAATATCATCATGACGGAGTCCCAGTCTCTTTAACAACGATGCCCACGATGTCTGATCATTCACTGTCGTTTTCCCTTGAGGTATCCTCATGCTTCGAGTCTGGATAATACCACAGTAAGGTCCAGTCATCGCCATCCTCTACCAGATAACAGTTCTGCACAATATCGAACTGCCCAAACGTACCTGAGTACGTTTGAGTAACCCGAATCTTGTAGGCTTCCGAGAATGGCTTCACGCCATCGATCACCGTTACATCGAATTCGCGTTCCGGCTCTTCCATCTCCAGTTCAAAGCTCTCCACTCCGAAATGCTGCATGAATATATGTGCTCGATTCTGTACATATGCGCTCTTCGGAAACCGCTCTTTCATCAGGGGATGAAAGAGTTCCCACGAACTGCCGAAGTCACCTGTCTGTTCATATTTGTAAAACTCTTCGGCAACAGCTGCAGCTTCATCCGGTGTGTCTGCACGAAATAAATACGGAATGGTTCTGACGATTAACCATAGTAATATTAGAATGATCGCAATGAGGCCAATCTTCTTGAGCATAACATTCCTGTTCCTTCTTCGCAGCATGTCTCCGCCCTCCTTGTCCTACTCCATACTTATGATGGTTCGAAGACAAGTAGAAGCAGGTTCTGAAGACAGCATTTCCTGGGAAATCACTTATCGTGAATTGAAGCACGCCTTTTCTTTATAATCCTGCGGATAATGGAATGACATCCTGCATATATGGCAATTCCACAACAACCGCCAAGCAAGTCCACACCAACATCACGTATCGTGCTTGTCCGGTTCGGGCTGAACTGCTGAATATACTCATCTATGGATGCGATGATAAGTACCACAGCCAGAGCAGCAACAATACAAGTCATGAAGCGAATTCTCCTGTATCGCAGCCCGCCATACACAAGCATGGCGAGCACAGCGTATACAAATAAGTGCGCACTCTTGCGAAAGATGAACTCTGCAAAATCATACGGTCGCTGCTTCAGAGAATACTCGTACTCCCCATATGTGAATTGAATATCAGGTAGTACGAAGCCAATCTGCACTCTTTGGGACCATTTATGAAGCCAAGGCTGAATGTCCTGCTGCTGAGAAGATTGGGTAGACATCGACCAGATGACGATAATCCAGATCACAATCAGCAACAGAGCTATAAGAAATCCGTACGTTCTTCGTACATGCTTTTGTCTCGTGCGCCCGGAGCCCTCCTCCATCATTTTGATCTTCACCACTTTCATATCTCTCTCGTTATTCTATTGAACCTACATACATGCCTCTGCCATTCGTACCTACATATACCTGACCATAGTTTTGGCGGTCCGCCGCCATAATTTGCGGTTCATTACCTAGCCCGATTCCAGCACCTAAAGGACCTATATTGTTCCAGGTTGCCCCCATATCATCTGAACGGAAGAATCCATTCACGTTATTTACGGTTCCATATACATAGACAGCTGGAACAAAATTACCAGGCTTAGCTTTTCCAAAAGCAAATAATTTGGAATTCTGCACACCTTGGACCTTGGAAAATGTATTTCCCGAGTTCGTCGATGCATATAATCCATCGGTCCCCAAACTTACCCATACGGCATTTGCTACGCCAGGAGCAGCCTCCACTTTAATGAAGCTCGTATTGATATCCGTATTAAATGGAAGGCGAACCGCATTCGCTTTGAACCAGTTAGCCCCTGCATCGGTTGAGCGATATAGATAACCGGCAGCATACATATAAAACTTATATCCATTGATGCGATCGGCAGCCAGTGGATGATTATAAGAAAAGACCATATTTCCCCCAATAGCCTGAAAAGGGGCACCATTCATATTTTGCCAAGTCGCACCACGATTCGTGCTTCTGACCGGATTACCAGTCTGAGGGTAATAGACAATTACATTCGGATTAATGGCCGAGTATGCGACCCTTCCCAGGATGGAGCCTGCCGGAACATTCATTGGAGTTACGGTAACTCCGTTATTGGAAGAGACAAATAAGCGTGTGGTCGTACCATACCAGTCACTGCTTCCGAGAAATATCATATAATTCGGATTTGCCTCATGATAGTCAATACTCACAATTTCTCGCATACCTGCGAGCGGAATTTTATTAAGAGGAACATTATTTACATTGTCATGTCTAAATCCGACCTGATCCGTTAAACCACTAAAGAATGAAACACCCTGAGGTGGTGTGGACGCTGTAAGTGCGACAACTTCTTCATGACCATCGGTAATGGCTTCCCAAGTACTCGCCGTATTGCCAGTCAATCCATTGGTACCATTGATATTTTCCGTCTTGTACACGCCAAACCAGTCTGTAGCGTATACGGTGCCCGGGTTATGTGGATCGAACTTGATACTGGATGTTGCTGAGAAAAACATGTTGGGTGTCCACCATGACGGTTTGGATACCAGCGTTTTGTTCACTGTTGTCCAACTCTGTCCGCCATTAACGGAACGATACAGTGGCAGATTATCTCCGCCTGTTCGAACGGCTGCAAGGATGTGATTATCATTAGTGGGATCGATAGTGATCCCATAATAAGAAGAGTAACTGGAACTTGGGGTGATATTCGTCCACTGCACACCATTGAACTTGTAGACACCCTGATTATCAGTGGTGACATATAACGTTCCGTTCTTCGCGACAGTCATACGGGCAGGATATTCGGGACTTCTCCCGGTAAGCTGCCAAGTGGTCTGCCCATTACTTCTTGGCGCTTTGCTATAGACACCAATCCCACGAACCCCAGCATAGACAACCTGACCTTGCTTTGTGACGGGATTCAACCCATAGGCTACACTCCGTATACCCTCACCGGACAAACCGTTCGGCACATCCCACACCTTGCTCCACGTGGCTGCACCGTCACTGGAGGTGTACAATCCATCATATCGTGTACCGACATGCAGATAATTAGAGTTCGTTGGATTAACGGCGATGCTCTCTCCCATGGCTCGATGGATATTTCCATTCGATTCATTCCGAAGATTCAGTCCGGTTCGAATCCAGGTTTCTCCCCGGTCTGTGGATTTCAGAATATCGCTTGGCCCCACATTCCCATACTTCCCTGCCGCGATATACACGACATTGGGATTTTGCTGATCCAGCGCAATGCCATCCACACCGTACAGATTACTGTCCTCATCTCCAAAATGATCAAGTAGTGGGATCCAATCTCCCGAGGCTACATCCAACCGGTAGGCTCCTCCAACGTCAGTTCGAGCGTAAACCAGATCAGGCTCAGTCGGATGAATGACCACACCTGTAACGTACCCCCCACCACCAATAGGCATATTTTTCCATTGATAGTTCTGGGCTGATTGAACAACGTTTGTACTTGCGGGTATCATGAGCATATACATTAGTAGCACAATCAGGGATAATTTCAATAGCCTGGAGATACGCATCTGGTTCACCGCCCTATCTTAATCATTTTAAATGTTCTTCAATCAACTGATGTATCCTGTCTCGTTCCGATTGTTCCACGATATAGTAATACACTCCGTCTATTTTCTTGCCGGTGCCCTTGATCTCAACCGACTCAATATGATCCAGTACCGAGCGGTAATTAGAAAACATCTGCTTCATTTCATCAAAGGTAACGTCGGTTCTCACATGTGCACTGACTTCATCCAGCAATGTCTCCAGCTGCAACACGTTGGATACTTGAACCGTATTCTTGAGCACTTGTTTGATAATCTCCCGCTGACGGTCATTACGCCCGAGATCTCCCTTCGGATCATCATAACGCATTCGCGAAAATCCCAAAGCTGCTGCACCATCCAGATGAATATTCCCTTGCTCAAACTGATACCCCTCATAATCAAATGCGAACGGATTATTCACATCCACTCCACCCACCATGTCGATGACCTGTGCAAAGCCCTCCATATTCACTTTCATGTAGTAGTGTATGGGAACTCCAAGCAATTGTTCCACGGTTTGCACAGACATGTTAACGCCACCAAAAGCATAAGCGTGATTGATCTTATCCTCCGTACCATGCCCTACAATACTTGTTCTGGTATCCCGGGGGATGTTAAACATGAGGACAGCATGTTTCGCAGGGTTAACACTCAATACAATCATGGTGTCGGAGCGCCCCCGATCATTCGAACGCTCATCCACACCCAGAATCAAAGCATTGAAAGGTTCCTCATTCTCCATGTCCACAGGGAAATCTCCTCCGCCCCTCTGGTCAATAATAGATACCTGCTTGATGGGCTCCCGGGGTTCATACATTTGATCTGCCGCTGATTTAACATGCAGATACAGATACACAGAATATCCAATCATGACGACTGCAACAAGGGAAATGGCACCTAATGTTATTTTGATTCCGCGTCTCATGGTATAGGCCTCCGTCAGATGACTGCCGTTTTTCTTCCATCGATATTGGTTAAACCCGGACGACCAACAGAGTAGTATTGGAAGGACGTAGCTCGGATCTGATCTTCTCCGTAGATGTTTCTTCCATCAATCAGGATGGGTTGATTCATATGTGCTGCCAACTCAGTCAGATTAACCTCCATGAACTCTTTCCATTCGGTCAGAACACAGAGTGCATCTGCGCCTTCCGCCGCGTTCAAGGCACGCTCTTCCCACGTAATGGAAGGGGAATCCACCTCTTTGCGGAAGTTCTCGGTAGCGATGGGATCATACGCACGAATCACTGCCCCCTGCTCAAGCAAACGCTGAATGATCTCAATCGCCGGCGCATCACGAACATCATCGGTATCCGGCTTGAAGGCGAGCCCCCAGATCGCAATCTCCTTCCCTTCGAGTGAGCCCAACGCGTCTTCCAGTTTGCGAATGACGTTGAAGCGTTGATCCTTGTTCACTTCCACTACGGACTTCAACAGTTTGAAGTCATAATCCACATTACCTGCAATTTGAATCAGAGCTTGTGTATCCTTAGGGAAACAGGACCCTCCGTAACCAATGCCTGCCTTGAGGAAGGAAGCACCGATTCGTCTGTCATATCCCATCCCCTCAGCAACGCGGCTGACATCTGCGCCTACTTTTTCACAGATGTTAGAGATTTCGTTGATAAATGAGATCTTGGTTGCCAGGAACGCGTTGGATGCATATTTAATCATTTCTGCCGAGCGGATATCCGTAACGATAATCTGATCGGTTAATGGCTGGTGCAGCTCCTTCAGTGTGGCAACCGCCCGTTCGCTATGTGTACCAATGACTATCCGGTCAGGATACAGTGTGTCCTGCACAGCGGTACCTTCCCGCAGGAACTCAGGTACCGATGCCATATCGAACGGATGATTCGTCAAACTGCTGATCCATTCCTGAATGCGATCGTTGGTTCCGACAGGAACAGTGCTTTTAGTCATTATTATTTTATAATTATCCATATAAGAACCGATTTCTCGCGCGACAAGCTCAATATAGCTCAGATTCGCTTCGCCATTCGGCAGGGACGGCGTTCCGACCGCGATGATAATGATATCCGAACGGCTGATGGCATCCTGAATGTTGGTCGTAAAGGTTAGCCTTCCTGCCTTCATATTGGCATTCATAATGTCCTTCAGACCCGGTTCATAGATCGGAACATGACCGTCCGTCAGCATATTCACTTTTTCCACATTATTGTCGACACAGATCACGTTATTTCCCAGTTCCGAAAAACATACGCCTGAAACCAATCCTACATACCCTGTGCCAATCACCGTAATATTCATTCCATAATCTCCCCCATGTCCTAATGTGTTGGTTACGCGTGCTTCACATATGTCTGAACAATGTCCTGCCATTCGGTAGACACTCTAACGATGTCTTCCTCGATCAACTGGCTGCCGATCTGTACTTCAATGATGTCCAGTTCCGTAACGGCTCTGACGGAATGAAGCATACTCCGGTCAATGACCACCGTATCGCCCTGCCCGATCATTCGGCTCTGCCCATCCAGAATCAATTCCCCTGTTCCCGATACAACCGTCCATACCTCATTGCGGAGCAAATGATATTGATAACTCAGGTTTTTCCCGGCACTGATGCAGATTCGTTTGGTGAGCACCTCGCCGCCAGTTTCATTTCTTGTATAATCCAGAACTCGGTAGCAACCCCACCTCCGCTCCTCATACATGGGACGTTGATCCTCATTCTTCAAAATTTCCTTGATGCGTGGACTAGCCTCTTTGTCACTGACCAGAATGCCATCCGGACTTACAGCCACCACGACATCCGACAGGCCCAATATCGCGACCGGAATGTTCAATTCATTGACCAGGTGAGTATTCAGAGAATCTCCTGTGATCCACCCTTTTCCCACAACCGAGGTTCCCATCTCTTCCGTGAGTGTGTTCCATGTGCCCAGATCCTTCCAAAATCCATCATAAGGGATGGCAATAATCTGATTCGCCTTCTCGACGACCTGGTAATCAAAGCTGATCTTGTTCAATCTTCCATATTGCTTCAGCATCTCGTCATACTGGATCGGCAGTTCCATCTCAATCAGCAGATTGATCAAGTAACCCAGCTTAAAAGCAAAAACCCCGCAATTCCATAATGCGGCCTGCTTCATCATGAGGACCGCATCGGATTCGCAGGGTTTCTCCTGGAACTTCGCTACATTCACGTATTCATTGTTATTTTCACTGGAAGATAGGGATTGTGGAA
Source organism: Priestia sp. FSL H7-0729 (assembly GCF_038005685.1). Classification (NCBI taxonomy): domain Bacteria; kingdom Bacillati; phylum Bacillota; class Bacilli; order Caryophanales; family Bacillaceae; genus Priestia; species Priestia sp. FSL H7-0729. The sequence goes on from NZ_JBBOTQ010000003.1 coordinate 25,285, forward strand.
TGATGTATCCGTACTTCTCTGACGGATACGTCGGCACAACTCCCATTAGGGCCAGATCGGCACCTGACTTATCGAGCATCTCCGGCAAGGTTGCCAGAACCTCAAAGAATTCTTTTTCAACAAAAGGATCTACTGGCAACACTGCAATCGTCTCATTCAAACTCACACTCTCTACGGAATACAGATAGGAAGCTGCGAGTGCAATGGCAGGAAATGTGTCTCTGCGCTCAGGCTCCACGACCAGTCTCACATCGTCTCCCAGCTGAGAAGTCAGAATCTCGACCTGTGGCAAACTGGTTGCAATCAGCGCCTCTGATGCCAGGCCCGCATGATTCAGCTGTCGCCATACCCGCTGTACCATGGATTCGGGACTTCCTTCTGGTCCATGAAGCACTTTAAGAAACTGCTTGGATCTGGAATCATTGGATAACGGCCAGAGACGCTTGCCAGAACCACCGGATAACAGAATACTTCTCATAGGGCTGCACCATCCGACAATACAACCTTGCTTGCAGCCTTGCCGGTCTCCGTTTGCTTGTTATATGTGCTGGTCTGATTGGATTCAAGTCTGCCCACTGGATTGCTCTTGGTCCAGGCTGCATAATAATTCGAGTTCTTGCCATATGAATTATCCAGCAGGATGTTCGGTTGATCCAGGAGACAGGCCAGAATATGTCCATGCAGACGGGATGTCGTGATGGTTTGGTATTTATTGAATTCCTTAATGGCCGTATGTACCATCCGATCAGAGTATTTGTACCACAACCAGCGGGCGAAAGTGCTGCCTTTCCCTGACTTCAACCGGGATGTAATCATGCGAATGATCTTCCGGTCTACCCGGTTGTACAATGTCTCCCAGTCTTTAAACGTAGCCTTGGGTCCACTGACGGATTCGTAATGCACCTGATTCTGAGTCTTCTCAATGTCTTTACGGAAGAAATATAACATCTCTGCAGTAGGCTTGCTTTTGGACTTCAGTGGCCACAATTGATGCGCCATATCCGGGGATAGATACACATTGGTTTGTTGAAATTCTTTACTGGCTATTTCATAAGATAAGGTATCCCGGACAAAAAAGTGCACATCCTTATGACGGCTAAACACCTGGGCTGTCTTTTTCAATTCAATATCACTTTTATAGAACATCGTCTGAGGCAGAATCACAATCCGGTGATTTGGATGCTGGGCAATCATACGTTCTCTCAGTTTCTGATGGGCAGGGTACAGATCACCAAAGTTACCTCCCCCGTGCAACACAATTGTGATGCCATCCGGAACCTTGAGAGACAAAGGGCAATCCAGAATGCTGTATCTGGCACGTACTTGAATATCATTGTCCCGGAAGAAAGCCTCAGTACCTTTCATAATCAACAAGTCGCCACCATTGCTATGCACCGGGTAATCCAGATAATAGATCTCGGTACGCGGTGGAATGACCTTCAAAATCTGACGTAAATGTCCCTTCAACTCTTCCATTGGATGAATATTGTTAGTGCCCAGCATCTCCATCTCCTCCTTGGGTGACTCTTCTTCTTTTTTTGTTTAACCGTTCATAGAGGAACGGCAGATCTTCCTTGTCATAGAACATGGCTGCAAATTTCACCTTGAATACAATCTTCATCGCGGCCACAGTGACTACCATGCGTACAATGGAACCAATCAATAAGGCAATTGCAATTCCGTTGAGGCCCCACAACGGGGTAAATACAAAGAACAAAGCCACCGTCACTGATAAAGCAATCAACTGTCTGATCATCACAAGCCCTGGTCGACCAAGTGCATTGAATGCGGATGCCAGAATCCAAGATCCCCCACCGATGATGCATTCCACAGCCAAAATATAAAATGCAACACTCGCTTCCAGGAATTCGGAGCCAAACAGAAGACCCATCAGGTAGTTCCCCACAAACATGGTTGGTATCACAATGATCATCATGACCATGAGCGAGATACGGAAGGCTCTGCCAACTGTTCGAATAATCTGCTCTTGGGGCAATCCGGTCACTTTTGGAAAAACAACATTGCTAATCGCCGTCTGAACGGCATTGTAGATTCGGGATAACGCAAATACGACGGAATACAGTCCAAAATCACGCGGGGTGAGCAAAGCCAAAATAATGATTTTATCGAACTGGGTATACAGCGTTCCTAACAATTCAACGCCATACACCTTGCTGCCATAACCAAAAAGCTTCTTGGCTGAGCTCCGGTCCACCCGATCCTTGAACCATCTCAGTCTCAATTCATTACGGTTGGCATAGATGGCCCACGCCACCACGGAGAAGCTGGTTACAAAATAGATCGCAGCCGCGAGCTGAATGCTCAGCATGCCCAGGCCCCACAACACAAAAAGCCCGCCTACATTAAACAGGGGGATCATTAATCGAATGCCATTATAGACAGCGAATTTCTCCCGACTCTGCGAGAGGGCTGATATGAGATTGATGACGATAAGTACCGGAACGGTAGAAATCGTATACCATCTGGAGATCTGCACAACCTCTGGCGGAAAGCTGGAGAGCCAGAAGGGTAATCCAAACCAGGCCACAATACCAATGATGATGCACACTGGAACCTGAAATAGAAAGCTTAACCGAACATACTGCGCACTCTTCTCGGTTGCGCTCTGTTTGATGTTATAAATGATAGACGTGGGTAGTCCGAATCCCACCAATCCGGTTAATAGCGCAGGCCAGAACAGGATGGCCGAGAATGCGCCCTTTCCCTCTACACCGAACATGCGTGACGTCAAAATGGAAGACAGCATCGTCAGTGTCATGACCAGCAGATTGGTTCCACTTGTCTGAAATATGGCACTCATTAAGCCGTTTCCTCTGAATACTTTGCGAAGTGCAACTTGCGCCATAGCGATCCTCATCCCTTACTGTTTTGACGAAGCGACCCGACGATCATGCCGTTTCGGTAACATACTTTGGCAAGCTGACGTGTGAACCGATCTGCATTATAGATGTAGATCAGCGCCGTAGTGATCCCTTGCGCCAGCTTGATACCATGTTTGGCTGTACGCACAGCACCACGATCCTGATCACGAATGGCATCACTCACACCCTGCCAATAGATTCGGCGCAGAAACCAGTTCTTCGTCGTTCGCTCTTTGGCTACTTTGTGTTGTACCGCACCATACGGCGTGTAATATACCTTGAACTTTGTTCGGATTCTTGCAATTAACTCACTCTCTTCACTGGAGAGAAGATTGTTGCCCACTCGTCCAAGGTCTTCACGGAAGGGGGCCAATTGATCAAAGACGGACAAACGAAAAGCCACATTCGCACCAAATGGAATATAGGGACTTTTCATTTCAGTGACTTCATCTGCAAAATCCAGAATGGTGAACAGTGACCTGTTCTCGGGTGGAATCCACATCGGTTCCGGTACTTCCCAGATCGGATCAATCTTGCCACCGACACACCCGATATTTTCATTCATCTCAAATACGCTAACGATCTGGCGAATCCAGTCCCTGCAAGCAAAGGCATCATCGTCAAGAAACAGGATATACTCGCCGCGCGCCTCGTGAATGGCCCGGTTACGGGCTACAGACAAGCCTTGCTTTTCTTCCAGCACATACCTAATCGAATGATTCTCATGCTGCAAGATGGTTTGCAGTACAATTTCCCGTGTGTTGTCCTTCGAATTGTTATCAATGAGTATGATCTCATAGTCGCTGCTTGCATAATTCTGTTGTATTGCACTTCGTATGGCCTCAACCGCATCATGTGCACGGTTATACGTACAGATCGCCACGGTTACCTTCATTATTTCATCCCCATATTGTTCAATTAGGCCCACCCTAATCTGCACTAACTGGAGTACAGGGTAAGTGTCCTTTGGGCAATCACTGGCCAATCCAACCGCTCTAACGCTTTGACAAAACCACTGCCTTCCTGAAACTCCGATTGTTTTAAACGGATCATATTCATCGCTTTAAGCAATCCATCCGGGTCCGAAGGTTCATAGAGTACTGCACAATCTTCGGGCAGGTATTCCTCCAACAAGCCAATCCGTGGTGCCACCACCGGTTTGTTGAAGGTCAATGCCAGAATCGCACTGCCAGAAGTTGCAATCTGCTTGTATGGAAGAATGATCGAATCGACCGCATCAAAATAGTCCGAATATTCATCATCTTCAATAAAATGAAAATGGGTATGAATATGTCCGCTCTCGAGAAATTCTTCACCGAGATCGTAGTCCTTCACTTTCTTACCGGCAATCAACAGATGGGCCTGATCCGAATCCAGCTCCTTGAATGCCTCCAGCAAATCATCCACACCCTTGTACGGTGACACCTGACCAAAGAACGCATACACATAACTATCCTCCGGGATGCCAAACCGGGAACGGATATTCACGCCTTTTCCCTGATACACACCCTTGTAATGTCCATGCGGAATAACCTCGATCCGGCTGGAATCAACCCCAAACGTCGAACAGATCTCAGAGATCAGGGGTTTGCCCATAACAATCAGCTTGGAGCAGTTTCGGACCAGTATTTTTCTCATCCAATAATCGAAGCGCGTCTTGCCACTGTTGTGAGGCCAGATGTTGTGCACCGTCCAGAACAATTTGACACCGCGCAAACGTGCAAAACAAATCATCAATACATATAGAATGGATTTGATCACGGTTGACAGCACCGATGAACCTCTGTAATAGAAGCTGGGCCAGTGAAAATGCAGCACATCATTTTTTTTCAGTTTGATTAGATCTTTTTTGGTAAACTGCTTTACTTCCCATCCCTTGTTCTCAATGGAATCGGATAACAGCTCATTGAATTTATTGTTCTCAATCATCTTGGGCAGCATATACACCGTCGGATTTTCCATCCAGGCACCTCTTACTTTAGTTTCATTCGCACAGGTTCCTCTGTATATGTTCCAACTGCGCGTCTTGCATGAAATCTCATTAGAAATCCTTGCATCATAATTTTGGTATTCCGCTTGAGCAGCACCCAATCTTTCCACCAGGGATACAGCGACAGTGCTTTTTTCAGATAAACATTATTGCGCAGCGTATTTCTCGACCATTCGAGCATTCGATAATGATGTAATTGGCGGCGCTTCTGTTCCTTGGACATGTCGTTGTAGTATTTCAAAATAATCTTGCGTTGGCCTTTGTACTTGGCTGTTGTAGAGGTTGAAATGCGCGGTCCACTATGGATGTTGATATCCACCAGCGGTTCTTTCACATTCACGGCGATGTAGCCTCGTTTCAATATGCGCAGATAAAAGTCATAATCCTGGGCGGATGTCAGATTTTCATCAAATCGAACTTCACGGGCAAGAGAAGTAAGCACCATGATTTTGGACGTTTCCCCGATCCAGTTGAATGTAAGCAGATCCTCATACCGCACAACATCACGAGGCTCCACCGACAATTTCCGTTTGACCACTTGATGCTGCTCATTCGTATATGCGAGATACTTGCTGCAAAAGGTGAATGATTCCTTTGTTCTTTCCAGCACTTCCGCCTGGGTTTTGATTTTGTCGGCCATCCATTCATCGTCATCATCCAGGAATGCAATGTACTTGCCATTGGCATGGGATATCCCCACATTCCGTGCATGATTGGCTCCTTTCGGATATGGAACCCGGATGTACCTAATTCGCGAATCTTCCCGTGTCCAGGCCTGACAGATTTCTGGCGTCTGGTCTTCTGAACCATCATCCACAATGAAAATCTCCAGGTACGGATGTGTTTGCTCCCGTACACTTCTCAACGCATTTTTCAATAACTCGGCCCGGTTATGGGTCGTAATGATGCAAGATACCAAGGGGTTCATTTCATCACCTTTTCCTGTTCACTAGGATACCTTCACTTGAAGTGCATCATATATTCCTGATAATCTGCCCACGAGAAGATTCATATCGAATTTATCCGATATAATCGCTCTGTTATATGAACCCATTCTTGCTCTAACCTCTTCATCCATGATGAGATATTCCAGTGCTGATGTTAACCCGTGCACATCTCCCGGCTCGATTAACAGCCCATTATGACCGGATGTAATCACTTCGGGGATGCCTCCGACGGTGGTCGATATAATGGGCAAGCCACAATTCATTGCTTCAAGTATGGCCATAGGTAATCCCTCATGATAAGAAGGCAGGACCAATAGATCCGCTTCCCGCATCAGCTTTTCCTTTTGCTCTCCGTTAATCCAGCCGAGTACGTTGACACAATTCTCAATTCCATACTGCTGTACAAGTGCTTTGACTTCTTCGACTTCGCCATCCCCGGCCAGATTGAAGTTGGCTGTAACGCCCAGCGCCTTCAATTGCTGAATGGATTGAAGCAGATCGTAGACTCCTTTTCGCTCACCCAGTCTGCCCATAAAGAGAGCATTCACGGATGCCTGTTGTTCTCTGGCAAACGGTTCTTTGACAAAGACTCCGTTATAGAGCACCTCAATGGCTGTCTCCGGCACAATAGTAGCAAAGTATTCTTTCCACGTCTGGGATAAGACAATCAACTTGTCTGCCTGATTCAGAATGTAGTGACAATACTTGCGCTGCAGCGTGAATTGATTGTAGAACTCATCAAAGCTGGCCGCATGAATATGCAGAATAACTGACTTTCGAAACAACTTTCGTGCCGTTAGCAGAAATAGAGACTTCCGATAAAAGCTCCCGTTGTTCGCCATATGAATATGCACGATATCCGGCTTGAACGTGTACAGCTTCATCCAGAATTGAATGAATCCCCGTATAAAAATAAGCAGCCGTGAGAACACGCTGCCCGTAATATACGTTTCCACCCGTTGCATGGCATACATATCAGAGATGGAAGAATCCTCAATGTTTTTGATGACACTCACAATTCCGCCCATATCCTTCAAGGATGATCCAACAACCAATACTTTTGGTTTCATGATAGACTCCTTTTTTCATGGTTAATCTTCAGACCACTTACAGACTATTCACGTAATTTTTAATGGATGAGATCAGATCAGACTGTTTTCTCACATAAGGCTGGAACGTTAGCTCCTCTATGCAAGGAACCAGTTTTTGCAATTCAGCCTGACTCTCCGCAACAGCCACATAACCGTTGTCCTGAAATACCTTGGAAATTTCAAGCTGATGGTCGTCCACATGCTCGCCCCATTCTTGTCGGCGTGGAATGACGATCACCGGCTTGCCTCGTTCAAGACAGTTCGTGATGGAGCCGACACCCGCATGGGAGATAATGCATCTGCTGCGCTCCACATATTCATTCATCTCTTCCTGGGTAAGGAAAGGGATCGCAGTGAAATTTCGTGGCTGATAATCGGTATATCCGGATTGGGCGACAACCTCTTCTTCAATGATTCCCGCCTCAATCGCCTCATCAATCAGCTCAAACATTCGATTAAAGGGAAAACGCTGGGTTCCAACAATAGCAAATATCAAAATAAAGCCCCCCTATACTTCGCATTGGGATAGCTATCCTGCAACGTTTCCCATTGAATGAAGAACTCATCCGAGATCTTGTACATCAATCTCCCGGTTGCGCTGGAGGAATAGATTTTGGCATAACTTTCGATATAAATCAGCTTGGCACCGAAGATTTTACCGATGAGGCAAAATGGATATGTGGCCCCTGCCCCTGTCGTAATGATCACCTTTGGACGCTCGCGCAGATATAAAAAGAATGATTTGATAATGTTAGCCATAAAAATCAGCAAAAACATCGCATTCTTACGCTCTTGCTGCATTAAGAAGTATATTTTGCCTTGAGATGAATCTACTTTTCTGCTTTTGTTCGTCTCGGTAATCAGGAAATAATCATGCTCTTCAACCGCCGGAATAATCTTGGTCAATTCATCAAAGTGACCGCCTGTAGAACTGATCAAACAGACCTTCATGTTCTAATCTCCTTTGAAAAGGATGCGTCCTTGGCTCGCTGCACTTGTATATCCACTTCTGCTTCAGCCCTTGACTTGGAGTGTGCTCCTTTTCCCGTAGCATATAATGCGTTCAGGAAGATACAGAATGGAGCAATCAGATGAACGGTGGACAGGGTATTGTCAAAAAAGGAGTAGGTCAGGAAGCCGATAATCATACCGGCAAAATACAATCGGATCATGCCGCCCAATCGGAAGTACACAGACCGGAACACCAGAAGCAGCGATAGAAACAACAGGATAGCTCCAACTAATCCGCCATCGTAATAAAAACGAATGTATTCATTATGCGGAACGACGAATCCAGAAAAGATACTTCCATCATTAGCCACGAGAGTTGAGCCGAGCCCACGTCCAAATATCGGATACTCATTCGCTTTGCCAATGAAATAATTCCAGGCTACATCCCTTCCCGACAAGCCTTTGCTCTCTGACCTCATCTCATAATTGTCCCACTGCGCAATCACCATGTAGGCCACAGCCACAACGAACAGAATGAGAGGAATAACAGCACTGACTCTGCCTTTGACAAAGGCTTTCAGTTGATCAAACAGATAGACCAAAATAATCGGAATAAGCGCAATCAATGGTCCCCTTGTTCCTGTCTGGACCAGAATGACCAGATGTGTCAAGGTAAGCATGTAATACAGAACAACCTGATGGCCTTGCTTGATCTGAATCAGACAGACGCAGATCGAAATAAAACACAACATGGCCAGATGCGCGGCGATGTTGGCTCCCTGTAACCGGGTTACGCCCGACATCTCCAGGTTAGTAATGGACAATATGCCGGCCAGCTGAAAGATATAACCACCAGCAAGACTGAATAGCGGCAACCATGCAAGTACACGTATAATTCGTTGACTGATCTCTCTTGAAAAATGCGGCATCAGCAACAAAAAAGGAACAATGACTCCCAGAAAGGCCTTGAATGGATCCAGTGGACTAACCTTACTGGGCAGATCAGATAGAAAATAACTCTCTACAAATAAAAAAACAATCGCCAGAGCAGGATATATCAGATCTTTTCGAATACCAAAGCGTAAAAATAGAGAAATGACAAAACCCAGGATCGCCAGCTTGTAGAAAGACAGCGAATCCAGTCCTGCCAGATGAATGCTAAATATCTTATCAATCGACAATGAAAAACTTACAATGAGAATCATAAAGATCCAGCTGGGCTGTTTAATATAAACGCCCAGCAGAATCACAGCCATGAGTGCAACAACCGAAACTAGCGGAAGATAGATTGCTGCGAAGATAATTACCAGCGAAAAAAGTATGATATTAAACGACTTCATATTCCATGCAGCAAGTATACCGGTCTTTTGCATATCTGCTATGCCACCTCAAAGCCAGAATCGTGTTTCAAAACGCATCCTTGGAACCCACCAGCACCTTGAACGTTCTGAAGATAATTTTGATATCCACCATCATGCTGCGTTCACGGGCATACGTCAGATCCAGCTCTACCATTTCTTCAAACCCAACACTGTTTCGACCGCTCACTTGCCATAATCCCGTACATCCCGGGATCATCTGAAGACGTTGTCTGTCATAGGAAGTGTAGTTCTTCACTTCTCTGGGCAGAGCCGGTCTGGGTCCAACAAGACTCATCTCTCCTCTGAACACGTTCCACAACTGCGGCAGCTCATCCAGACTGGTTTTCCGAATGAACTTGCCTATGCGGGTAATGCGGGGATCGTTTTTCATTTTGAACATATTCCCATTCACTTCATTCTGATCAATCAGCTGTTCCAGCAGATCTTCAGCATTCGCAACCATGGACCTGAATTTGTACATATGAAACTCTTTCCCATTCTGACCGACCCGGACCTGACGAAAAAAAACAGACCCCTTCGGGGCCTCGATTTTGATCAATAATCCAATGACCGCAAACAAGGGGCACAAAATGATCAAACCTATGAAAGAACCCAGCAAATCGAGCATTCTTTTCATAAATAGATACACTTTATCCGCATTTTGCCCTGACATGGTTGATGCATTGTACCCCAGACTTGGGTCCATAACAATCTCCGCTTCCTTCGTTTGGGGAGATGGACTCATTCAAACTCCCCCCCGGCTGCATGTTCTACCGACTCTTTTTCCAGGATATGTTGCAGAGCTTGCAGCATTGGAATTCTAAGTTCCTGTTTTTGCAGAGCGAAGTCGATGGTTGTCAAAATGAATCCCAGTTTCTCGCCCACATCATACCGTACTCCCTCAAAATCGTAAGCATACACTCCTTGTGTCTCATTTAAACGCTGAATCGCATCTGTTAATTGAATCTCTCCCCCTTGACCAATCTCTTGTTGCTCCAGATGTTCGAAAATCTCTGGACTCAGTACGTATCTCCCCATAATCGCCAGGTTGGAAGGCGCTGTGCCTTGGGCAGGTTTCTCTACGAACCTGAGAACCTCTGTTAAACGGCCATCCGATTGAAGCGGGTCCACAATACCGTATCTGTCTGTTTGTTCAGCAAGTACGGTCTGTACGCCAACAATGGAATGTTGAACCTGATCATATTGATCAATCAATTGTTTGGTGCATGGCACTTCCGATACGACGATATCATCTCCGAGCAACACGGCAAAAGGTTCGTCACCGATAAAGTTACGTGCACACCAGACAGCATGACCAAGTCCTTTGGCCTCTTTTTGTCTTATGTAGTGGATATCCACGTTAGAGGATTTGCGAACCTCTTCAAGAAGGCCCAGCTTCCCTTTTTCCAGCAAGTTGTGTTCCAGTTCAAAAGCATTGTCGAAATGATCTTCAATCGCACGCTTCCCTTTACCGGTTACGATGATAATGTCTTCAATTCCAGAGGCAATGGCTTCCTCAACGATATACTGTATAGTTGGTTTGTCCACAATAGGGAGCATTTCTTTGGGCATCGCTTTCGTGGCTGGCAAAAAACGTGTACCCAGTCCAGCTGCAGGAATGATCGCTTTTCTCACTTTTTTCATAAATACCACCCTATCCTCTTTTTTTAGTTTGATAAAAGTTGAACCAGGGCATCTAACCCGTCCTCACGTCATACCTTCGACGATTAACGTCTAAGGTTCACAGAACCCACAGCATGACCGAGTGCCTACAGTGATAAAGGTGCAGTAGACATTACCTGTTAATCTGGGAACATTAGATGAAAGTTTTACTTCTCTCCGTAGCCCACCGGAACTGCAACGTTTTTGATATTGTTCAGGATGGCGCCCAAGACTCGTGCATTTACATGCTCCAGAGCTGCCTTGGTCTTCTTCACCAATTCCTTCTTGACCTTGCCTGAGTTCACGACGAGCAGGACACCATCACACAGCGAACTCACAATGAGCGCATCCGTTACTGCGAGCACCGGTGGTGTATCAAACATGATGACATCATATTGATCCTCTAATTTCTCAATCAGCCTTTTCATCCGATTGGAACCGATCATCTCGGAAGGGTTCGGCGGAATCGGGCCAGAAGTGAACAGTTGGAGATTATCGATATAACTCTCTCTGAGCACTTCTTCCACACTGTACTGATTAGAGAGCACACTGCTAAGACCGATATGATTGGGTACGGAAAACACCTTGTGCAAGGAAGGGTTACGCAGATCGGCATCAATCAGCAGAACTTTTTTGCCTTCCTGGGCATAGGTTACCGCCAGGTTGCTAATCGTGGTGGTCTTGCCTTCGCCAGCTTCGGCCGAAGCCACCATGATCTTTTTAATATGACTGTCGATCGAGGAGAACTGAATGTTCGTTCGTAATTTACGGTATCCCTCCGAAATTTGAGATTTGGAGTTAAAATAGGTCACCAGACTGTTATTTTCATTGGTTAGCCGTGACATATGTGCCATCCCCCACTTTCTGTTGAGATACATAATTTTTCGTATTTTTCAGATCATCTTTTTTCATTTTGGATATCACGGTAAGCACAGGCAGGCCCAGCTCTTTTTCAAGTTCGGTTTCGGATTTGAATGTGTCATCCAGGTAATCCAGCAGGAATACGAGTGCAATCGCGAGCACCAGACCTGCAAACAGGCTGACAATGATGCTTAATGTAGTTTTCATATTGATTGGAGATGCGTTACTATCCACTTTGGCTTCACTCAGGATAGCCACATTATCGATTTTCATGATTAGGGGGATTTGAGATTGGAACACATTGGAGATGGCATTGACCGTTTTTGCGGCTTTTTCGTAGGTAGTCCCTTGTACAGTTATGCTCATCACTTGGGATTCGCTGGCTGTAGAGACGGAGGTGCTATTCATGAGCTGAGCAGAGGTTAAGCCCAAGTCCGGATACGTGGTAGCGACTTTATCCATAATGGCGGAAGATTTAATAATCTCTCTGTACGAGTTAATGAGTTTGATGTTGGTTTGAATCATGCTGAAATCCATCATCGCCTGACCTTGAACGGTAGAAGTCTGGTTCACGATCAGTTTGGAACTTGCCTCATAGATGGGCTGGGTGAAAAATATGCTCTTAACCCCTGCACCTACACCCGCTATCAAAGCAATTGCAACAATCAACCACAGTTTCTTTTGTAAAAGTCGAATATATCCTTTCAGTTCCACTTTCATTCCTCCTATACGTTGTGATCTATCCTATGTAACTACCAGATGGACAGTAGCCATTTGCGAGGTTTCCAGCGTTCAGTGACCAGACACGAATTCGATAGGATGTGCGACGCGTTCTCAGCCAGCCTCTTCACGGCTTCAGCTCCAAAACGACGCTCAATGACCCGCTCTCCTTCACTTATGGCAAAAGTCCTTTTGCACGTATCATGTGCATCTGATGAAATGAAATGAAACCCGTTTTCTTTACAAAAATGAAAACACCACTGCCGAACTTTCCGTCCGAAAAGCCCAGTGAAAGATTGAGCAGTGAGCTGACATAGTCCGCCCTGACTCAAGTAATCAGCCAACAACTTTGGCTTCTTCAAAATGATACGATTGCGTTCCGGATGAGCAATAATAGGGGTAATTCCCGCTATTCGTAATTCATGCAGTATCCTGGGGAACTGTGAGGGAATATGACCAAAGGGCAGTTCCAGCAACATGTAACGACTTCCGGCGAGTGTGCAGCACTTTCCTGCATATAAGTCTCCAATCAGGTTGTCATGCACCCTGATCTCCTGTCCGGGACGGATCTCCAAGCGAATGTTACGTTTGCGAAGTTCTGCATGAAGCAGATTCACGGCTTGATTGACCACCATCGGTTCATTGTTGTATTGCCCGTTCAGGTGATGCGGAGTAGCAATAATGGAGGTAATTCCAGAGGCTGCCGCCTTCTCAGCCATCGCAACGGACTGCTCCATTCGAACAGGACCATCATCCAGACCGGATAATATGTGGCAGTGCATTTCAACCATATCCAAACTTCCTGAAATAGTATGAGCCCCCTCGCCCCTTTATTCATTGCGCAAATGCTTTTGGTGTTAAAGAACTAATGCATAACGCTATGAAATATAGTAAAATGGCGTTAAGTACATGTTTTGTTCAGAAAATGTTAAGAATCAACTTGGAATTATATGGTGAAATCAATGTAATGATAGGGTTCCTGCAGAGCCTTCTGTTCTGTTGCCTTTTCATACTGAAAACGGGAAACCGTGGGAAACTGAACTTCAGTAAGCATTGTGTTTAACTGTCCAGTTATATATAGTTTCTGTTCGTGCTGAATATGCAAGTTTGAATGATACATTGTGAGCTCTCCGAAGGGCTGTTTCCATTGCAACCTTGCTTGAAGTCTTACACATACATGATGATCTTCAACATCTAAACCAATCAGCATCTCTGATGATACTGGCAAGTTCAGGTCGCTCAGGAAGGTGATTGCTTGAGTGTCCATTCCAAGTAACAGAACAGGGCGTCTTTTGCGGTCTACCATTTTCCCATGAAACTCCTGAATGTACATATGGACATTTAATTTCATATCAGCCCATTCCTGAATTATTGAATACATGGTTTCATTCCTTTAGAATGGATTAGCCTACATGGACTGCATCTTCTTCCTTCTCACAGGTATATGGTCCAGGCAACAAGGAGATACTTAAAATATTCCAAATGATACATTTTGTAACTCCATACGTCCAATTTACGATACAATACGTATCATGTCAAGCGGTATTTGGACATGGTTCTTTTGATTTACGACAATATGAGATGTCCTTAGACAGACCTATTTACAAAATGGAATTGGAATAAAAGAAACGCATGAGGGGTTACTCATTTGCAGGAAAGCTGCCCTGATCAAAAACTTGGCTCAGGATTGTTTCAATATATATTTGATGTCGTTCAGGGGGAAATAGCTTATGAGCTACGGAAATCGCATTGCTGAATTACGGGAACAGCGGGGACTTACTCAAGAAGAACTTGCGAGCTCCATTCATATTACCAGAGCTGCTCTATCCCACTACGAGAAGAACCGACGTAAACCGGATTTCGAAGTGTTAACAAGACTTGCTGACATCTTTGATGTGTCTATTGATTATCTTATAGGACGTACGAAGCAAAGCGATGTCGTGATGGATGAAGACGTACGGGAGTTCGTTGATACATTGGAGTTATCGGACAAAGAAGTGTTGGAACGCTTCGATCTGATGATTGATGGAAAGTCCTTGACGGAAGAAGAGGCACGTCGTTTTATTGCATTTGTCCGCATGGAACGCAGCATGGACTAAACCCGAAAAAAGGACCCAGTTCCCGAGAGATGCTATCTCTGGCTTCTGGGCTTTTTTTTGTGACCTAATTCCCTCCATTCCATAGTTATCTATTGTGTCAAGGACGCTTGTTGTTGACGGAGGATATGAAATGGTTCCAACGCTCCGGGTCGATTCCGCATTGCAGTAAAACTTTCATGATGTCTATCTGGGTTGCTTCGACTTGTTTACCTGTCGGCCTACGATCGTCCCTGTTTGGATGCTTCATATTCATTCCGCTAACCTCTCTTATCTATATACTTTCCCTGCCCTCCAAAACTAGCCTTATTATACTTGAGAACGTTCCGTGATGTTGTCGTCTCATGACGATAACGTTTTTTGAAGGGGTTCTAATTTTGTCGAAAGCCAAATAGGAGCTATATGGTGCCAAAATGGCAACCATATAGCTCCTATTATTCTTCATACAACCTGTTCATGCACTTTCATCTTAGAACAAGGACGTTATTAGCCCCCAGCACGTGCAAGTTCACGCATATTCGCTTCAAACGCTGCAAGCAGTGCTGCTTCTCCAGTCAAGCCTGTCGCCTGAACGCGTTCAATCTGCTCTGTCATACGCTTGAAGTCTTTCGGAATAACCCGAACGAACTGGTTCACTGCATCTTGCCAGTTATCCAGAATACGCTGACCAACAGCACTTCCCGTATTGGCAACATGACGTTGAATCATGCCACGCAGATCTGCACTTTCGGACACATCTTCGATACGCTCCAAAAGAACCATTTCCAGATTACAACGTTGCAAGAATGTGCCTTCTGGATCATACACATAGGCAATACCTCCGGACATCCCTGCTGCAAAGTTACGACCTGTATCGCCCAGTACAACGACACGTCCACCTGTCATATACTCACAACCATGGTCGCCTACACCTTCAACGACGACTTTGGCGCCGGAGTTACGTACAGCAAATCGCTCACCCGCAATACCACGGATATACGCTTCACCACTTGTTGCGCCGTAGAGAGCCGTGTTACCGATAATGATGTTATCTTCGGCCTCAAACGTTGCTTTCGGAGAAGGCATCACGATCAGCTTACCTCCGGACAGTCCTTTACCTACGTAGTCATTGGAATCCCCTTCAACGGTCAAGGTCATGCCTTTAGGTACAAAGGCCCCAAAGCTTTGTCCGGCAGAGCCGACAAATTTGAATTTAACTGTATCTTCAGGCAATCCTGCGAGTCCGTATTTACGTGTGATCTCACTACCCAGAATGGTACCTACTGCACGGTTAACGTTCGTAATTGGAAGCACCGCTTCAACCGGTTGACCGGATTCAATAGCAGACTGTGCCAGTGGCAGCAATTGCTGCATATCCAGCGTTTCTTCCAATTGGTGGTTCTGATGCTGTGTACGGTAACGTGCAGAGCCTTCCGGCATTTCAGGCACGTGCAGCAATACAGACAGATCCACACCTTTTTTCTTCCAGTGATCTACGGCTTCTACCGTTTCGAGGCAATCTGTACGTCCGACCATCTCCTGAATCGTACGGAAACCAAGATCAGCCATGATCTCACGCACATCTTCTGCGACAAATCGCATGAAGTTAACCACATGAGCCGGATCACCCATATAATTTTTACGCAACTCCGGATTCTGTGTTGCTACACCAACCGGACAGGTATCCATTTGGCAAACACGCATCATGATACAGCCAAGTGCAACGAGTGGTGCTGTAGAGAAACCATACTCTTCAGCTCCAAGCAATGCTGCAATCACCAAGTCACGGCCGTTCAACATTTTGCCATCTGTTTCGAGTACGACGCGATCACGCAGATTGTTCAGCATCAACGTTTGATGTGTCTCAGCAAGCCCCAGTTCCCACGGCATACCCGCATGTCGGATCGAACCTTGCGGAGATGCACCTGTACCACCGTCATAACCGCTGACGAGGATAATATCGGCACGTCCTTTGGCTACACCTGCCGCAATGGTACCCACGCCCACTTCCGATACCAGCTTCACGTTGATCTCAGCACGCGGATTGGCATTTTTCAAGTCATAGATCAGCTCTGCCAGATCCTCGATCGAGTAGATATCGTGATGCGGCGGTGGCGAGATCAGACCTACACCTGGTGTTGAACCCCGGACTTCAGCAACCCAAGGATATACTTTGCGTCCTGGCAGTTGTCCGCCTTCACCCGGTTTTGCTCCCTGTGCCATTTTGATCTGAATCTCGTCGGCATTAACCAGGTAGTTCGAAGTAACACCGAAACGTCCGGATGCGACCTGTTTGATCGCACTGCGACGGGAATCCCCGTTACTATCTTTAATGAAGCGAGCCGGATCTTCCCCACCTTCACCCGTATTGGATTTACCTCCAACACGGTTCATTGCGATGGCAAGATCTTCATGCGCTTCTTTACTAATCGAACCGAAGGACATTGCACCCGTTTTGAAACGACGCATGATATCTTCTACGGATTCAACTTCTTCAAGTGGAATGGAAGCTCCAACCGGTTTCAGTTTCAGCATGGAGCGAATGGTCAACAGTTGATCATTCTCACCTTGCACAAGTTTGGAATATTTTTTATACAGCTTGTAATCCCCGGTACGAACTGCGTGTTGCAACGTATGAATGGTTTGCGGATTGAACAGATGCTCTTCTCCGTCGTTACGCCATTGATAATCGCCACCGGAATCCAATACTTTGTCGTTACCGTCTTTTTCCGTAAAGGCACGGTTATGATGTGTCAGCGCTTCGGCTGCCACTTCTTCCAACCCAATTCCACCGATACGGGAAGGTGTCCAGGTAAAGTAACGGTCAACGAAGTCTGATTTCAGACCCACCGCTTCGAAGATTTGAGCGCCACGATACGATTGAATCGTAGAAATCCCCATTTTGGACAAGACTTTAGTAACGCCTTTGGTAGCTGCTTTAATGTAGTTTTTCACTGCTTTCTCATGCGAGATACCACGCAGCAACCCTTGCTGAATCATGTCATCCAGCGTTTCAAAAGCCAGATAAGGATTCACGGCACTTACACCGTAACCCAGCAGCAACGCGTAGTGGTGAATATCACGCGGCTCTGCGGATTCGAGCATAATGCTGACTTTTGTTCTGGTTCCCTGACGAATCAGATGGTGATGCAGACCTGCTACTGCAAGCAATGCAGGAATCGCAGCATTCTCTGCGTCCACACCGCGGTCAGACAGGATCAGAATGTTATGACCTTTGTCGATGACACGGTCCGCAGCTTCGAAGAGCAAATCCATTGCTTTGCGAAGTCCTTCTGCTCCTTCCGCAGCGGTGAAGAAGATCGGAATCGTCATGGAGCGGAAGCCCGGGCGACGCACATGACGAATCTTCGCAAAGTCTTCATTGGACAATACCGGTGTATCCAGACGAATCTGGCGACAGCTCTCCGGTTCAGGGTTGAGCAAGTTACGCTCAGGACCAATCGTTGTTGCCGTAGACGTTACAATCTCTTCACGGATTGCATCGATTGGCGGGTTGGTTACCTGCGCAAACATCTGTTTAAAGTAGTTGTACAGACGCTGTGGACGATCCGACAGGACAGCCAGTGGTGCATCGTAACCCATCGAACCGGTAGCTTCCATACCTGTTGTTGCCATAGGCTCCAGGATTTTGCGCAGTTCTTCAAATGTATAACCATATGCCAGCTGAAGCTGGGTTACGTTATCATGTTTTGGATCAGGCAGTTCCGGTGCTTCCGGCAGCTCGCTCAGATCCATCAAATGCTCATCAAGCCAATCCTGATACGGATTCTCGGCTGCAATGATTGCTTTTACTTCCTCATCCGCAATGATGCGGCCTTGTTGTGTATCCACAAGCAACATCCGACCTGGACGCAGACGATCTTTGTACAGGATCTCTTCCGGTGCGATATCAAGTACCCCAACTTCTGAGGAGAGGATAATACGGTCATCTTTGGTTACATAATAACGAGCTGGACGCAATCCGTTACGGTCAAGTGTTGCACCAATTTGCAAACCATCTGTGAAAGCCATTGCTGCAGGTCCATCCCAAGGCTCCATCATCGTGCTGTGATATTCATAAAATGCTTTTTTGGCAGGGTCCATGCCCTCATCTGTGCTCCAAGGTTCAGGAACCATCATCATCGCCACGTGTGGCAAGGAACGACCGCTCAGATACAGGAACTCCAGCGTGTTATCGAACATCGCTGTATCGGAACCATCCGGGTTAATGACCGGTTTCACTTTGGCGATGTCGTCACCAAACAATTCACTCTCGAACAAAGATTGGCGTGCATGCATCCAGTTCACGTTACCACGCATCGTGTTGATCTCACCGTTGTGGATCATGAAGCGATACGGGTGGGCACGTTCCCAGCTTGGGAAGGTGTTCGTACTGAAACGGGAATGCACGAGTGCAATCGCAGATTCCACGAGATCTTGCTGTAGATCCAGATAGAATTCTCCCACCTGTTCCGTTGTCAGCATGCCTTTGTAAACAATTTTGCGACAAGACAAGCTTGACAGGTAGAATGAACCGCCTTCTGCTTCATCTGCCGAATATCGAATAGCCAGCTCAGCGCGTCTGCGAATAACATACAGTTTACGTTCGAATCCAAGCTCATCCTTCACTTCTGCTGATCTTCCAATGAACACCTGACGTACATAAGGTTTCGCTGCAAGTGCAGAACGGCCAAGCATTTCATCAAAAGTCGGAACATCCCGGAAACCAAGGAACGTCTGTCCTTCTTCTTCAATAATCTTCTTGAGGCTCTCTTCGTGCGCACTACGGATGGCAGGGTCTTGGGACATGAACAACATTCCTACACCATAGAAGCCCTGTTCAGGTAATGCAAAACCAAGACGTTCCGCTTCCTGTGCAAAATAACGATGTGGGATCTGAATCAGGATACCTGCTCCGTCACCGGAGTTCGGCTCACTTCCCTGTCCTCCACGGTGTTCCATGTTACTGAGCATGGTCAGTGCCTGACTAACGATATCGTGTGAAGGCACTCCTTTGATGTTGGCAACAAAACCCATTCCGCATGCGTCTTTTTCGAACTGCGGGTCATATAGACCCTGTTTTGGAGGTAATCCGATGTGTCTCATGGAACGCAACCTTTCTATAATGAAGTATTTCGGAAAGATCAAGAACATAGGCAACAGGCAACAATGAAACGGGAGGAGCTGGCCTTTCGCTTGCGATAGAGCCTGCTAGATAGAAGAGGTGACAGCATGAGACTGTCAAAAATAATGCCTGCTATTGGGCAGAAGCCATTAAATGAGATGAGCTGATCCGGACGATCCGGCAAACAGCATGTATAAATCAACACGCAGCCGCTGGCACGGCTACTGAAATGGAGCGACGTTTTTTTGATATAGTTCTATTATTTTAACACCGACCTAACATCCGCGCAATTTAAACTTTTTAATACCTCTGATAAGAAATGTTTTGCAGTACAGCTTTACAGCAGTGACGTTTAATTTCATCTCTTTTTCGAATAATTATACACTTTTTAAGGCAGAGTACAACTGAATTAAATTGCTGACGGAAGAAAATCGTTCCATATACAGCCTACGTTTATCCATAATCCCACCAAATTATCACTGCTAAAGCCAGCGAATCTTCACTTCTTTATGCACTTGTATACAAAATAGCCTGCAACCCTATTTTGGGGCTACAGGCTATTTGCACTATTTGACTACTATATTGCATAATTTCACTACAAGAAAATAAAGTTTTTATTCAAAAATATGATCCTGCTGAAGATCAGGTTCGACTTATGCCGTCACCACTTGACCGGAATCAGCCTGTTCGACTTCTTTTTTCGGACGTCTGCCTTTCCAAAGGAAGTAAGCAAGCGTCAG
This sequence comes from Priestia sp. FSL H7-0729, assembly GCF_038005685.1. Lineage (NCBI taxonomy): Bacteria > Bacillati > Bacillota > Bacilli > Caryophanales > Bacillaceae > Priestia > Priestia sp. FSL H7-0729. The sequence goes on from NZ_JBBOTQ010000003.1 coordinate 45,690, forward strand.
CAGAATGGATGCACCTGCATAGATACTAAGAATTCCTGCCTGATGCCACATCACATCCAGATTACCACTGGATACTACGGCTTTGAAGCCCATAATGCTGTGTGTCATTGGCAACCAAGGGCTAAATGCCTGAAGCCACGAAGGAATCAGTTCTACCGGGAAGGTACCTGCACTAGCCGCAAGTTGGAAGACCAGCAGCAGAATGACAACGTAACGTCCAGGCAGATCCAGCCAGGTTACAAGCGCCTGAACGATCAACATGAAGGTCAGCCCTGTAATAATGGTAAACAGATAGAACAACCCTACACTGTGCGTCTCCAGTCCAAGACCATATAACATGAAGCTTGCCACGATAACCGATTGGAAAATACTCACGGAGCCAAATACCAGTGTCCGGCTGACAAAACGATTCCAGCCTGTTGCACCAGGTACGGACGTTTCCCGCATTTTCAATACAATCGTGGAAATCAGCGATCCCACAAACAGACCGATCGACAGGAAGAACGGTGTCAAACCTGTACCATAATTGCTTACGTTCTCTGCTGTGTTCTCCGAGGAGTTCACCGGTTCAGCGAACATGTTCACCACATCATCCGTTTTCTTCACTTCGGATGTTTTCTGCGCAGCATCATTCAGCTTGGTTGCCAGTTCACTTGAGCCATCTTTCAACTCGGTAAGACCGTCAGCCAGTTTGCCCGCGCCATCACCCAGTTGCTTGGAACCATCGGTGAGGGAACTAACGCCACCACTGAGTTTACCTACACCCGTTTGCAACGCTGTCGTACCTGTACCCAGCTGCTTGGCACCATCTGCAAGCAATGTACCGCCACTTGCAGCATCGCCCAGTTTGCCACTGAACTGCTTCAGACCATCGGAAAGCTGTGCTCCCCCTTGACTGAGTTGCCCTGCACCAGCAAGCAATTGCTTCTGACCATCCACCAGCTGGTTCGCACCAGCAAGAAGTTGCTTCTGGCCTCCATGAAGTTCAGCTGCACCCGCAGCTAACTGCTGGTTGCCCTGATGAAGTTGATCTGCACCTTGTGCCAGCTTCTGTTCGCTGTCATGCAATTGCGCACTGCCATCGGCAACCGCTTCGCTTGCGGCAAGCAGTTTCTGTACATCCGCATTTTCAGCCAATTCCGGGTTCGATGCAGCAAGCTGCTTCAATCCGGCAGCTACGCCTTGTGCACCATCAGCTACCTTGCCACTGCCGTCTACGGCCGATTGCAATCCTGTTGCCAAAGTGCCGCTGCCCTGAACGGCACTTTGCAGACCATCAGACAGCTTCGCACTGCCCTGTTCTGACGATTTCAGACCAGCCTGCAACTTGCTTGTGCCATCCAGTGAAGACTGGAGTCCAGTTTCCAACTTGGCGCTACCATCCTTCAACTGATCTGCTCCGCTCTGAAGCTGACTTGAAGCCGCTGCCTGAAGCTGTTGCAGACCGGACACAAGATTCGTTGTTCCACTTTCAAGCTTGGTCGCGCCCGTATGCAACGCGTTAACGCCATCACTTAATGGAGAAAGTCCTTCTTGAAGTTCAAGCGTACCGGATGCGAGCTTGGCCAGGTTATCCTTGAGCTTCACCGCACCATCATCCAGTTTGCCTGCGCCCGTATTCAGTTCACCTGCTCCATCGCCTGCCTCAGCCAAGCCATCCGCTACCTCGGAGAACTTGTCGAGCAAAGTCTCTGCATAGGATTCTGTTACTTTGGCTGATACTTTTGCTTTCAGATCCTTAATCGCGGTCTTACCGATCTGTGCCCCGACAAAGCTGTAATTGCCATTCGGTTCGTAGATCAGGTCAGCCGGTGCCGGCTTGTCATCGAGCAACGTTGTTGCTTGAGATGAGAAGTTCTCCGGAATCGTAATTTGCATATAATATTTGTCATTACTCATGCCTTCTTTGGCTTGACTAGCACTGACAAAGTCCCATTTGAAATCTGCATTTTTCTTCAGCTCATCCACCAGATCATTACCTACATGAAGTGATTTCCCCTCCAGCTCAGCGCCTTTATCCAGATTGACAACGGCAACCGGCATCTCATCCACATGACCATACGGGTCCCAATAAGCTGCCAGGTAGATGCCACTATACAGGATCGGTATAAACATAATTGCAATAACAGGGATCAACACCTTCGGGTTTCTCACGGCCGATCCCACATCCTTGAAAAACACGGATAAAGATTTCATGTCATTTTCTCCCCTTAATCTCTCTGCTCTGTGAGCAGGAATAACCATAATGAAACACAATGTCACGTTCCAGAAAACATACTGAAACACGAAGTGACCACTTTCCTCAAACGGTCACTTTAGAGCAAAAAAACAACCTGTCTTCCGACAAGCCTCACTGCTTGATACGCGTAAAAACCCTTATATTATAGTAGAATAAATTCGGATTACGTTACAGCAGCAATTCCTTCCATTAAGAAAAGGCGAAAGTAAGTCTTAATTTCCTCTTTGCTCAGCGGTTGATGTTGTTTGCTCCAGTCTGAGGTGAGCGCAATGTACAGGCGAATCATCATAAAAGCGACAACTTGTGGATCACAATCCCGAATCTCTCCATGTTCTTTCGCTTTCTCAAGCTCCCGAGCCAGAAAATCGGAGATCACTTTCTCCACTTTGTCCAAACCTTCCTTGGCCTGCAGTGTACCAAAGTCCTTCAGTTCCTGAGATAGCTTAACAAGCAGATCGTGATCACGACGAAACTCCAACAATGCATCCAGTACACGAAACAGATTATCGAAAAATGCACTTTCCTGATGTACTTCACGATGCGCAATGTTCTTCATTTCCTGGATCACTTCTACCAAAATCTGATCAAACAATTGTTCCTTATTGGTAAAAAACGTATAGATCGTTCCTTTGCCAACATTCGCAATTTTGGCGACCTGATCCATCGTGGTTGCTTTGTATCCAAACATGGCAAACGACTGGGCTGCTGCATGAATAACCTGCTGTCTCCTGTCAATCGGAGCCATCTGATCCCTCCTTTAATCTCATTCAATGTTCATTCGTCCTATATAAATGACCAAAAATACAATTCAGTCATTCGGTCAAAATATACATTACCACCTTAGAAAACAGATTGCAACCCTAACAGTTTAAAAATTGTGTTAATTTTTTTTAACCGAAATGCAGTGGAAACTCCTTCTGTCGTCGTCTATAGTGTAAGATGACTCAGATAATACGTGTATATAATGAAGTTTAAGTTGTCTCATTGTAAGATATATGGTGTAAATATTCATAGAAGAAACATGATTCTGCACTTCAATGTATATTCATATTCATGTAGTAATGTAATCCATAGCTAGAATAAATGGTAACTATCTTAATCTTAAATTTAAACTTATGAATAAAGGTGAACTCATGCGAAAACCAAGAGTGCTCTTATTATCGGAAGGATTCGGTACCGGTCACACTCAGGCCGCTCATGCGCTGGCACATGGCATCAAAAAAGTCAGTCCACATGTTCACAGTCGTGTCATTGAACTAGGCAAATTTTTAAACCCGACGGTAGCTCCGCTAATCTTTTCTGCATATCGAAAGACATTGTCGGTTCAACCCAAACTGGTCAGCCTGTTGTACCGTACCCAGTACAACAAATCATTAAACGGCTTTACCAAACTGGCGTTACACCGAATTTTCTATACACAGACGGCGCAGGTTGTATCCCAGCTGAAACCGGATGCGGTGATCTGTACCCATCCTTTTCCAAATGCAGTGATCTCCCGGCTCAAGCGCCAGGGTCTGAATATTCCACTCTATACCGTCGTGACGGATTATGATGTGCATGGAACATGGATTAATCCGGAAGTAAACAAATATCTGGTCTCTACCCCTCAGGTCAAAGCATTGCTTGAGATCCGGGGTGTCGATCCCTCTCACATTCAGATCACAGGAATTCCTGTGCATCCAGACTTCTGGGAAGCAGAAGACAAGGTGAAGCTACGGGAAGAGATGGGGCTTCAGAACATGCCTACCGCCTTACTTATGGGTGGTGGATGGGGACTTTCTTTTGATGAGGATCATATGAAAGCTCTCACGTCTTGGGCAGATCGTGTTCAATTGATATTCTGTCTGGGAAGCAATGAAAAAATGATTGCTAAGATGAAAGAAATGCCTTGCTTCCAGCATCCTAATATTCGTATTCTCGGATATACACGTGAAGTCAGCAAACTGATGGATGTCTCCGATGTGCTGATCACAAAGCCTGGTGGCATGACATGCACCGAAGCGTTGGCTAAACGGTTACCCATGCTGTTCATACCACCGCTGGCGGGCCAAGAGGAAGAGAACTGTGAATACTTTGTACAAGCCGGATACGGCGAGGTCATTTACTCTGCCGACGTAATCACCAAACGTTTCAGACAATTATGTGATCAGACATCTACTCAAGCTGAAAGTTCGCTGAACGTAGACCTTAATTCAGGTAACCATTCGGTCTATGATCCGACGTGCTGTGCTCAAGCTGTTCATGACTTATTGTTCCCAACTACACCCGAAGTCACAACAACCTCCCTGGAACGCTTCTCAGCCGGAATTGCTGCCACGTCCTTGTCAGGTACCAGAATACCATTCTGACGTCTCTATGGGCCTATAGAATAGCTCTCACGAGGTGTTATAGAGGACAAGACAAGTTCTCTTTATATACAAAGAAGGTTCCCTTCCGAATTTTTGGAAGGGAACCTTCTTTTATTTTCATGGATTGCACCGTATGATTTGGCAGAAAAAAGGGTAATTTAAAGTATAACGATATTTTAAATACCGAAATAAAACTACGATTCAGGCTTTTTAAAGGGCTAAGTGATGCTCACATAGTTAACTACCCTGCCTGTTTGCAGAATTTACAGGTCGATTACTTGTAAAAAGTATGATGACCGATCGTTTTTACTTTTTTCTGCGAGCGGGCAACTGTCAGATCGTCGGCAAGTGTCAATGATAAAAAATAATACGTATCATCGGCAACTTCCTTCTTCCCGTTCAGTGCAGCATTCACTGCTTTGATACTGTCCTCGTTGGGAACCACACGTTTCAAACGTCCGTTCGCTACAGGACTGAACTGGGATTTCTGATAGATGACCTTGTAAATGGTATCGGGAAAATTGGCTGACCGCAGCCGGTTTAAGACAACATTGGCAACTGCCACTTTGCCTTCGTACGGTTCACCTTCCGCCTCTGCCATGACGATTTTTTGCAGCAGATGCAGTTCTTTATCGGACACACTGTATGACCAGGTTGCGAGTTTCGATTCATCCTGGCTCAAAAGTTTGGTCCGCGTAAAGTATAGTTTTTTGGGGGGAGTTGTTACAGCAGCGACTTCTTTGGCACGTTTCACTTTGGCCAATTTCAGTGCAGCTTCTTTTTTGGCTTTGGCCGCAGCTATTGCTCTAGCTTTGTTCTTGGCCTTGGCTTCTTGCAATTGCTGCTTTTCTTGAGCAGTCGTCAGCCAGTTCTTGGCTGGCAGAGATTCAGTCCACGCTACAGTATGGGCAGACAGATTAGAAGACAGACTTGTCCCATCTTCCATCATGCGCCTCTCATCTTGCGCAGATGTTTGTTTATTTTGCACAGAAGCCGCAAGCTCGGTCATCTGTTTACTATCACTAGCTTCATTCCACTTCCCCGTCGCCTGAACGACATTTACCCCCACTATACATACAAGCAGCACTGATAACATCGGTGCTACCCAACGATTCTTGCTTATAATGTTCATTCGAAGATTCCTCCTGTCGAAACAATTCCCTTATCTAAGTAACCCAAAAAAAAAGAATTTGAATAACGATGGCTAATATTACATAGGGATAAACGTAATGTCAATGTGATTTTATGGCATAAAAATGATTATCAGGAAAAAGAAAACGTATCCACTACCTCATACATTGGCGATTGTCCCAGCCTTGTCACATAAAGTACAATCTCCTCCACCATCCATGAATTAACTCCTGTGGAATGTTCCGGAAGGACCCCTGATATCCCTTTATTTTCATTACCTGGAATCTGTCCCAGATATTTTCTGGCAATGGTAATGTGGGGAGCATAAGGTCTTAGTTCAGCTTCAAATCCAAGGGTAGATGTAGCCTGTACGATTTTTTTTTGCAATGATATCAAACGATCTACCTCTCCGCTAACACCTTTCCATAGCACTTTTGGCGCTTCTTCAAGTCCAAACGTACCCCAATCTGAAAGCTGGAGTTCGAAAGCCTGACATTCAACAGCTACCGCGCGTAAGGCTTTACGAAGATGTCCAATGTCACTAACGAATGTATCCCCAAGAAATTGCAAGGTTATATGATAATCTCTATGATCTGTCCATTTACGAAAATCAAGCTTGTTCTGTACAAGCCTCGCATCCATCTGAAGAGACTGCTGTACAGCAACAGGAAGACGAATGGCTACAAACAATCTTTCCCGCCGGGATGCATGATCCTGATGCGATTGGTTATTCATTGCATACACCTCTCTAAAGTTCGCTCTATTATTTCATAACTATACATATCGTTTCAAGTTGGGTAAGTATAGAGTGACACAAAGTTAACCATTTGCAAATAAGGCTAGATTCCTGCATTTCCCACCTTATGCACATCCAACATCAAATCTGATACACTTTAATTATCAATTTGATCAAACTATTTATCTCAGGAGGACCACACATTATGGGTAAAATTGTATGTTTTCCATCTCTATCTGAAGCACAGCAACAACGCATTCAGAATGCTGCACCGGGATACACCCTAAAACTCGGAAAAGCCAAGGAATTGGACCCCGCAGCGTTGAAAGAGGCTGAAATTATTCTCGGCTGGTCCCCCCTTGTCACTGAACATGCTTTGAAACAGGACAGTCTGTTGAAGTGGGTTCAGGTCTGGTCCGCAGGTGTGGACAATCTTCCCTTCGGAGATTTGCAGCACAAAAACATTCAGGTCACCAGTGCAAATGGAGTTCACGCGATTCCGATCACCGAGATTATTCTTGGCATGATGTTGTCTCACAGTCGCTGGCTGAGACAAGCCATGTTGCATCAACAACAGTCCGAATGGAAAGCTCCCGCCAAACCACTGCCAGAACTGCACGGCAAAACAGCGGTCATCGTTGGTGTAGGTGAGATCGGAACCGAAACAGCCCGCATTCTCAAAGCACTCGGCATGCGTACGATCGGAGTTCGTCGCTCAGGTAAAGATGTCCCTAACGTGGATCAGATGTACGACATGACCGGGTTGCATGATGCCTTGAGCCAAGGTGATTATGTGATTAACATTTTACCGTTGACCGATGAAACCAAACATATATATGATCAAACTGCATTTGAGCATTTCAAATCAGGTGCCTGCTTCGTCAATGTAGGCCGGGGCCCAAGTGTGAAAACGGAAGCCTTGCTAGATGCACTCCAGAACGGCCAGATTGCATTCGCTGCACTGGACGTGTTCGAAGAAGAACCACTTCCGGCAGACCATCCGTTATGGGGCATGGATAACGTCTTAATGACGCCACATATTGCAGGAAGTACAGAGCAATACACGGATCGTGCCCTCGATATTTTCGTCAAAAATCTGGAAGCTTATGTAGCTGGCCAGACACTTCCGCTTAATCTGGTGGATTATAGTCATAAATATTAACACAAACATCCGTTCCCATGCAATATTGTGCAAATCAACTTTCTTCTTCAGGTTATTTCTGTCCTCTACGTTTCTCGTGTAAATCGTTAGTTCAATTAAAATGTACACAGTAAAAAAACTCTACCTCTGGAAATTTCCTTAGAGGTAGAGTTTTTGTTTTTTTACGCTTACATACAAAGCCAAATATGACGTATAAACGTTCCTTTGTTTACTGTTCGGTACTCTTTTACCATCCATCCTGCTTCCAACAAATGATCTTCTACCCACTCTGTGGAAACAACCACGGCCCGTTTGACCAATCTGCGCAAGCTCTCCAGCATGGCTCGTTGCTCAGCATCTGGAAGTACAGAACAGAGATTATAGGGCATGTCCAGAATTGCAGCATCATACCAATCTTGCAATGCATTCATATCCCCCAATGTGATTCGATCCGGATCATATCCATAATGCGGAAGATTGATACGTGCACCTCGGACAGCCAGCGGATTCAGATCGTTACCTTTCGTATCGATCCCCATGGATAAAGCCTCAATAACAACCGTACCCATACCGCAGCAAGGATCAAGCAACCGATGGTTTTCCACGTCTGGAACAGCAATATTAACCAGGGCTCTGGCAAGCGTGATGCCAAATCCAGTTGAGTAATTTTGTGGTTTCTGGCGATGAATCTGCCATGATCGGTCCGCTTCTGTCCACTGGCCCAAGATCCATTTTTGTCCTGTTCGAATTAGGCCGAAAGTCACCTTAGGTTGCTTCATCTGCGCTTTTCCTTTAATGCACATGCCGACTTCTTTTTCCAGTTGACGAGATTGTGCATAATCAGGAGCATGATCCCCTTCTTTCAGGCAAACTACCTTAAATGTCTCTTCTGGCAGCAGCAGGATCTCTTTGGCAAGAGGAAGCAGATCAGTCACCGTGTCCCCTTCACCGATCACATCTAATCTGCCATGGATAAAAGGACTGCGTCCAGGTGGTATACGTCGTTCAGAACGCACATACGCCCCCGTATCCATACGAATCTCCGAAGCCGGTTCAAGCAGCGTTTTCAGCTCCAGCATGCACAATTCGCGCTCGTTCTCGTGACAAGCAAAGGTATAGAGGTATTTCCTGGAAGTAGTATAAATGTCAAGTGTTTCATCAGGCAAAATTCCCCTCTCCTTCCTTCATTAATCATGTTCCTTCTATATAAATAGTAGCTCATTGTAGATCCATCCAATATCGGCTGTTACGTAAGCTTCAGGTAGTCATTGTATACAATGTTAGACCACTAGACAACTCTCCTTTTTTTGCACGGTTCTATTGAAAAGATAAAAATAAGACGTTCCCCTTATTGAGGAACGCCTTACTTTATTTTGAGATTCTCACCAATAGCCGCTTGTGTGATTCCAGCTTCTTCTATTATAAGAAGAAGGTTAGATTTTTAATTTTTCAATGGATGTAAGCAAATCTTCCGATAATTCTTTCAGACTTTGAATGTTGCCACTAATGGTCTCCATGGAACTTACCTGCTCTTCCGCCGATGCAGAAACTTCTTCCACACTCGCTGCCGATTCTTCCGAAACAGCAGAAATCTGCTGACTGAAATCATTCATTCGTCCGCTTGCTTCCTGCATACCTGCGAGACCATCTGTCATCGTACTGATGACACCAACCATGCCTTCCACCGATTCATTAATTGTACGGAAGAGTTGACCTGAAGCAAGTACATGTTCCTGACCCAGTTCGGTCTCCTGAACGCCAGTACGCAATTCCGCAACTACCCCTTGTGATTCCTGCTGAATATCCTCGGTAATCGCCGTGATCTCTTCGACCGAAGTCTGCACAGCTTCAGATAACTTCCGCACTTCGGATGCCACTACGGCGAATCCGCGTCCACTCTCTCCTGCACGGGCTGCCTCAATGGAGGCATTCAATGCCAGCAGATTGGTTTGGCGTGCAATGTCATGAATGACTTGAACCAGCTTGGAAATATCTTCATTTTTACGATTTAACCGTTCCATTTTGTCCATGGAAGCCGAGACCGAGCCGGAAATCTGTTGCATCTGCTGCACGGACTGTTCCATCGCTTTGCGACCATTCAGTCCTTGCTCCAGTACAAGATCCGACATAACGCGCAGCTGGCTGCCCTGCTCCGTATGATTCTGAATGTGATCATTCAATGCTTCAACCGTACGGGCTGATTCCACAGCTGTCTCTGCCTGGCTCTCCGCAGCCTTGGCTGACTCTTCCATGGTCACAGCAATTTGGCGACTACCAATCTTAACCTCTTCGGAGGAGATTGCCAATTCCCCACTCTGCTGATTGACAGCTTCCGCAATTCGTCTGACGCTTAGTACCATGGAAGTCAGGTTACCTTTCATATCATTCACTGCTTTGGCTAGAACGCCGACTTCATCCTCATGTTTAGTATGTATATCCTGAACATTCAATTGGCCTTCTGCAATCAGTTTCACCGCGCTAATCACACGTAGCAGTGGTTTCACAACCTGTGAACGAATAATCGGAATGCTGATCGCTGTAATGACAATCATGACCAGAACACCGATAATAATGATTAGTCTACCATCCTGCACCGATCTGATCGTTTGGGACGCCGCAATGTCAGACTGTTTCTGATTGTATTCCACGAGATAATCGAGATCGACTTGCATGGTGTCAAAGGAATCCGCACCCTTATCAGCAACTTCCTTCGCCAGCTGTGTCTGACCCTCATCACTCAGCTTGATCGCTTGCGTATTAATCTTGAGATACGCTTCCCATTTGTTCTTAAACGCATTCCAATGTTCGAGCTCTTCCGAAGACTTCTCCTGCTGATCATAGATTTTAATCGCCTGCGTCGTTTCACGAATATACTTGGTACGCTCTTCTGACAAGGATGCCTTGTCTGTTTCATCCGCGTCAAAATGACGATAACTTAATGACAGGACATGCTCTGTGGTATAGTTTAACCGATTAATTTGTTGAATAGAGGGCATCCAATTGTTCGTGATTTCATTTGTGTTGGATTCAATTGAATTCATCCGGGTGACAATCGTGACACTTAAAACAATCAAACAGAGGATTAACAAGTAAAACGCGATGCTGATACGCAGACCGATACTCTTGATCTTGAATCTGCTGAACATATGATCTCCCCCTTGACCCCTTCGGTCATCCCGAATTCAGGTGCTTTTGTCATTGTTTTTCCCCTTCTTTTGACCTCTTGTCAAAAGAACATATCTATATTATATAGATAGGAAAATAGACGTAAAGTAGTATAACATTATTTTGTTATTAAGATGCTTGATATTGTAAATAATTGTCGAAATTCTACAAAGTAAAACCGAAGAACTGCAGCATTCGGAATTTTCCTGATCTGTAGTTCTTCGGTTTATCCAAATTTCAACGGCTTGTATCTTAAACTAATCGGCCTACTTCAGGATGGCGGTCTTATGATCAGCCAGCAATCGATAAGAGTCCAGCCTGCGCTCATAATCTGGTCCTGCCGTAACCAGAAGCAACTTCTCCGTACCCAGCTTGCGACTTACCTGTTGCAATCGAGCCCATACCTGCTCGGCAGTACCTGCATAGTGACGCACCGACTCATTATGATCAGTACTGGTTGTATCATTCGTGTGGGAGACTCCGATACCACTCGAATTCAGCTCGCTTAAACGTTCTTTCCCATCTACCTTACGTCTCTCCGCCATGTCACGACTCCAGGCCAAGGCATCCTTTTCTGACTCCGCACACAATACGCTGACTGCCACCATAACCTCAGGCTCCTTCATCGTTGCACTGGGAATAAATCCTTCTCGGTATCGTCTGACAGCCTCTGTACCATCTGCATCACTCATGAATTGACCAAAGACATATCCCATACCAAACCGTGCCGCAAATTCTGCGCTCTTCACGTTAGTTCCCAGCATCCAGAGCGATAACGGGAGCTTGGGAATTGGCCTGGCCGTCACGGGATGATCTTCGTAGGAATATCGATCTTCCAGCAGTTCCGTCAGTGCTGTGAGTGATTCGGGCAGCTTGGACACATGTTGCAAGTAATTGCCACTAAGTGCCATCGTCGCATGAGGTCCACCGCCAGGAGCACGTCCGAGCCCAAGCTCGACGCGCCCAGGATAGAGCGTCGCCAGCAGACGGAATGACTCTGCAACTTTGAGCGGGCTGTAATGGGGCAACAGGACCGCGCCAGAGCCAAGTTGGATCGTTGACGTTCTTGCTCCGATGTGGGATAGCAGTACTTCGGGAGAGGCCGATGCCAGTTCAGCCATATCATGATGCTCGGATGTCCAGTATCGGGCGTATCCCCAAGCCTCGGCATGTTGCGCAAGTGTCACCGATTGTTGAAGTGCCTGTTCCGCTGAGGCATCGTTTAACCTTGGAACAAGGTCAAGTACGCCCAGACTGAACGTCTCACTCATTCTTGTAGCCAAGCGTCTCATCTCCCTATATATCGGTTAACTCTAATCCAAATCGTAGATGGAACCCACCTTCAGACCGTAGAGTTCATTATATATTTTCTCGGCAAATGCATCCGTCATTCCTGCAATATAATCAATCACCATGTGTTCCCAGGTCCAGATGGGTTGGGCTTTGGCTTGATCCTTCTCATAACGTTGCAGCCAGTCGGATGGAATAATGGATTTGGACGTTTCCGGATCGAGGAATGCATCCCATAACCGCTTAATCATCCACTCACTGCGCTTCTGCAGCCGCTGCACACGCAGATCGCGGATCATCGTCACCCAGGCAAAACTCTTGAGTACACTCACCGTACGCAGCATATCAAGATCTTCAGCCCCTTCACGGACAAAGGTTACCTTCTTCCAGTCACCGTCGTCAATAACGCCCAGGCTGCCCACAAAAAAGCTCACCCAGTACGCTTTCACTTCCCGGCGGGTACGCGAGTAATCATGCTCGCAGAATGGCATCTTCTCATTCCAGATGCGCAGGAACGAAGCAAGCACCTCTTCTACCTTTTGCCCAATGGCTTCTCGGGTCCATCCGTTCCAGAACAGATCCTCCAGCGTTGTAATCTTATCCACAATCAGTCGATTCACATGCGGATCTTGCAGGAAATGCTCATGTACTTCAATTTTGCCTGCTTTGATACCATCCTCCAGGTCATGTGAGGAGTACGCAATATCGTCGCAAAGGTCCATCAGCTGCGCTTCCAGTGTCTTCTTGCCTGTCGGCACGTTCCAGCGATCGCGAATTTCACGGATATATTGCCATTCATGATGGTACATGCCTTTCTTGCTCTCCGTGCCAGGGTACGGATACTTGTTGATTCCAAGCAATACCGCATCAGACAGATTCAGTCCGTCGATATCTTCACGCTTCTCCAAATGCATAATAAGGCGGAAATTATGTGCATTTCCTTCAAAATGCTCGTATTTCCGTTTTAACTCGGCACGGACTTCAGACTCTACCTTGGGAACTTTGGCACTGCGGCTTTTTTTCATGATTTTCTTAGCCTCGGTGTTAATGAGGTCATCCAGAATGCCGTCCAACACTTCTTCACCTTTATGTCCAAACGGCGGGTGGCCGAAATCATGTGCGATTGCAGCGCACTCCACCACTTCTGAATCAATAATAAGACCGGGGTTCTCGGCCCGATCCCAGTCCACTTCGGGGAAACGACGAATTAGGCTTCGGGCAGCCTCACGTGCAATCTGTGCCACCTCCAGGGAATGGGTCAACCGAGTACGATAATAATCACCCGTTCCTGCGCCAAACACCTGCGATTTGCCTTGTAACCGACGGAAGGTCGGTGAATGAATGAGTCTGGAATAGTCCCGTTCATATGCTGCACGAGATCCATCCAATTTGGTTAGTTCAGGATATTGTCTATGTTCTCTCAGATCGTTCCATTGCATGGGGATCACTCCTAGCCGACTGTCTCTATTTTGAGTGATTATACACAACATCTGTGGTTTCGAAAAGTAAAACCTGTCTGCGATTGTCATCTCTTCTTACATCATTTTGTAATAAACAGTCCTATTCTTTTATTATACCCTGTCAGACTATCATCCGTGCACCTAAATGATCATGATTCTATATTGAAATCCACTATCGTGACTAATGATGAAAAAAGTGACCTATGCCGTTTGCGTGGCCGTTTCGGTTACGGATCGTTCTTATGATCGCTGTTATTCCCAAATTTCTTTGATTCCCTTTAGAAAGGGAGAAATTCGGGAATAAAGGCGAACGCTTCGCTTCTTCAGAATCGATTCCGTCCCCTTCACTACTTTTGGCGGTTTGATTCACACCTGATCTAAATGACATTGCATTCCCTATAAAGGGGGAATTATTCAAAACTTTGAACGGCTAAGGAATCCATTAAGATGTTCATTCATCGCTGCAATGATAGTCTGCCTCCCCTGCACCCTCCCCGGTGTGGGTAAAAAAACAAAAACCGACAGGACGGAAATGCCCTGTCGGTTGATTATGGTGCATGCATCGAAGTAATTTAACTTCTAGCCTTAATGCTCACGCCGCCATTTAACTTCTTGAAGCGGTGTGAATGTTTGCATCAAGGATGTTATTACACCCTTGTAGGCCGGATTGTTACACCATAACTTTGCAGATATCGTTGGTGAACTCTACTGGGTCCTGAATTGGCAATCCCTCGATCAGCAATGCTTGATGGTACAGCAGACTTGTGTAGAGGTTCAGTTTCTCCTGATCCTGTGCGAAAGCGTCTTTCAGCGATTTGAATACATCGTGATTCACGTTGATTTCAAGCACTTTGTCGGCTTGTACGTTTTCACTGTTCGGCATAGCTTTCAGGATTTTCTCCATCTCAATCGTCAGCTCACCTTCAGTAGACAAACATACCGGGTGGCTTCTGAGACGTTTCGAAGCTTTAACGGCTTTGACTTTACCCGCCAATTGAGCTTGCATTGCTTCAAACAGCTCTTTGTTGTCGTTGTCCTGAGCGTCCGTTTCTTCTTGGTCCGCGCTATCTTCGATACCCAGGTCACCACTGGAGATGGATTTGAATTCTTTCTCCTTGTAGTTCATGATCATCTTGATTGCGAACTCGTCGATGTCATCGGTAAAGTACAGTACTTCGTACCCTTTCTCAAGGACACCCTCGATCTGTGGCAGCTTCTCAATACGGCTAATGGACTCACCGGATGCATAATAGATGTACTTCTGATCTTCCGGCATTCTGGAGACGTATTCGTCCAGGCTCACGAGTTTGCCCTCTTTGGAAGACGTGAATAACAGCAGATCCTGCAATGTATCCTTGTTCACACCATAGTCACTGTATACACCATATTTCAATTGACGACCAAACGCTTGGTAGAACTTCTCGTAGTTCTCACGCTCGTCTTTCAACAGGCTTTGCAATTGGCTCTTGATTTTGTTCTTAATGTTCTTCGCGATCAGGCTAAGCTGACGGTCATGTTGCAACATCTCACGGGAGATGTTCAGGGACAGGTCTTCCGAATCCACCATACCTTTGACAAATCCGAAGTAATCTGGCAACAGATCCCCGCATTTATCCATGATCAATACACCGTTAGAGTAGAGCTCAAGGCCTTTTTCATACTCTTTAGTATAGTAATCAAACGGCGTGTTCTCCGGGATAAACAGGATGGCATTGTACACCACTGCGCCATCTGCGCTGATGTGCAGGTGTTTGAGCGGTTTGTCAAAACCGTAGCGTTTTTCCATATAGAAGTTATTGTAATCTTCTTCGGTCAACTCGCTTTTATTTTTACGCCAGATCGGCACCATGCTGTTCACGGTTTGTTCTTCTTGGTATTCTTCGAACTCGTTCTCCGTGCCCTCTTTCGGACGTTGACCCGTTACATCCATCTTGATCGGATAGCGAATGAAGTCAGAGTATTTCTTAATGATGGATCTCAGGCGGTACTCTTCCAAAAATTCGTCATACGAATCTTCTTCGGTATTTTCTTTGATCGTCAGGACGATCTCTGTACCTACGGAATCTTTCTCAGCCGGTGTAATGGTGTATCCATCTGCGCCTTCGGACTCCCATTTCCAAGCCTCGTCGCTGCCCAGCGTTTTACTCGTTACGGTCAGCTTGTCCGCCACCATAAATGCCGAGTAGAAACCAACCCCGAATTGTCCGATGATGTTGTGGCCGTCTTTGGCTTCATTTTCCTTCTTGAACGCCAGGGAACCACTCTTCGCGATAACGCCCAGATTGTTCTCCAGCTCTTCCTGCGTCATCCCGATTCCGGTATCCGTCAGTGTGAGCGTGCGGTTTTCTTTGTCAATGGTGAGCTTGATGAAGTAGTCCTCTTTGTTGAAAACGAGTGAATCATCAGTAAGTGCTCTGTAATAAATTTTATCGATAGCGTCACTGGAGTTGGAGATCAATTCTCTCAAAAAGATTTCTCTTTGGGTGTAAATGGAGTTGATCATCATATCCAGCAAACGTTTGGATTCTGCCTGGAATTCTTTTTTAGCCATGAATGGTTGGACTCCTTTCAGATTGGATATCGAATGATTGGATTGAAAATAGAAAGCAAACCTTGAGTTTCTCATACAAAACTTACGAGTGACAGAAAATCATTCGAAGCTCAACACTTGATCATCAGATCCACTAGAATAGCCAATCTTCAAAATGCATGACGTTCAGCAATGTAGCCGTTCCGGTTACGAATCGTTTTTCGGATCGCTGTTATCCCCGAATTTCTTTGATTCCCTTTTGAAAAGGGAGAAACTCGGTGATAAAGGCGAACGCTTCGCTTCCTCCAAATCGATTTCGTCCCCTGCACTACTTCGCATTTGATCAGGAACTTGTTTGAGGATTAGAGCCTTCTATTAAATGGATTCTGTTGATAAGCAAACATTTTGCTTCTTCAGGTCTGTAGCGCCCGTTGGCTCTGCATGACCTCCTCAGGTTCAATATTTATTTTCAAAAACAGAATCATTCCATATGTAGGCGTGTAGTAAAAACTTCATTTGTTAGCACTCTAATGATCGGAGTGCTAAACCCTTCCTTTTATATAACATATGGGAAAATTGGGTGTCAATACGCAGGGGGTTATTTTAACAAAAAGATCGACTAACCCTTCACTTTTGCACATCACTAATCATTTTAACGTAATCCCGTAGGTAAAACAAAAGCCGCTCCGAACCAAAGTTCGAACCGGCAAGGTGAAAGATTGTAATGTGTCTGTTGGTATGGTAGAAAATTCTACTTTTTCGCCATTTTCGGATCAAGGGTATCGCGCAGTCCATCACCCATAAGGTTGAAGCCGAGAACGGTCAACATGATGGAAACGCCGGGGAAGATGAGTGTCCACGGTGCTTTTTGTATAAACTGACGGGAGTCTGACAGCATTTTACCCCATTCCGGGTCGGGTGGTTGCGCGCCCATGCCCAGAAATCCGAGTGCAGCAGCTTCGATAATCGCCGTTCCAATCCCTAGTGTACCCTGCACGATCAGTGGAGTAAGACTATTGGGCAAGATATGGCGAAACAAGATTCGCCCGTTGCCTGCTCCCAGTGTCCGCGCCGACGTAATGAATTCCTCCTGTCTCAAGCTGAGTACACGTGAACGCACCAACCTTCCGTAAGTCGGGATGTTCACGATAGCGATGGCGAGCAGCGCATTTTGCAATGACGGGCCCAGTATCGCCACAATGGCGATGGCGAGCAATATCCCCGGAAAGGCGAGCAAGATATCAAATAGACGCGAGATGAGCATGTCCGCCCATTTTCCATAAAATCCGGCAATCAGACCAAGCAGCGTGCCCGCGATAATGGAACCAATGACAGAGAAAAATCCCACCCACAATGAAATGCGCGCTCCATGCAGCACTCTGGAAAACACGTCGCGCCCCAGATCATCCGTACCAAACCAATGCTCTGCCGAAGGAGCCTGAAGCCGATCCACCAGCACCTGTTCCTTGTAATCGTAAGGTGCGATATATGGTGCGAGGAAGGCCAACAGGATAAAAAACACGATAATAATCAAGCCCGCAAGCGCAAGCCGATTCTTCCGAAACGTTCTCCACGCTTCCCGCCATGGACCGGCT
Organism: Priestia sp. FSL H7-0729; assembly: GCF_038005685.1. NCBI lineage: Bacteria > Bacillati > Bacillota > Bacilli > Caryophanales > Bacillaceae > Priestia > Priestia sp. FSL H7-0729. The sequence continues at coordinate 63,325 of NZ_JBBOTQ010000003.1, forward strand.
GTGCTCGCCGATGCAGCTTCAATGGATGGTCCGGTATTGGTCGATAATTTGGCCATGCGGCGTCTCCTTTCTGGGATATGAATGATTAATGAATTCCCTATTTATAACTAATCCGAGGATCGAACACGGCGTAGAGTAAGTCCACAATCAGATTGATCACCACGAAAAAGAATGCCACGATCAGAATGCCACTCTGGATCACCGGGTAGTCCCGCGAACTAATCGCTTCATATATATAACGTCCCACGCCCGGCCAAGCAAAGATCGTTTCGGTCAACACCGCACCCCCGAGCAACGATCCGGTCTGGATGCCGATAACCGTAAGCACGGGAATAAACGCATTTTTAAGGGCATGTCCATATACGACAAAAAACGGACCCAGTCCCTTGGCTTTTGCAGTACGAATGTAATCGGAACTCATCACTTCCAGCATGCTGGAACGGGTCATCCGGGCAATAACGGCCATTGGAATGGTGCCCAGCGCTATACTCGGAAGCAACAAATGTTTCGTTACGGTCCACAACTGATTCCATTGTCCAGCGATCATCGTGTCCAGCACATACAAGCCCGTAATGGCTTCCACCGGATCACGTGCATTCATGCGCCCAATGGATGGCAGCCACTGCAATTTGTTTGCAAACAGCCATTGTTCCATCAAACCGAGCCAGAAGATCGGCATCGATACACCCACTAGAGCAATAACCATGCAGCAATAATCAAACCAGGAGTTGTGCTTCCATGCACTGATAATCCCGGCATTCACTCCGATAATGACAGCAAACAACATACTTGCCATCGTTAATTCAAGGGTTGCTGTCAGATAAGGCACAATTTCCTGGGCAATAGGCACCTTGGTGCGGATGGATGTTCCGAGGTCGCCTTTGATCAAATCGCCCAAGTAGGCGAAATATTGCTGGAACCAGGGTTTATCCAGACCGAGCTGGTCACGGAGGGCCTGCTTGGATTGTTCGGTTGCCTTTTGCCCAAGTATGGTCTCGGCCGGATCACCCGGAATGGCGTGGATGATGGAAAAGACAATCAGGGTCATGCCCAGCAGCACGGGCAGCAACACAAGCACACGTTTGACAATATAGCTGTTCAATCCTGTTCACCTGCCTTCGACATATCATGCAAAATAAAAAGCGCTGGCAGATACGCATGCTTTGGATAGTTACGTCCGGATGTGGGTTCTGCCAAGCATTGCGTCTCACCAGCGCTTTGATAGAAAGAAGTTACACTTCATTACTCTGAGTCCAGCGCCATCTTCAGAGTGATTCTGTACACTACGTTATCCTGAAATGGATAAGCTCAGTTTACGTCTGTATTATTCGAAGTAGGCACCAGCATAGGATTCACTGCCCAGCGGAGATGGTACAAAACCTTTCAGGTTCGATTTACCCGCCAGAATTGGCGTGGTGTGCACGAGTGGAATCCACGGTGCGTCTTCCTTGATAATCACCTGTGCTTGTTTGTACAGCTCGGCACGTTTCTCCTGATCCGTTTCTTTCTGCGCATCCGTCAGCAATACATGCAACTCCTCTTTGACATAGAAGCTGCGGTTGTTACCTGGAATGGCGTCTTTGTCCAGCAAGGTGTACAGGAAGTTATCCGGGTCCCCGTTGTCCCCCGTCCAGCCGAGCATGTAGATATCGTCTTTCTCCCCGGCTTTGGCATCATCCAGATACGTCGCCCATTCTGGGGATTCGATGTTGGTGGTCACACCAATTTTCTCAAAATCAGCCTGGATCGCTTCCGCTACTTTCTTGCCATCAGGCATATACGGGCGGGATACCGGCATGGCATAGAAGGTTACTGGTTCAGGCAATCCGTCTGGGAAGCCAGCTTCGGCCAGTAAAGCTTTTGCTTTTTCCAGATCATATGGGTAATCCTCAATGGTATCGTTGTATCCCCACAGTGTTGGCGGCATCGGGTTGACAGCAGGCTCAGCTTGTCCAGCAAAGAATGCATCAATAAGGGCCTGCTTGTTCACCGCATGGTTGAGGGCTTGTCTGACTTTGACATTATCAAATGGTTCCTTCTTGAAGTTGAAGCCGATATAAGCCACGTTAAACGGTGGACGCTCAATCTTCTGCAACTCGCTATTGCCTTCAAGGATGGACAGATCGTCCGGGTTCAAGTCTTCCATGACATCAATCTCACCGTTTTGCAAGGCATTGAAGCGAGCCGTATTGTCCGGAATCGAACGCACGATAACTTTATTCAGCTTCGGCAGTCCTTCTTTCCAATAATCCGCGTTTTTCTCCAGGGTGATGGAGTCGTTACGCTTCCACTCTTTGAATACAAATGGGCCCGTGCCCACAGGTTCGCTCTTAAAGTTTTCTTTTTTCTCCTGAACCGCGGTTGGACTGGCAATGCCAAATGGTGTCATCGCAATATTTTGCAGGAAAGGCGCTTGTGGCTGGTTCAATGTGAACTCCACCGTAGTCTCGTCCGTCGCCTTCACTTCCTTGATCACACGTCCGTCCTCTGGACCAAACATGGAGTCGTAATAATCGAAGGAATCTCCTTCGAATTTATATTCACTCGCCGGATCGCCCCAACGGTTGAAGTTGAACACAACAGCCTCCGCATTGAAGTCAGTTCCATCATGGAATTTCACACCGGACTTCAGCTTAAACACATACTTGAGTCCATCCGCCGAAATCTCCCAGCTCTCTGCCAGTCCAGGAACGACTTCTGTTCCGCCTTCCTTGTAATCCAGCAATGAATCAAACACCTGATGTCCAATCTTCAGCGACTCTCCATCGGTTACAATCGCCGGGTCGAGTGCAACGGAATCCCCACCACGGCCCATGATCATCGTATCCTGCGCTACCGCTTCGGTTGGAGGGTCGGTGCCTTCTGCCGGAGCAGGCGTATTCTCTCCACTCTCGTTACTGGAGCAACCGGACAACACCAATACGGTACTTAAGGCCATCGTTAGAACACCGGACATCCATTTTTTTCTCATTCGCATACGTACAACACCCTTCCCTGTCTCATAATGTGTGTGATGCTGGCATGAAAGATCTCCAATGTTGGCTATCGGTTTGGTGCTATGTATCATATAAAAGGCTTTAGATGCCTCTGATACCTGAATTAAGGTTCCGGGAAAAGTAAGGCATGTATATGAAACGTAAAAAAAGTATGGGAGAAATATGGATAATGGATATAAGTAAAGGTCAGTTCATCATGCACATGGATTACGGATATGGACGATGACTTTTATAGAAAAAGAAGACGTACAACAAAACAAAGTGCCTTGTGAGATGACTCTATGCAATAAAATGAATGAGATTGTTGCGATTTATTTGAACTAAGGTCAATAAGAAACAGCAAATGCTTACGGACCGGTAAGACCAAGTTCAAGTCACTAGATTAGAAATACAGATGGGCATATGGATACTACGCTGCTGGGTACCAATAATGTCTGTTCCTTGAGCGGGTCGCGGGTCGTCTTGAGTGTGCAGTGCGGGAGCTGGATTAGGTATCGTTTGCAATACGGACGAAAGAAACTCAACATAGGCTAGGATGTTTAGATCGTGTAAGTTTTTTAAAACAGTGGTTTTCTCTTGCAGATTGGATGTGTATAACGTATGAACGAGTCATCTTGAGATGTTGGATTGTACAACAGGGAGACATTACAATAACTTCATATGTTATGGTTTTGTCATGATGAGGAGGATTGTGTAAATAAACTGTGGTGAAAAACAATTTCGTGTAACTTACTTTACATCACATTAATCAATTAGACAAGAGATTTACAGACATAAGTCTTCAACTTTATTATATGCGTTAATATTACTTACACAAAGCACAAAAAAGGAACACAGTTCGACAAAAAGCGTCTCGTGTTCCTTCTCCACTTAATCCACATTTATATAAAATCAACATTTTAATTTGTTAAGAATCAGCTCACTTTTTAAACAAACCTCTGCGATGCATCACGGTAATAAAACGGTAAAAATCATAACTCGCCCCATTATCGATGCTGAACAATGGATTTTTGGTGTCATATGCCAGTGCTGCATCCACAGCTGCCTTTGCCCACACTGGAACTTCCATTTGCTGACGTGCCTGCAGTTTGTCGACCTGGGATTTAAGCGCGTCAAACGCTGCTTTCTCTTCAGCTGTCATCGGTTCGCCCCCTTTCGGTGGTTCAGTTGGTGGATTCGGATGACTTGGATTCGTTGGATTGGATGGCTCCGGAGGTTTCGGAGTGGCTGCTGCGTATCTTGCTCTGAGTTGTGCCGCTGTGCCCTCGAACTCATTCATATCCACGTTGCCACTAATGCCATTCACCTTGCCTGAATCCGTATACTGCCAGAACGTCCAACGTTTCCATGCCGCCTGGTCGTCCGGTACACGGGTGTTGCTGTAACGTGCGATCCACAGATCGTATGAGCTGAGTGATGTGTCAAAATTCCCGGCAAATGAATTGCCCGTGTATATGATCGGTTTTACACCTGTAAGACGTTGTAGTTCGGTTAAAAAAGCTTTGGCAACCGTATTCATCTGCGCTTTGCTCAGGTTGCCAGGATTGTTCTCGTAGTCCATGACAGGCGGAAGTTGTAAAGCTTTGGCGCCTCCAACTTTGTTAAGTGTATTAGCATAATGTGTTGCTTCTGCTTTGGCACCATCGGTAGATGTCGCGCGGAAGAAGTGATATGTTCCGACCAGCATACCCGCCGCCAGTGCGCCTGTTACATTTTTCTGGTAATTGGGATCGGTATACGTCTGTCCTTCGGTTGCCTTGATGAATACAAATGTCATGCCACTTGCCTTCACCTTGGCCCAGTCAATATTGCCCTGGTATCGGGAGACGTCAATGCCCTGTGTGTTGCCCGAACTTCTCGTTTGCATGTTTCTCACACCCTTTATGCGGCAAAATTGCCGTTTGTATATAGTTAATGCCGTTGGACCAGGAGTTGCTTGTGTGCGTGTCCCTTGATGTGTTGGAAATGAACTGAGCCTTGTTCACACGGACACTCCGATGACAGAATAACCTTCCAATCGCTGTTATCCCCGGATTTTTTTGATTCTCTTTATAAAGGGGAAAATCCGGGGGATAAAGGCGAGATTATGCTTACGAAGTAGCTTTCTTTCAGAAAGCTTTTAGCTTCGCTTTTTCAGTTTTTTTCTGTCCTCTCCGTTATTGTGTGAAAATGTTAAGTTCAATCTGTATAGATGTATAATATCTCATGAATTATTCAGATTAGTTTTGATTAATTTGCATTATTACTAATCAACAAATGTTTAACACAACTATACACTCGCAATATTAATCGCTACTTATCGTTATCTTTGGTTGTTCGTGATTCTGTGTCGTCGTCCGGATCAGCCTGTGAAAAAGAATCTTTGGCACTTGGGGAGAAGGTACCGGGGAGTTCCCCGGTTCCCCCTTTGCCCTTGAGCACTTCAATGGCCTGTCTAATCACAGGCGGAATCGGAGCGCCCAACTTACCCCCGTTTTCAATAATGGACAACAACTCATTTGCGATATAAAAAAAGGCGACCGCATCCCTGAACAAATGTCCGTCTCCCAGAACACCGTCCACCAGATGAGCCACCGATACCATTGCAAATATAAATACCTTTCTCGCGATGCCGAACATGCCGACATTACTTTCTAACTTGCCACTCATACCCGCCGCCGCGATGCCGGTTAGGTAATCAAGGATGACGAACACTAGTAATACGCCGAGAACACCTGACCAACCTCCGAAGAAGTAGGTTACTGAGCTACTCATGAGAGCAACTCCCCATTTCCATAGGGTATCCCATCGTTCCATGGTTTCACCTCCTTTAGTTTTTTCTCATCAACTACTATGCCTCTTCATAATTACACTGAAATAATCCTCCCATTTTGCATAAAATAATTAACCTGACCAGAAGATGAAGAATTAGCACGTAGAGCAACAACCAATGATAATGATCCACTTATATTAAATGTCGTTGGCTTATTAGTTTGGATTATATTCCAACTCACTGCAGAATTAGCATAGTACATGGAGTTAGATGTTAAACAAGAACAGATATTTTGGCCACTGACTAAATCAATTTGAAAATGTAAAAAATTCGTAATACCCTCGTTAGTTGTTGTACCATAGACCCTACTTCCAATTTGCCATAAAACACCGTTAGAGTCTCTTAAAGCAAGAATTGCGTCAATACTGTTTCCAGAGTTAAGTCGAATTCGGGATACGTAATCGTTACTTGATGTCGTCACCATGGATATTAATTTTGTTCCTGTGGGAAATGTAGCAAAAGTATGGTAGACTGTGCCAGCTAAACTTCCTGTATTCACCACGCTTCCTCCATTGATAATAGGTGTGACAAATTGATATTTTGCTAGACTAGGCGCGTCTAACTCATAGTTATCCAAAGTGAAACTATCTAGAGAGGGCATTAAGAGGTCACCTCTTTACCACTAATATAAAAATTAATTGATGATCCAGATGAATTAGAGGATACTTGGATGGTTTCTCCAGAATGTAATATTTGATCTATATATGGGATTGTTACTGTACTAGAACTTTTCAAAATGTAATTGCTAATTATCTTAGTACCGGCAAGTATCATATTGAATTCAGCCTCAGAAGCATTGGTATTACATAGAGTTAACGATTTAACAAAAGTTGTAGTCCCTGCGGGGACTGTATATATTACAATAGATGATGCAATAGTAAACCCTTTCGCTAATCTCTTGTTGATTTCTGCCACTTAAAAGGCCCCCCATCTATTATTTTGATCTGCATAGATTTTCATTTGTTCATATACTGCCCTAACCGCCTTCTCCGTAGCAGCTAAATCTTCACGGGTGCCATCAACTGCGTTGGACAGTTGGACGATACCCTTATCTGTTAAGGATGCATCATTAATAACGATTTCCTCGACTTTCTTATCGGTATATACCTTTACCTCTTCAATATCATCCCTTGTTGGTGCTTTTTCCCACGGACCCCATCCGACATAGTAGTTCCTCTGAAAAACTTGTAGGTTACTCGGTTCAAAGGTTGTTAGCGTTTGGACCACACCAGCATGTTTTTCTATTGTCAAATGAAAGGCTACTCCTACTGGGGAATTAGCTAAAGTTCCTACTGTGGCATTCGTTGGGCAATAATATTCCCCTTCTGTAATATAGCTATTAAGATCCGATTCCGCAGGTATAAGTATGGATTCACGTGTTGCAACGCCTGCGTCAATCTGCTCAAAAATCCTGTTAATACTCTCTCGGGTCACATTCTCGTTCCCCAAGGGAAGAGGCAATTTCAGTCGATCTGTTTCTTTTGGCATTACGCCCACACCTCCAGTTCATTCCACGTCAAAGACGCGGCATCAAGTTCGTCCCATGTCATCTGTTTGTCGTCCAGATCGTCCCAGACCATATAACGATACTCATACTCCACGGCCATATGGGCCGGTTTTAATTCCTCAATCGCCCGCTTCAGATCATCGATATTGGGCGGGGTGCCCATCGTATCCACAAAGCTCACCGTAAAACTCCACACTTCCGGCTGAAACGTTACATCCACCTTGCCCCCGGCATACGCCTCAGCCACATTCGCAACCAGCCTGCCTGAGAATTTACCGGCACCACGCAGCTTCGACTCCACCACGGCACGCCTTTGTTCCAAAGGTTTGAGACGATCCGTCTCAATGCCAAGCTCCTGCTCCCAGAAGTCCAGCCCCCACGTCGCCGTGCGGACAAAAAACTGCTCCAGCGTCTCATCCAGCGCCTGGTACAGCAGATCCATCTCGGTGCCTTTGGCCTGCATATCGGCCTGCATTACACGAGAAGTCTCATAGTAGCTTGGCAAATACGAGAACAATTCCCGCCCTTTCTCACTCGTCAGTCCAACATCTACAATAGAAGGAGCACTCATGCCCTGTCCCCTCCCTTCCTTGCATATCATCGTGGAGCGTCTCGCTCACCAGATCCAAACCAGATCGGCGTATTTCTCCCAATCTCCCTTGGTCTCCGCACTCCCTAACTACTTCCTCATCCACCATCTGCCCTACACTACTCATACACATCCACCGCCCCCAGCACAGCCACCTGACTCGCGGTCATCTCGATATTCTGGTCACTCACACCGTTCACGGTAAGCTCCGAGTAGTCGATAATCGGTGGAATGTCCAATAGAATCGCGGCAATACGGGTGTAACGAACGAGCGGATCGGCAAAAGCGAGCTGCTTCAGATAAGCGGTCACCCCACCCTCAATCAACGCCCTCACATCTGCCAGTGTCGCATCACTGGCCAGCGTCAGCTTCACCTGAATGTTCATCGGTACTTCCTCGGCTGGCATCACGGACACCACTGGCCCCGCGGGCGCAACACCTTCACCTTGTCCATCCTGCGTAGGATCGATGTACTTCTGCACCGTTGCCACAAGATCGGTACCCGCAGCACGTTTGTCCGTGTCCAGCAGATACAATCCCACCGTGCCTGGCCCCTGCCATAACGGAATAACACGCGTTGCACCAACACCTGGCACTTCACTGGCCCATTGCACATATTGCGACTTGTTGCCGCTTGTCCCTTGGTTGCGGACTTTGGCATAAAAGCGTGCCAGCAGCGCCGTATCGGCCTCAATATCTGCACCGCCTTTGATCACCTCAAGGTTCGTGACAGAGGTCACGCCACTTACAGGTGTAGACAGCACAGTTACCGTGCTAGCAGGCACATTGCTTTCTTTTCCGGCAACAAGCGCTCGCACACCTACCACCCCGGAGCCCTCTTGATCCAGTTCCAATCGTCCCACTGTCTCATATTCGAGCGAAGCTTCAGCAGATACTTCATCCGCGAGCGTAGCCACGACCGTTCCCGCAGGCACCACTTTCCCCGGCGTACCCATGAACCTCACTGCACCTTGTGCCGCCACCGCAGCTCGCCGCGTGATGCCGTGCTCTCCTGCCCGCAGATCCAGCTCTTCCGAACGAAAATTCGGATCACTGCTCGCCGCAGTACTTGCAAACCCCCGCCGTAGTAATTCCTGCGCCCACAAAGCCGCTTCAGACAACATAAACGCAACCGGAGCCTCCGCATCCCACAGGAACGAACCCTCCGACTTATCCAGATCCGCGGGCAGACGATCCAGCATACGCTGCATAATCTGTTCCTCTGTCTGGTCCTCCAAATAACGCGGAATCTCAGCCATCCCGTCAGATCACCTCACTTTCCAGAATAAACATTTCTTCCTGCACACTCGCCACCCGGCACGAGAACATGCACTGCTCCCGATTCCAATCAAACGTAAACTGGTCTACCGAATCCGTGCGTGGATCGGCCAGCAACGTCTCCGTCACCATCCGGGTAATCTCACTTTCCATCACACCACGACTGTCACCCTGACCCACCAGATCCTCAAGCTCCGAACCGTAGTTCCGGGAATAGATCACATGTCTGTAACGTGGCGTTTTCACAGCCTTAATGCACCACTGTACCCAGGCTTCGTGTGCACCCGCCGCAGCAACTTTGCCACTTGGGGTCAGCACAAAATCCCCTGCATCGTAATCGAATCGCCAGCTCCGTCCAAAGCGTACCTCTTCCGAAGTCGCCCCCGACAGGTCCTCCTCATCTCCCCAGACCACACCCGTTTCCGGGAACAAACTAGGCATGCGCACTCACCACCTTACACAGCACCACAATGTCGTTACCGCCATTCACCCGCATCGCCAGCACGCGATCTCCCGCTTTTAACCCCTTACCAAGAGACCACACCGCTTCTTCCACTTCCTCTTCTTGCAAAAGAAATCGTCCCGTGCCTGTCGTTCCGCCGTTTGCCACGTCAGGTATACCGGAAATCGCGCCAGCAGCCTCGCGCTCCGGCAATCCAAGCGTGCCCGGCAACTCGGCCACGAGATAATCCTGCACTTCGTGCTTGAAATCATCCAGCTTCACACCCGAAGAGGTCATCGTCCCCAATACCGCGCCCATGCCGCTCACGGCCTGACGGGAATGTGTGCTCATCGCGCCCCGCATGACATCGGCAAAATGCCCATATGGATCATCTTTATTCAAGGTAATACCTCCTTTTCACCAGCTCGGCTGTCCCCAGTTCCAACGTCATCGTTCCAGGTCCGGCAGACAGATCACGGCTAACCGACATGACGATCAGTTTCAGACCTTTGAGCAGCACGGCGTCTCCAGCGCGGATCGTATTCACATCCGGTGCGGAGATCGTAAAGGTCTCCTGAATCCCCGTCAGATGACTTTTCGCCAGTTTTTTCGCGGCAGTTGCCGTTTTAACCTGATCGTCCTCTACCAGCTTTTGTAATGTGCCGAGTTCTTCCACACCATTCTGCTCAATCGCGAGCACTTTGGAAGGAACTTCTTTGCCACTCGTAGACTCGGAAGCTGCCATCACTTTCACCTTGGTGACCGCCCCTTCGAGCGTACGCATCTGGGTCAGATCAATCAATCGATCCAGTTCGTGCACCTTCGCATTACTTCCGATCTGGAAGAGTTGCAACCCGCCGGGTGTCATCCGTGGATGATACATCTCCCCACCAGACTTGGCCGTTTCCTTCAGATCAGCAAACATCATCGAAAAGATCGTCTGTGACCGATACACGGCTTTGCCCAGCTTGGTCTTCGTATCCGGCAGCGTGCCGTATGGAATCTTCCACTCTTTGGCGTAGGTTTTGAGTCGTTGCGTAGCAGTCTGATCCTTCGGCAACAGGAACTCGTCCTCTGATTTTTCCAGATAGATCATCCGGTCGTACACCGTGAGAGATAGCCGCTTAGTGCCGCTGTTGGAACTCTCCACCTCCCAGATGACCGCAGGATGCAGCAAATGAACCATGGATTTTTCTCCAAAAGGAACCCCGCTAATCCGCACCGCCATGCCCGGTGAGATCGAAGGCAGACCCGAAGATGCAGATACGGCCAACCGAATGTTGGCCTGATACGCAATCTGGTCCAGCGAGTCCTTCAGCGTAATCGTCTCTACCAGCTTGGTGATGTCATATTTGTCGTCGACAATGACCTTGTAGGTCATGGCATCACCAGCTTTTGCCCGGGCTTGATTCGGTTCGGGTCACTGCCGATGATCTTCGCGTTGAGCTTGTAAATCTCGTTCCATTTAGAACTGCTGCCCAGCTCAAGCTTTGCTATTTTGGACAGGGAGTCGCCAGATTTGACGGTGTAGGTCTTGCTAGACTTTTTCAAATCGGTACGAGAACCTGACTTGCTACCTGATGCCGCAGAGCCCACCTTCTCCACCTTGGAATCCCGCCATGTGCGCAGGGTCAGGTCGAAGTAAATATCCCCTGTCTCCCCCCCACGAAAGCTCGAATTCAGCGAAACAATAAAAACAGGCACGTTCACTCCAGTTTCAGAGATGATGAAACGCAGCGGCTTTTTGGAGATCAGAAAGGTGTTCAGCACATTCATCGCCACACGTGGATCTAGAAAAGATTTTTCATCCATACAATAGGACGAATCAAATCTTTTGGGAAAAAAAGAAGAGAAGGTGATCTCCTTCACCTTCTCCCCCTGCGCAAAATCAAACTCGCCATGCTCCAACATATTGATCGTTTCATATCCCTTAGACCTGGAAATATTAACTTCTTCAGGGTTCACTGGGAATTGAAATGGAGTGTTGCCGTCCTTCAACGTAAATGACATTTTGTTAGGACCAACTTTATCTTCAAGTACAGACATACACGGCCTCCTTTCTGCTTAGGCCATAATCGTTTTTCGGTTTTCCATCGCACGGCGCACTTCCCCTACAATACGTTGTCCAACTTGACGTGACAGCCCATCGTAGTCAATGGCATTTTCACGAACGGTCACCTGCACCGCACCTGGTGGAACATTCACGGAGATCTGATTGGTAGTTTCGGTTTTGAAATCCTTCAAGTAACCGGACAGACTGCTCATCTGGTCTTCGGATATTTGTACCGTCATCGTGGACGATTTTCCATTCGTCTGCGCAGCACCGTTACCCAGCGCCATCGCTTGATTCTGCATCATGCTAGTTCCCATGAACCCAGCAGATGTAGGCTGACCGACCTTGCTGTTCATATATGCAATTGGGCCTGTCATGGTCAGTGCTGGTGGAATATAAGCAGGTGCCATCTGCGGCCCTGTTGGTACTTGCGACGGTGCAGCTACCGTTGCTGCCGAGACCGTCTTTTCTTCTTTTTTGGAACCAAAGCCGAAGAAGCTGGATATACCATCGGTGATTTTTTTGGTTTTCTCAGAGACATAGTCCGCTGCACCCGACAAAGCATCCCCCACACCCTCGGTAGCACTAGACATAAAGTTTCCAATATCCTTTGCTTTGTCTCCAATCCAGCCGCCTGCTGCACTTCCGGCCCAACCACCTACTGCACCACCAACCCATGTACCGATACCAGGCAAAAGAACACTACCGATGGCGCTACCAATCGCAGTACCTGCTGTGCCGCCAATCATGGAACCCACTGCTCGGCCACGTTCTTCCGGTGGTGCAGTTGCAACATTCGCTACATCAGCGAGCATGCTAATTGGACCAAGCAACCTTTTGGCTCCTTTGGCAAAGCCGCCACCCAATTTACCAAACATGCCATCACCTGAAAATAGATTCGACATTGCCATTGGTGAACTGGACATCAAACCTGATACTATATTCGACTTTTTGCCGCCACCAATTCTTCGATTTCTGTCCATTTTTTTAGCTTCCTGAAAAGAACGTTCAGATGTGTCTGTCTCAATTCGGGACATACTCGGCTTTGGTGCAGGAGCTGGAGTAGCCGCTCTGGAAGCATACCTTCCTCTTCCTCGTCCACCAGATACTTTCCGCACAGGCGGTTTGCTTGGAGAGTCGCTTCCCGCTCTAGAACTGGTTCGTGTCTGGCTCTTACCTTTTGATTTCTTATCCTTTTTAAAGATTTTATCCCAAGCGCCCTTACCTTTTTCAAATAAATCAGTTACATTATTCGCTGCATCCATAATGTCGTTAGCTATCTGAAGATATTCGAGCCACTTATTTTTGGACTCTTCTTTAGCTGTATTATTAATCGTCGTATTATTACTCCCGATCACAACGGACATGGAAGACCCACTTGCCGGATTCATCTTACCCATCGCCACTTCGATCTTCTGTCGAACCTCAAAAGATACTGTTCCCGAAGCCGTAACCATCTGGTCCCTGAAACTGTTCAGTTTAGCCAATGCGCGATCCAGTGCCGGACTCAGCTTATCAATCAACCCAATCGTCGGCGTAATACGCAGCCTGCTGATTCGCACAGCCATACTATAAATATGTTCCAACCTGCGTCCTGTCGTTCTCAGTTCATTGTTCAACTTAATCAGACTCTGATAACGAACTCTGCCCAGACGTTCCGTCGAGCGTTGGATCTGATCCAGGTATCGAAGGGTCGTCCGCATTTCCGCATTGGATTTGGATAAACCTACAATCATTTCTGCCATTTTTTCACCTCCTGCCCTATTTCGTTATCGATTCATTTGCGAAGTTATCGCTGACATTTCCTCTTCCGAGAACGCAATCAACAGCGAGCGCTCCCCGCGTGGCAAAGACCAGAACTCTCCGGGCCGGAGATGATGACGCACCCACATATGATACAGGAACGTGGTCATCCCGCCGGAGTGAATCAGTTTTTTAGGTCTTCAATCTCCACACCGAAGCCGGACAGCTCCAGCACTTTATCGCCTACAGCATCCAATTCACCCGCGAGTAGCATACGGCGAACCGCCTGTTCTCCACCAGACAGCTTCATGCGACCGGTAATACGGGTGTCTCCCCAGCCGGACAATTCCAGGCTACGGACTTTCAATTTCACCGTTGCTTCAGAAATAAGCAGCGCGTTAAACGTTTCGGTATCCACCTTTTCCTCGGTGCGGCCTTTGGTCGTTTTACGAATCGTACAGCGTTCGCGAATGTGATCCACTTTGGAAGACGTCAGTCCACGCAAGGTCAACAACAGATCCAGACGCTGAATGCGCACATTCTCCTCTGGCAAACGTTCTGCTGCTTCAAACAACTGATCCAAAATCTGTTCTTCGGACATATTTTCATTCATACTCATCTGGGGTTATCTCCTTCTTGTTTCACGAATGGGTTCATCTATGCCATCTTCCAAGCCTCGTAGAGACAACAAAGAGACCGAGATCATCTCGGCCCGCAATGTGTTCATACTATATGAAGTAACTATGCAATCATGATTGAGCAAACTAGCTCAATCACTCGCCTACTTCAAAGTTTAGTTCGCCACAATCGGATTCAACAATTCAAATCCTTCAAACGTAAAGCCCGTTTCCTCTGGTACTTCCTCACCCGCTGTCCAGTTGGCAAGCTGAATTTTGTCCACCATGCAACCTTTCAGCAGTACACTCTCATGTCCATATGATTCAGGGTCGTTCAGCTTCGAAATAATCTCGAATTTGGTAAATCCGCGCTGAATCATATCCGAAGTGACCTTGTAACCCGTCATCGTGCCCGTTCCTTTTTTTGCGCCGTTTTTGTGTACTTTCCAGTCGTTACCGACCAGGTTCAGCTCCCGCTTTTCGATCTCCACACTCGCTTCCAGCTTGTTAATGTTCGTCTGCCACACACCATCGATATGCAGCTGACCATGGGTACCGAGAATCACTCTTGACGCATCCAACATATATTTTCCTCCTTGAGATTAAAAAATATCGTGTAAACCATCAGCTCAACGTGTAGTAATTATTCTAGAACACGGTTCTTTCCTTCCATACAACCTTATTGCACGTAAAATGTACCAAACAACTGCTCCATCACATCCGTCAGCTTCACATTCCATTGCAGGAATACTTGATCTGCTTCCGGTTTGAGAACTGGTGCTGCGCCGTAATATGCCGGGTCGAGAATGACATCATAACCGTCAGCTTCAATCACATTGCTCTGTGCGAGCAACGCCAAATAGGCCTTCATGGCACTAATCAGTGCTTGACGACCCTCTTCGGTATTGTTTACTTTACCGATATACGTATCTTCCGCGGAGCGTTGCAGATCCGTGTTGATGGCGTCCAACACACGAATGGATCGGATTTTTTTCCACGCATTATTCTGGCCAGCGGCTGGAGTTACGAGTGTGTTTACACCGCGAAGTGCCTTCACCTGACGTCCATCATGGAAGAAAATAAATACGCCGTTCTGTACCGCCTGCTCCTGTTCTGCGCGCGTCCAGCGACGTGTCACATCATCGAACGGCGTAGCTGCATAAGTGGTAGATTGGTTCAGACGTTGTCCGGCGATCAGTCCTGCAACATAAGCGGACGTTTCTGCCGAGCTGTAGATTGCATCCCCAAGGCGCACGCCTGTACCAACGTTAATCACACCTTCATGGTTGAGCGCAAGCGAACGTGCTGCCGCTTTTTGTGCTGCTGTAGCAGAGGTATCATCCGCTGCGGAACCGCCAAATACAGCCACCACCGGTTTACCTTCACCACGCACACGTTTCACCCATGCTGCAAAACTCGCAAGCAGAGGTGCATCCGCCGCCTGATCCAAAGCCAAAACGTCGAATTGCTCCCCTTCCAGCGCACCCTGCACAGCAATGTACTCTGCATTGGTCAGGTCATCATTGCCACTTACGCCACCTTTGAATGCCGCACCCGCAACGGTAGCAACTACACCCGCGCCATCACCAATCGCCTGCGCCGTGACCCAGACATTTCGTTCATCCGCATTAATCTCTTTGGCCAAAGAAGCTGCTGAAATATCCGCTGTCAGGAGCGCATACAACATCCGGTTACCTTCAAAAATGCGCACTTCATGCTTCGTATTATCAATTACGCCCGGCTGGATGGTGACGTAGAATCCGTTCGCACGATCCCCCGGATACTTTGCATCCAGTTGCAGCACATTTACATCACCGGAGTCCTTCAGAGTAAGTGTGGCTGCTTTGGCAGCAGCACTTGCTACCCGATAAGCGAGCAACTTCTTCGGCCCACCCAACAGGGCGAGCTTCAGGGACGTATAAGCTGTACCGTTGTCCAGCACATTCGCCGCATACATGCGTTCAATCGCCGCTTCGCTTCCTACTTCAACAAAAGTTCCTACAGGACCCCAGTTGGCCTTGATCGGCACAACAACCGTTCCTCGCGTACCCGCTTGAATGGCCGAGGATGCTGCCGCCTGAAAATTCATATATAAGCCCGGAAGGACCGGACGATTCGTTTGTTCCCAAGTTCCACCTGCCATTATACCTTCACCTTCGCTTTCATAAATTGGTTAATTCGTTCCTGCGTTTCTTCAATGGAAAACGTCTCTTGCGCCGCTTCGTACAGCGCACCGTACAGCACCTCTGCCTTAACGGTAAAGAGGGCTTCTGCATGATTCATCAGTTCTGCCCTTGTATACCGCGGGGCTGTCTGTTTGCCTTTTTTCACTGAGCTTGCCATGGCCATCTCACCTCATTTGTTGGACTACTAATTTCGTGAAACCTTGATCTTATCGCTATGAATTACGAACTACGAGCTACAAACTTGAAGCTTTAAGTTTGACCTATGAATTTTTGATCCTATAAATCTATGAATTTGAAACTACAATGTTGAAGCTATATCAATCTACTCCAAGCTATAATCTGGAACCACTCTTAATAGAAGGTTCCTCTCGACTAACGTTTACTCCATACCTTTGCTATGGTGAATCTCACGAATGAAAGGTACATTCGTACCCGGACGACGAATCCGCTGTTGCAACGTCAGGCGAATCTGACCATTCAGATAAGCATCCGTCTGCAGATCTGCCGTGACCTCATCCACCGTCACATACCGTGTGTTACCTTCGTGCTCTGCGCTCCCCGTTTCAGTGACGGCAAGACGAGATTGCACTGCAAGTTGCGCCACCAACCGAGTAACGGTCTGGCGTGTTAGCACCGAATGATCGGTTAGCACATGCCCAATCCACTGTTGTCGAACCTCCAATGCCGAAGTGCCCGCCACAGACGTGCTGCATCCGGCCAATCGCCATAACACAGACGGCATCTCATATCCACCAGGCCAGGCATCACCATATACCGACCAGTTCGAGCCAAGTTCCTGCTGTGTCCAGCCTTGAAGCGTAGCTAACCATGCGTCCTCTGTTTCAACGAGAGCATTTCCCAAGTCTTCGGGAACATACACTCCGAATCGCAGACTACGCGTAAGCATGCCAGATCCTGCATCCACCCGGTCACAATCTGAAGAACCCAGATAGATGCAAGTGAATGCCCCACCTGCTTCATCCACCAGCCTTACCTGGTGCAACCCTTCGATTAGATGGGCTGACCAAGCTTCCACTTGTTCAGCACCACCATCTTCTGGACGAGTGTATGGTGAAATTTTAATAATCCTTCGATATCCCGCCCAAGCAGACTTCGGCACTTCTTCGGCAAACGCAACCACGGCACAAGGCCCAGCCAACACTTCGCCTGACGCAGGTACATCCAGCACACGACCATCCCAATCTGGAACAAGTACCGCGAGCTTCTGTTTCAGCGTTTTTTTAATGAGCGTACTCACTTTACTAGTACTCACGGCACTGCTAATTTCATTTCTCATAGACACATTCATTTCGCCCCCTTTGGCTGCAAGTTTGAGATCTGCCCACACGATGCAGCGACAGTGCAGCAGCAGTAGACTCCCCCTTTTAACTCAGAGTCTGTATGCTATCGAACCATTACAGGGACTACATTCACCGCATCAAAAAGACCGGCCATTTGGCCGGTCTGTACATTAGCGTATGTGCTTTCGGTGCGTCCCTTGCTAATTGATCCGATAATACAATCTTACTCCCTTTCATCCCTAGCGCGGATGGTGTTCCGTACGACTTCGGTGCGATTAAGGGAGTCGTTCGGGTGGAAAAAAGACGATTCTGGAATCATCCGTTTAACTAATACCTAAGTAAGCTTTAAGATCAAATAATTGATAAATTTATCCAAATACATTAATATTTCATTATCAAATTCGTTGTCGCTTACTTAAAACAGAGAGGAATGCCAATGAGTAAAACATTCAAGATCACTTCACTTGTCGTCTTATCATTTATACTCGAGATATCCTGCTGGGCTTATTTCGGACTGCTTGGTAATCCGCTCAAGAAAAATGATGCTGAACAACAGGTAACCACTTACCTGATCGAACAGAAAGGTTACTCCCCCGAACAGCTTATCGAAGTAAAAGGGACTTACTCCTCAAAAAGTTCTGAAGCACCTTACGGTGCCTCCGTAACATTCGCGGATGAACTCAAAGCGAAGTATCAATATATCATTTTTAACAACGGCGAGATTAAGCAGTACAGTCATACCAGTGATCACCCTAAACATGAGGAGCCCATGATGAGATAACAGTTTAGTTCAGCTTAACCTGCGGGTTCAACGTAATCTCAAACGCACGGCCCCAGATGAAATCGGGATTCGCATATTCCAGCAGCGCACTGCCATACGTGGCATAGGACAATTCGTCATTACAAATCTGCTTAATCGCCACATTGCCTGTCTGGAAGGCTGTTTTATTCGCAAGCGCCGTGGTATACGTCTGCATCAGATCACGGAGCAATGTTTGCAGCTGGGCATAGTCTTCCTCGGAGTTGAACAGCAACATATTTTGATCCGAAAGGGTAGCCACGTTGGTATACAGCGCATGGGCTCGGGAATATGTGCGGATCTCTGCAATCGCTACCGCTTTATAGTAGTAATCCTTCAGAAAACGTTTAAACAACAGGGAGCCATGTGCATTCATTGCATCACGCAACTTATGTTCATGCTTCTCTGTGGTGATCAACGCGTATCTGGACTGTCCCATACCTACGGCAATACCGATCTTGTTGCCCGGTGTATTCCACGCACTGTATCCCAACACCCGTCCGGTATATGGACTGCTCAGCAACGCTTCAGCAACATCAACATTCGCTGGACCTTTCCCCACAAAATCAATCAACACCGAAGGCAGGCCTTGCTCCCCATTCAGCGTCAATTGTTCCAACGCAGCCTGCACCTGATCCAGAGCGGTAATCGCAATAATCTCGATGTCGACGGCTGTGTTCTCTCCGGAATTTCCCGGGTGACCTTTCGTCATACGATCCAGTTCGGAAGCCATATCAAATGGAACAACTTGCTCGACTGATACAGCCACCAGCTGTTCATTATCCACACTAGTCATCGGATCCGTCACCACCTCCGGTTCAGGATATGCCGAATCCACCACAAGCACACCGCCCACAATATCCACGTGACGAACCACATTCTCGTGTACATCCATGTACTCATATGTGTTAATGATGGAGTTTCCGTGAGGACCAAAATATTTCACGCCGTAACGTGTCTTCGCCCCACCTCGGAACAACTGGTTAGCCATGCGAGCAACCAAAGCGTGCCCCAGACCATCCGCATCCGGCAGAATGATAGCACGATCCGGATT
Organism: Priestia sp. FSL H7-0729; assembly: GCF_038005685.1. Taxonomy (NCBI): domain Bacteria; kingdom Bacillati; phylum Bacillota; class Bacilli; order Caryophanales; family Bacillaceae; genus Priestia; species Priestia sp. FSL H7-0729. The sequence goes on from NZ_JBBOTQ010000003.1 coordinate 82,702, forward strand.
TTGCCCATTGGTTCCACCCAGCCATTCATTGATCCGCGCTTCTACATATTTGATTTCATTGATCTGAACCCCCTGGGTGTTAGCATCGTCGACGCCAACCGCGAGGAAATCGATATAACCTGTGCGAGCCAGCTGATCCAAAATGTACAGATTTGTTTTGAATTTATGCTGTCTTGTGTTGTAATACTGTTCTTTATCAAAATAGGTTGTTGTCCCATATTCCACTCCATCCGGAGACAGGTTATATCCTTGAATAATATCTTCAAATTCGGTGTATGTCTGACGCGGCTGCTGCATCAACGCACGGGATTCATTATATGCATCAAGCGCCAAGCCATCTGCAAACGAGGTTGTAGCCAAACGCATGATGGTATCCATTACGAAGACAGGTTTGCGTGGATATTTCTGCTTGATTACGCGGATCACATCCAGCAAACGCGTGGTTTCCTCATCGTATTCAGGATAGGTGCCGCCCCCATCTTCGCGGAGCTGACGACTACCAATCAGACCGCCATAAGCGAGCATATCGGATGAGATAATAAATCCGTCGACTTTGGCAGCATGTTTCAGAATAAAGTCATGAATCTTGGACGGTCTGCCATACACCGGTGTGGAGGTGCCGAGCAGCGTTGTGCCATCTACGGTTTTCTCCGAGTCCAGACGATTCTTAAGATCACTCAGGTTCGGTGTAACGATATGGATACCGGCTGCTTTCCCTTGCACAATCACATCATCCAGATTCGCTGGACGATCATCCAGTGGAACATACAATACTGTTTTCATATCACGTAGCCTCCTGTTATCTATATAAGTTGAACTACAGAATATTTACACTTGCCACTTCGATGACAGAACAACCTTCCGATCGCTGTTATCCCCGGATTTTCTTGATCCACATATAAAGGTAGAAATCCGTGGATAAAGGCGCACGCTCCGCTTCTTCAGGTTATTTCTGTCCTCTTCGTTCTCGTGTAAATCGTTAGTTCAACTTATATATCTAGTCTTTAATACCCGATCAGGGCAAGGATGCAATCACCGAATTCAAAAACCGGCCCCAAGGCCGGTCTGTACGTTAGCGTATGAACTGTCGGCGTGTCTTCCTTGCTGCTGATCCGATAATATCATTTTACTGCCTTTGCCCACTTATGCTGATGGTAATCGGGATGAATTACGCCTGAATGTGGTCGTCTCTATGGCGGCTAATTGTCGGTGATTTTCTAAGGAACACAGGACGTCTTATTTGGCATTCAAGTCCTCTTTTCAAAATGTAAGGAACATCAGACACTCTATTTTCTAAAAAAACCTGACATTAACGCTGAAAATGGCTAATTATTCGTATATAACGTGTCTGAGATTCCTTAGATTTGTATAGATGCTTCAAAACGGTGAATAAGACGTCTCAGATTCGTTAATGCCTCCATACATCTGCTTCGTCTTCCAGTAGCTTTAATGACACGCTCTCTCTCCAGAACCTTCAATATAAAAAAAGCACCTGCCAGCGTTGGCAAGTGCTCTTCATTTCAGTTACTTATGGTTAGTTCGGTAACATTGGTTCCATATGGTTCGGATCGTTAGCTTCATAGTGTTAGTTCCATCCCCTTAGTTCCATCTATGCGATGATATAACGAAAGTTCTCCCATGTTTCCGGTACAGGCTCTCCGTTCTTCGCATGATGATAGAAGCTGAACGGGAATTTGAATACATGACCTCCATTCCAGTCACGGGAACGTCTGTCTGTGAGCCAATACTCCAGCTCATGAGGAAGCGCCACCGACCTTTCCGCTCGTGCTAGTGGCAGTAGATCTACAGGGGATTGCAATGTCGGTATCGCCTGTTCAATATCCACATCTCGGCTTAAGCGCAGTGCCTTCACCATGGTAAGGAAAGGCGGGATACCTTTGTGGAATAATGCCGGATAACCCAGTTCATATAATATGTTAAGCGCATGTCCGTAAGTCAGCATATGACCAATCAGATCATGATGCGCTTCTGCGTGATAGATCGTCTGGAACGCACCAAGTTCATCCAGAATCAGGCGTGACAACTGAACGGGATCTTCAATCTCGGGGAAACCATCACTTTTCTCTGGCTTCAGACTGCGAATTTCTTTCATCGTTGTATTCATCCAGGATCTTCCCGGGATGGTTCGATCGAATGAATCGATCAGTTCAACCAGCCGACCAATCTCATCCGCAGTGCCCCATCCATCCAGTTCGCGAATGGCTTTCAGACTGATTGCCCCGTAGATGGCCTGATGTCCCACCCAGTGCAGCTCTCCAATCGTTCGATCCAACGCGTCCGTAATAAGCGCTTCGGCATCTTCCCTGGGCATCATTTCACCAATCGGAGAGGTCTGACCAGGGCCGATTCCATGCTGGCGAAGCATGGCTTTTGCTTCGGCGGTAACACTGCCGGCGGCAAGGGCAGTGAGACGATTTTCCCGTACCCAAAAATATGCCGCAATCGCACCCGCCCCATAATGGGCGTGCCACAGATCTCCTGTACGCTCCCGACTGGAAACGATAATCGATAGTCCCTCTTCCAACAAACGTCGATCCAAGCTTGCCACCACCCTTCATCATCTGTACACCCATCTGAGAAACAATCCTGGTTAATATAAATAAAGCGTTTACTTCTATAACATGATGGAAATGCTCCACATATGCCCGTTTTGCCCCGGAATGCAAAGTTTAGCCCATTCGAAGCTTGCCTACGTCACGAATGGATATTTCCAGCGGATAAATCTGTGCTTTTTGTTTAGAGAAAAACCATGTCCGATCCTTCTTCACCACAATAAATAAACCATGTACATCTCCTACAGGAGCAAAGGTCTCACTAACCTCATCCCAACGCGTGAGTCCAATCTGCTGAAGCTCATTCACCGTAGACAGAACATCATCCGACACTAATCCAACCTCACATACCTGTACAATGTCTTTAGTGGAGAAGTTATGATCTCTCGTTCTGAATACGATGATGAGCAATCAGCTCGATAATATTACCTCCCGGATCCTCGAAATAGAGAGAATGAGAGTTCCAATTCGTAGAGTACGTCTCATCCCGCTCCCCTTCCTTGCTTAAAACAACACGGGATGCAGCCCACTGTTTCGCTTCTTTGAATCGATTCGTCGGAATCATCCAGGCCACATGATAGAAGGGCTCATGATCCGTCTCACACTGTTTGAATATCATCCTAGTCGATCCAACCTGCAGGTGGAAGGCCTGATCCGTCGCGTTGGACACCTCCATGCCTAACGTAACACTATAAAAATGCTTGAGCTCCTCCAGCCGAGTTGTGTATAACTGTAATTCTTCGATCATCATACGCTTCGCCCCTGCATCTTCTCCCACTCACTCCATGGCACCATGCCAAGTTCAGGCTTCGCTTCATCCGGGAGCATGGCTATGAATTCAAGTGAATGACCATCCGGGTCGGTAAAATATACAGATACCGCAGGCATCCAGCCAAAGACGTACAGTTCACCGATATCATCATTCAGGAAGTTGTGTGTCTCAATCCCTTTGTTCTCCAAGTGAGCCACCGCATGTTTCATATCCTCGAGAGATACATGAAAAGCAAAGTGCTGACGCTGCACCTCGGAAGGTTCCCTTTGCCACAATCCCAGCATGGCATTGCCTTTCCCGCCTATCCAGTAGAAAGAGTTTCCGCGTTCTTTCTGCCCATAGGCATGAGGTAAACCTAGGACTGTTTCATAGAAATGATGGGATCTCTCCAGATCCGTCACGTTTAGATGTGTTTCAAATATACCTGTAATCATGATACTCAACCTCTTTTCCTTCTCCCATTTTCATCTTCGTTCGTTTGTTCTCAACTCATGGTTGAATTTCGCGCATTCGTTAACGTCTGGGCCAGATTCAAAAACGATCCAAGGACCCGCTGCACCCTGTCCTCTATATCCTGACTGCCTTCGTACTCTTCGTATCCGTCAAATGTCGCTTCGAATCGTCTACGCTGTGCACCCCCAATGGAGATCCATTCTTGGGCATTGATTCCATGCAGATTGCGAACAATCGCTTGCAGTTGTAAAAGCGAACTTACCCCTACGGCTCCGCCAGAGGAGCTGATGGACAGGACGGGCTTGCCACTGAAATGAGCCTGGCTCAGGTGATCCAGTGCATTTTTGAGCACACCGCTAATACTGCCGTGATACTCCGGTGTAGACAGGATGATCGCATCCGCAGCGAGCATACGTGTGTTCAGGTCTGCCAGATGTTCGTGATCCGCTTGTTTCTCATCTGGTGCATAGAATGGAAGGGGAGTCTGATACAGATCAAACAGGCTGGCCTGATGTCCCTGACCCCGAATAATCTCCACCGCATATTCCCCCAGACGTGTACTGGTTGCATTATTCCGATTGCTGCCTGCCAAAATAATGATATTCATTCATGTCACTCTCCTTGGTTTTATTGTTTCAAACGCTAACGTTCCTTCAACCGATCCGTCTTTGACTATCCTTATCTTACCTTTGTTCCGCGGCGAATTCGTCAGCAGATAGACTTAACTTGAAATGCAAAAAACTCAACCTTTAGGTTGAGTTTATACGACTTAAGTCTGAATATATGTCGGAATTGGTCAGACGACCCAACCGTTTCTCACGGCATGAAGAGCCGCTTGCGTCCGATCCGCCAGACCCAGTTTGTCGAGCAGATGACTGACATGGGTTTTGACCGTTTTTTCGGTGATGACCAATTGTACTGCAATTTCCTTGTTGCTCAGCCCTTGAGCAATCAGCCCCAAAACCTCTTGTTCACGGCGAGTAAGCACATCCAGACCACCAAGGGCTACTTCAGAGGATTTCACCACCTGCTTCAGCTCTTGAACTTGACTATCTGCTGACTGATCTGCCGTTATATGCGTTGATATCTGTCCGTTCATCGACCATTCGGATGAAGCCATCACATGCATCAATTGACCCGCTGCCGCAGGATGTAATTCCACTTGACCTGCATGCACATTGCGAATAGCGACGGCCAGATCCTCCGGTTCAATATCCTTAAGCAGATATCCTTTCACCCCGGCGCGCACAGCAGGAACCACATGATCCTGATCGGAAAACGAGGTGAGTACAATGATTCGTGTTGCTGGCATTAACGTACGTAGCCGTCTGGCTGTTTCAATTCCGTCCATGACTGGCATATGCAAATCCATTAATACCACGTCAGGTTTTAATGCTTCCGCCTGCGCCAGTGCTTCCTGCCCGTTCGATGCTTCACCCACAACCTGCATGTCTTTCTGTGTGGTCAAAAAAACGTGCAGCCCTCGTCTCACCATCGCATGATCATCTGCTAGCAAAATCGTAATCGGCATCTCTTCTTCCCCCTGACTTTATACAGATTCGAACGGAAGTGGAATGACTGCCGTTACTGTTGTTCCCTTGCGGGAAGAACTAACTATTTCTAACCTGCCTCCAAGCGATTCAGCCCGTTCCTTCATAATGGACAGGCCAAGTGAACTTCCAGACGATACTTTTGGCCTTTTGGCACCGCCTATTCCCTGATCTGTGACGGTGAACACCACTTCTTGATCACTTAACTTGAGAGTGACCTCAGCAGAAGGAACATCAGCATGTTTCCGTATATTATTCAGTGCTTCCTGCCCGATTCGCCACAAGGCTTCTTCTATATTACGGGGCAAAGATTGCATTCCAGTACGATCCACCACGACTTGAAGACCCTGGCTGAGCCCATATTCCTGTAGCGCATGGAGCAGCCCTGCTTCCAGTCCAGCGGGACGGAGCTGCATAATCAATGCGCGCATTTCCTTGAGAGCTTCCTGAGACAAAGCCCGAATATCCTTCATCGCTTCCGCTGCCGGGTGCAACTGTTCGGATGAGGACAACATACTTTCCGCACCTTTAGCAGTTAACGAGAGTGAAAATAGAATCTGATTAACCGAATCATGCAGATCGCGAGCCAACCGGTTTCTCTCTTCTAGTCGTGCCAGTTCACGGCGATTCTCCGCCAGCTTCAGACTCTCCCAGGAGGCCGCAATATGCTCGGCCACTGCCTCCAGCACTTCAAGGTCTGCCTGTACAGGATCTGCTGCTCCTATTCCGATCACCAGGATTCCCGCTTCACCTGGCGTAGGGTACGGAAGGCGAGCAGCAATCGCCGAGGCAATGGAATTTATAGTCTGGTCAGGCTCACACAGAGTAAATATCTCAGCAATCTCTACATTAGATAGAGATGTAGCACGGTGACTATGGATTACTCGATTCATGTGGTTTGCCCCTTCTGAAGATACCAGCGCACTGGATAACGTTCGAACCTTATCATCTGCGTAGACTGCCTGCAAAACGAATATTCCGTTTCTCTGCTGAATCATGGCGGCAAAAGGCCAATCATAATGCTGCCCAAGCAGCTGTACAACTTGTAACGAAAAGGCATCAGAATTGCTGCATTCGTTCACCGCAATACCCAAGGTCGTGCTGAAATCCCCCAACTTGGCATACAGATCAGCTCGTTGCTGCTCCGCACGATACAATCTCATCCGTTCCATCGCACTACCAATCTGGTACGCCACGCCCTGTAACAGTGCCAGTTCACTATCGCTAAAATGTTCCTTGGCTGGCGCAGCCACGTTGAGCAAGCCCAGCATTTTATCACCTGACCGCAGCGGAACGGTCGCATGGTGGGTAATATCGTGGGTATCTCCCCATTGGAATTCCACGGCATCCTCCAACCGTTTACAGTTAATGATGTTGACCGCATGATTCAGACGACCATCCCTGAAGCGGTTCACACACCAGCAGGTACCTGTGCGCATGGGCTCTTTTTCTTTACGTAGTAATGCCGGGGGCAGATTGTAATCCGAAACACAGGTATAGTCTCCACGCTCATTAATCAGAAACATCCAGCCTGCGGTTAATCCGGTCAACTCCAGCAATTTGCCGATCACGGTATCCAGCATGAAGTTCAGATCATTGGACGTATTGAGCGTTTCTGCGATTGTCTTGAGCGTGACCATTTCCTGCATTCCGACTTCTTCTGACATGGTGGACTTCTCTCCTTTGGCTAATGCCAACTGTGGTTTGTTCAACTATTGTAACCAATCCACCCTGGATATTAAAGGATCAACTTCTTCATTCGCTTACTCACTCAGCCCAGCTTCTGCCGCTCTTTGCGAGACACAGACAAAGGCTCCATATTAATCAGACCACGATCTGACAGAGCCAGCGCCATTTTGTAGAAAGCACGCGTACGAATCTTCGTATACGTATCCTTGCTGACAGGTGGATCAAACACATGGTTATACACTTTATAGTCAAACACATCATCGTCTTTCAGATATCGCTCACAGACGAGTACACGCTCCTTCTCACTCAGCCGGGACACAATAAAATCGATCGTATCGCAGTAGGCCTGACGCGCACGCTGCACGTCCACATTATAGATCGCCGTTCTGGCCGTGGAATCCCCCGTCACATTGGTTGCACCATGGAAGCGCTCGGCATAACTTGCCGTCACCATAACCTCTCGTTCTTCAAATGCAATCGTTTTATAGATTCGATATTTCTCCAGCGCAGCTTCGACAGCCGTTTGCGTTTTGCGTCGATCCAATTCGGGCAGCATCAATTCCATTTTTATCTTCCTCCTTCAGTATTCTCTATCAACTACATTTCTAATAGTTTCATATGATCACTGCGATGACAGAACAACTTAGTCAAACATCTAACGGTCTCATCTCCAGCATTTCTTCTCATCATTCAAATCCATCGATCGTTCACATCATATTGTTTTGCCATCGTTCTTTGCACGATCGCAAAATGCTCTTATTCATAGAGTTGTTCAATTTCCAAAAATAATAACGACATTTCATTAATTTCTTTCTGTTGCCTTTTGGAATAACTTCAAACCGCTATAATCCTGGGAATTTCATTATTCAGAAGGTCATCCCAACAATTCCACTGTATCTAAACGTTACATTTTGTTCGTATAGTGTTCGTATTTATATTTGAGGATACCACTTTCTGGAGATCGGAGTAAACCTTCATTTTGGTTCATTTTGACGATAAAATAAAACCTTCGCTCTCATTTCCTATGCCTTTTGGCATAATTGTTTCATATCTCTTTACCTAATGGTATATATACGTTATAGTACTGTTTAATTAATGAACTTCCGTATAAGTCATTTGATTTTTATAAAGAAGCCACCGAGATTTTTCGGGGACTTAGGTATGTATCACGCGCAAACATAGTGAAGGAGACGGAATCGATTCTGAAGAAGCAAAGCGTTCGCCTTTATCAACGGATTTCACCCTTTAGGAAAGGGAAACAGGAAATCCGGGGATAACAGCGATCAAAAGAACGATCCGAATCCGGAACGGCGCATAGAACGCACATCTACCTCCCCACATCCAACTATCTTCTTTATAATTCAAGCACTTGTACGAATCGAAGGAGTTGGCATACATTGTGGAGCACGCTTTTGGTCCTTATATGAAACAACTGCGCGAGCAACAAGGATACAGCATCAACCAGCTCGCCGAAGCAGCCGGAATAAGCAACTCACAGATCTCACGTATTGAAAATGGGGTCCGGGGTGTGCCCAAACCAGCGACCATCCGCAAGATTTCAGATGCACTCTCAGTGCCCTATACAGAGATGATGAAACATGCCGGTTATATTGAACCCGGGAGTGCCCCTGAACTTCAGGACGTACCGGAATGGGCTACATACAAAGACCGTCGCGATTTCAAAAAGATGCTGGAAGACGATGATGATCTGATGTTTGACGGCATTCCACTCGATGAAGATGACAAAAAACGAATTAAGGATGTGCTGACAGGTCTGTTCTGGGAAGCCAAACAGATGAATAAACGCAAAAAGACGGACGACTCGGACAATCGCCCATGAGGCATGACCAACTGAATTTAATGAGGCAGCAGGTGAGATCATATGGATGACATCGTAACAAAACTGATTCGAAAACACCGGACCAACTGCCCGTTCAGCATTGCCCGTGCGGTTGGCATACAGATTCGATTTACCAATTTGGGAAAATCCACCAAAGGACTGTACTTTCGGAAACTCCGGCGCAGGTTTATTGTCATACACAATGATTTGCCGCCGGAATGGCAGCGGTTCGTGTGCGCCCATGAGCTTGGCCATGATCGGCTTCATAAAGGAATCAATCGATTCTTTCTGGAGGAGCATTCCTATTTTGCACCAGGCAAGCTCGAACGACAGGCTAACCGTTTTGCCATTCAATTGCTAACCTCCGGCGTGATGCCCGAACCGGAAGAATCTTTGGAGAAATTTTGTTTACGTACCGGACTGCCGCGTGAAGCGCAGCATTTTTTTTACACCTTTTGAGAACATATGTTCCTTCATGGTGTTATTGCTTCTCTATTTTCCATTAGTAGATTTACATGTCACTTTCAGGTTACTTATTTTTACGTAATTCGCGAGATTTCCACATAATAGTCTGTTAAAATACTACATGAGCTATGTAAACGCTCAATTAGATTATGATTTGGGGAGGTTTCGGATGATATGAAAATCTGGAAGAATTACGTTTCACTTCTGCTAACGGTCTGTTTGCTGTTTGGCAGTGTAGGTATTGCCGCGGCTGCAACGGACACCACTCCGGGCACAGGCAAACACATTACCATTCTACATACGAATGATACGCATGCCCGTGCAGTTGAATCTTCACCTGCGATGGGTTTTGCCAAAGTAGCTGGAATCGCTGATAAATATCGTAGCGAAAATCCGAACACAATCCTGCTTGATGCTGGAGATGCTGTACACGGTACAACATTTGCCACCCTTGTGAATGGCGAGAGCATCGTGAAAGTCATGAATGAAATGGGATACCAAGCGATCGTACCGGGTAACCACGAATTCAACTATGGTTCAGATCGCCTGATTGAACTGGCAGACATGATGAATTTCCCCATGCTGAGTGCCAACGTGAAGAAAAAAGACGGAACACGTCTCTTCGATCCTTACCTCATTAAAGAGGTGGATGGTGTGAAGATTGGTATTATCGCTTTGACTACACCGGAAACGTTGTACAAAACGAATCCGAAAAACGTAGAAGGTCTTGATATTACAGATCCATCTGCGGAAGCCAAAGTTCTGGTAAACGAAATTCGCAGCAAAGTCGATGTTGTTGTTGTCTTGGGACACCTTGGACAAGACGCATCCAGCACGGATACTAGTTTCAAAGTCGTTAAAGAAGTTCCTGGCATCGATGTATTCATTGATGGTCACAGTCACACAGTACTGCAAGATGGCCTTGTATCTGACAATGGAACATTGATCGCAAGCGCAGGAGAATACACGAACTATGTAGGGGTTATCGATCTGTGGGTAGACGGTGGCAAAGTCACGAAGAAACAAGCAACATTAATTGATGAAACGGAAGCAAAAGACATCAAACCAAATGAAAAAGTTGCGACTCTTGTAAACTCCATTCAAAAAGAACAAGAGCCTATCTTGAAAGAAGAAGTAGCCAATACAGCTATTCTGCTGGATGGTAAACGTGAACAGGTACGTGCAGGTGAAACTAACCTGGGTGACCTGCTTGCAGATGCCATTCGTGATATCAGCAACGCTGATATCGCACTGACTAATGGTGGAGGTATCCGTGCTTCCATCGAAAAAGGGATCGTAACTAAAGGTGATGTTATCACCGTGCTTCCTTTTGGTAATCAAGTGGTAACCCTTGAAGTGAAAGGGTCCGATATTCTGGCAGCCCTTGAAGTCGGTGTAGCTTCCTACCCGGAGCCAAGCGGTGGATTCCCGCAAGTATCCGGAATCAAGTTCAAAATTGATGCTTCGGCTGCAGAAGGTAGTCGCGTACATTCCGTAACGGTCGGCGATAAAGCGATTGATCCGGAAGCAACCTATACACTTGCAACAAATGATTTCACAGCTGTTGGTGGTGACGAATACACCATGTTTGCCAAATACCCAACAACAGGTATGTATGGCGCGCTGGACGAAGCATTGATCAATTACATGCAGAAGCTTGGAGCTGTAGACATCAAAACAGATGGTCGAATCAGTGAAGCAAAAAAACCTGCAGTAGAGCCGGAAACTCCAGCAGTAGAAACACCAGCTCCAACTAAGCCACAACCAGAAACACCAAAACCGGAAAAGCCGATTAAACCAACACCAAGCAAACCAGCTCCAGCCAAACTGCATGTTGTGAAATCCGGTGATTCCCTGTACTCTATCTCCAAACAATACGGCACAACTTGGCAGACATTGCAAAAGCTGAACAATATCAAAAATCCACACTGGATCTATCCAGGTCAACAATTGAAATTGCCTGCTGCTTCTTAAGTTCAACAACATAACAAACCTATCTTGTTATAACCAAAAAGGTGTCCCCCAAGCCAGATTACTGGTTAACGGGGGACACCCTTTTTATGATCTCATTTCTTTTATTAACCTTCATACACGTTAGATACATGATCATTCCATATGGACATATCCTGCTAAAATTGACAATCATCTGAGGCAAAAATAAATCCCTGCCCAGCCTTTACGGACCAACTTTCTCATCTATCTTCGATACCGAACTATATAAAAACGCTCCGGAATCACCCTGTTCATGCGGTTCGTGTACAATTCATTTCGACATCTCTGTCTTCTCAAAATTGCATACTTGCACATTAATCCGCCCTGAGCATGATGATCTTGAAATCCTTAATCATAAAATCATTTGTATACTGAATACAGCGATCCCCATTTAGTTATTTCGTCTGATACAACAACTAAAATCTCGCCGATTTGTATGCCTATAGCCCTCTTTTTCAGGGTCGATTTGGAATTTCAGCAATCAAAATCATCTACCGCATCATATTCGGTACTACAATATGAACTTATATCATTAACGAATCCCCTTGAAATGATTAGCCAACTAGATCTAGGAAGTGAGCTGTTCCTTCACGTAAAGCACAGCTTCCTCAGCCGTTAACCCGATTCGTTTCGATTCACCTGATGCTGCAAGTGCATGTGATCCAAGTTCAACCTGCCCTTCTGCTGCCCCTCGGCCAATTACGATCTGCACAGGCAATCCGATCAGCTCCGCATCCTTAAATTTCACACCAGGACGTTCATCCCGTTCATCAACCAAAACCGTGTAACCACCATCGATTAATTGCTGTTCCAGGTCCAGGGTGAGTTGACGCTGCTGCTCATCCTTCCAGCTTACGGGAATCAGATGCACATCATATGGCGCCACAGCGGCAGGCCATCTTATGCCTTCATCTCCTGCATACTGCTCAGCTATAGCGGCCATCAGGCGAGATACGCCAATACCGTAACATCCCATGACTGGTGCGCACTGGCGACCATTACGATCCAGGAATGAAGCGCCCATGGCATCACTATATTTGGTTCCCAATTTGAAGATGTGTCCAACCTCAATGCCTTTGGTAAAACCAAGTGGTGATCCACATGACGGACAAGCATCCCCTTCAGCAGCAAAGCGAATTCGTTCTACTCGCTCCAATGCAAAATCAATGCCTGGGCGTACGCCGGAAACATGCATATCCACTTCATTGGCTCCTGTGATTGCACTCTTCATCACTGCCACGTCAGCGTCCACCACCATCGGCAGATTCAGTCCAATCGGACCCAGAAAACCGACCTTCAGACTCGGATGTGCCGCAATGGCTGCATCGTCTGCAAGGATCAGTTCCTCAGCACCCAACACCTGCTTCAATGCGATGTCATTCAATTCATGATCTCCACGTACAAGGGCAGCAACGAGCTGACCGTCTGCCAGATAAAGCAGTGTTTTGATCATATGATTAGCAGCTTCGCCCACAAAGGCGCTTAACTCTGCGATCGTACGAACGCCTGGTGTCGAGATACGTACTACGCTTTCCACCCCAGATTGCTCATCCGTTTGAACTGCGGAGTCTGCTTTCGAAGAGACATCAGGAACTTCCGATTTCCCTTTTAGTTCACCACTATCTCCTGAAGTCTGATAGTCAGCTTTCTCCAGATTCGCAGCATATCCGCAATGTTTGCAGGTGACAATCGTATCCTCACCCACATCAGCAAGAGCCATGAACTCGTGTGTTTCCCCTTGACCGCCAATCGTTCCTGCGTCCGCCTCGACCCGGATATAGTCCAGACCACAACGTTCCAAAATGCGACTGTAAGCTGTATTCATCGCCTGATAGGTACGATCAAGTTCTTCCCAATCGGAAGCAAAAGAGTACGCATCTTTCATGATAAATTCACGGCCGCGCAGCAATCCAAATCGAGGACGGCGTTCATCCCGGAATTTGGTTCCGATCTGGTACAGCGTGAATGGCAGCTTACGATATGAGTTCACCTCATCCCGCGCTAACGCAGTTACAACTTCCTCATGTGTTGGTCCAAGAGCAAATTCCCGTGCATGACGATCCTTCAGACGCATTAATTCAGGACCATATTGTGTGTACCTTCCGGACTCTTCCCACAGTTCGGCGGGCTGCATAATTGGCAGCAATACTTCCTGACACCCAGCACGATCCATCTCTTCTCGAACGATTCGTTCAACGTTCAACAATATACGGCGTCCAAGAGGCAGGTAACTGTAGATCCCTGCTGCCAGTTGGCGAATCATACCGGAACGCAGTAACCAGCGATGTCCCGCAGCATCTGCCTCCGCTGGCGCTTCACGTAATGTTGGAACAAGCATTTCACTTTGACGCATTTGGACCCACTCCCCATCTTCCTTTTTGTTATCAAAATACGGCGCATAAACAGCAAAAAGACACATCCGTCAAGGGACGAATGTGTCGTGGTACCACCCTTGTTTAACTGCACATTAATCCGTTCGCAACCTGTGCGACCTGTAGAATGCAGTCCTACGGGGCATAACGGGCCCTGCCGGCGGATGTTGCAACCCTGAATGGGTATTCTCTTCCGCAGCTCGCGAGGTAGGAATCATGAAGCAGCTACAGGAACCTTGCACCACACTGTCCCCTCTCTGTTGAAGCTGGCTTGCACAATCATGTCCTCGTTATAACGCTGTTCTCATTTTTGATCACATTAGTGCATTTACAAGTAATTGTCAACCGATTAGTTGAATACAACCCCAGAATAATATTCCACTACATCACGAATGAGCATAAAGGCATCCCCATTCGTAAGGCTGTTTTTGTCAGCGATGCCAGCAAGCGTATCCTCACTTATCCAGTTTTGCTTTTGCAATTGAGCGAGTGCCTGTTCAAGTGATGTCTCAGTTTCTGAAGATCCCATTACAAGACATAACATATACGCAGCTTGGTCCAACGTTAAAGGTAAGGTTGAGGCATTCTTCATACCAACTACATACGGGTCGGCACTGCCTGTGTAGGCTTCTGGAAACATGGCTTGCATTCTTTTCAATTTACTTAAAAATCGTTCTGGATTCATCACTTTATCCAGTTCCCAACCATCATTATTATAATTGCCTGAAGTCATGTACATACTCGCGGCAGCCAGCAATCCCTTATAATCCTTATGTTCCATATACTTAGGCTGTTCGAAGTGATGTACCTTTAGATCCATACCCTGTTTTTCAAGCATTTTGCGTAATTCAGATGCTCGCTCTTCAGAAGCTGAGATTTCTCGAAAGGACTCCTTATGGATGTAGGCCAGTTTGACCGCTGCTCCTGCTGCTTCTCCCTCTGCCATTCCCAGCGGCACAACTCTCGCACTGCCATGTGGGATTGTATCATAACTTGCTGCTCGTCCGACGACAAGCAGACCATCCACCTTTAGCGGAACAAGCGAACGAAAAGGTACACCATATTGAATCGGACTTAACATAATCGTACCGGCATTTCCAACACTCGTGCTCTGAATATCAATATCGTACGAACCGTACCCAATGGCATCCCAATGATCACGATTTTCCATGACATCCGCTAAAGTTAATCGATACTCGCCATAGATGTGACGTGACTCCCTCACATAAAGCTCATTCGCTGTTCCGGCATATTCCAGCCCTGCGAATTCATCATAGTTTTTCTTCAGAAAATCAACAATTCGTGGGGCTTCTTTATTCCCGATCTCCAAACCTTCTTTCACAGATATGGGATCTAACGGGTCTACCCCAAAGATCTGCATCGTGTTAACCAAGATTGTATCATCATTTTGTCTTCCAATATTCAGACTGCGAATCTTAATATGTTGTGGATTGGAGGATTCATATTTTCGAGCATCACCGTACCCCCAAGCACTCATCTTATCAACCCCGGTTCCCTCTCTTTCCCTAAACTTTTGCCATATCTCATCTGTAACACCGCTTAGCTTGAATACGAGCGTAGAGACCATTTTGGATTTACCATCTCCAATATCTTGCCTGCCTATGGAATATGGAACTCCTGCAGCGGCTGCAATATCCGCATCTTGGGTCGCATCAATGATGGAGCGGGTTGATATCTGAACCGTTGTTCCGTCTTGTTTCGTTATACTCATCCCCGTTATTGTCGTGTGATTTCCCGTAGATTGTTCAGTAAGGGGAACTAATTCCTTCGCGTTCATCAACAGGTCAATATTAGGTTCAGAACGAACCATCCGATAGAAAACGTTAGCTGCTGTATGGGTATCAAATGAACTGCCCTCGATCTGGTCAAACCATTCCTGGAAAATGCCCTTGTTCAAAAAGTCCGGCTGACGCAAACTACTCAATAACTGCGGTTGTTCAGGGGAATAGTTTAGATCCAGCGTATTAAGGCCTCCCTCGGTTAACAATCCGCCCAACATGTTGCGATCCCTTGCTTCCACAAGCAATACACGCATTCCATTACGAGCAGCTGATAAAGCAGCGGTGATACCCTCAGGATCTGTTCCAGCTACAATTACGTCATAGGAATCTTTCAAGGTTATTGCAGATTCTACGTTCTCCAAGGGCTGCCATACATAATTATTATTAAATTTATAATTCTTGTTCCAAATATAGAATGCACCATAGGCAGCGCTCATTAAAACAATAAACACACTGGCTGTAATCGCTGTTATTTTCAATTTTCTACTAATCAAAGAAACAAACCTCCATATGTATTTTAAATTCGAAAATATAATACATGAGTAAGCTATAAATAATAAAAAACTTCCCAACACTTCAAACGGTGTTAGGAAGTTTTGATTATTAAACGAAAACTCTACTTGTATGTTGTCATAGATACAGAAAAAAACATGGGACAGTTCCTAACTTTCCTCATTATAACGACCACTTTTTAAGAAGTAAAGACTTACCAAAACCGGAAATACATCAGAAAGATAATCAAACACTTAGACTGTTCATTCATCCAGATTACCATGAATTCGATAACGATGGCTGACATGACAGCACGTTCCCTGTAATATAGAGAAATAGAAATCTACCACAGGTATTAATCGATAAAGGAGCATGTCCTATGCCATATATCATATATGATCTTGAATTCACGGTAAGCCGCAATACTCGCTATTCTTCTGAAATTATTGATATCGGTGCTGTTAAAGTTACGGAAAATGCAGAGGGATTGACCGTTACGGATACGTTCCATACGTATGTTCGTCCTTCCAACAAGTCCGTTCTGTCCACTGACACGATTCAGTTTACAGGTATCACACAGAAAGATATTGATGCAGCCCCGCTTTTCCCAGAAGCATTGAACCAATTCATTGCCTGGATGGGAACTGATCCCTATTACATGTGTTCCTGGGGACCCGATGACCGCAGCAAACTGATCTCTCATTGTCGCACCCATCAACTGGATGTGGCCTGGATCACCAATCATAACGATCTCCAGCAACAATGGTCGCGCACCATGCGCAAAGAAGGCAAGTTCCGTCAACTCGGTCTCGCTCAGGCTCTTGAAATCTGCGGAATCGAATTCGATGGTACCCAACACCGTGCATTGGATGATGCCATCAATACAGTCAAGGTGTTCATGCATCAATTTGACCAATTCACGCTGGAAAACAACTGTGCAGCCGATGATGAGGGCATTACATCCAAGGTCGTTTATTCCAGCTCCACAGAAGATGAAGAGAAAGAATCTCCATTTGGCAATCTGGCAAGCCTTTTCAAAAGCAAAGAGTAACCGTCCACAGCACGGTACACTATCATGTCTTGCCTCAGCATAGATGGCCTTCTAATTTCAACTTCAATTGTACATTTGTTGCCAGTAGCTCAGGCGCTCTTTCATCTTGATGCGGCAGATCTCAGGTTCAAGGATTTCCGCATCAGGTCCATATTTGGATATCCATACGAGAAACTCCTCATCATCACTTAATATGGCTTCAAATAACAGGCTACCTTCCGGTTCTATAGTTAAAATGGGGCGTATATAGAATTGCTCCTGCATTACACGCTCTACAGCATGGGGTGCAAATCGAATTTTGAACGCAGTCCACTCCGTACTTCCCTCATATGCCCAAGGAATGCGAAAGTGTGATTGGATCAGATAATCCTCTTTGCGAAACGTGCGTGGCAATATTCGTATCTTTTGCAGCCGGCTCACCTGATATATTTGAAGTTTCTCCGACAGGTGGCAATACCCCAACAGCTCAAATCTGTATTCACGAGGGATAAGACAGTAAGGATCTATGCGTACGATCCCTTTTTTACCTTGAGACAGATACTCTCCTTCAATGGTGTTCTGTGAAATGCCAGCCTGAAGCAGGCTAATCAGGGATTGATTCTGTGAATCGTTGTTTTCATATTGCCATACAGGCAATCCCAATTTGAATAATCCACTAATTTGCTCAGACCATTCCACGCGTTCTGTTTTGTTTTTCTGACTCGAAGCAACCACTTTCTCATAGGCGCTCTCAAAAGCAGGTCTCAGCAAAGGACGAATATTCTCCATAACTTCAGCAAGATGCATGAAAGCTTGGGCTTCTTCATCAGACCAATTAAGCGGATACATCGCAAAATGGCTGATAAACATGTACCCTTGTCCGTGTCCCATATTGGCGATCGGGATATGCATTGCACTGAGGGCCTCCATGTCGCGGTATATCGTCCTTTCCGTCGTCTCGCATCGCTGGGCAAGCTCACGTGCCAGAATACCCGGCTTGGCTTGTACTAGCGTGATAATGCGCATTAATCGGATTAGTCGGTCTGTCATTTTGCCGGACCCTCCACGTTGTTGTTTCAATAAATTTGATACAACTCCATCCATAGTTTAATATGATATTGATACATACATTCGACCTTCTCCCAAACTTCACCTTCAAAACTATGTAGACTCGTTCTCTCTATACCGTTACCATCTCAAATCAACCCTATTCGCCTAATATCTTTTGTTCACGGTCATGATATCCGGTTGTAAACGTGATCTCATAGTGATAACGCAGCTTTTCAACAATCTCAGCTTCTGCGTAATAATCCAGATCCTGCTTACGTGCAGCTTCGATTAACAGCGCATCTGCATGACGACGCAACATATGACTTCCCTCTTGAACCCGGCCTCTTTCATAAGCACGTAAGGCTTGCTTGATCAGCGGTACGGTTTCATTTAACTTAATGGTCTTCTCTACCTTCGGATCTTCCGGTTGCCGCAGCATGCCCAGGTGACTGGTGTACTGAATATACAGCTGCTCTCTTCGTAACAGTACACGTTGACTTTGCTTTAATTTTCTGGTGCTCCAGTAGGCCGAACATACGGCTGCTTTTCCTGATACATGGGGTCCCATAACGAATTCAAGCAAAATTTGCTTACTCTCTCCCTTGTATACATCTCCAAGCCTTAGTAACCAACCAATATCCGTTTCTTTGGAACGACATCCATAAATCCCTTTAAGTTGTACTCCGAATTCCGGTTTGAGCAAAAGTTCCAAATCTCTTGATACAATTTTGGGTGCTATTTTCCTAAGTCTTTTGGCAGGGGCACCATTACGCCACTCTACCATCATATATACGGGGTCGGCTCCCCCTGTCGGTATGGCCTCTTTATTCCACGAATAAGATACTTCAAAGACTGAGTTCACTGGTAGTCTCTCCCCCGATTTATGTGTATTATCTTCTAAGTTATCAGGGTGAATGGACACTATATTGTCACGGAACACATGTTCCCATAAAATTTTTCCAATATATTAGTTTTCTATCCCTTAATCCGTCTCAATACGACAATAAACGACGAAAAAGCCTGGCGCTATGCCAAGCTTTTCAATCACTTATCTATGACAAGTCCCAAATTAAACAGTAGGATGATTCATTCCCATTTTGTGTAAAACTTGTGTGCCATCTGCTTCGATAACGGGAGCATAGGTTACACTGTCAATGACCAGCTTACGCCCTACTGGCTCTCCGTTAACAGTGATCATAATCGTTTTGGTTGAGGTGTTCTGATTGGCTGTATACATATGTTTCTACTCCTTCGTGTTCACGATCTTCTATTCAATCGGATATATTGGTATCGTTCATTAAATTGCGCATTTGTGAATAGCATGCACCCGGAACTGAAGTAAAAGATCTGTTAAAACGGTCCGGTGTGCTTGCCTATCGTTCTATTACCCAACAAACTTATAAGCTAAACAGCCCTTTTTCTAAATATTTTTGAAGATTTCGGGTAATAAAACGATATCATCTTGAACCCATTGTCCCGGTTTTGACGTATAATGTAAGAGCCGTGTTTCAACAATAGACGACGAATTCGGCGATCGACATACCTAACCGAAGAAAGAGGTGTTAACGATGCCAAAATCCATTCAGGGTTATTTCATTCGGGTGTTATTCACTACATGCATTCTATTTACCGTTTCCATAGCATCCACAGTAAGTGCAGCCAGTGCCAATATTTTTACGGATATATACAGCGGATGGGAGCGAGTCTCCGAACTGCCTGGAGAAGTGAACGCCTTGCAGGAAAGTTATAAGCAAACGATGGAGCAATTAAATCAAACGTCCGCTCAATTGGGACAAGCCCAGGCCAATGTCGAAGCATTTAAGACCCAGAACGAACAACTACTGGCTCAGAACCAGAAACTTACTGAAATGGTAAGTAAACTGCAAGATGATCAGAATGCCAAAGCGGCTGCCAGCAAACGAATTCAGACGATGATCATCACTGTCGTTTCTCTCATATTAGGTTATTTTGTTTTGATTCGTGTGATGCGCTGGGGAATGCGTCGCCGTTCGGGTCGAGTATAAAAGAACAGGAGCAACTGCATGAACATACACCTGAACAATGCTGAAGCCAGCGGAGCTGGACAAGTTGTTACGTTCTCGTTGATTAAAGATGACCGCCTTCATATCTTGCATCCACAGCAAATTGTGGCCTTCCGTGGTCCAAGTGGGAGCCGTAATGATAAATTCATGAATATCACGGGCATATATCGCAAAAAAAAGCTGATCAAGTCCGAAATTACAGGACCGTGTCAATTTGTGGCTGCCCTGCCTCCCGGATTCACCATGAAGGAAGTGGAGCTCACAGAGGACAGTGATCTGCTCTATGACTTCCGCCACCTGTTCTTCTACTCTGATGGTGTAACGATGCATACCAAAATTCAGAAAATCAAAAATATGCTGATCACCCGTGATGCAGTAAAAATGAAATTTTCCGGCAAAGGCAAAATCGGATTGCTCACTCAAGGCCAGGTCTGTCAACAGGAACTGCACCCGACAGCACCATTGTATGTGGATGCCGGCAGCATCATTGCCTATCCCGAGAATGCACATCTGGAACTCACGGTATACGGTAACAACCTTGCCAGTCAGCATATGAACTATCATTGGAAGATGACAGGACATGGCTCGGTACTCTTTCAGGCCGGACGTGAGAATCGTCGCTTGGAACAGGATCTCAACGATGAGGGACTGTTCAAACGAATTCTGAAAGAAGTGATCCCTTTCGGCAATGTATTGATCAAATAAACTGATTCAATGGGCTGTTAGTTGACGAAGCCGACCGATTAGCTTCCACTATGCTCCAGTGGGGTGGTCACCACGCCCTTTCATTGTTATAATGGTTCAGACAATTGAAGAAGAAAATCCATGCCGACGGCATGGGAGAGGTTCGCGAACTCCCTCTATAAGACTTGACCCTATGATGGTCAGTATAAGTCTTGCGTACACGTTGCAGTCATATGCAATCATGTACGTAAAAAACTAAGGACACTTACTCATCGTTGCTTTTTTTGAAGCAGTTATTGAGAAGGTGTGTTTTTTGATGGATGCCAGTTCATGAACTTCTCTGTTCTTCCGACACTCTATGCCTAGGTGCATGGTTTGATCTCAAGAAGATGGAGAGGTTTTTTTATGTTGAACGAAGAAAAAGCAGTCGTTGTATTCAGCGGTGGTCAGGATAGTACCACGTGTCTGTTCTGGGCCAAACAACAGTTTGCCGAAGTCGAGGTCGTTACGTTTGATTACGGTCAGCGCCACAAGTTGGAGATTGAATGTGCAGCCCAGATCGCTCGTGATCTGGGCGTGCAGCAAACGGTACTGGATATGAGCCTGTTAAACCAGCTTGCACCCAATGCACTCACTCGCACGGATGTGGAAATTACACATGAAGAAGGCGAACTACCCAGTACATTTGTAGATGGACGAAATCTGCTGTTCCTCAGTTTTGCAGCCATTATGGCAAAGCAAAAAGGAGCTCGTCACCTGGTTACAGGTGTATGCGAGACGGATTTCAGCGGATATCCGGATTGCCGGGATTCCTTTGTGAAATCGATGAATGTGACACTAAATCTGTCGATGGATTATCCATTTGTCATTCATACCCCACTCATGTGGCTGGACAAAGCGCAAACGTGGAAAATGGCGGATGATCTCGGTGCTTTTGATTATGTACGCGAGCGTACCCTGACTTGTTATAACGGCGTGATCGGCGATGGATGCGGAGAATGCCCTGCCTGCAAACTGCGCAAAGCCGGACTGGATCGCTATGTGGAGCAGCGTACTGCTGCTGAATCAGTGGGAGTGGATGTGCGATGAGAGAACCTGGAACATTCCGTATTGTGGAGCATCTGCAACGCATCGGAGAAGATATCCTCCCCACTCAGCTACGCTATCACCGCAAACGTGTGCTGGTCAGCAAAGAGTTTACCTTTGACGCGGCACATCATCTGCATTGTTATGAAGGCAAGTGTAAGAACCTTCACGGTCATACGTATAAAGTGATATTTGGCATCAGCGGTTATCCGGGGGAAACCGGGCTGACGGTTGATTTTGGACATATCAAAGATATATGGAAAACTCAGATTGAAGGTTATCTGGATCATCAGTACCTCAACGAAACACTGCCTTTAATGAATACAACGGCTGAAAATATGGTCGTTTGGCTGTTCGAGCAGATGGAACATGCGCTCCAGACGGAGCCCTATGCCGGGCTGACCGATGGCGGGCGGACGGAGTTTGTAAGGCTCTTCGAGACACCAACCAGTTACGCGGAAGCGAGACGGGAGTGGATGATTGATGAGTAGTGTGGAAAAGCAGGAGCTTACCTCCTCAAGCAGAGACGTCGGCATACTTTACCCCTCATCCGATGCATCCGTTGAGGAGCATGCGGTGAATGAGACGGAACCTCGCAAAGAATCTCGCATCCCTGTGATGGAGATTTTTGGTCCAACGGTTCAAGGCGAAGGCATGGTGATCGGGCAAAAAACGATGTTTGTTCGCACCGCGGGCTGCGATTATCGCTGCTCCTGGTGCGACTCGGCCTTTACCTGGGACGGCAGTGGCAAGGACCAGATTCGAATGATTACGCCGGAGGATGTATGGGAAGAATTGCGCCGCGTTGGCGGCACGCGTTTCTCCCATGTCACCATCTCTGGCGGTAATCCCGCCCTGCTCGCTTCGCTGGGCGGATTGGTTGCCCTGCTGCGGGAGAACGGCATCCGCACCGCGGTGGAGACGCAAGGCTCCCGCTGGCAGCCTTGGCTGGCGGACATTGACGAAGTCACGGTCTCGCCTAAGCCACCCAGCTCCGGCATGGACACGGATTGGTCCGTGCTGGATGATCTGATCGGACGGCTGGCCGCTGGCCCGGCAGAACGAAGCCATAGTCTGAAAATCGTGATCTTCGATGAGACAGACCTGGACTATGCCCGCCGTGTGCATGAACGGTATCCAGGCACGGATTTATTTTTACAAACCGGGAACCCGGATGTGACTTCCGCCGATACGCCAGATCTGGCGTCCTCGCTGCTTGCTCGTTATGAGTGGCTGATCGACCAAGTCAGTGCATCCGATGACCTGAATGATGTTCGTGTGCTTCCACAGCTTCATACGTTGGTATGGGGGAACAAACGCGGCGTTTGATGGGCAGTATGGGTGGAATGGGCGGCATGATGTACGGATGAGGATGAAAGATGAAACACCAAGATAATAAAGAGAATTAAACAGGCAAATCGCCTATTCATATATACCGCAAGGCTTCGGCCTTTAGCGGAAACAAGGAGCGTTTACGAACCGATGAGACAACCTGATGAGATGCAAGATGTGACGTTGCTGGGCAACCAGAATGTGAAATATACGTTTGAATATGATCCGGGAATTCTGGAGAGCTTCGATAACAAACATCCGTACCGTGATTATTTTGTGAAATTCAACTGCCCGGAGTTCACCAGCCTGTGCCCGATTACGGGTCAGCCGGACTTTGCGACGATCTATATCAGCTACATTCCGGATATCAAAATGGTGGAGAGCAAATCACTCAAGCTGTACCTGTTCAGCTTCCGTAACCATGGTGATTTCCACGAGGATTGTGTGAACATCATTATGAACGACCTAATTAAGCTGATGGACCCCCGCTACATCGAAGTATGGGGTAAATTCACACCGCGCGGCGGTATCTCCATTGACCCGTATACGAACTATGGTAAGCCGGGAACAAAGTACGAGCAGATGGCCGACCACCGCATGATGAATCATGATATGTACCCGGAGACGATTGATAATCGTTAAACTGGCGGGTAAATCAACTCTGCTATAACTAAAATAAATTATAGGACACAGAAAAGCCGAACTCTTCAAATCTGAAGGAGTTCGGCTTTTTAGTATAAAACTTTAGAACCTCAGTCTCTCAATACAATGGGATCGCAATGCGTTCAAGTAGACTGTTCTTCCTTTAGTTCTCTGACTTTTTTGACGTAATGTCTCAACATCAGCACACCAATCGATTGAACAACTACAAAAAATCCAATAGCAAAGTACACAGATGTAGATGCAACATAAATAGCCAGGAAAGTCATGACTGCCATGAATAAAATGGTCATCGCCAAGTTACGTTTGGCAAGAACATAGGGTGATAGCGATTTCATCTTCATCATTCCTTTATAATTTCTGAAGTACCACATTATATACGCCAATGTCAATTAACTCATCATAGGTTCTTTCGTCCCCAGTATCAATAATCTGCGCTGTTCTACCGTTAATATTCGCAGTGACAATGTATCTTTCTGATCTTAAACCAAGCAATCCTTGTGAATACACTTCAACTTGTGTCAAATGCTTTTTAGCATCCATTTGGCCAACAATTGTATCAACAATTACACCAGACGTCGAATAAAGTAATGTTCTAAACAGAGCTGTCACCTTACCTTTTGTTGCAAAAATGTCTATAATCGAAGCAATAGTAGATACGACGGTCCCAGCTGATATATTCAATCGGTAAACTTTTGTATCCACAAGTGACTGCTTTTGATAAATTGAACCATATTGATTCCAAGCTGTATTATATTTTGTCCTCACGAAATTATAGCCTGGGGATGCATTTAAAGCAAATTCCGTCATAGAATCAATTGCATTTTTTCCCATATCAGAATCAGATTCGGATTTTTCTTCCGAGAGAATTTCATGCTCAGGTAATTCCATAACAAGGTCACTAGCCTTTTGTATAATTTCATCACCATTAGCCAGCTTAGTTACCACTTGATCTTCAGCTTTATTATAAGTCGCTTCAGAAAAAAACTTATTGTCAACATAATGCTCTACTTTACGAATGTCACCCTCTTCAGTAATTTTAAGTTCCACATTTAGCCCCGTATCTTTTTCTTCATAAGATGTACTATATTCTAGCCTAGCACCATCTTTTGAAACATTATATTGAATTCCTTCATCTTGAGAACCCATAACTTTTTCGGCATAAATATTTGTAGAAAAGGATGATAATGTGGACAGCAACATTACAGCAGAAATAGTAACCGCTAATTTTTTCATAAACCCTCCTGATTTTCCCGTTATTTTACGCCACATATTAATCCGAGCGCATATACAATGTTACACGAACTATTCAATAAAATGGGCAATAAAAGGATAAAAGGTACTATTTACCTATAATTATTTATTAAAGAGGAAGTATTATAATTATCTTCAAGACCTTTGTCTCTGTAACTATTCATATAAGGTAAATTTAAATACATCAAACCTAAAAAGCATCCCAGAAATAGATGAAGAATCATCACGATTGGTGATCCACACTATTCTGTAGGTGTTTTCTCTTTTTTATTGATGTGTTATATAGTTAATTCCACTACTAAATTATTTAGTTACTTTTGGTTCACAATGCTGTCTGCTTTGTAGACCACACTAACTTTAATTGTGCTTGTCAGACCAGATACCTTCATAGTAAAAAATTCCTACACTTTCATCAAATGTTATAATATAACTTCCTTTGAAGTAAGATGAAATATGCTACCGATCGTTGCCGTTTTCGCGATACTCAACACATTGGTTTTACCAGAAACTAATGCAGACGCGTTTCAAGTAATATTTCTGCACCTTTTTGAAGATTCATTGGAGCTGTCATGGGACCGATTTGTTTAAAACCAAACATCAAAAGTTCCGTGTATGCCTTCTATTAGCAGCGTAGTCGCTGTACTCATCAGTTAACTATATGTTATCAGCCTCTTCATAAGTTGGTTGCTTAAGCTCAGAGTTGGCCGGGTCATTCAGATTAGCTGGCGACAGAGACGTTGCCAATACACAACCACCATTTACATCTAATCGGGCATGCATGCTGCAAAACGAGGCTCTCTCCAAGCTCAAATACATAAGCAAAAAAATAAACAGTAATAATTTCCACATTCGTGTGACTACTCGAGGATCCAGTCTCTCTCTGCATTCGCACTTTGCACTAGGAGCATTGTGTTCACAACATTCGAATTACCTACCCAGCAGAATGGTTAAGGGTACTGAGATTTGTTCTACGGATTGGTTGTGGAAAATTCACCATGCCCCGTGTTGACCATCGCTACTATTTTGCCCAGACTGAATTTAGAATCACCTCCGTTGTTACCTTCATCACTGTATTTGGTAGTCAAGGCATCTGCTGCAATATCTTCAATCGTAAGGACTGCTCCTGCTTTGGAACAATGTGTGTCCACATATGGACCAATCCATTACGCTGTAACTTTGGCTTCAGCGGCCATACAGATAAGCTACTTAAGATTCATATGCTGTACGAATTTTAGATTCCAAAGCGGTAGCTGTGTTTCAGATTTACCCAACTCTCCATAACTTTGAGAAACCGTATAATACGCTTACACGAAGGATTGGATTCCATGGTTCGGTTATCTGTTTTCTTTATCTAATAATTGCCTACAAAAAAACAATCTCAGGCTGTTGCCTGATTAACATCTATAGTAGCTACTGCATTTTTAAATTCTTAGAGGTCAGTTAGTAGTATTCTCTCACTACCGTTTTCCCTTGTTCCCCTTGTCGGTCCAATCAATCTATCCTATTATGTAACAATATGCTTACTTGCATAGAATACAACATCAGGCGCTGATCCCTCGTGACCGCGACCAAAGGAGAATTGTACATGTCTACACAAACCTCATTACCCAAGGACGCCGCAGCGCGTTCGAAAGCCCCACCCGGATTGGATGCCCAAAGCACCGTTTACCGGATACTCATTGCGATTAGTCTGGTTCATCTGTTCAATGATTCGATCCAGTCGGTCATTCCAGCCATTTTTCCGATTCTGAAAGACTCCATGCATCTCACGTATACTCAGATCGGATGGATTTCCTTTGCCATCAACTTTACCGCATCCATTATGCAGCCTGTCGTAGGCTGGTTTGCTGATAAAAAACCGACACCATCCATTCTGCCCATCGGTATGGGTTTTACATTTACCGGCATGTTGCTGTTGGCCTTTGCTGACAGTTATATGGCTGTCCTGATCTCCGTGATCTTTGTCGGTCTGGGTTCGGCAGCTTTCCATCCGGAAGGTTCACGAGTATCCCATATGGCTGCAGGTCAGCGCCGTGGGCTGGCACAATCCATCTTCCAGGTCGGTGGTAATGCCGGACAATCGCTTGCCCCATTGCTTACACGCTGGATCTTTATTCCGTTTGGATTATTCGGTGCGATTGGATTTACAGGCATTGCTGCCATGGGGATTGCCGTTCAGATCTACATCGCCCGTTGGTATGGTCGCATGCTGCAATCGGGTGGATATTTGCGTAGACAGGCTGCTGCCCGTCGTGCACCCAATCCAGCATTGCGCAAAAAGATTACTGCCGCCATTACACTATTGATCTTGCTCGTCTTTGTTCGTTCCTGGTATATCGCTTCCATCGGCAGCTTCTATGCCTTTAATCTGAAAGATACCTTTGGATTATCTACAGAGGACGCGCAGATCTATATCTTCCTGTTCCTGGCTGCGGGAGCACTTGGTACATTCTTCGGAGGGCCCTTGGCGGATCGATTCGGCAAACGTAATCTGATCTTCCTGTCCATGGCCGGAGCTGCTCCACTTGCTCTGTTGTTACCTTATGCGAATCTGTTCTGGACAGGTGTACTGCTAACCATTATTGGTTTTATCATGTTATCCAGCTTCTCGGTTACAGTGGTATATGCACAAATGCTGATTCCCGGCAAAATCGGAACGGTTTCCGGTCTGATCACAGGTCTGGCATTTGGAATGGGAGGTCTTGGTGCGCTCGTGCTGGGCAACTGGATTGACGTCTTCGGCGTATCACCCGTAATGCAGATGTGCAGCTTCCTGCCCCTGCTCGGGATCTTCACGTTCCTGCTTCCATCCGATAAATTACTGAATATCTGGGCGAAAGAAAACGGTAGTGAAGAGTAAGTAAGGCATCAATAGGTATCCACTTTTTATTCTACCTCCATGAGGTTCTTTAGAAATCGGGATGAGTAAAATATCACTAAATAGCGTCTGCTGAGTTCGTTAGATTTCACTTTAGTCACCTACACTCGCTACTTGAATAGTAAGTTTGAACACCCACAACAAAAGGGTTCCCGCCATCTGTATGCACAGACCAGCAGGAACCCTTTTTGTTATATTTGTTTTTCTCTCAATTAGCCTTGACCGCGTTACTCCACGTCACACATGACAACGTTGCTACCCTGAGCTGCAATCAGTTCCTTCACATCCTCAAACTCAAGGAACACCGTCGCTGTATTTTCCATAGGATGAATTCCGATTTTTTGACCGACTAGATCCTTGTCAAAGACGACAGTTACGTTTTTCTGAGTATTATTGAGAACCCCCATAGGGTTGACGTGCCCTTTTTCCAATCCGAGGCATTCCAACAAATCTTTTTCACTAGCAAAACTTAGTTTGCGGCTAGGTATCTTTTCGCTTAAACTTTTCAAATCAACTGACTTCGTTCCAGCAATGGTCACCAGATAATAGTTTCGTTTCTTGTCATCACGCAGGAATAGGTTCTTAACGATATGTTCTGTATGTGGAATTTGGTAAGAGAATATTTCCTCCATTGTATATACTGCGGGATGCTCAATACTCTCATAAACGATATTATTGCGATCCAAAAGATCATAGAAACCTTGTTTGTTTAACATGTTAAATTCATCTCGTCTCTTTCATTGATAATGAAGTATTCTTCTGCAATATTACGCAAATTACGTTTGCTCTAATATTACTTCAAACGCTGAAGGATCAGCCTTTTTTTGTACAGCATTTTGCCTGCTTCCGCTACATCCCGGATCGTATTTTTGTTGCTCACCGAACCAAACACCATGCCGGCAATTGGAATGAGCTGGAACAGCTTTTTCCATCCAAAGGATTCACTATAGGAATTAAAAACTTCCCGCCAGCCCTGCATCTGCGATACCACCTCAATGGGCTTGTCCGGGTCGTCGTAAGCGGCCAGTTCTTCGATAATCGCTTTCTTACCCACGATATCGGCGGATGAGAATTGCAGACATTTCACAATAAAGATGCGCTCCAGCGGTTCATCGGGATCATACCCGTAACATATTGCCATCTCCTGAAGCACCTTCAGGGAAAGTCCCATCACCATCGGAATATCTGCTGCAATGGTTACAATACCCCCAAATCCTGTAGCTGCGCCCTGAGCCGCAGCAAACTTCGTTCGACTCTCGGTAATGTTATCAGCCACCTGGTCCAGCACCTGAAGTGGCAACTTTTCCACACTATGAATCTTCGTAGTGCCCTCGGTTTCAGCTTCCTGTTCTAGCGTATGGGTCGTATCCATCATGGAATAACCGGACTTCTCGGCTTCCTCTTGCAGTAGCTTGGCTACTTTTTTCTTCTGTACGAGGAACTTGCCTCCATGTTGGACATACTGCCCGACGTCATTCAGGGAATCTCCGATTTTCTGTTTCAGCGCTTTAGGCATCACTTTATCCAACATCGCAAAGGGCAACCGCCCGATTTTATCCCATATAAACAAGTCCTTCTGTTGTTTTTCCCATTTCAAAATCTGTTCAAGTTCCTGGTCCAATGTTTCGCGTGAATCCATATATAATCCTCCTAATAGGTTGTGCATCGTAATCTGTATCTTTCTCATACGCAGAAATCATCGTTGTGGTTGCTTTGTTTTATATCCAACACATCGATACCCATACCGCTCTTTCCTATCGTTTACATACAAAAGAGCCCTTAATCAGCTTCACTCGCTAACCAAGGGCTCTCGTATTGGAAAGTCATATTACATCTTATTTCGTTTCTGCTACTGCTTTTCCATCTGGTACTGGAATACCGAAATCAGGCGTACCATCTTCACGCCAATGAATCACTTGCGCTCTGGCATGGCGGTTCGGATCGTACAAGGGATCTCCCTCGATTTCTTTGTAATTACGTGCATGATAGATTAGAATATCGGTCTTGCCATCCGGTGATACGGTAAAGCTGTTATGCCCCGGACCATATTGACCGTTCGCTTCACAGGTCTGGAACACCGGCTTGGGTGATTTCACCCAACTCGCCGGATCAAGCAAGTCGGCATTTTCATCTGCGGTGAGCAGACCCATACAATAGTTGTAATCGGTCGCGCTCGCTGAGTATCCAATGAACAACCTGCCATTTCGGTGCATCACCGCTGCACCTTCATTGACCTTAAAGCCAATGATTTCCCAATCGTACTCTGGGGTAGAGATCATAACCTGTTCGCCGCGCAGCGTCCACGGGTTTTCCATTTCAGCAATGTACAGATTCGAGTTGCCCACAATATCAGGATCTTTCTGTGCCCAGACCAGATAGCGGATTCCCTTATGTTCAAAGGTCGTTGCATCCAGCGCAAATGTTTCCCACTTTGTATAAATCTGCCCTTTCTCTACCCACTCCCCTTCGAGTGGATTAGCAGAATCGTTCTCCAGCACATACATCCGGTGATCGAACAAGCCTTCGTTGGTCTCACTGGTATGAGCCGCAGCGTAATGTATGTACCATTTTCCATCGATAAAATGAATCTCCGGAGCCCAGATGTTCGCACTCATCGGCCCCGTGTCACGCTTGGTCCAAGCCGTTACCGGCTCAGCATTTCTTAACTCTTCTATAGTCTCTACTCGCCGAATCTCAATCCGATCGAAGGCTGGCACGGAAGCTGAAAAATAATAGTAACCGTCTGTATGACGGTACACCCACGGATCAGCACGCTGCTCCAGAATGGGATTAGTAAAGGTAATGGAATCAGTCATGGGAATGTTCCCCTTTCAAATGTTGTTTGGCTCGAAGTTGGGGAATGTAACCCAATTGCGAAAAAAGCGAAAACCTTTTTGGGTGGTGCACAGCGGACGTTCGGGGGTGGCAGGGCCTTGGTGCTCTCTTGTCCTCCGATTTCTTTTTCCACCGCTCTTGGCGGTTGAAATCGGATGCCAAACTCGCTCCTGCGGCTCCTTCCTCCCCCTCACTGCTCGTGCACCTTTGGTTCAGCAGCTCGCTCTTACCGCGCTCGCTGGGTTACAACCTCACTTCGAGCCATTGTGTGGCTCGGTCTAATGGGGTTGACCGCTTCGCAGGGTCAACTCTCCCATCTAATGCAGTGCTGGCCGCCGAGCTATAGGCCAGTATAAATGCAGTTTGACTGTTTAATTACTGCAAAGTCTTGTGCGCTAGCGCACCTTAACAGCACAGCCTGCATGCACAGCGGACATTCGGGGGTGGTAGGGCCTTGGTGCTCTCTTGTCCTCCGATTTCTTTTATCACCGCTCTTGGCGGTTGAAATCGGATGCCAAACTCGCTCCTGCGGCTCCTTCCTCCCCCTCACTGCTTGTGCACCTTTGGTTCAGCAGCTCGCTCTTTTCGCGCTCGCTGGGTTACAACCTCACTTCGAGCCTTATCTTGGCTCGGCTCGGTCTTATGGGGTTGACCGCTTCACAGGGTCAACTCTCCCCACCAAGTGCATGGCTGGCCGCAAAGTTATGAGCCAGCTGTGCAACCTCGCTGCTTACGCCTTATTCCTCAGCTGCGCTAATTTGCTTGCCCCAGACCGCTACACCTCGGTCATTAAGTCCTGTTACCACCAGCGCAGGCTGGCTTCGCTCCCAGTCCCAGGACGGGAGCAGGTTCAGCTCTTCCGTGGAAGCTCCGCCCCATGGGCTTTCTTTCCACTTCAGTGTCAGTGTTTGTTTGCCATCAAACGTCCAGGTTCCTGAACCTTTTTCGCTATTGATTTTACCTTTGTCCGTTAAGGTATAAGGCACGGCTTGTATTTGCCCGTCCACGGACGGATCAAGTGCCATGCCTTCCCACGCCCCGGCAATCATGGATTTCGGAATATCCTGTGCTGTCTCACCGGCATACCGTTCTGGTGAAACCACAGGCCAGCCGTCCTTCGTCCATACCATTTTGCGTATATGCAGATATGGCCAGTTTTTATCCGTCTCGCCCCGTGCATGATGCACGATGTAATAATCGTCTCCGTCCTTCAGAACGGAGTTATGTCCAGGCGCAACCCAGCCCTCACCTTCCGTGAAGCGATAACCGCCGAGAATTTTGGTGCCGATCTCATATTGCGGCAGATACTCCGTCTCCAGCATGTTATTGCCGTTGATGTCCGTATACGGTCCTGTGATTGAATCAGCACGCGCAACTCGCACGTTATAGTCCTCGAATAGGGAATCATAGGAGACAAACAGATAATACTTTTTGAACTCCGGGTTATACACAATGTATGGACCTTCGACTGCGCCCTCTTCGGTTGCACGATCCCGTGCAGCAATGCGGGTACCATAACCCTCGTCCTTGAATTTCCCGGTATCCGGATCGAGTGGGGCAATATAGATGCCGTCAAAGAATGAACCATATACCATCCACGAATTGCCCTCGGCATCCACAATGGGATTGGCATCAATGGCGTTCAGTTTGTCCTGTTCATTCGCAGACGTTTTCACAACCAGCCCTTCATCTGTCCATGGGCCTTCCGGGGACTTAGCTGTCTGCAAACCAATGGCCGACTGGGTACTGCCGAAACTGGATGCTGAATAATACATCCGATAGGTATCACCAGTCTGAATTACATCCGGTGCCCACAGATTGACTGCACCTGTCCAGTCCAGCGCTTCCTGCGGAATGCCCGGCAGAGCCTGACCTACCCATGTCCAGTGGATCAGATCATCCGATTTGCGAACCATGACGCCGGGTTTCGCTTCTCCTGCTACACGAACGTCTGTGGAATAGACGTAGTATCCCTGGTCTGTTTTGATAATGGCTGGATCATGCGCATTGTTCACCGTCCAACGAGATTCATCATCCAGTATGGAGGTATCATACAGCTGGGTATCTTGAGGAGCTTCAGGGAAGACCGGACGGGACACCGTTTCTCCGGCCCCTTCTCCAGCACATCCCGTAGCCCCAGTAATCAACAACAGCAACATGGAAGCAACAACCCCTCTCTTCGAAAATGTCCACCCTCGGAAGTTCTTCCGCTGATTCATCCCTTCACTCCCGAAATGGCAACCGATTCAATAATCTGTTTCTGGAAGATCAGGAAGATGATCAACACTGGTAACAGGGCTACAATCGATGCCGCCATAATGAGTGGGTAATCGGTCTGGATTGCATAGGTAGCATTAAAGTTTGCAATAACGAGCTGTAACGTCTGCTTCTCCGGTGAATTCAGATAGATAATTGGTGCCAGATAATCGTTCCAGATGCCCATGAACCAGAGAATCAACTGCGCAGCTACCGCCGGTTTGATGAGCGGGAACGTAATGCTGGAGTACAGCCGGAAATAGGAACTTCCATCGATTTTGGCCGCCTCAATAATCGCATCAGGCACACTAAGCAGGTATTGGCGCAAGAAGAAAATCATGATGACATTACCGAACAGGCCTGGAACGATCAGTGGAAGCAGCGTATCCACCCAGCCCAGCTTCGCAAACATGATGAATTGCGGGATCATGACTGTCGGATAAGGAATCATCATGGATGCCAGCAACGCAAGGAACAGTTTATTTTTGTGCGGGAATCTTAATTTGGCAAAAGCAAAGGCAGCGATACTTGACGTAAACGTACCCACCACCGTTACACTCACTGCCACGATGAGGCTGTTTTTGATCCCGCTGAGCAAAGGTCCAGCTTCCCAGATTTCTTTATACTTTCCAAATTGGAACACCTCAGGTATCCACACAGGCGGAAGCGCGAACACATCCTGCTTCTCCTTCAATGACGTGGACAACATCCAGATCAGTGGTGCAATCATCGCAATCGCACCAATCGCGAGCACGATAAAGATGATCGAATTCGTTAATTTCCTCTTTTGACTGTAAGACATCTCCGGTTCACTCCTTTCCTTGACAATTAATCCCCATCATAGGCTGATTTTTCGTTCATTTTGAATTGCACCAGGGTAATGACAAAAATGAAAATACCCAGAATCATGGCCATCGCCGAGGCATAACCCATCTGCAAGTTACTGAAGGCTTTCTGCCAGATGTAGAAGACGATTGATGCCGAAGAATATTCAGGACCCCCGGTAGGTGTCATAATGTTCATCTCGGTGAAGATCTGGGAACCGCCAATGATATTCGTAACGATGAGGAAGAAGGTAACCGGCTTCACCATCGGCCAAGTGATATTGCGGAAGATTTGGAAGCTATTCGCTCCATCCAGCTCAGCAGCCTCATAATATGTACGTGATACACTTTGCAGGGCGGCCAGATACAATAACATGGTGTATCCCAGACCTTTCCACACCGTCATAATAATCAGAGCCGGTTTGACCGTGTCTTTGTTCGCGAGCCAGTTAGGACCCTTAATCCCAAACAGGTCAAGGAACTGGTTTACCAGACCATAATCTCCGTTGTACGCCCAGTTCCACATAATGGACACCGCCGCGAGGGAAGAAATGACCGGAATGTAATAGATCACTCGGAATGTTGTGGTTCCGGGAATTTTACGATTCAGACCCATGGCCAGCAACAATGCAAGCAACAAACCAATCGGGATCCCGAGCATCAGGAAAAATGTATTAAACATCGCTTTATAAAAGAGGTCATCCGTGAGCAGATCCTTGAAGTTGGCCAAACCAATAAAGTTCATCTGTCCCAATCCATCCCAATCGGTAAAAGAACCATAAAGGGAATAGAGGAACGGGAACATGACAAAGATCAGCAACCCAAGAATCGGAGGTAAAATAAACAGATATCCGTACAGCATCTCTTTGCGATACAAACTCGATTTCGTAATCACGGCGTTCACCCCTGTTTCTAGTATCAGCATGTGGCATTCTTCGATTGAATCTTGTCCATCAACGAATGCCACATGCCCGTATGGAATCCCACAATTTCCAACACGAATGATGCCAGCAGCATGATTGCACTCTGCCGGCATCGCTCTTTCCTATCTACTATTTCTGAGATTTCTTTTCCTGTTCAACCGCTTTGTCGAGCAGCTTCTGCATTTTTGGCTGTTGCTGCTTCACATAGTCTGCGGCTGTAATCTTGCCATCCAATACCGGCTGGATGTCTGTGAAGAACAGGTCATACCACTCCGCATTGTATGTGTAGTTACCTGGCAGAGCCCGACCGTAATCCTCAACGATATCAATGAATTCCTGTTTGTTGGCTGGTTTCGTGGATGTATCTTTGGCCCACTCGTCTGCCATATCCAGCAAGTTTGGAATCTGTACCTTGGCATCCACCAGTTGCTGCATACCTTCCTTCGAAGCCGTAAGGTAGTTCACCAATGCCGCAGCTTCTTCCGGATGCTTCGTTTTCGCCGATACACCGATACCCAGAGATCCGATCCATGTTGCCGATTTGCCAGTCGATCCCGCAGGGAAAGGTAGCAAATCATAATCGAAAGGCAGTTTCTCAAATGTACTCATGTCCCATGGTCCTACAGGGAAGAAAGCCATTTCACCTTTCATCCAGCGTTGATATGTATCCAATGTTTGCGCTTCCTCAATGGACGGTGTGATTTTGTATACGTTTTGCATATCCGCGAAGAATTGTAGCGCTTCCGCGAATTTCGGATCATCAATCGTCACCTTTGTTTTGGTCTCATCCAGCCAATCCCCACCATTACTCCATACAAAGGATTGCAGTGCCCATTGCACGTTGAATCCGGTACCGTACACATCGGGTTTACCGTCCCCATTGGTATCTTTGGTCGCTTGCTGGTTCACCTTAATGAACTCTTCCCATGTATATGGTTTATCCTTGTCAGGGAATGGAATGCCCTCTTTCTCAAACAAAGTCTTGTTGTAGCCCAGTGCAAATGGCCCCAGATCCTTCGGCATACCGTAGATGTCACCTTGTCCTGCCATTTGGCCATCATAACGGTACAAATCCACGCCGTATTTCCAGATATTATCGAGATCAACATCCGGGTTATTTTCAATATACGATGTGAGATTCATCAGCACATTGCTGTTTACATACGCCTTCACATCGCCAGGATTAATGTAGAATACATCAGGCAAGCTGTTGCCTGTAATTGCCGCTCTCAGCTTGGTTGCATATTGATCCGCAGCCGTTACAATGATTTTGACTTTCACACCCGGATGATCTTCTTCGAATTTCTTGACCACCGCCTGGTATGCCTTTTGCTCATCTGTACCGCCCCGGAACATAAACGTTAACTCCTTGTCCCCATTTGAACCGCTACTTCCTCCTCCGCAGCCCGCAAGTACCAATGCACTTACCAGCATTAGAAGCATAAATGTGACCCAATTCTTTTTCTTTACCATCTGAACCCCTCCTGATCTGGATTTGTAACCGTATTCAATTGGATGAAATAGGATTTCTGTTGTTAAATTTATCAAATCCAGATCACTTTAGTCAATACTTTTATAAAACAATTTATATTTATCTAAAATAAATCAATATTTCGGCCATCCATTCGCGTCCCATAACAAGTCATTAATCAGCAATTTCGGATTGCCATTATCCTCTGCATCATAGGCGTGTCGTGCAATGACATTGCCGTTGTACACATCCTGACCACCTGGGCCCTTCCATTTCACATTGCCTGTATCCAGTATCGTTCCGCCACCATTCAGCATATTGACTCCGTTTTTGTCCACATAAGGACCTGTTATGCTGGTCGAACGTCCATAGACCATTTTATAGGTACTGTTCACCCCTTGGCAGCAAGAATCAATGGAAGCAAACAGGTAATAATAGCCGCCACGATATACAACACTTGGTCCTTCAATAGCACCTCCGTTATTCGGCCGCGCAGCAATGGATGTTATACTTCCCGTAGGTTTCATCGTATTTTTGTCCAGCTTGACAATCTTTAGACCGCTCCAGAACGAACCAAAGGCCAGCCATGGATTGCCTGAAGCATCAATGACCAGATTGGGATCAATGGCATTATAGTTATTGGCGGTCGTAGTCTGAAGCACCAATCCTTCGTCCTTCCACTGCCCTGCTCCAATGCTGTTCGCAGACGCAAGACCAATCGCAGACCGATTGGAACCAAAGGTGGAGATCGAATAATAGAGCCATACTTTTCCGTTATACTGCTCCACGTCCGGTGCCCATACATCCAATCCACTCTGCCCCGGAACAGCAGAAGCCCACCAGGATAGCTTGCTCAAGAAAATTTGTGGAACACGATACCAGGACGATCCATTATCCGATTTCAATACTTGAATGCCCGGGCCGGTTGAAAAAGTGTACCAGGAACTTCCCTCTTTGATAATTGACGGATCATGAACAGCGGTATCTCCTGTCAGATTCCAGAACGCCGCCAGAGCTTTGGACTGACCTGCCAGAAGCAATACCATCACTAGTAATGCCGGTAACGCCAAACGTTTCCACTTAAACCTCTTCACAGTACTTACCTTTTCCAAACCGAACTCCACCTTTCCTGATCAAATGGTTAATTAGGTTCA
Organism: Priestia sp. FSL H7-0729; assembly: GCF_038005685.1. Classification (NCBI taxonomy): domain Bacteria; kingdom Bacillati; phylum Bacillota; class Bacilli; order Caryophanales; family Bacillaceae; genus Priestia; species Priestia sp. FSL H7-0729. The sequence goes on from NZ_JBBOTQ010000003.1 coordinate 120,181, forward strand.
TGAAGTAATGAATCAATTTAGGTATAATAGGATTATAAAAGCGGTTACATGACATTTCAATGGTATATTTCAAATATATGTGAACTGATTAACATTTATTTTAACCGGAATCGTGAACGCAAAATAGGATTTACGTTCATATTTGCGCTATTTACAGCGGTTTTGGCTTCTAATTCTCTACCCTTCCCTTCCATGAAGGAATGATTTATAATTATCTGAAATAAAACATATAAATGTGCAAATGTCTGATTCGAAGAGACTTTGTTCAGAACGGGGAAAGGAAATCCACCTATGATTTATATTAAAGATCTAATGTCGGGTGTGAATATCTTCAAAGCGCTCAGTTCGGAGATTCGGATTCAGATCATTGAACTGCTCGCCAAGAACCAAAGTCTTAATCTCAATGATCTTGCAACCAAACTTGGACTCAGCAATGGTGCCATCACGATGCATATCAAGAAGCTCGAAGAGAGCGGATTGATCGAGATCAACACCGCCGTTGGCAAACATGGAATTCAGAAGATATGTTATCTCAATGAGGAAAAATTGATGGTTGATCTGCGGTCACAGGAGATTAACAATCGGTATGAGGTAGAGATTCAGGTAGGCCATTACAGCGATTATCAGGCTGTACCTACATGTGGTCTCGCTACCCGGGACAGCATTGTTGGAGAGTTCGATGATCCGCGTTACTTTGCTGATCCACTGCGAATTGATGCGGAGATGATCTGGCTGGCTGAGGGTTATCTGGAGTATCGGATTCCCAATTATCTCAAGCCTAATCAGTCGTTTAGTGAAATTCAGTTGTCGATGGAACTGGGGTCGGAGGCACCTGGCTTTTGCGACAATTACCCTTCAGATATCTACTTCTATGTCAACGGTATTGAGATTGGTTGCTGGACGAGTCCAGGGGATTTCGGTAAAACACGCGGTACCTTCAACCCGGAATGGTGGCCTCCCCATCTCAATCAGTACGGCATGCTGAAGCTGATTCGAATTACGCAGGAAGGCAGCTATATTGACGGATGCCGTATCTCGGATGTAACGCTGGACCAGATTGGACTGGATTACAAAAGCGATATTCACTTCCGCATTGCAGTTACGGACGGACCTTTGAACAAACGAGGTTTAACGATCTTTGGCAAAAACTTCGGAAACTATGGACAAAATCTGCTCGCTCGGGTTCTCTATAACGTGCAAGAAGAGTAGCACCTGCTCTGGCCAAACGCCCGAGATAAAAGAGCTCAACAGAACTGCCAGAATACCTAAGATGCCTGTTACTCTGCACAACAGTATGGTGTCTTCTAAAGAGTGCGATCCGGCACTCTTTTTTTGTTGTTTCGTCCCGTTCCCATTTTTTGTTCGCTATGTCGTGCTATACTAATGGCCTGAATGACAAAATGGAATAACGGGCGGGGATGTCTTTTGAAATTGGAACGATTAATCTCTATCATATACAAGCTGTTGAACCATGAAGTATTGTCTGCTTCCACCTTGGCGGAAGAGTTTCAGGTGTCCCCAAGAACGATCTATCGGGATATTGATGTGATCTGTGCAGCCGGCTTCCCGGTCGTCTCCCATCAGGGACTCAAAGGCGGCTACGGCATGATGGACGGATACAAGATGGATAAGAGCTTGCTCGGTTCTTATGATGTGGATTCCCTGATCACGGTGCTGAGCAGTCTCTCCACGGTCTTCGAGGATGCACGTGCACAAGGCACAATTGAACGTCTGCAAACGATTGGCCCGGAGCATCAGACCTCAAGTCTATCTGTGGATCTGGAGACTCGCCGAACGGAGCCAGATGCCCTTCCTCATCTGCGTACAGGGATTACGAAGCATCAGGTTGTGCATTTTGACTACATCAATACAAAAAATGAACATACCCCTCGTCATCTGGAACCGATAAGACTGCATTTTAAATATCGTAATTGGTATGTGTATGGATTTTGTCAGACAAGGCAGGACTATCGGGAGTTCCGACTGTCCCGGATGATGAATGTGACCCTGACATCGGAACACTTTCAACCACATCTTGAACTTCCTCAGGCGGAGGTTGTGTCCGATCCATCCTGGCAAGATCAAGTAAGTGATGTGGTATTTCGAGTGAACCCGGAAGCGCTAGCGGAAGCCATGGATCATTTTCAACAGGCAGATAAGCAATTTCACGAGGATGGAAGTATGACAATGCGCATCCCGGTTCATCAACCGTTACAGGCCAGATGGCTTTGGTCTTTTCTGCTTAGTTTGGGTAGTGGCGCTGAGGTGCTTGAACCGATTGAATTACGTGGCATCCTGAAAGAACAACTTCAAAACGCACTTAAGCTCTATGAAGAAGTATGACACGCTGTTGTCATACTTCTTTTTTTATAATCATTTTAGTAAGTAACCACATTCCTCGCCAAATTAAAGGAGACGATCATTCATGAATCATCCGGAACAAATGTATAACTACAATGCATGGGCTAATCAAACCATCCTGAACAGAATCAAAGAACTCCCCTCTTCTGTGCTGAGTCAGGAAGTGAACAGTTCATTTCCAACCATCGCCCATGCCCTCAGCCATATCTATGCAGTGGATAAGATGTGGTATCTGGTATTAACGGGCACCAGTATGCCCGAGGCACTCCAAGCATGCATGCCTCTCAATGGTGAAATTCACGGTTCAATAGATGAGTACATCCAAATGTTTGCCGATCTGTCGGCACAATACAGCGAATGGCTCCAAGGCCAAACTAATCTGGAACAAACCGTGCTGCTCGATAATCCTTTTGCCGGCGTCCGCGAAACCAGCTTATCGGAAATGGTATTTCATCTGGTCAATCACGGGACCTACCACCGAGGCAATGTGTCTACCATGCTCCGTCAGTTGGGGCATGCTTCCGTCATGAACGACTATTCTCTCTTCTGGTATCAAGAACCGGCTCAAGTTTAGACAACGATTCGATGGAGAATGTACACTGTATTCCCGTGACATCGAGGGAAGAATTGAGAAGTTGGTTGCAGGAACATGGAAAAGTCCAGAAATCTTGCTGGGTCATCATAAGCATAAAACCATTGCCGAACACCCTGTTGTATTTGGATGTAGTTGAGGAGTCCCTGTGCTTTGGCTGGATCGATGGAGTCAAAAAGAAAATATCCGACACTCAATTGGCACAGAGATTATCTCCCCGAAGCAAACGTAGCTCATGGACTGAACTGAACAAGGAACGTGTCCGTCGTCTTGAAAAGTTAGGCCTCATGCATGATGAGGGAAGAGAGGTACTACCTGTCATGGACCCGAATGCTTTCAGTATTGATGGTGTGATCGAACAAAGGTTGAAAGAGAACCCGCAGGTTTATGCCAATTTCACGGCATTCCCTGCCCTGTATCAGAAGGTCAGGATTGATACGATCCAAAGTGTTAAACATCAGAACGCCTTATTCCAGAGCAGATTGGATAAATTCATAAGTAACACAAAGGAAAATAAAATGTACGGTCAGTGGCATGACAACGGACGGCTTCTGGATTATTAAGATGCCTTGAAAATACGAAAGCAGGGCCTCCTCATAGGATGGTCCTGCTTGTTTTTTTTGATTTATACGTTGGCGAATCTCGGCCCAGACTTTCTGTTCACACCTCTCCCCGCTCACACATCATTTTTATTCGGGTGTTAATGATTCTGCCTGTATGTTTTTGGGGACTTACCAAAGGCTTTCTTGAACTGGCGAGTGAAATAATTACTGTCGTTGAATCCACATTCATACGAGATTTCCGTGATGGACAGATTCCCGTTTTTCAACAAATGACATGCCTTCTCCAGACGCAACTTCTGCAGATAAGACATCGGGGTCATCTGATAATAGGAACGAAAAATCCGATTCAGATGCCTTATGGAGATGTTCGACTTCCCCGCAATATCCTCCAACGACAGCGGCTCCAGATAATGATCTTCAATAAATGAAATGGCATTGGCCAGATGCATCAGATTATTACCCTCGATCCCTTTCTCCTGCGTATCATATTGTCTCGACAAATAAACAACCATCTCCGTCAGGCGTGAGATCAACATGGTCTGATACCCTTGCTGTTTACTCTGATACTCCTCAATCATGAACGATATCAGTGATTCCACATACTCCAGACTGGAAATGGATAACGAAAGTTTACTCGGAAATGAATGAATATTTCGATAAAACGGTTCCAAAACAAACAGCGCCTGAAAGCCGTTCGATTTTCTTAGATCGGGCCCAGCCGAAGCAAGCATCTCGGGACTGAACATAATGTTACAGATCCTAAAATCATGAGGGTCTTTATACGCATGATGGGTGTCACCATTAATCACAAATGCGTTCCCTTTTTTAATAAAAAATTCTTCGGTGTTCACCACATGGGTTGCATGACCATTCAGAACAATCACAAGTTCCGTAAAATCCATATGATTATGGAGCTCCATGTCCTCAGCATGTGCACCGTACTGAATAAAAAACGGAAATTGTTGATGATCCGAGGTAAACCATCTCAAATATGCATTACTCAAAAGCATTCCCCTCCGCAAACCATCTTGGGTTGAATGTCTATATCATGCTATTCGAGGACCGAAAAATCAAGGTTGGAAATGATTGAAGACGATATAATGCCCCTTGTAGCAAGGATATCTCTCATACGTCCAGGACCATATTAAACTCTCACAATGAATAGGAGCATCACATGATAAAATATACCAATCCGGTGATTCCGGGGTTTTATCCAGATCCAAGTATCTGCCGTGTAGATGAAGACTATTATCTGGTAACCAGTACTTTTGAATATTTCCCTGGTGTGCCTATGTTCCACAGCAAAGACCTTGTGAACTGGCGACAAATCGGTCATGTCCTCACATCAACGGAGCAACTGCCTCTAGCGAATGCAGGCAGCTCTGGCGGCATCTATGCCCCTACTCTCCGGTACCATGATGGCTGGTTCTATATGACAACAACCAATGTCAGCGGCGGCGGGAATTTTTATGTATGTAGTGCTAAGCCCCAGGGACCATGGTCTGCTCCGATTTTTGTCGATCAGGGCGGCATTGATCCCTCTTTTCTCTTCGATGAAGACGGACATGTGTATTTTCAAACGGCCTGTAATGGCGATGAGGGCGAGGGCATCTATCAGTGCGAGATAGACCTTGGGACCGGAGCCAGACTAACGGATAGCCGATTAATCTGGACCGGAACTGGAGGCGCAGCCCCCGAAGCTCCCCACATGTATAAAATAAACGGCCTCTACTATCTGATGATTGCCGAAGGTGGAACCGAGTATGGTCATATGGAGACCATTGCTCGGAGCACAGAGCCATACGGACCATTTGAGCCGTGTCCACATAATCCGATTCTGTCCAATCGAAGTATGAAATCCAGCATCCACGCAACCGGTCATGCAGACCTTGTCCAGATCCAGGATGGAAGCTGGTGGGCGGTATGTCTTGGCCTTCGTCCAGCAGGTTACCCCATGCGGCACCATCTGGGACGTGAAACGTTCCTGGCACCCGTTACATGGACGGAAAACGGTTGGCCGACAATCGGTGTGGATGGACATATCGAGCAGGAGATGACAGGGCCTGTGTTGGCTGAGCACCCTTGGTCACCTCAGGCTACCCGGGATCATTTTGACGAACCAACCTTGGACATGAACTGGATGTTCTTGCGGAATCCGGCTCCGAATAGTTGGACAATCACAGAAAATCCCGGGCAACTCATCCTGCGGGGGAATTCGGTTTCACTCGATGATGGCAGAAATCCAGCCTTTGTTGGGCGTCGATTAAGACATTTCTTATGCAAGTTGGGGACCGAGCTAAATTATGAGCCGCGTGTGAACGGTGAGGAAGCCGGATTAACCTTATTTATGAATCATAAATATCATTACGATTGGGCTGTCACACAGATCGATGACCAGAAAAAAATCGTATTGCGGCGAACCGTCGGCTCTCTAAGAACCGAACAGGTCTTTGACTGCGACGACGGGCCGGTTGTATTACAAATCAAGGCTGACCGGAATCACTTCACGTTCCTCTATCAGCAAGGTTCATCCGATACCATTGAAGTCGGTTCAGGAGAAACTCATCTGTTATCTACCGAAGTGGCGAGTGGTTTCACAGGTGTGATGATAGCCATGTACGCTTATGCTCCATCAGAGGAGTGTACACCTGCAAGTTTCGATTGGTTTGACTATGAACCGCTGGAAGAATAATCGTTTAACTCCTATATTCAGTAATAGAAAATATAATATATGATCAGCTAGAATTATCCCCTTAAAGTAGATACTCTTACAAAAGCCTTGTGTGGTAGCATAAGGAAATGAGTGTACTTTGAGGGGATTTTGCTATAGCTATATCTTTCTTACGGATTGCACTGGAATTTATAAAAGAACCATTGCTTTATTAGAGAAGTTCTCCTAGTATTTTCAGAAGGAACACCCCAGCAGCTCCCATCTTGGCAATATACTTACTGCCCATATGAGAGCGCTATCGCTGCAGCACGAAAGAAAAACGGGAGGTTGCAGATATGAAATGGAATCACTTCAAGTCCAAGCTTCTGCTTAAGTACACACTATCCTATATCTCCATCTTCCTTATCCCTCTTGTTATATTAACCATCATTATTTATCACAATGCTGTGGACACGCTCCGTTCAGAGATTGAACAGACCAATGTTAATCAGCTCACTCAAGCCAAAACGGTCATTGATGATCGCATGAAGGAATTACAGGACATCGCGTTTCGTATCGCTTATGATGAGCAGTTAACGAGATATTGGACCCACCATCCCTACTATAGCCGGGAATCCATTAACGCATTAGTCAAATACAAAGCCACCAGTTCCATTATCGATGAGTTATTCCTGTTCTTCCGCGGAGATGATAACATCTACTCTTCTCAAGGCTCGGAGAATCTGGATGTATTCACGGCCCGCTACAAATTTAATACCTGGAACCAAACGGACATGATCCGGGATTTGAATAACGTCCCGTTTCCCACGATACGACCAGCAGAGCAGGTCGTTCAAGGAACCCGAATCCCCAATTCCATGCTGGCCTACCTTGTACCGATTGCACCTAATAATACGCCCGCCCACGGAACCGTGATGTACCTGATCCACGAGTCTAATCTGACTGGCTTGATTGATTCTATCCTCAGTGACTATCACGGGATGACTTACATTTTCGATAATTACGGGCAAGTACTGGCAGCCAACTATAAGGGAGAAGTCATATCCGAACAGGAGGTCAGCGCACTGTTTGCCCTTGAACCCGGAACGCACAGCATCTCCTTGAATCAAGAACCACATTCGGTTGTATCCGTTAAATCGGATACGGGTTGGACTTATGTAACCGCTATGCCAAGCAACCAGTTTTTCAGCCGAATTGTCCATATCCGAACCTTTATTATCCTTGTATTTTCCTTTGTGGTAACGATGGGCACCATTCTTGCCATCATGTTGGCCCGAAGACAATACCATCCCATTTCAGACTTAATGGAGTTCATTCGGTTGAAGAATGATCCTGATCCATCCTCATCCACCAATGAGCTGGAATGGATCAAGAAAACACTTCATGATTATAGTCAGCGTGTGGATCTTCAGGAACCCTATGCGCGCAATCATATTTTACTCATGTTGCTGAAGCACGGTCACACCGGAGATTTCCCCGCTGAGTTTACAGATAAGCTTGGCATACGCTTCAACCGATCTCATTATTTTGTCATGATCATGGGCTGGGAAATGCACGCTTTTCCCATCGGTAATAACCCCGAGCAACCTACTGTCGTACAGCTGATGAATGATGTGGAGCTGCCGGATTTAACTGCATATGCTTACGGCGTCGAGCTTCCACAGGCAGATCAATTGGCCCTTATTGTAGGATTCGATGCCGAAATAGGACATGAAGGTAGTCTCAATGTCCGCATGGAACCTATTGTTGAAAAACTGCAATGGATGGTGGTAGAACACACCGGGGTCGCTCCCGCAATCGGGATAGGCAATCGGTACACTTATCCGAAACAGCTGAATCAGTCCTTCATTGAGGCCTCGACTGCTCTGGAAGCATCAATGCTGCACGGACAGGGCAATAGTACATACTTTAAGGACCTTTCCGGTTCCGGTGTACAGGATTCTTCCTTCTGGGTCCCTAAAGATGTGTTATTAAAGCTGGTCCAGAGCTTGAAACAGGGCAGCTATGACGTGGCAGTTCAGATGGTTTCGACCGCGTTGAACAATTTGAAAGATGAAATGCCATCTGTACCGCTGCTGCGTTGCATCTGCTTTGATATTCTGAACACCATGCTCAAAACCGCCTCGGAACTTGGAATCCATCATGTGGTTGATCAACTTCCAAGGATCACGTCCTATGACTCGCTGGAGGATCTGGAGAAGAAACTAACAGGCCTTGTCGCCGAAATCTGCGCCCATGTCGAGGCGAAGAGTGAGACGGAAGAAAGCTCCCTGATGGATGAAATCGTTGCTTATATTGATGTCAATTTCTCGGATTATGACCTCAGTCTAGGTACGATTTCATCGAAATTTACGATCTCTTCTTCCTATTTCAGTCGTTCCTTCAAAGAAAAGATCGGTATGAATTTCACCCAATATATCTGGCAGAAACGGGTGGATGAGGTCATTCGGCTACTGCTGCATACAACCGATCCGTTAAAAGATATCATCACCCGCGTCGGTTATCTGGACACACCAAACTTCATCCGCAAATTTAAGAAAGAAACGGGTTATACCCCAGGACAATACCGTAAGATGCACCGTCCCAACGGCTCCGCCGATTCCCCGGATGATGATGACGAGGAGTGCATTGGATAAAAGGAGATATCGCCTCTGTGATGCAGTGCCTGATTCATTAGACCAAAATAACGCAAACAAGGGGCCGTTCCATAAGTCATGCTCATGACTTATGGAACGGCCCCTTCGTATGTTTTTAGTCCATATACATCATCTGATCCGCCTGCTCCGACTTGCTTATCCTATTTTCCAGCCGGAAACTGATGAAGTCCTTGATGCACTGCATCCAGCAAACGGCCCGTCTGATCACAGCTGTACTCCCAGAACATGATCCCGGCCAGACCTTGCTCCTTTACGTAATCACATTTGCATCGGATCGATTCTTCATCGTCATACGATATGAGGCTGGACCCATTAAACAGAAACGGTGCAGAGGCTTCTTCATCCCAATAACGGGTGTAACCATTCTTGTTGATGTACTTCGCTTCCAGTTCGGCAAATGACGGACCATAGCCGCCTGTACTGCCAGCCATTTGATGGAGCCCATGGTTTCGGTCAGGAACCTCAGTCCAGATTCGGGAATAGAAGGCGGAGCCGATCACAATCTTCTCCCTCGGAACCCCGGCGCGAACAAACAGGGTCACGGAAGCATCCGCACTCATTCGAAACAAATCTCCGATTGGCGTGTACAGATTCGTATGATGTCCGGTCAGAACCTGAAAACCGCCGCGCATATCATAGGTCATCAACTGGATGTAGTCCAAATATTGTTGCACCTCAGCCATCTCTGTACCGTCTACATAGTATTGATCAGCCCCTGCCGCAATGGTGAGCAGATAATGACGACCATCCTCTGCCCCCTTGGCATTCAGTGTCTCCCGGATCGTTTTGAGAAGCAAGGTGAAATTCCGTTTATCATCAGGGCTGGATGCAATACCAGCTTCACCGTAACAAGGATATTCCCAATCCAGATCGATCCCGTCAAAAGGATATTCTTCCAGCACCCTAACTGCCGATGCTGCCATGCTCTCCCTTCCTGACTGGGTTGAGGCAGCTTCGGAAAAACCGCCTGCACTCCATCCGCCTACAGACAACAGCACCGTAAGATTCCGATGATCCCGCTTCATGTTTGCGATCACATGGCCATTTTTTAAATGCTCGGTGGTGATCATATCATTCTTAACATGTCCGAAGGCTACGTTCAGATGTGTTAACTTCAATAGATCCTCGTGTGTCATGTCAGGAAGAACAGAATCCACGGCATAACCTGCAGCAATATAATTCGTCACCCTCTTCACTCCGATCCATTCGATGATTGTGTTATCGCAGCAGCAATCTGCAAGGCTTCCTTCCCGGTACCAATCTTGTACCCGGAAGCCGAATAACGAACTTGATGCTGAGTATCCAGCACGAACAGATGCGGATAACCCGCTTCGTGATCTGCAGGTTTCGAAATGAAACCAGACAAGGAAGCATAATTGGAGTCCCGTGCAAAAACTGTGCGTATTGGCAGCTTAGGATAACCAACAGGGTCAAAGGAAGCGTTCCATTCCATGTCTCCGATCATAAGCACGATGGGTATGCCCAGCTTATCCAGCGGTTCTGCCAGCTCGCATAGTTCACGAATCAGATGTTTCGTCGGTTCACGCTCCGGTTCAATCCAGGCAGCTATGGCGCCCTCCGATCCCAGAAGTTCCTCCAGCTCCACCTCTGAACCATTCAGATGGGTCAGTATACTTCCTGGTGCAAGTTTACCGAGTACAGGAATATCAATATCAGTCTCACGATAAGACAATACAATCTCAGTTGTATCTCCGGCATTCACGGTAAAGTATATGAAGCGTACGTTTACCGTTCCATCTTTCAGACGAATGCCTGTCGTTAAACGGTAAGCACCTGGTTCAACCTCATATGGCTTGCTATAAACATCCGTACTGCCATAAGGATATATCAGTGTCTTGTAGACGCCATCTTCCAGACGTGCAAACGAGAAGTTCTCGAAATAGGATGCTGCAGGAGTATCCTGCGGAGCTTTTATATCCCTATGAAGTTGGAGCTTTCCCCAGCTTGTACTTACCTGAGTTCGAGGTGAGGTGAGACTAAACACCGTGTCCTCCCATCCTCTGTCGCTTAGATACTGTGGTTTCTGAGCGCTCGGATGTAATCGGGCAGGGATACCCAAACTGCGACATACAGCCACAAACAAAATATCCAGCGACTGAGCGTCCCCCTTCATTAGACTAAACGTCCCTGTGGGATTCCCTTTGCCTTTTAGATTAGGAAGATCGTCATAGTATTCATATTGCTGTTCCAGCATTTGGGCAAGTGTCGAGGGATTCTCCCTGAACGCTGCTGCCTCATCTGCCGAAAATGCATTCTGGAATACACTTCGATAAGGGACCAGCATCTCATAAGAGATCCGCGGACACAGGATGTATCTCACAAACGTATCTTCCGCCCATGATCCTTGCTGCGAGAGCGCACCAATTAGATGATCGTGCAGCGTCTGGCGAGAGGTATCAATTAAATCTTTTTCATTCAATGATTCAAGTAACCGAAGCGGCCACTCACCGTATGAACTGGAGCACTCTTCCAGGAAAGCTGCAATTTCACGACTGTTCCCTCGTGCCTTCTGGAGAATCTCCCATACACGCACCTGGGGCAGTCCAACCGAATGAGCCAGTGAGACAGCCTCCTCTTGACTCAGGAAAGTGTCCTCATACTCGCTTCGGGTCTGTGCTCCTTCCTCCAGACGACGATTGTGAATCTGAATCTGCTCTTCCGATAACGCAACCGCGCTCTCTCCTTCCCCTTCTGGCGGAGGGACCATATCAAAGTCCACGCTCTCTGACGGCTGCTCTGACAAGTCCAATACAAGCTCTACAAGATCACTTTCCTGAGCCTTGAATAGGATTTCACTCCACTTGCCGCCGCTTACCGCACGAATCAAAAGGTCACCATAACCTGTCTTAAAAGCAGCTTCCCCTTGTGCGTTCGTGCTAATTTCGGCAATCGGATAGAATTCTGCCGAATTGTACAACTCAAAGCGGACACTCGCTCCGGGTACAGGCTCTCCCTGCTCATTGTTCACTTTCACACGAATGGTGCGCGTTGGCGCATAGTTCTCAAGCAGATTAATTTCCGTAAATCCCTTTTCGGAGAGCGTTATATCCTCCGGTCCAGGATAGTCGGCATAGATCCTCGTATTAATCAGCATCGCCCTTCGGGCTGGCGGGCTGAACCACCCTTGGTTCAGGCGAGCTTCAGGCTCGCATGCCCCGATGTAATACCACTGACCATCTGCCCAAGCTTCTACCCAGGCGTGATTACTGTCACAGTGAGCCCAGCGCGGTGTGTACACCTGACGGGCAGGGATGCCGATGCTGCGAAGAGCAGCCACCGCCAGCGTGGATTCCTCGCCGCATCGACCCCGAGCATTCCGGATCATCGTCAGCGGTGATATCGTACGCAGATCACTGCCAATATAGGTCGCTTTCTCATGACACCAGTAATTCGTCTCCAGAATGGCATCTGCCATGGATAACTTCGCTGTCCGCTCGGCTAATTCGTCATAGATCAAGCCGCGGAAATCTTCAATATTTTCCGTATTTATCCGATAAGGTAGCACAAAATGAAGGAACAGGTGATCCGGAACGCGATCTCCCCAAGGCACACGTATGCGGGTGTCCAAAGCCCGCCGTACATGACTCAAGAACAAGTCCCCGTTATAGTCAGCCATGTCGTTTACCGGCATATAGGCATAGACAACCTTCAACGCCCATGTCTCTTCTTCCGTTAGCTCCTGCTGAAAAATATCAAACAACTCCGATTTGCGAGCCGCCGCAAAACGTACCTTCTCCTGGAACTTCTGCTCGATCCTCTCCAATGACTGTGCATCAAGGGAAAATACCAAGGTTTGGCTGGTCATTATGTTCTCACTCCTTCCACAGCTTTCCGTCTTCCCGAATACAGATCAAGGCCGTGCCGTCCGAAGAAGGCGCAGTAATCTGGAACAGGCTGCGAGTTGTTTCAATTACAGGCTCACAACTCCACGAATCCTCACCCATAAGCAACTTCATATCCTGGGTAAATTCGCCATGGGTTTCATAATAATTGCGTTCACGGTAATAGAGCTTGCGAAGCTCCCATTTAATTCGTTCGTCTTCCGGCAACTCAAACGACTCATCCGTTCCTTCATCCGAGAATACAACATAACCCCATAACTCCGGGTAGTGCATGTTAATAATGCCCATAGGTGACCACACCCAGTTGTCCTCCGGATAAGGTTTTCCGGTCTCCGGATTCAGCACCTTGCGGTACTCACCGCCCTGTACCTCGGTCTGCCACTCCACACGTGAGAAGTTGACACGCCAGAACTCACCTGGTGCAGGCGGACGGTTTTCTTCGGCACATTCCTTTAGACTGTTCCAGGGAATCGCGACTTCTACACTCCATTTCCGGTTATCAGCTCCAGGTCTGTTCAGTTCTCCATCGATATATACGGCCGTCTTGAGACCGCTGATATCCCAACCGTTAACCGGAGGCCCACCATCCCGATAAGGCTTCACTAATAACAGATCCCATACCGTATTGAGCGCATTGATCTCGAACTCATAATATTGATGGGAATCCCCGTCAGGATCGATAAAAATCTCAAAGTCATTGTCATAGAAAATAACGGAATCACGCTCAGTTAACGTAGCCCATATCTGATCTTCCATCAGCTCGGCAGCAAAGTAGAAATAGTCGTCATCCCATAGCATTTTTACCCGTGTCTGTTTCTCTGGCTTCGGACGAAGATCACCTTCGATATCAACGAAATTATCCGTCCAAGGGGCCGCATCCCAAAAAGCCTTATCCACACGGCCGTCTAACACCAGCGTTTCTTGCGCTCGCTTGCATACATAATGTTTGGGAGCATACTCAATCCTGGGTTCTGGCACTCCACTTCTGTTCATGTCACTCTCTCCAATTCGTAAGGGAGGGCATGCATCTATCGGCACACGCCCTCCCTGTAATAGTTAGTTATGGGTGACAACGGCTCCAGCGCCGCCATACATTTCCAGCTCCTCATCGAATTCGATCTTAAGAACGGTCACCTGTTCATGTGCGTCCTCCGGGGTCATCTTAATCCACGTTGTTCCCGGGATATTGAACCATGGCACGCCTCCATGAATCTCATGATCAAGTTCTCTGCCTGAATGCAGCACGGTAATCTTTTTGATCGGATTGCAGAGACCTTTGATGCATACATTCTCTTTGGGATCATCATACACAAACAGATACAGTGTCTTTCGATCCTCGGATACCGTGCTTCCTCCTAGATAATAGCGGGACATAATGCCTTCACCCGTTCCGAAGACAGCCTCTTCATGGGTTCGGATCCAAGCTCCCAGCCCAAGCAGAATATCCTCCTGCCTCTGATCGATGGTGCCATCTTCACGCGGACCTATATCCAGCAACATATTACCGCCCATTGATATACAATCACAGAACATCCGAATGATCTGATTCAGGGATTTATATTTATGATCAGTTGGTACATAACCCCATGATGTATTGATCGTGGTGCAGAATTCCCAGGGTCCCTCCGGTCTTGTAATCGGAATGCCCTGCTCAGGCGTTTTGTAATCTCCATACCCTTGAAGGCGGGAGTTGATGATGATATCCGGGTTGAAGGAGTGCAGGTAATGCTTGAACTCCGGCAGATTCCACTGCTGGGCACTCCGTTCCCAATCCCCATCAAACCATAGCAGATCCACCTTTCCGTAATTCGTTAAAATCTCTCCCAGTTGATGGTTATTGAATTGCAGGAACTTCTGCCACTTTTCCTGATCCTGAACACCGTCCACAGGACTTGAATACGGGTTGGCATCGCCGAGATCGTCCGGCACTTTTCCACCTTCAAATACACTAGGATAGTCCGGGTGTGACCAATCAATAAGTGAGTAATACATCCCCAGATGAATCCCCTTCTCACGGATCGCTTCCGCATACTCCCTCACGATGTCCCGATTCGCCGGTGTCTGTTTGACGACATTCAGGTCACTATATTGCGTATCCCATAACGCAACGCCATCATGATGCTTCGTTGTCAGCACGGCATACCGGGCTCCAGACTTTTCAATCAGGTCCGCCCACTTCTCCGCGTTGAATTCCGAAGCCGTAAACCCATTCAGTTGCTTCATATATTCGTTGTAGGACATCCTGCCATTATAGAAGGACCAAGACTCCGCAACCCCGTCTACCGCATAGATGCCGTAGTGGATGAATATCCCCAGCTTGGCTTCTTCAAACCATTTTTGCATATCTGATCACACCTCCCCCGAGCATTGTTATATACGAAAAATATGAAAATCAATGAAGCTTGCGGTTATCTTGCTTCCTCCCTGGGAAATATGTTGAATCGACAGACTTTTTTTATTGCCCGGAATTCCAGCGGTCGTATGCTCCCTGATACAGTTCGATGATACGGTCACTGCCCATTTTCTTCATCTGTGCAATGTACTTATCCCAGTTCTCAAGAGGTTCCTGACCCGTCACAAACTTTGCTTCCATCTGCTTGACGTACGTATCCAGGTCAGACAATAGAGCGGTGGCTTCGCTTTGCTCTTCATTCGTCAGATAAACGTTGGGAAATGGTGCTTTTCCGATAGGTACCAACTTCTCTTGATTTTGCTGGTCAATCCACTCATCAAATTCGGTGCGAAGACCCTTCGCTACTTCCGGATCATTAATCCCCGGTGTCAAGATACCAAAGTTCGGCGTGATTTTACCGCGGTATTCCTCACGATCCCCACCCCCAGGAACGGGCAGCCACTCTTTTACGTGATTTTCCTTGTCTTTGAATTGCCATAACACACCTTCCGGACCTTGATTGAACAGAGTCGCACCTTCATAGCTGTACAAGTAATCGATCCATCGCATCGTCGCCTCAGGCGACGGGTTGCTGCTCGTAATCGCAAAGGTACCGCGAGCCGACATACCCGGGTGTTTGCCGTATACCGGAGAGTCTGCCACTTCGCTCTTCACTGGTGTCATCAGCGGGTGATCCGTGCTGGGTTCACCGCCGAGTGTGAAGTATGGATGGTAATCGTTGAAGAGTGCAAGTTTGTTGCTTTCACCTTTTGCTTTTTTCTGATCGCCTGTTTGAGAGAAGGTCTCATGATCCAGCAAGTCTTCCTTCCACAAGCGATTCATGAATGTCAGATACCCTTTGTAACCTTCTTCTTGATAAGGGTAGTGAACTTTTCCGTCCTTATCGGAATAGATGCCTTCGTTGTACATTCCCCAGAAGCCGAAGAAAAACATGCGAAGATCATCGAGTTTTACAGAAGTCAGCGGAATTTCATCTTGCTGGCCATTGCCATTCGGATCTTCTTCTTTGACACGCTTGAGATACGTATACAATTCTTCCGTGGTCTTAGGCTCTTCAACATTAAGCGCCTTTAGGAATTCACCGTTGTACCACATTGGACCTCTATACCATACAGCCGCTTTATCAATGAATGGGAGTGCATACATATGCCCATCAGGTGTTGTAAATGATTTGCGGACATCCGGGTTCTCATCGAGAATCTTTTTGATATTCGGGGCGTAACCTTCGTCAATGTATTTTTCCAACGGAATCAATATGCCCTGACTGCCATATGTCACCTGCTCGGCTGGCTTGAGGTCCGCAGCATAGAACATATCCGGCAAGTCTCCGCTGGCAAATACCAGATTTTTTTTCGTTTCAAAGCTGTCGATTGGTGATAGTTGGTATTCCAACTTGATGCCCGACAGTTTCTCCATTTCTTGCAGCACAGGCATTGTGCTCCAGTCGGCTACACCCGCATCCTGAGACATGACCTTCAGCGTTAGTGTTTTGTCTACAATGGGGAAACCTTCTTTTTTGACCCCCTCAATTGTGGAGGTCGCACTTCCTTCTTCATTGGTTGAACCACAGGCTGCAAGCAATGTTGCGAATAAGGTGAGACAGAGTGTAATGGATGAAGCCTTGCGAAGCTTTTTCATGACAACAACTCCCCTTGTTTAATGTGGTATATGGATTAAGATCATCCCTTAACGGAACCGATCATAACACCCTGGACAAAGTAACGCTGAAGGAATGGATACACTGCAATGACCGGTAGGGTCGCAACAATAATGACAGCATATTTAACCAGCGCAGCAATCTCCGCTTTGGTATTCATCGCCGTTGCTGAAGATGTATCGATAGCGCCTCCCCCCTGTGCCGCCATTTCCTGAAGCACCAGAATCTGGCGCAGAAAGAGCTGCAACGGGTACTTGGAGGAATCATTCAAATAGATCATCGCACTAAAATAGCTGTTCCAGTGTCCGACTCCGTAAAAGAGTGCCATCACTGCAATGATTGGCATGGAGAGCGGAAGCACGATTTTGACGAACAACCGTGTGTTGGTACAGCCATCTATATGCGCCGCTTCCTGCAACTCCTTGGGGATGGTCGATTGGAAGAACGTACGGCATACGATAATATTCCAGATGGATGCAGCTCCAGGCAGAATAAGTGCCCACATGCTATTCACCATACCAAGATCCTTGACCAGCAGGTAACTCGGGACAAGCCCTCCGCCGAAGAACATCGTTACCATAAACATCGCCATGAAGAATCCGCGTCCCACAAAGTCCGAGCGGCTGAGCGCATAGGCTGCTGGTAAAGTGACAATCAGGTTAACGATGGTACCTACGACGGTATAGATAATTGTATTTTTGTACCCGATCCAGATGTTGGTGTTCTCAAACACCCGGGCATAGCCCTCAAATGTAATTCCTTTCGGAAGTAACCACATCTCCCCGGAGCTTACGTATTTGGGATCACTAATTGAGGCACTGATGATATATAGCAGCGGATACAACACAATCACGAGCGCTACCGTCAGATAGATGTAATTGCACACTAAGAACACCTTATCGCTTCTGCTTTCTTTCACTGCGGATGACATGTGTATTCCCTCCTTTTACCACAGGCTGTTTTCACTGGTACGACGTGCGATCTGATTCACGGTAATGAGCAGAATCGCATTAACTACGGAGTTGAACAATCCCACCGCCGTAGAGAAACTGTATTGCGCATCAACCAGACCGGACCGATAGACGAAGGTGGAGATGACATCGGACGAGCCCATATTCAGCGGATTTTGCAGCAGGAGGATTTTCTCGAATCCGACGCCCAGAATACTGCCCATATTCAGAATTAACAAGATGGTGATCGTAGGGATGATGGCTGGTATGTTAATATGTAAAATCCGTTTAAACCGGCTCGCACCATCCACCACAGCCGCTTCATGCAGTTGCGGGTCTACGCCAGATAGGGCCGCAAGGTATATGATCGTGCCCCAACCTGCGCTTTGCCAGACTCCGGACAATACGTACACTGTTTTGAACCACGCAGGGTCCGTCAGGAATTGAGGTGCCTGAAATCCAAGGGCTTCCACCAAATTGACAATCATGCCTGATGAGGGAGACAAAAAGGTAATGATCATACCCGACATCACAACGACCGAAATAAAATGCGGTGCATACGTGACGGTCTGCACAGTACGCTTGAAGAAAGAATCCTTCACTTCATTGAACGCTAGTGCAAGAATGATCGGCAGCGGAAAACCTATAGCCAACTCATACAAGCTGATGCTAAGGGTATTCCATAGCAAATCCCAGAAATAATAAGAATTGAAGAAACGGATGAAATGATCGAATCCGACCCATGGGCTTCCCGTGACACCAAGCGTTGGAATAAAATTTTTGAATGCAATTTGTATGCCGTACATCGGACCGTAATGGAAGATCAGAAAATATAGAAAGGCTGGCGCGATAAACAGATACAACTCCCAGTTTCGAATCATCCTTCTCCCTAATTTATTTTTCTTACTGCTCGGATTGGTGTATACCGATAGGTTTTGCGACAAGGTGTGCTTCCCATCTGGTTGCATCAGTTGTTTCCTCCTTTTTGGTAACGCTTACATACCGAGTTTATGGTTCATTTCCCGATCCGTAAATATGCCATTTCAACCTTTCCATCTAAAATCACTGAATATCCTGTTACAACGGGGGTTTACACTTCGGTTGCCAGCTTGTCATTGTCATTTCGGGGAGTAAAACATGTAGAATTTGACTCATTACCCTCCTATAGTTGTCATTGAGCGTTTCATCACATGAAACTGAAAGAAGTTATATCTGAACCCAACTTAGGAAACAGACCTCAAAAGTCAAAACCCACATATACTCATCGAACACGGTATTCATGTCTCAAGCATCCTACTGGATTCTAATGTTTAGAGGACTTAAGGTTTTACTGCTGTGTACAATGTAATATTATCTATCACATATATATCGCATATTACAAGCCCGTAATTGCTTGCCTTTATTCTATATTTCTTCTCCTTCTTTCGTATATATGTTGTTTTTAACTTTACCTTCAGATGCATAAACCCTTATAAATACTGGAAATCTGAAATCACATGTGTAGATTTTGCACAAAGGTGTGGAATCTGATATCCACAGATATATGGGAAAAAAGAATCAAAAAAAGCCCATTCAGTAACACGAATTAACTTTATAATCTAAGAAAATACCTATTTTACTATCTTTATATGTAATAATTATTATCTCTTTATGTAAAATAACTTACAACATACAAAACATGTTTATAGCTTCGTCTCAAATAAAAAAACCACTCTCCACATATGAATGGAGAATGGTTTATAGGGTTTGCAGGAAATTTACTTGCCAGAAGGTTGAGCTTCTGCCGTATATCCTGTTGGGATATCCGTTTCTGCAGTCACATTTGTGATAACCATCGGATACATCATGTCCGGGTCAGGTTGAATAATGGAATAGAGCACGATCGCGCGTCCATCCTTCTCCAATTTCACATCATCAATCTTCAATCCATAACCAGGGTGTGGCATTTCAGCACTGAGTTTAACTTTGGTTGTTTTGTCATCAACCTTCGTTGTTGTCACTTCAGGTACGATCGCTTGCTGGCCTTCACCTGGATTGGTTGGAGCCGGCTCTGCTGAGCCGCCATTGCCGTGTTTATCCACGAATTCGAGTGCATTGAAGATCATGCTTGCAGCCTCCATACGGGTAAGCGACTGATCTGGACGGAAGTTACCGTCCTTATCCAGTTCAATGATGTTCATGTTCAGCAAGTTCTGGACCGCAGATATGGCGTCCTTACCGATTTTATTTTCGTCCTTAACAAGATTATACTTCATGATGACCGGATAATTCCCGGTTGTGTTAATACCTTCATGAAGCAAAATAACAAATTGCTCGCGTGTCATTTTACCCTGCGGGTTTACTTCTACCGGAATAGACAATCCATTTTGGGTTGCGGCCTGTACAGCATCCGCATACCATGTGTCCGGACTAATTTTATCCTGAGCGGCAGACGCCGCGTATGCATTTTTCAGACCAAATGCATTCACAATCAGTTGAACACCCTGTGGCTCGGACAATGCGAGATCTGGACGGAACAGATCTGCTGTTACTCCGTTAATAATACCTTTTGTTTTCAATGAATCCACAATCGACTTCTGACCTTCATCCTTCACATCTGAGAAAGCGAATACCGATGCACCTCCTGCTGTCAAAGAAACGCAGAGTGCAAGCGTTGCAGCCAATCCTTTTTTATGTTTCATTTCCTGGCACCTCCATATAATTAGTAAAGCCTATTTTTTACCTCTTCATTCCTACAGACGGGGTATGCGTTGAAAATGTTTCAGTAATTTCGACATCTGGTGAATACAACACGGGAACACTGCATAGAACTCATCTCCGCGGTCACGAGTCCAAGCCACCAGTTTTTGCTAACTGGCTTCGTTGACATTGATTCGGATTAGCGCAAAAATAAGCATAGAGAATTCTATCGGATGACGGATAAACAACGAACTAGATCGCATACAGTAAGAGGGCACGACGCGCTAATAACAGGTGTCGGCCCTTTTCTTGACTCCACCTGCCTGAACTGACTTCACCTATAACAAAAGGAGAACAATGCTTATGTCCAAGAAAGGATTACTTCGCGGTTATGTTGTATCGAACTGGCCTATCTATCTGTTTGCTGTTCTTCTGATTATTGCCTCTAATGTGGGGCAAGCATCCTTGCCCCGAATACTTGGCAGTTTCACGGATCAATTGATGCAGAACACGCTCCAGATGCAGACAATCGTAAGGTACAGCCTGTCCCTTCTAGCTATTGCCATCGGCTATAATCTACTGTTCGGTACCGGGCAGTTCATGATTATGAAGCTCGGTCGACGCTTCGAATTCATGACGCGTGAGCGTATATTCAGTAAATTTTCCGAACTTAGCGAACATTATTTCTCCAAACAGGGGAACGGAAAACTGCTCAGTTATGTCATGAATGACGTTACTTCCGTACGTGAAGCGATATCCAATGGCGTGACGCTCATGACCAATGCCACCTTCCTGCTGTTGTCCTGCATTGTCATGATGCTGCTTAGCGGGATTCCGTTGACACTCATTCTAATTAGCGTTGTCCCTTTGCTGGCGATTCCATTTCTGGTCGTGTTTTTTGGTCCACGGATTCGCAAGCGCTCTCGCGACGTGCAGGAAGCTCTTGCCACCATGACGGAATCCGCAGAAGAGCAGCTGGGCGGCATTCGCGTAACCAAAACGTTTGCCATCGAAGACAGTGCTCGTGCACGCTTTGGAACTACCGTCGATGAGATCAAGAGCAAACAGCTTCGGCTCGTTCGTCTGTCTTCCTTGTTTCAAGCTTTGCTCCCGCTGCTGGGAGCCATCTCATTGGTCGTTTCTTTGCTTGTCGGAGGTATGATGACCATGCAGAATTCCATTACACTCGGAAGTTTTGTCGCCTTGACGTTATATCTGCGCATGATCATGGGACCACTTCAACAGATCGGTAATGTCATTAATACCGTTCAGCGCTCAGGCGCATCACTGGAACGAGTAAATGACCTACTTAGCGAAATAGCGGATGTCCGTGAACTTCCCGAAGCCACAGCGCTCCATACCGTACAAGATATCACCATGGAGAACCTAACCTTCTCCTATCCTGGCAGTTCATCTCCTGCTCTCAAAAACATTCAACTCAATATCCGTGCCGGGCGAACGGTGGGTATTGTAGGCAAGACCGGCTCAGGTAAAAGTACCCTCGTTAAGCTGTTGCTGCGTACATATGAACCACCTGAAGGAACGATTCGCATCAATGGTACCGATATTCGGCAGCTGTCACTGGAAAGTCTAAGATCACGCATCGCCTACGTCCCTCAGGATGGCTTCCTGTTTAGCACTACCATCCGGGATAACATCGCATTCAGTGACCGGGAAGTATCGCTGGATACAGTGGAACATAGTGCACGGCAAGCTATGATCTATGACAATATTGTCCGTTTTCCTGATCGCTTCGATACACGGCTTGGCGAACGTGGACTCACCCTGTCTGGTGGACAACGTCAGCGAACCAGCCTTGCAAGAGGACTGATCAAGCAAGCACAGTTACTTATTCTGGATGACAGCATGAGCGCGGTTGATGCCGTCACCGAGAGTGGTATTCTCCGCAGTTTGCGCGAGATCGGCAAGGGCAAAACCACATTGATCATCTCTCATCGCATCAGCGCGGTCCGTCATGCGGACGATATTATCGTTCTGGATGAAGGGCGAGTCGCTGAACAGGGAACACATGCGCAGTTGATGGCTGCCAAGGGGTTATATGCGGCCACCTACCGTTTGCAGGAGGAGGGATTACATCATGTCTAACGCTGAACTTCGACCAGATGCAGAAGAAGATCAGAGTAAACGAACTTCGTTCAAAGCGATGATGGCATACGCCAAACCGCATAAATGGGCTTTTGCCGGTATTTTCTTCTGCTCACTGCTTGGCATATCGGCAGATCTGTTGCAACCCTATCTAGTGAAGATCGCCATCGATGATCATCTGGCCATTGGCCAGACCAGTGTAGGCTTTCTCGTACAGCTTGCAGCCGTCTTTCTCGGGCTGGCTGTTATTAGTTTTATTTTTACCTATATTCAGAATAATCTGTTGCAGCATGTGGGACAGAACATTGTATCCCGGATCAGAAAGGACCTGTTCAAGCATATCTCCAAGATGTCCATGTCCTTCTTTGACCGTTTCCATATCGGCAGTCTGGTTACAAACGTATCAAGTGATACGGAGACCATCAGCAGCTTTTTCACTCAAGTCCTGCTCAGTCTGATTCGGGATGGTATGATGCTGGTGCTCATTATCGTCTTTATGTTCCAACTTGATCCTGTGCTGGCAAGTTACTCCCTGATCGTCCTGCCTGTCATTGCGGTGGTTGCGGTATTATTCCGTAGTCGACTGATGAAGGCTTATCAGAATGCCCGTACGCGTCTTTCCCGTCTGATCGCATTTACGGCGGAAAACTTGTCCGGCATGTTCCTGATTCAGGCTTTTCACCAGGAAGAAGAACAGAAGAAACGTTTCTCGGAACAAAATGCGCTCCATCTGAAGGCCAACATTGCGCAAGCCCGCTCCAATGTTATCTTCAACCGAACGTTTGATATCCTTGGCAATGCGGCACTGGTCATGATGGTCTGGCTTGGAGGTCGCGCCGTACTGGGTGAGTCCCTGCAAGTCGGGGTATTGTATGCGTTTATCAGCTATATTCGTCAGTTCTTCCAACCAATCAACCAGATTACGATGCAATGGAATACATTCCAGTCCACCACCGTATCCATGGATCGCATCTGGAACATCCTGAATACGCGGCCTGAAGTTGCCGACCCTGAGCCTAGGATGGCCTCTTCGCTGGAACCGCGGAACGTGATGGGCCAGATTGATTTTAACAATGTGTCGTTTGGTTATCGGGCAGATCGGCCCCTGATCCAGCATATGAACCTGCACCTCTATCCGGGTGAAATGGTAGGGATCGTGGGCACAACAGGCGCTGGAAAAAGCACCCTGATCTCCCTGCTCAATCGCTTCTATGATGTAGACAAGGGCAGTATCGAAATTGATGGCACCGATATTCGGCAGTTGCCGCAGGCCAAACTTCATCGGATTGTGGGTCTGATTCAACAGGAACCCTTCCTGTTCTCCGGTTCCATCATTGATAATGTGAGAATGTTTCGTGAGGATATTACGCGAGAGCAGGCAATTGAAGCCTGCCGTTTTGTCGGAGCACATGCCATGATCTCACGTTTGTCACAAGGATATGATACACATCTGTCTGAACGCGGAAGCGGGCTGTCTGCCGGGGAGCGGCAGTTGATATCGTTTGCCCGAATTGTTGTGTTCCAGCCCCGAGTGCTCATCCTGGATGAGGCAACGGCCAATCTGGATTCACACACGGAACAGCTCGTGCAGCAGGCGCTCGAATCGGTATCCCAGGGACGCACCACCATTGTTATTGCCCATCGTCTGTCCACAGTGATGCATGCGGATCGAATTCTGGTGATGGAGAATGGCGAGATTGTGGAGGAAGGATCGCATCAGGAACTGATTGAAGCCCAAGGCGTGTATGCCGATCTGTACACGCATGCGCGTGATGCAGGTAAAAATTCAGCGATATCAGGATAATGGACGTGAATGAAGTTCGTGTTAAACTATAGATCGGGCTAACGAACTCATCTGGGTCTGTCATCTGTATTATAGCCAGTAACGTTGAACATGCCGCTCTGCTCATGCAGGCGGCACGTTTGGCATATCGATCAGCATTGTTATTAGGAGGCACATCTATGCAGCAACCTGAAATCCCCAAGCATGATCATCAGCAGATATATTACCGACGCAGCACTGCTCTATGGAAAGCAAGTCTATGCTTCCTTTTCCTCCTCTTGTGTGTGAGCCTATTATGGATCATTGTGGACGGACAAGCCGAAAGACTGGAGACGATATACTATTCCATCGCTGCTGTGCTGGGTATGTGGTTGATCGGCCCCCTATTCTTCATGTTTGTGTCACGACTAATCAGAACGCCTGCCGTGTTGTTATCCTGGGATGATGATGCGTTGAACACGGGGAAGCGGAAGATTCCATGGAGCCGGATTCGCAAAGTCGAACTTGCCTCACCTGCCCGTAGCAAGTGGCTCCTGTCCGCTTCTCCCATGATCGTTCTGTTCCTGAAGGACGGCACCCGATCTCATATTCAGACCGATCATCTACTCAGCAAAAAAGAGCTGAACCAAGCGGTGTCTTTGCTTCAGGAGACTTTGCATGATCGGCAGCAAGATCATTGACTATCGTGATGGATGAGACGAGGCACACACACATCACTGTGATTTCTCCACACCTATGGACAGGCTGACTCTGTAATTGCCGTAAGGCAGCAAGGCTTCCAACAGTTGGCCAAGCTGCTCTGTGGTGCTGGTCTGCACCCGCATCAGATAACAGCCTTCTCCGCTGACGCGATGGACTTCAACGATGTCCTTACGATCAGCAATGAATGTACGAAAGGCAGCATGTCTGTCACCGGAGTTCAAGAAAACCGTGACAAAAGCCTGTAGGCCGAGGCCAAGGCGTTCCGGGTTCCATTTTACCGTGTACCCTTCGATTACCCCCAGGTCTTGCAGCTTGCGCACTCTTGCACCGACGGCCTGTCCCGTGAGATGAACCTCTTCACCGATCTCTTTGTGAGAACGTTTGGCATCCTGAATCAGGATCTGCAAAATACGGATATCTGTGTCATCTATCATTTCATTCATCTTGCTTCAGCAATCCTTTCACAGTGAAATTAGCTTAGCCTAATTCCATTCAACATGTTATGTACGCCGTTAAACGGGTTGTATACCATATAGGGTAATACTATTCAACAACCCGAAGGAGTGCAAATATCATGAAAATTCAATTGATTCGCAATGCTACACTGTGGCTGGAATACGGAGGGCTGAACATTCTCGTTGATCCGATGCTGATGGACGCCGAAGTCATGCCTGCATTCCCCAATACACCCAATGAGTTACGAAATCCAAGAGTAGCTCTGCCTGAAACCGAAACGGATTATCTGAATCCAGATCTGTTGATTGTGACACATACCCATCCCGATCACTGGGATGAAGCAGCGGCGAAACAACTCGGTAAAGACATTCCTCTGATCTGCCAGCCTGGGGATGAGCATGTATTTTTGGGCGCCGGTTTCACGAATGTAACAGCTCTAGATGAAAAGCATGAGCATCATTCTGTTCGATTGGCCCGTACTTCCGGCCATCATGGTACAGGACAAATCGGCGAACGTATGGGCAACGTGTCCGGTTTCGTACTTGAAGCAGACGGAGAACCCGTCACCTATATCGCTGGGGATACCATCTGGTGCGAAGAACCTGCTGAGGCCATTCGTCAATACACGCCTGAAGTCATTGTTGTGAATGCCGGCGGCGCATGCTTCGTGGAGGGTGATCCCATTACAATGGACGGGCCTGACGTTGTAGCCGTGAAGCGCCATGCGCCGTCTGCACATGTCATCGCCGTGCACATGGATGCGATTAATCATTGTATGATGTCTCGTACGGATCTTGCCACTTATCTGGCATCTGAGCAGTTGGACGGTCAGGTACTCATTCCGCGTGATGGCGAGAGTTTTGAGTTTTAAAGCGAAAGCGCGTACGCACCTCCGATGCATACCTTTCCCTATAAATACAACGAAAAAAGCTGGATGCGATGAACTCGCACTCAGCTTTTTTTGATTCAAGAAACACTCTGACTATTACTGGACTTTCAAACGGATCACGTTCCATGATGCTTTTGCCAAACTCGCTGTAATCAGGGTCTCGGATACAACTGCACCACCGCGATTATGAGGAGCAACGCGGTTCGGTTGTGCGGCCGTATTCGATGCTTTGAGGTCATCGCTTTCCAGCACGATATGCTCAATCAAGCTGCATTTCCCGAAACTGCGCAGATCCACTTCGAGCGGAAGCGATTCTTCCAGATGACGATTGACTGCAAATACAGTCACTTCACCCTGCTCTTCGTTATGAACTGCAATACCCTCCAGATAAGGAACATCCGTGATTTGTTTAGTATCGTATTTCGGAGATTGGATCAATGGCACCAATGCCGTTCCACGTCCGAACAAAGATGTATGCATGAATGGATAGAAGATCGTCTGTCTCCACGAACCACCGCCCGTCTCTGTCATGATTGGTGCAATAACGTTAACGAGTTGTGCCAGACATGCCATTTTAACCCGATCTGCATGTTTAAGCATACTGATCAACATACAACCGACAAGCAGTGCATCCTCGTGGTTATAGATATCCTCAAGCTGTGGCGGAGCAATCTGCCACGGGTCCATTTTGGAGTCACTTTCATGAGAGTGATACCATACATTCCACTCGTCAAAGGACAGGAACATCGTCTTCTTGCTGCGCTTCTTCGCTTTGATATAATCACAGGTCGCCTTCACGGTATCGATAAAACGATCCATTTCAAGCGAACGTGCCAGGAAGGTTGGCGTATCCTGCTCCTGATTGCCGTAGTACTGATGCAGGGACAGATACTCCACATGGTCATACGTATGATCCAGCACGGTTGCTTCCCAATCCGGGAATGATGGCATATTCAGGTTCGAACTTCCGCAAGCTACCAGTTCAATGGTCGGGTCCGTCCACTTCATGACTTTTGCCGCTTCAACAGCTGCACGTCCATACTCTTCTGCCGTTTTGTGACCGATCTGCCAAGGACCATCCATCTCGTTGCCCAGACACCATGTTTTGATCGCATGCGGCTGCTTGTATCCATGCTTGATGCGAAGATCACTATAATACGAACCTTCCGGATGGTTGCTGTATTCTACAATATTGCGTGCTGCATCGGCGCCCCGTGTTCCCAGATTGACGGCCATCATGACTTCCGAATTCGCCTGTTTCGCCCAGTCCACGAATTCGTTGAAGCCAAATTCATTGGTCTCAATCGTTCTCCAGGCCAGTTCCAGTCTGCGTTTGCGTTCAGACACCGGCCCAACCGAATCTTCCCAATTGTAACCGGATACAAAATTACCGCCTGGATAACGCACAATCGGTACATTTAACTCTTTGACCATCTCCAGCACATCCGTGCGGAAACCCTGTTCGTTCGCTGATGGATGCCCTGGCTCGTAAATCCCGCCATATACGGCACGTCCGAGATGCTCAATAAATGATCCGTACAAGCGCTTATCCACTACACCAATAGTAAAATCTTTATCTACCGTCATTTTTGCTTTTTCCATAATGGATTTCAACTCCCTTAGATTAATATAAAAATTAATTTATATTCTATGGATCAACGTTCATATTTATATTAAAATCGATTATAGCCTTAATTTCAACCTGAATTTTGCAAAATGTTATTCTTTTTACTGAATTTATGTTTAACTTAATTCTATAAAGACAAATGGAGGAACAACTGTGATCAGAGCAAATACCGATGCCGAATGGCTCCCCCTATATGAAGCACTTGCCAGTGAAGTACGTTTACAGATTATCCGCCTTGTTGCAGAGACACCCATGAATGTGAAAGACCTCGCTGCTTCATTGGGTCTGAGTAGTGCCATCGTGACCATGCATGTCCGCAAACTTCAGGATGTGGGCATTATTCAGTCCAAAATGATACGCAAAGACGGTGGCACACATAAAATGAACAGCCTGGCTGTAGACTGGATTGGCATTTCCATGCCGCAGGATAGCGGGACAGCCCGCAAGTTGCACGAGGTGTCCGTACCTGTGGGACACTACACCCATTTTGACGTCTATCCGACATGTGGTCTCGCTACGTCCACTCAGGTGATTGGACAGTACGATGACCCTCGCTATTTCCTCGACCCCGAGCGAATGCATGCCCATATTCTGTGGTTTGGCCGTGGTTTTGTGGAGTACAAAATTCCAAACTATATTTTATCCGGACAACAGATCAACGCCATTGAATTGTCCCTGGAGATTGGATCAGAAGCCCCATCCGTTAATCCGAACTGGCCCTCGGATATTACATTCATGCTTAATGGCATCCGATTAGGAGAATGGACAAGCCCTGGAGATTCAGGCAACGGACGCGGCATGTTCACCCCGGAATGGTGGAGTGACAGTGTTAATCAATATGGCATGCTCAAGGTACTGCGAATTACGAATGAAGGTACATTTATTGACGGACAACATCTATCCGAGATCACTCTTGCGGATATTCCCGTGGAACGCAATCAGTGGACCCTTCGTCTTTCGGTGGAGGAAGATGCCCGGCATGTAGGCGGGCTTACCTTGTATGGTGAGGGGTTCGGAAACTATAATCAGGACATCCTGTTCCGATTGTACTATCAGGATTGATTTCTTCTGTTCAATAGAAAACACAAAAACACCTCCCACTCGCCCTGAAAGGCAAAATGGAAGGTGTTTAATATACATATGAACATCCGAAAAATATCTTAGAAGTTCTAAGAAGGTTCTTGTTCTGACTTACAGTGCACTGCCACCAAACAGGAAGCGGTACTCCCAATGTTTGCCGGAGATATCACTAATCGTTACACCACCGCCGGCGTTGGAGTACGTATGCAATACCTTGCCATCGCCCAGGTAAATGCCTGTGTGCGTAATGGTTGCGCTGGATTTATTCACGCCCGAATACGATGATGCAGAACTGCCTTTATAAGACATGAAATACATCAGGTCACCGCGCTTCAGGTTTTTCCAGTTGGTCTGAACCGCACCCTTCTCTTTCACATAGGCTCCCTGTTTACGAGAATCAGCTGGAAGCTTGATGCCAAGTGCATCGATAAAAGCCTGACGTATAAAGCTGGAACAGTCAAACGTAGCTGTGCTATTACGACTCGCTCCGAATTCATACGGTGTACCCCAATATTTCATTCCCGCTGCAATGACTTTTTCTATAGACGCATTGCCGGTTTCCGATGTGGAGCTGTTCGAACCCGAACCGCTTGTACCACCACTTACAGCTTGTGTGTATTTGGATGAAGAAGATATGTAGCCTGTCCGATTCGCAGAATCCTTAACTTTATACCAATCCGAACCGGATTGTTGAAGCACCGTTACCGTTTCCCCTTTAGCGACCAAGCGAACAATCTTCGCAGAAGAAGAAGGTGTTGTGCGTAGGTTTACGCCCCAAATTACTTTTACTTGTGAATTCTCAACAGCAGCTGCCGATACCTGTGCCGTTAGTGCTCCTGTCGTCAGACTTCCCATCAGCATCGATGCTGTGACACTTGCTGTAATAATCGTTTTCTTCCAATTCATGATGTCGAGTTCCCCCTGATGTTACAGAATTTTAACCTGGCTTGCTTCTCCCCGGCTTGCCCCATTGTAAACGGGCTATCCATAACGTTCATCAGTCAAAAGTCCTGTATTGATGCAGGCGCACTTGAGCACTAAGTATCAGGGGCTGTCCATCCTATATTGGCAAAAAGCACTGCTGATTCCTTCTTTTACAAAGGTTAAATTATTGTAACTATTTGATATGCTTCATTTTTCAACGATAAAAGAGTTAGGTCAATTCTCATCCAGAGAATGAGTCATATGAACTATATTTTAATGTTTAAAATCGCAAATATGGTAAACATTACTATGGTTCATTTTCTAATTACCGTTCCCTGTGTTCACATTTTGCTTCTGATTGTTCATATTCGAAGGGTTTCCTTAACCAAAAAGAAAAGCCAGGGACTTCTCCCCGGCTTAACCTGTAGATCTACAGCTGGTCTACCAGCTCATTTAAGGTTCGATTCCCCATACCTTGACGCCGTCCTGATAAGCTGTCACTTTCGTCCAGGCACTGAAGGACGTTTGGGTGGAATCAAAGGAATAATCATTCGTTAGATCAAAATTCGTCCAGTTGTTTTTCGAGAAACGTACCTGGATAATTCCAGTCTCGGCACCCGCAGCCAAGCTGCCCGCACCCGATTTGAACCCAATTTCCAGATAGGTATCTGCCGTGCCCTTGGCTGGATCTATCGAAACAAAATGCCCTTCCACGTTACTGCTGCCAATCTGTGCATAATCACACCAGAAACTCAGATCAGCGGCACTGTCCTTCGTGAAATAATACCGGACCTTCACTTTGCTCAAGTCCACAGCAGTTGTACCTGTATTCTTCACATTGAACTGTGGAGTGATCGCATTGCCAGAAGTTCCTGAACCACCATTGCGATATTGCACTTCAAGTGTTCCCGTTGTGACCGGAGGGGCTAATGGTGTCAACACCAAGACATTCGAATTCGTCTGACCACTCGTATTCACGGCTACAATTCGGTAATTATATGCCGTACCATTCACCGCTGTAGCATCGGTATACGTCAGTGCAGTCAACCCCGTTGCCAGATCAGCATATGCTCCGCTGCCTACCGAACGCTGCACCTTATAACTTGCTGCTCCAGTCGACGCTGTCCATGTCAGTACCGCCTTAGCATTGCCAGCCGTTCCAGTAAGGTTGAATGCGCCTGGCACAACGACACCTGAGAGTGGTGTTGCAGATGCCTGTGTCGACGGTGCAGACTCACCTACGGCATTTACCGCAGTGATGACATAATAATACGTTGTACCGTTGGTCAAGCCCGTATCCGTGAATGTTGATCCTGTGACCCCTGTCGCTACAGATGTATAAGGACCACCATTCACCTCTGCACGTTTCACAGTATACGAGGCTGCACCAGCGGCTGCGTTCCAATTCAGAACCACTTGCTCATTTCCTCCGGTTGCTGTTACGCCAGCAGGAACAGCGGGCACTTCCACTTCCGGACTATCGGAATCTCCGAGGAGACGATCATACTCTCCATACGCTGTAGCCATATCCACCTGTGACCAGAAGCGGTGGTACGTAAAGGTAGGGGCTCCGTTTTCCCACTGCTTCGTGGTCGGGTTATACGACGTTTTGTACAGATTATCCAGGTAAGCCCACGCCGGATCTTGCTTGATGGCCGGACGCAGATCGGAGTATCCGATGTATACTCCATTACCGCCTTTCGCCGGATCGGATGGTACACCTGCTGTACCTGGAATCGTGTTGCCTTGACCAAAGGTTCCAGACCAGTTCGCCGGGATATAGATCTCTTTGGCAAAGAAGCGGAAATAGTCTTTACGCTCCTCTTCCGTTACAATCCCCACGCCATCATTGTAATCCCAAGCGGTATCCAACAGGGCCTCAGCCAGATCCTTGGCTTCTTGGCCTTTCGCGCTAAGTGTGCCGTTCTCCGCCTGTGTTCCTGCCGCAAAGAAAGTCAGAGCTTTAACGTAACTTCCCAGAACTCCTGTGTCCTGCACGGGATCTTTGGTCGTTACACGGAAGTTCGGATTTTCCGTAAACGAACTGAATCCGTTCCATTTGTCCGGTTGACCCTGCCATTCCTGACCACCCGGAATCCAGAACTCTCCCGGAGCTGGCGTTGTCGCTACCTGAACATTCGTTCCACCCAAAATGCGCTCTCCAGCTGCATTCAGATAATAACCTTGCGCATCCGTCACCGGACGTTCACCTACAAACACATAATCCTTACTCCAGTCGATCCACTTCGTGATCACTTTTTTGGCCATCTGGAAGTTCTCAGAGGTCAGATCACCGCTCTCCGCGAGAATATAGTACATCTCGGCTACACGCTCCAGCGGCCATGCCTGGAATCCAAACCAGGTGTTGGAATCCGGATCACGATACACGGGTGCTTCTTGATAGGCCATGTCATAGAATGTACTAACTCCTGCCGGATAAGCCGCATAGGAACCGCCAATACTGTTGGTTGCTCCCCCGCCAATGGCTCCTTCATGGGCTTGTAGCCAAGTGTAGAATTCCAGCTGACGTTTCAGCGTAGCATTCCAATCTGCCTTCGCTGTTGCTGATTCCGGAATCAAGCCGCCAGCTGGGTCAGACAAGGCATAGGCTGCAACCGGATTTTGATAAGCCTGATGGGTATGGCTCGCGCCAATACGCCAAGCCCAATCCCCACCTTGGCCCAGGCCACCGCCCCAAGACGTGTACCAAGCCATGAGATACATGTTGGAATCCTTGCCTGTGCCCGGAGTAGGCGTACCGTTCTTTGCACTTCCAATTTTCTGGAAGTATTTATCATACATCCCATAGCGCAGATAGTCTCCCATCTTCTTCGCTTTATCCAGATATTCCGGATTGTTATACCCCATCTCCTTCGCCCAATACAGCACCTGTACAGCACGTGCATCGGCATCCGTTGCGTTGGTATAACGCCATTGCGCTGACGGTGTCTGATTTTCCTTGGTGAACAAGCTCATGAAGCCCTCGTTGGCCTTACCAAAGGATTTGTCATCCTGGGATGGATGCGGAATGGCTTCCCACACAGACTCCTGCTCCCCTCGCTGGAACGTGTTCACATAAGTAGCTGTATGCGATGGATTCAACAGGTTGCCGTATCCATACCAGTCATCCACATCGACCAACCAGTGCATGAGATAGGTCTGATTGTCACCATAGGTCGCCTTCAGTTCAGCATCAATCGGGTCTTTACCCGCTGCATATTGACCATTAAGTTGCGATGGATATTGATCAGGGAAAGGTTTTTCTCCTGCATACGTAGCAGGGCTGTTCGGATTGTATGAGCTCATCGTAGGCTGCTCTTCCTTGCCATCACCTTCGTTGACCGGGATAATGAATTTTTCCATACTATCCCAAGCTGCTTCCAGTTGGGACCAATCTCCGGTGTAGTGACCATACATGGTCTCCAACCATAGCCAGTAACTGTATGCCTCGGACGTCGTCATATGACCATAATCCGGAGCCTCACTGAGCAGGGTCTCAATGGAATGATAAGGCAGACCCTCTGGTGAAAAATATCCGTTCGCCGGATCTTTCAACTGATCATACAATTGCAAAAACCGGGCTTCATTGATGCTGTCGGACTGAATCTCGATGGCCTGATCTGCGGCGTGTGCCGTCTGCGGCCCAGCCCAGAGTCCGGTGTATCCGGTCAACATGACGGTTCCCGCCAGCATGGCTGTTAAACTTTTTTTCGCAGCTGATTTCAACATTGATATATACCTCCCTGGAATATTGGAATATAAGTGCGTGTTCAAAAAGAGCGGTTTTCAGTACCGAGAAGATGGGATGAAGCTAGAAATGGAGTAGCACAGCGTAGGGAAAACTACGTGAGCAACTACAATGTTTCCGAAGGAAACATACTTCGTAAGCCTCCCACTTATTTCGGGTGAATTCCATATTCGATGCTGATGATGCCATCAGGCATCTTTCGTAATCAAAAGCGAACTTTTTGAACAACCTCTATGTTACGGCTCCAAGCCCCATACTTTGGTGCTTCCCTGATACCCGGTTACCTTGTTCCAAGCCGCAAAAGCCGTTTTGGTAGCATCATAGGAATAGTCATTACTTTGATCGAAATTGCTCCAGTTATTTTTGGAAAAGCGTGTCTGAATCACGCCGGTCTCTGCTCCAGCGGCCAAACTGCCTGCTCCGGACTTGAAGCTGATCTCCAGATACGTATCCGCGGTCCCCTTCGCCGGATCCACTGCGACAAATGTACCTTCAACATTGGCCGTGCCCATCTGGGCATAATCACACCAGAAGGTCATATTCTCCGTACCATCCTTGGTGAAATAATATCGGATCTTCACACTGCTGAGATCAATCGCCTGTGTTCCGGTATTTTTCACATTGAACTGCGGGGTCACGGCATTGCTCGAATTCCCGGACCCTCCGCTGCGGTACTGCACCTCGAGTGTACCGGTCGTCACCGGAGGTGCAGTAGGCGTCAGTGCCAGGACATTGGACAGCGTCTGTCCGTTCGCATTCACGGCTGCAATCCGGTAATTGTACGTGGTGCCATTCAGCGCTGTCGTATCGGTGTAAGTCAATACGGACAATCCGGTTGCCACATCCGCATATGTTCCTCCTGCCACCGAACGCTGTACCTTATAGCTGGTAGCGCCCGAGGCTGCTGTCCAGGTCAGAACCGACTGTGCATTGCCTGCTATCCCACTTAAAGTCAGTGCTCCCGGCACCGTCGAAGCTGCTTGCGGTGTAGCCGACACCTGTATGGAACCCGATGATTCCCCTGCTGAATTCACAGCAGTCACTACATAATAATAAGTGGTCCCGTTGAGCAGCCCCGTGTTCGTATAGGTCAGACCATTAACACCTGTCGCAACAGTTGTATAAGGTCCTCCACTTGCCTCAGAACGTTTCACCGTATACGATTCAGCTCCAGATACAGCAGCCCAAGTCAGATTAACCTGACTGCTTCCCGCCACAGCCTGCACGCCAGCAGGTGCGCCTGGAACCGTACCTGGTGTCACACCAGGTTCCTGTCCGTACACCTTCACCCCTGCATCATAGACTGGAAGGTATATGCTCTTCACAGGGGTGCCTGTGGCCAGCGTCTGAAACGAATGATCATTGCTTGCATTCCATGCGCCCTGTGGGCCTGTAATGCGGAACTGGACTTCTTTGCGATAATTCCCCTCCCCACCTGGATAGATCTTCGTGTTACTGAAGTTTGCCGTAATGGCGTAGATATGCTGGGCTGCATTCACCACAACGGGTTGGGATACCGTCGCTCCCTCCGTATAGGTGGTTGTCACTTGAACGTCCGATACCGTACGTCCAGCAGCATACACTTCACTCAAATCCAGGAAATATTTAAAAGACAGCTGATCTCCCATACGAGCAGGCCAAGCGGAACGATTATTCAGCTGTGCCCGAATTTCCGTATAATTGCTACCTGATGATTTGATGGCAGCTTCCACAAAGAACTCATCTCCCTTCACCTCAGGTGCAGGAAAGTTCGCAAGCGGTTGATGATTCTGACCAAAAAGCAAATTCATCTTGGCCAGCGCACCGGTAAAACCGGCATTGTAATCGGTCGCAACCTCATTACTCACGTAATCCCCAATATCATCGGTATATCCATCCGCTGCATCCGGGCCACCGACCATGGCGCCGTACAGAATGTGGCGATGGTTAGCCGGGATATCTTCGTTATTCATCCATGAACCGTGAGCGGTCCGATGATGCGGATGTTGAGGTGCATTTTGCCCATATCCGACCACATAACTGCTCTGACGCGGATTATCGCCCAGAATATAATTCATCTGCGAGACAGCGAAATTCTGATATCTTGCTTTTTTCACAGGGTCACTGACCCAGTCGGAGTATACAAATGAAATAAAGGATGCATTCGCTGCATATCGGAGTGAGCCCCACTGATCCAACCACGCCAGACCTCCTGGCGTATACTTGACTCGTGTCCCATTAACTCCAACCGTCCAATAATCCAGATTGCGTTCTGTTGATTGAATAAATCTCGTCGCTTCCGGCATGTTCAAACTGGACGTAATCCGAGCAAGCAGGATCTGGGCACCATAATGTTTACTGTCCCAACCTTGAGTCCAGGTATATGGCCAGTTGGCTGAGCCACCGCTAGAAGACCACCGATCCGTAGCTGCAATGGCTTTGGACAAGTAAGCGCTATCATTAGTGGCTAAATAAAGCCAAGCTCCACCCCATGCCAGCTCGTCTTCGTACCCTGTCCACGAGTTGTAGAATGCTGCGGCATCTGTGATACAATCGGTGTATTCCCCACGATACGTATCTGCGAAGTTGTACAGTTCTTTCGCATGTTGGAGCAGTCTGGCCGAATATGCCGGATCATCCTCTGCAAATACAATCGATGACGCTGCAAGCGCTGCAGCCGTTTCTGCCGCCAGATCGCTGCCTGGGCATGAAGCATCAATCTTGAACGAAGGACGGTTCATCTGCATGACCTCTGCCGGTCCCCACCAGGCATGATCAGTATTACCTGCTCCGACTTGTCCCCATAGTTCATTTGGTTTCGTATGCGCTTTCATAAAGTAGTCGGTCGCCCATCGAATGTTATCCTTGATCTCCTCCAGTTGTCCGGCCTGTTCATATCCGTCGCCGTATTCCACGACAGACCAGGCGAGCATCGTAGCGGAAGCAGCCATCGGAAAGCCGAATTTCACATGATCCCCGGCATCATACCACCCTCCGGTCAGATCAACGCCTACATCAGACCCATCCTGCATGCCTGAATTACCACGCCATTCGACCCGATTATTTGCTGGTAATGGCCCCGAACGCTGGGCTTCATAGAAGTAAATGGCTTTTTGCAGTGCTTCAGCATAGTTCTGATCTCCGGCGGCCGCATCCGCCTTACGAAGTCCTGTGTTCATCGAGAAACTCCCTGCCAATAATCCTGCCGATAACGCGATCATGGCGACTCGTCTCCACCAGCTCCCCTTCATGTTCAACTATTCATCTCCTCTGCATGATTGTTTCGTATGCCTTCCTCTGACTGAATTGAATCCGCTCCTCCCCATGGTGTAACTCCGTGTTATTTCCACCATTAATTACCATTATAGTCTTTTGTTTAACTTGCTATATAAGCGTTGGTGACTTCTAAAATAACATTGTTGTGACCTTCCCGGCATCATGCGACAAAAAAAGCTGTTGCTCTGACGCATATGCGCGTTAGAACAACAGCTTTTCGATGTTACTGTAATCAACACCACAGATCGAGTAGCATCTCTGACCATCCCATCTGTATGCTCCTATACACCTGAAGTATCAGAACATCTCATTGATTACACTTTGAACTTGTTAATCTGCTCCTGCAGTTCTTCGGCCATTTTGGATAATGAACCTGCGGATGATGCGATCTCTTCCATGGAAGCCAACTGCTGTTGAGTTGCGGCAGATACATTATGAACCCCGCCCGCTGCCTCTCCGGCGATGTTGGAGATCTGGCTTACATAGCCTACAACCTCAGTCGTACTCGCCGACATTTCCTCTGAACCAGCGGATACTTCTTGAATTTCACCCGCTACTTTGTTAACCGCATCCGAGATCTGCTCGAACGCTTGTCCTGCCGCAGTGACCATCTCGATTCCTGCTTCCGTCTCACTGCTGTTCACTTTGACTGCCTGAACAGCATGATCGGTATCTTTCTGAATCAATTGAACGAGATCCGTAATCCGTTGCGCTGATGTGGAAGATTCCTCAGCAAGCTTACGCACTTCTCCTGCAACTACCGCGAAACCTCGTCCATGCTCTCCTGCTCGTGCGGCTTCAATGGCTGCATTCAGTGCAAGCAGATTGGTCTGCCGGGCAATGTTGTTGATCACCTCGGTAATCGTGCCAATCTCTGCTGAACGTTCCCCCAGCCCTGTAACCAGTTCTGTCAACGAAGCAATGGAATTGCGAACAGAACCCATCTGTTCGACAGCTTGTTGAATGATCATGTTTCCTTCAGAAGATTGATTCGCCGCATCTACAGCAGATACGGATACACTTTGAGCAAGCTCGGCAATCTGTTCCGATCCGAGAGCCATCTCATTCATCGCCTGTGAAGAACGCTTCACAATATCAACCTGGTCTGACGTCCCTACAGCCAATTCCTCAACCGTTTCAGAAATCTGTTCTGATGCTTGAGTATTCTGCTCTGCACTCGCGAGAAGTTCCTCCGATGAAGCCGCTACCTGTTCAGAAGTTACGGATACCGATTCAATCATTGAGCGTAAATTACCACTCATGGTATTGAAGGAAGTCGCCAGCGTTCCCAATTCGTCCTTATTCTTGAGTACAATCGTCTCACCCGTCAAATCCCCATTGGCGATAGCCATGGCTGCTTCATTCATTTTTTTGATTGGACGTGAGATGATGCTTGCAATAAAGAATGCAATGAACACGGCAACCAGGAATGCAAAAATCGTCACTGCCAGAATCACATTAAATGTATTTTCAGCCAACAAGACAGATTCATTTGTTGCCGCGTCTGATCCTTTATTCCCAGATTCGATCAGCTTGGCAATCGTGTCGTTAGCTGTATACCACAATGGATAGGCTTCCGTGTGCAGTCTACTTGCTTCTTCATAGTTATTTGCAATACCGAATTCTATGAATGCAGGCATTTTCTCCACATAAGCATCATAATTCGTACTGAAATCATTGTAGAGTTTCATCGCTTCATCATTGCTCTCAATGTATGTAAGCAACTGTTTACGCTCATCCTCAATCTTCGTGAGGAGCAACTTTAACGCTTCATTCACCTTGACGTTTTCATCTTCGTTCTGTTCAACGATGATGGCCAGCGCCAACCTTTCAACATCCGAAACATCGCCGTTCATCATGCCCAACAAGCTTACACTTGGCATCCAGGTCTGATCCACATCATTAGCTTTGCCGGACATTTCATGAATCTGGATTAAAGCATAGCCACTTACAAAAACAAGCAAAATTACAACCGCCAGAAAGCCAGTCAGTAACTTGCCTCGAATCGTTAACTTCAATTTCCCCAACTTGTTCCCCCGCGTGTCTTCCATGTGTCCCACTCCTCAAAATAATACATATTTATAGTATATCGTCACCTATCGTCACGAATTGTAGATGTTAGAATTCAATTTCTATAAATTTCATGTAACTTCGAAAATAGCGCAAAAGAAGTCTCCCATCACTGGCAGATCCAGAGATAAGAGACTTCTTGAATTGAACGAAACCAGGCAACTTCCCCACATATTGCTATCAATCGCTATCGAAAAACACGTCGGTGCATGTTAATGAAGAAGTCGGGAATCGACTTGGTATAATTGCGGGTTGTAATCAGCACCACGCTGAGTAGACTACCGAGAAGGAATCCCCCCAGGATATCTCCTGGATAATGCACACCAACATATATACGAGACACTCCAATCAACGCAGCAAGTAACAGCATCCATAACCCAAAGCGACGTCCAATAAAGAATGAAGCAGCAGCTAGAGCAAATACGAAGGAAGCATGCTTACTTGGAAAAGATGGATCAGGTACATGAGCAACCAGCTGATGTACGTTTCCCTCCACAAAAGGTCTTGGATGTCCTACTGCTGGTGATATGCCCCATTTGGCCAGAACTAGCGCTACAATGGAAGCCACGCAGGCATAGAAGACGATTCGCTGTTTTGATGGATCACCGAGAAACCATACAATAATGAGCAGTGCAATCATAACCCAGACCGCATACTCCGATGATGTAATCATAAACCAGTCCAGAAATGGAATCCGGTCTGCAAACTGATTAATCCAATGAAATACGGATTGATTCATAACTAGCTTTTAATACCTCCATTACACAAAACAAGATTATTTTTCACATACTAAATATACACTAACTATTTGTCAAACAATCCTCCCATTGACCGAAGTTACGAAATCAAAGAGGACTTTTTGCTTTCTTTTTGTTAAACTAGTTTGGGTTACATATCAGTTCAATCATAGAAAGGTGAAGATTATGCTTAAAAGATGGTTATGGGGTACAGCCCTGACCTTGGCACTTGCGGTTACAGGTGTCATTGTATATTACGGATATTCGATTGTTCATTTTGCCAATAGCATCTCAACTGCTTCCGGAACTTCATCCAACTCCTCCTCTTCAGGTACCAACAGCGATTCGGACACTCCAACGACAACGATTCCCAGGTGGGAGGGCCAGGAACGGGTAAACATTCTGCTGCTTGGCGGGGATTCCAGAGGAGAAGATGCTGGGCGTTCAGACTCGGTTATGGTCGCTTCCATTGATCCGGTAACCAAGAAAGCCCATCTGTTCTCCGTACTGCGAGATACCTATGTTGCTATCCCCGGACATGGCAAAAGCAGGCTTAATGCCGCCTTCTCCTACGGAGGTGCTGAGCTGACCAAACAAACTGTCAGTGATCTGCTAGGCATTCCCATTCAGCACTATGTCTACACGGACTTTACAGGCTTCATGGCACTCGTAGATGCGGTAGGCGGTATTGAGATTGATGTGGAGAAAGACATGTATTACACCAGTAAAGCGGATAAACATATGTACGATATTGATTTAAAAAAGGGATTGCAGCATATGGATGGCAAAACTGCCCTTCAATATGTCCGTTTCCGGCATGATGCCACCTCGGATTTCACCCGTACCGAACGGCAGCGAATCTTCATGACGGAACTGGCCAAGAAGATGCAGAGCACCACTTCGCTCTTCAAAATCCCGGATATCCTGGAAGCGATCGCTCCCTATATCGAGACAGATCTTAGTCCAACTCAGATGTTGAAACTCGCATCACTTGGCTTCGATATCCATGCGAACGAAATAGACCAGCAGCAGATTCCACCGAACAAACTGCTTACCAATGAACTCGTGGGTTCTGCTCAGGTGTTAGGTGTCGACGTAACCAAACTCCAGTCCTATATTCAGAAACTGTTTGAAGAAGATGCTGCGTCCTCAGAGTCTCCGTCATCAGACGAACAGAACGGAGAATAACAGGCATGAAAATAAAGCGGTATTGAACAACGCATATTTAAGTTTGATACCCACACAAAAGACGGCCAA
This sequence comes from Priestia sp. FSL H7-0729, assembly GCF_038005685.1. Classification (NCBI taxonomy): domain Bacteria; kingdom Bacillati; phylum Bacillota; class Bacilli; order Caryophanales; family Bacillaceae; genus Priestia; species Priestia sp. FSL H7-0729. The sequence continues at coordinate 161,221 of NZ_JBBOTQ010000003.1, forward strand.
AGCCGTCTTTTTTTGTACCTATTTTCTCCATTTAATGCAGCCTTAATGTTTAACAGGTACCCTTATATGATGAACTCCGATTACTGGAGGGAGGATTTCATGTGAAAAAGCTGCGAATAGCGGAATGGACCGAACTGCGGGGATTGGCCTTTCTGGCGATTGTCATGCAGCATAATATCGCTGAGTATATCTATCGCGCCGATATTGAGCAACCGGATTCCATTATGCTGACAATGATTTATCATCTGACCCGGTTCGGTACACCAACGTTTGTATTTCTATCGGGTGTTATGTTGTTCTACCATCACCGTAACGCCAAACCGGATTATCCTCGCTTCATCCGAAAGCGATTTGGTGATATTTATATGCCGTTTGTAGTATGGACACTCATCTATTGGCTTGCTGTCCGGATTTTCACCCCCACGTTCTGGGTCAGTGGCATACCGGATATGCGCAGTCTTGTTCGTGAACTGTTTCTACCACAGACGGGATATCATCTTTGGTTTGTCATTATGGTGTTTCAGTTCTATATCCTGTTCCCTTTGTTGCTCACTGGTGCAAAAGCCGTTCAGAGACGTATCCAGAACGCCTCGCGTTTCACACCCATGCAAGTCATTATGGCACTAATTCTCTTTGCAGCAGCATTCTACGCTCTGCTTATGAAATGGTCCTACTATAATATGGGGGGCTGGACAGAATCACTCTCTGAGCCCTGGTCTACGTTACTCCAATATCGATCCTATTCATGGATCATGTACTGGTTCTACTTTTTACTGGGTGCCGTATGTGCCTGGTCAGTGGATAGCTGGAGGAGTTGGACCACGAAGGTACTGCCCTGGACGATCTGTCTGTTCGTAGGGATGTATATATGGCTTGGTTACGATGTGCTGCGTGATTCCGGGGATGTTGTTAATCTGAATATCTCCACCTATCTGAAACCAACCACCTTCCTGATCATTATGGCTCAGATGCTTATGATGTATGGTTTCCTTGTACTGATGCGGGGCAAAGATACACGGTTTCAGCGCCTGTTAGCCTGGATTGGCCGCTATTCGTTTGGTGGATATCTGGTTCATGCATTGGTTATATACGCGATCGCTTACGTAACCAGACCGCTGCAACTCAGTGGATGGCATCTGCCTGTAACGTTGCTATCGTTCCTTGTAACAGTTGGCATCGCCCTTGCAATAAGCTGGGCACTTTCCAAACTTCCCGGCTCACGTTTCACCGTAGGGTTAATGCGCAAACCACGTTTAACCCCCAACCCATCCACTGCTGTGGACCAAAGAAATTCAACGGAGCGAACTCCGTCACCCGGGGCAACACGTAGTCCGGGAACGAGTGAACCGGTTTAAATAAAGAAGAGCGTCCCCTCACGGAGACGCCCTTCTTTATTTTACTTCGCTTGAAGTTGATCTTCCAGGAACAGGTTCCTGGGGACCTGGGGCTGGATGCACCTTGCCTTTCTGATTCACAAACCTCTTCAGATCACCCGTTAATTGTTCCTTGAGCTTGTCCACCAGCTGTGATTCGCTAATGCCTTTTGCCTGAGCTATCTCAGCCAGGGATTTCCCTCCCTGAAGCTGCTCGTGCAGTTGAGCAGGGGTAATTCCAATAAACCGGGCAATTTCGCCCTTATCTACCATGGAACGTTTGCCATGGTGGGCAAATTCACGCCGCAAATCCCGCAGCGGGGTATTGATGACCTTTTTTAACTTGGTATCCATGTCAGCCTTCGTGGCTGCAGCTTGTTCCTTGGTGAGACAACCTTCTTCTACAGCTTGATCCAGACGCTGTGCCAGTGTAGGCTTCAACTTCTGCAATAACTGATCTTCACTAAGTCCCTTACGCTCTTTGGCTATCTGGGACAACGTCTTGCCAAGTTCCATCTGTTCCTTAAGATCCCGAAGTCCAATCCCAAGCAAATCTGCCGTTTCACCAATCATGAACAGACCATGTCCCGCCTGCATGCATGGCTTCGCTGGTTTGCCGGAGGAAGAGGCTTGTGACGTACCGTCATGTTCCTCAACCCGGACCGTTGAATCAGCGAATGCTACATGTCCTGTTGCTGCTGTTATGACTACGGCTGCCAATCCGGCTGCCATCCATGTTTTCCATTTCAGATTCATTTTTCTGCCGCCTTTCCGATGTCGAAATCCTGTGCCTTCCTAGTTTGAGCCTAAAATCCACTTTTTTATGCCATAAAATACAAAAAGTCATCATATTTCTCACAATTGATCACAAAAAATCCTATTTTTTTCATTTTATTTCCGCTATACTAGATGTAACTTCATGATAAAGTCGAACAGTCCTGAATCACCTTATCGCAGGAAGGACGATATGTAATAATGCGGAGAGATTGGTTAGATCCGTTTAGATCCGATCTGGAGGTCGTGTTTGCTTCAGCGGAACAACTCGTACGGAAATATCCCGAACCCTTGTCAGGACATGCATTGGAGCAACTTCATTCGGTTAACCCCCTGTTACGGGATTCGGGACACAGCTATATCGGGTACATCACTCCACTCTGGATGCAACACTCAGATCAACTCCCTCAAGAGAAAGCACACCAATTAAGTACAGGCTGTCTTATTCACATGTTATATTTTCTGAATCAGGACGACGTGATGGATGAACAACCAGAGAATGCCACACTGAAGTTATCCCTGGGTAATCTCTACTACATGGATGCACTTCAATCTTACTCCGATTTATTCGACCCTTCCTCCACGTTCTGGATCTACTTCAGACAATATGTAGTGGATTGGGCCGTGAGTGTTACAGGTGAGCATTCCATTGATTATTTCCAACAGCATCCCTTGTTGATTGCGCAAAAGGCTGCCCCACTGCTCATTGGAGCCACGGGAGCACTCCTTCTGCTGAATCAGTCTAACCGTATAATCCCGGTATGCTCTGCCATCAACATCACACTTATGACACTTCAGATGACCGATGACTTCACAGACACGCAACAAGATGCTGTGCATGGAAACTACAACAGCTACCTCTCCCACGTATCCGCAGCACTGAAGCATAACTATCCCACTCATCCTCTTAGCGAACGTGTACATGACAATGTATACAACACACAACTCATGAACTCTTACGTTGACATTGCTTATCACTATAATCGTACATTAACATCGTCTAACTTAGGAATATCGCATCTCGAGGCGTTTGATTCTTATTTATGCAGCACTTTAGTACAAGCTGTTCAGGACATCACACAACGGAAAAAACGGCTCCTCCAAGGCGGGTTTCATCACTGGATCAGCGAACAACAGTTGGAATTCTGAACATCAGGACTACACTGATTCAGTTTAATTTCAAATATGAAGGGAATGTTGACGATGATGGTATCAGAGAAAACGTTGCATGAGGATATTATTGAAAAGGCTTGGACTGACGAGCACTTCAGACAACAATTGCACTCCAATCCGAAGCAGGCGCTTCGTGAAGCTTTCGGTATCATAATCCCGGAACACATTCAGGTACGTACCGTTGAGGAGCAGCAGAATGACTATGTGCTTGTCATACCTCCCAATCCTTCCAAAGTAAATTATGATGTGAATTGCGGACCTTGGAGAAGTTAATTCGGGTGAGTTAATTGGTAAAGTAAGAAATCAGGGGTAGGAACAAAAAAAGCCGCTGTATGCTTCTGTGAGTTCGTCATTCGACGAACTCGACAAAAGATACAACCGCTTCTGTTCCTACCCCTTTGGTGCTTGTAAAGTTGATCTGTCCTTGCATCGCTTCAACAATTCGGAATGTCACCATCATGCCGAGACCTGTGCCTTTGATTTTATTGGAGAAATAAGGCTCGCCCAACCGGGAGAGTGCTTCCTCGTCCATTCCTTCTCCGTTATCCCTGACATGCACCTTAATCATTCCATCCTGTTTGTACGCCCATATATCAATCTGGCCTTGTCCTTGCAGTGCTTCAATACTGTTCTTGATGATGTTGATAAAAGCCTGCTTGAACTTCGAAGAATTGCCCCGAATATATAAATCTGGCGGAATGTCGGTTGTGATTTTGCCACCTTCCAGATTAGCCATCGGTACAAGAATACCTTCAATATGATTGAACTCATCCGAGATATTGAGCGAGATAATATGATCAAACTCAGGTTTGGCAAAGGTAAGAAAGTCCGTTATGATCCCCGAGGCCCGATCAAGTTCCTCCAGGGCAATACGTACATACCCCTTATTTTTGTTGTCTTCCTGTTCTGTCATTAGTTGCAGGAACCCTCTTGTCACTTGAAGCGGATTACGTACTTCATGAGCAACGGAAGCGGCCAATTCGCTAATAATCTCCATCTTCTCCGATCGCTGCAACTCATTGTTGAACAGCTCCAGTTCCTTCGAATACTCTAGAACTTTGGTATGTTTTTCGGCGAAACGACTTCCGAGAATCGCAATCAGTGAGATCACAAATGCAACCATGGACCATTTCCACCATAACAGATGATACGTCCCACTCCGCTGATAATACCACAACAGTTCGGCCACACTGATCAAGGCAAATGTACCGAATCCTGTCGCAAGCAGCATGGCTTCCCGATTTCGTTGCAGTGCTTTGGCGATAGTCCCCACCAACAGGATGGTCAGCAAGATGACCAGTACAATACCAACCACACGCTGTACGATCAGATTGTATAACATATCCCATTGTCCGCCTGAAATAACGTAAATAAATAGAGAAAACACAGCGACAGCTGAATATATAAATAGTATTTTCCGAAGTTTCGTGAAGATTCCATGTAACCCTGGCCCGATAATCTGCTCAAAGAAATAACAGAGCGCTGGCATACCGAGCAACATCGCGAGATCAAAAACTACGGAATACAGGTCACCATACACCTGATAGAACGTATACAAAAATTGCGAGTAAGTGATGATCATCGTGCCGATGGAACCCATCACCATACAGAGTGAGATCCATAATCCCTTATGGAATTTGCCAAGGAAGAATGTACAACTCAGCATCGTAATCGCGGTGAAGACAAAGGTCGCACCCAAAATGACATCAATAAGCCCGTTATGGATATATTTCTCCTGTAACGCGGCATAAGGTCCAACCTGAACAGTACCCTGTATGCCCAGACGACCTTTCTCATTTTGCGACCATACATAGAGCGTGTCACCCGAATTTTCAATGGATAAGGGCAGCAACACAGCATTATTATCATAATTGTAATGGTAGTTCTCGTAGACCTTGCGGTCCTCCAGATAGATCACAATATGGTTGCCTTTAATGTTCTCAAATCGAATGGCTGAACTTTCCTCAGTCAATTCAGGGATGGTCAGGCGAGTCCATAAGGAACTTGATTGGTCCTTGTTGCTATACTCCAACTTATCAATACCCTGCTTTTCCCATATCTCGTCAGCTCGCTTAACTTCACTTATGAACCCTTGATCGTCAACGTTCCCCCATTTTACTTCCCATCCTGTAATGGATACAGGCTGCTGAATCGCTCCTGTAGTCGCAAAGACTATTCCATGTGGCATACCTAGAATAATCAATACACTCATCCATAAGATGACGATAGCTTTGGGCACATTTTTCATTCACAGCACCTCAAAGTTCTAATTTTACCTATCTTAGATTCTCTCATTTATCATTCGCCACCGTTTGTCACGTCACCTTCTTGAGATAAAATGAAATTTCACATTTAAGTCGATTTATAGTCTTATTTCCATTTTATTGTTAAAGATATCCGATTAATCACGCAAGTCTTCAAACTGATTTACTATCATTTCTCGTTCTTTCTGTTCAACTTGACTGCGGAATTCAAGCCACTGCTCTGTCTCCTCATCATCATAGATGGTCCATATGTCGGAAAAAAGGAAATCCCGCAACTGGACAACTTGTCCGGACCATATACCGCCTACCCAAAACAAACCATCCGGACGACGGATGACGGTGCGGGAGAACCCGGGTGTGGATGCCTTTTGTCCGATACGGATGCGTGTGATCATATTGCCCAGTGTGAACCAGTCCACTTGAGATCCCTCCCTTACATATTCACGCTTTATCATAACATAGGCAAAACAGGAAAAGCTGTAAAAACGGTGACCGCGATTCAATCCTTTGCTTCAGGTGTAATGGTTTCTCAAAGCAAACCAAATATGCTAAGGAGATGATTGCAATGAATGAGCAACATCGTACGGTTGAAGTGGAACATAAGGATGTTCAGCATAAATCGGATTCAAGTATGGTCGCTTCCACATTTATTAAATATGCTGCTTATGTGATAATCTTTTTCGGATTCTTATACTTCTTGGTCAAGTATGTATTCCCCAAATTCTAAGGCATTCATATCGTAGCGAACACCCGGGGATAATAAGCTCTGCAAGATTACATCACGAGCGCTTTGGGTAACTACGGGGTAAGAAGCTTTGGACAACCGATAATGAAAGGAAGTGTTACTCATGTCTGACAAGCCAATTAGTAACGAAGAGAGCGACCGCTATTATGACCGTTATCAAAGGTCACGCGATATTCCAGCAGAGACGGAAGTACCAGAAGGCGATATGGATACCTTTGATGAAGTTTCCGGCAGACGGATTGTAACGGAAGATGCGGATCTGGCACCCGTAGCCGCAACGGCAGTGGACGAGCCGGAATTGGATTCACGTTTGGCTGAGACACCGCTGGAATCTGTACCGGATGCAGACCTGCTGCAACCAAACAGTCCAGTTGATCCTGCTGCCCCCGATCCGGATGCACTGCATGGTACCGATCTGCTCAATGGTGCTGGTGCAGATGCCAAACCAGAGAACGACATTCCACCCCGACGTTAACGGCTGTTAAGACATCCTGAATGAGGAGGTGCATACACGATGAAGAAAGACCAACACGAGCATATGAATGAACCGGATAATCTTGTGACCGAACGGGACATTGACCCGGACTTCGGACTGTTCACTGAGGACTCCTTCCCCGAAGCACTTGAGGACGAAGATCAACGTGATGCGGTCGAGCATGCCATTCCCAAAGAGAAGGCTACTCGCAAGCCCTCTTCGGATGAACAATAAAGCCTCCCTATAAAAATTGAACTATAACGTATTTACACTTGCCACTCCGATGACAGAATAACCTTCTGATCGCTGTTATCCCCAGATTTTTTGATTCACTTTTTAAAGGTAATAATCTGGGGATAAAGGCGAGCACTCCGTTTCTTCAGATTATTTCTGCCCTCTACGTTCTCGTGTAAAAGATTAGTTCAACTTATACAGATCCGTATTAGACTTAAAAAAGATGACGTCTGTAATTCCACAGCGTCATCTTTTTTCGTTTCGTTACCTGTAAGTTCAATTTCTCTTTGCACTGCCATCTTCACGGCTTAGCGGAAACCTTGCCTGTTCCAGGCAGTTTGTGATCCAATCCCGACCACTTCGCTACAATTGCAGTGATGATCAGTGCAAGTCCATTAATGATAAAAATCCAGCGTATCGGCAGCCAGCCACCGAGAACCCCACCAATAATTGGTCCCGCCATCGTCCCGATCTGGGCAGCCGACTGATTCAGGCTAAAGGCTCTTCCCCTAAAACTCGATGCGGTAGCCTGTACAATCATGGCGTTAATTGCCGGAAATACAGCCGCAAAGAATAACCCATACACAAATCGTAAAATGCCAAAAGCGATATAACCGGTTGTAAAGAATTGCAGAAGATTCCCTACAGCCCCACCGACCAGTCCAATGATCAGCACTTTACCGTATCCGATCCTTGAACCAATCTTGCCCCAACGTGGTGCCATGATTACTGTTGCTACCCCCACCGCCGAGAAAATAATCCCCGAGCTGAGTGAGGCACGATCAGGCTGAACACCCATTTCCATCACATAGACCGTCAGAAGTGGCTCTAGAATCATAACGGAGAATGTACATATGCCCATCATGCCAAGCACCGTCATAAACAAACGATTCGCTCTCGCTTCACGAATGTCATCCATGACGTGGGAACGAGCTTTATTTCGGTTGAAGTTCTCTTCTTTTACCCAAAAGGTTGCGATGATCGCTGAGACTAATACAACAATAGCCGAAAACAAAAATGCATTCCGGTTGCCATAATAATGACTCACCACACCACCAATTAACGGTCCAATAATTCCACCAGTGGCTCCTGCAGTGGACATAATCCCCAGTGCATAACCGGTCTTCTCTTCAGGTGTATTCGTGCCTACCAGGGCAATCGCTGCTGGAACAAACCCGGCAAGCAGTCCCTGAAACAATCGAACAACAATGAGCGAATAGGGATCCTGCACGAAATAATTGATGAAATACAAGACGGCAAGGCTGTATCCCGACCGGATCAGCATGGGCTTGCGACCGTATTTATCAGCCAGTGATCCCCAGAACGGAGACACGAGCGCACTCGCGAGAAATGTAATGCCGAAGGCAAGTCCCGACCATAACTCCAGGTGATCACGAACCCCCAAGTCGGCACTTAGAAACAGGGGCAAAAATGGGATCGAGATGGAATACGCCGTGCTGCAAAAAAATACACCAATCCACAATATGACCAAATTTCGCTTCCACGAGAAGTCCATATACCCGCACGCCCTTTCCGTTACTGACGCCGGGACTGCCGTGTATTGGAGCGGACGGAACAGACCCGTACGTCCCCGATGCGGAAGCATTTTCCTTATTTTACACCCATCATTCCATGAAGGCCATCCCTTGTTCACCATAACCACACGTATTACATTGCCATTCTGTCCACAAAAACGGTATGATAGTTGGGTAAATATCCAAATATGATTTGGAGAAAATATATAATGCAGAGATGCAAGGAGGAACGTTTTCATGTCTTTACGGTGGAAAAAAACAACCGCAGTATCGCTTGTTCTTGCGATGTTGCTTATCGTCATTAGTGGTTGCGGACGCCCTGCGTCGAGTGCCGAGCAAACGCCGGTTCCTGCCGCACCTGAAGGTCCAAACCCTGTGGCAACCATTGAGATGCAGGATGGTCAAAAGATCATTATTGAGCTTTATCCCGAGATCGCGCCCAACACGGTGTATAATTTCATCTCCCTTGCGAATAAAGGGTTCTATGACGGCCTGATCTTTCACCGGGTCATTCCCGGCTTTATGATTCAGGGTGGTGATCCAGATGGAAACGGTTCGGGCGGCCCTGGTTATACGATCAAAGGAGAATTTACTTCCAATGGTCACAAAAATCACCTGAATCATACGCGGGGAATCATTTCGATGGCACGTAAATCGGATAATCTTGATTCCGCAGGCTCCCAATTTTTCATCATGTTAGCGGATGCGGATTACCTGGATAATTCATATGCCACTTTTGGTAAAGTGACCGAAGGTATGGAAGTGGTTGATGGCATTGCTGCTCAAAAAATAGGTGAAGCTGACAAACCCGTTACGGATCAAGTCATGAAAAAAGTCACGGTGGATACTCGTGGTCTGGAATATCCAGAACCAGTAAAAATGCCTTAATGACTTGCTAAACAAACAAAAGCTCTGTCCTGTGCGAAAACGCAAGGCAGAGCTTATTTATTGATTTTAATGATAACGGTTACATATATGACTTTATAAAAAATGACCTCTTCCGGCATCATCCTCAATACATCCATCCCATCAAACGTAACCAGCCGATAATCGCAATCCATAACGGGCAGCTAAAGGCAACACCCCATGCAAGCCCTTTCAGTAAACCACGGTTTACTTCCACGAACAACGACTCCTTTCTCCAGGGAATAGTCGCAGTATCGGTAATAGTATATGATTTTATACCCGAATTCATTCGCCACGCAACTCTCGTTTTCCTGCTTTTGTACCGCAGTTTCATGGAATGCATTACGGGAACCTGATATACTATGACTACTGTACGATAAATGGAACCTGATTCATGTTTGGAAAGGAGATTTTCCTATGGCTAAATTCAAGAAACGTACTCCTGCTCCCAGAGCAGCAGTAGCACAGGATAAACCCACAACACTGAAGGATCTGCTTAGCAGTGATGTGTTGGAGAAGTTGAAAGCTCAGGCGGATGAAGCCAAGGCTGCCGAAGCGGCACTTAAAGAGCAGGAGCGCCAGCAAGCAGAAGAAGCTCGCCGAGCAGAACAGAAGCGCCGGGATAACGACTTCGAATATCTGCTGAATAACAGCGCTATGGACTGGAAGAAACATAAGTAAGCCCGGGCATGATCTGAGGGTGCCTCCTACCTTCTACCTGGCAAAATAATATTGTAAACAGACGGATCATGAAGCTGATCTGCTCACAGAACAGGGCCACAATGCGGTCCTGTTCTTTTTGATATAGACACATATGATTCACCAGTCTTGAGCCGGGTATGTAGAAGTAGAGCGTACAACGATAATCTAACCATACGGAGGGATCAGAGATGACAGAACAACGTTTGGAAGGCAAAGTCGCGATTGTAACTGGAGGTGGATCGGGTATTGGTCAGGCTACCGCTATTCGTTTCGCCGAACATGGAGCCAAAGTGTACATGCTGGATCGTACACCCGAAAATGCGGAAGAAACCAAGCAGACGATTGAAAAGGCTGGCGGAGAAGCGTATGTGATCGAATGTGATATCTCCAAACCTGACCAAGTGCAGAAGGCGATCAATCAGACTGCGGCTGAAGCGGGCAAGCTGGATATCATTTTTGCCAATGCCGGCATCAACGGAACGATGGCTCCGATTGAAACGATGGAAATGGAGGACTGGGACCAGACGATGGAGATCAACATGCGCGGAACCTTTGCAACCGTCAAATATGCCATCCCCCATCTGAAAGAACATGGTGGCAGCATCATAATCACCAGTTCCATCAACGGTAACCGGGTCTTCTCAGGGATCGGATTCTCTGCATACGCTTCCAGCAAGGCAGGACAAACTGCGTTTACGAAGATGGCTGCACTGGAGCTGGCTCGTTATAAAATCCGTGTAAACGCCGTCTGCCCAGGTGCCATCGATACCAACATTGATGATAACACCTACCCGTCCGATGATCTAAAAGAAGTACAGATTCCTGTTGAATTCCCTGAGGGTCATGAACATCCGCTTAAGGGCGAACCCGGAACGTCGAAACAAGTGGCGAATCTTGTGCTGTTCCTCGCTTCCGATGAGGCCTCTCATGTTACAGGTACACGAATTTACGTGGATGGTGCGGAATCTCTGCTCCGTGGATAAAACATATCCATATAAGTTGGCCCAATTCAGGGACAACGCCCAAACATCCCGCAAGCGATCTGATCCGTTCAGATTACTGCGGGATGTTTTATTTATAGGAAGTTTATAATTCGGCGCAGTGGCAATGACAGGAATTATCGCTATACCGCAGAGCTTTTACCTTTTTTCACACGATGGTTAAACCAGTCTGGAAGGGCAAAGAGCAAAACGTACATTAGCGAGAACAAGACTAGCGCAAGTATCTCTTCCCCAAGAATATACATGGGATACGGACCTAGCATATCAAGCACCGAGGGTGTACTTGGTTTATATCTTAGAAACATGTAATTCGCGTCAAGCATGACATCTACAACATATACGACTAGTGCCGCCACATTCACAAATATCATCGAACCTGCTACAGATCTCCAGCTAGGTCGCAGCTGTTCCACCCAGGTCATGTAGAGTAAAGCCAGAATGATACAGGCATGAGCGACGAAAAATTGAATGAATCGAAAATGTGCGTATCCATAACCCAGATTAGGAGTCAGGATGGCCATTAGAGCTCCAGCAATGCCTGCAAACAGCAGTGCAGAATGTAACAGTCGACTGCGTGTCAGCAGTAACAACGCCGATAATAACAAAGACAGACTGCATAGTTCGAGTGGCAGTGACGTCTGTAGGCTCCATACGCCGCCATATATGTACCAGAGCTGCAACACGATTTCACAGCCGAACATGACACAAGCGAGAACAATCCGCAGTGTAAGGCGTGCCCTCTCTGACCAGGATCGAAGATGATGGCGAAGCAAAAACATCAGTACAATTAATGCTGTAATTAAGCTAATGGTTACGATATGTGAAGTGGAGAACAGAATAAAAGGCTCTGCTTCATAAGGGTCCAGCCATGGTGGATACGCCATACCTCTCTTCTCTCCTTTGCGGTCATCTCACCAACAGTATCTCTCTTTACTGTTAACTTTTTCATTTTGCCATTGAATGAAATTGCTGTCCAGTTGGAATTCTAAATAAGCATTGTAATTTAAATATCTTTATGTTAAGATAAATCCAGAACCAAAACAAACGAAAAGTTAGTAACTTTCATAATTGAATATTATATACAGCACACATAATATAATTTAACTAGGAGGAATAATTATGCAAATCAAAGGACTTCACCACGTATCCGCTCTAACAGCACATGCCGATCAGAACTATCGTTTCTACACCAATGTCATGGGTCTGCGCCTGATTAAAAAAACAGTTAACCAGGATGACGTGTCCGTCTACCATCTCTTCTATGGCGATGAGAAAGGTAATCCTGGAACAGAACTTACCTTCTTCGAGATTCCAATGGCTGGACAGACTCGTGAAGGTGTGAACAGTATCTCGGCTACGTCACTGCGTGTTCCAACTGATGCGGCACTTACGTACTGGCAGCAACGTTTTGACGAATTCGAGGTCCCACATGGAGAGATTGTTGAACGCGGCGGTCGTGCCACGCTCTCGTTCTCAGACTTTGAAGGACAACGTCTGATTCTGGTCTCGGATGAAAACAATACAGGTGTTGCGGGTGGTAAACCATGGGATCAGAGCCCGGTGCCTGCCGAATATGGCATTGTAGGCCTTGGCCCCATCCATCTTACGGTAAAAGATGCTTCACTTACCGCTCCGGTTCTTACCGAACTGCTTGGTTTCAGAGCGAAAGGAAGTTACCCTGCCTTTACTCCCGGGCAGCCTGATGTGCTCGTTTTTGAATCCGGTGAGGGTGGTAGCGGCTCCGAGGTGCATGTTGAGGAACGTAATGACCTTGCCCAGGAACGTCCTGGACGTGGCAGCGTACACCATGTTGCGTTCCGCGTGGATAACGAGGAAGAACTGAAACAATGGGTGGAACGGGTCCATAACTTCCAATTCCCTAACTCCGGTTTTGTAGATCGTTTCTACTTCCGCTCCCTGTATTTCCGTGAAGCGAACGGTATTCTGTTCGAACTTGCAACGGATGGGCCGGGATTTGATACAGACGAAGAAATGGAGCATCTGGGAGAATCGCTTGCCTTGCCTCCATTCCTCGAAGGTCGCCGCGCCGAGATTGAAGCCAATCTCAAACCGCTGGATACCGTCATTCGTTAAACCAAAAACGATTATCACCATGTGTATTCTGGACTTGATCCAGCTACATCATTGTTGATAATCGTTTTTTTATTACGTCTATTTTATTTAACCAAGTAAGATGTGGTAAGAGGCACAAACAGCGATGAACCTGGATCTTCCGATACAATCTCGACATAGACAGCGTCTGTACCTTTAACATCCACATCCAGACTCATCATACCGCTTTCTGGAGTGATATTGAACTTTTTGAGTGTCGCGAGATCCTGATCATAGATATGAATCTCCTGATTTCCTGTTAGTGCGGCAAGTTCCAAGTGCAGAGAAGAATACTTTTTATCCGTATTAATCTGGATATCATCCCCCTGTTTCGTAGGATCATTATGCAGATAAACATCCTTGTAATCCTTGCCTTTATATGTGGTATCCTTAGGATCTTTGGTGTGCCAAGCGGTAGAACCCAGTACGGATGTTCCAAGTGCACTCAGCGTTACCTTTCCGTTGGTTACGGGCGCAGATCCATTCGTTTCACCAATCAGGACGGAAGAAGTTGCACCGTCATAATTGATTTCAGTTCCAAGCAGTGTTCCAACCGCACGAACTGGCAAATACGTTGTTCCGTTATACGTGATCGGCAATACGGTCTTGCCGTTAGCATCCTTCGCTGTCACGGTCTCGCCATTCAGTTTCAACGTAATTTTGCTATTCAAATACGCTTTGATCTGCTCCAACCCCGTTGCTGCAAGTGCACCTGTCCCGATCCCAAGCGTTAGTGTGCCTACCATCAAACCCAGAACAACTTTCTTCTTCATCAAAATCCCTCCTGAACGTAAAATGATTTGTCCTTTATACATTTAAACGACTAAAGTGATAATGTCAATTGTTTACTGCATTTTTAGGACATAGTTCCTATCTGTGGGCAGCACAAAACGAGGCTGTATGTCCCATTTTTTTCAGCCTCGTCCTATTCCCTGCTCCCCGTCACGGTAGAAAGGTACATATTTTTTGCACATACTTATCTGGCAGAACTTCACTTGCACCAGGAGAACTTCCCACCCTCGTCACCCCAGTGGGGCTATACGACGATCAATCAAAGGATTCATAATATTCTTCTTCATACACTTCCATGCTGTATTTCACATTCACGGCTTTCCACTCGCCATCTTGATATTCATAAGCGTATGTTAAATCACCAGCATATAAAGCCGCACCGTAAGATCCTGCTGCGGATACGACGAGTTGGCCATTCTCCACGCTGTAATAGGTTACTCCACCGAATACCAACTCTTTGTTATATACGCCGCCTTTCGTATCTTCTTCAATCCGTAAAGGTTCTGCTTGAACACCATCAACAGCGACATCCACATCCACACGGTCTGAGCTAACCGTAACTTTCGATTTCACATGCTGTTTCGCAATCTCATCCAGAGATTGCATCTTCATCTCTTCCAGCGTTACCGGATTAATGATACGTGCTTGTCCCAAATAAATACCTGTTCCATGACCTTCCGTGTACAAAACAATAATTTCTTTCTGGCCGTCGCCATTCAGATCCAGCTCGTGCACTTCGGGTTTGTACGACCCGCCTTCTCCCTGCCAATCACTAAATTCTCTTGTCTTGCCGTTCACTTCCAAAATCATTCCGTTGTATATATATCCTGAACCCTCAACTTTCATAGGGTATAATCTGACGTTCTCATTCTCTGGAGCTACCGAAACGTATTCCTCTTTCACGGGGATCGATTCCTGTGTTGTCTTTGCTGCGTCATGCAGTTTATCTATATTGGAAGCCTCGACCGCTGCGGTCTGGCTGGATGGATCATCTATATTAAGCTGTTTTTGCGATTCATTCATGGTTCTGGCAGCCGAAGTTGTACTTATCGTAGCCACCGCCAAAATAATCATCAGCAGGATACCTGTCCAAGTTTTCAATATACTGGGCTCCTTTATCTGTTGTGATAATCCTATTATATCTTCATTTATCGCCCGCAAGTTGCTAATTTGTTAATCTTTCATAAAATAATCTTTACAAATTTCCGTTTTCACGAAAGAACGTTCGGCTTTAACCAGAATAAGCAAATTTTCATGCCAAAACGGTTCTTAAAAAAGCAAAAAAAATCCCGAACACAGCTTAAGGCTGCATCCGGAATGCTTTGGTTTTGTCCAATAACCGATCGGTTAATTGTCTCAGTTCTTCAGCCGAAGATGAAATCTCCTCCATAATGGCTGTCTCTTCGTGTGCGGCATCCATGATTCGTTTCGCCTCATCCGAGAACGATCCGGCTTTCCCCTGGATCTTCTTCACATGACCATGTGTTTGTTCTACACGTCCAGTCTGTTCTGCAATTTTGGAACCGATATCATGCGCACCCTTCATAAATACTTCCACCGTGCCTGTCAGTTCATGCAATGTCTGATCCACAGAGATGGTCCGCTCCGATTCATTAACCACGAGACCATGCTGCTCATGAGACAGTTGTGCCGTCTCCCTGATCCGCTGCTGCACACGACTAATCAGTTCATTAATACGATGTACCGATTCCTTACTCTCGTCTGCCAGCTTGCGGATCTGCTGCGCCACGACTGCAAAACCAGAACCTTCTTCGCCAGCTCGTGCAGCCTCAATCGAAGCATTCAGGGCAAGTAACCCTGTTTCCTCAGCAATATTTTTGACAGACTGGGTAATTACCTCAATATCAGAAGCTTCCTTCTCCAGTAACAGCATAATGTCGCGTGAACGGTTGTGCGACTCGGCCAGCTCGTCCATGCCTTTCATCAGCGATGAGAAAGTCTGTTTGGTATGATCGACCGATCGTTCCATCTGACCGGACATCTCCGTCATGTCCATGGACTGGCCATGCATACGCTGGAAATCATTCAGCATCTCATCCGCAGTGATCAGAGATTGATGGGAAGTGACCTTCTGCTCTTCTACTCCTACCGCAATATGATCCACCGCTTCTGACATCATCTCGATCTGCTCCGCAGCTTGGGTAATCGCTTCACTAAGCGACTGTGCGTTCTGCGATGTGGTTCGTGTACTATCCGCGATATCGTTTACAATACTTCTAAGATTAGAAACCATTACACGAAAAGCATCATATAATACCGTAAGTTCATCCTGTGTACGCCGCTGCGGAATCTCCGTTGTCAGATCGCCAGATGAAACCTGTTGCGCCGCACGAGACAGATGAACAATCGGACGAGTCAGCCAGCGTGAGGCAAACCACCCGAGAATTCCATTCCAGCATACCCCCATGATCAGGATAATCGATATGTATACCCAATTTGGGATATCTAACGTAATCCAGTCTTTGACAAAAAATATAAAAAAGCCGCTAGTTCCGTACGTAATAATCGAAATCAGTACCAGACCTGCAACAGTCTTTGCTCCTAAAGTCCATTTCATGTGCACACCTCGTAGTCCTTTTTTCCTATTTTACCAATCAAGTACCAAATTTCATGTGATATACATCACTGAAAACGTTCTATCCGCCCCATATTTGCCGTTCACGCATGACTTCTCTACCATGAAGCGCATAATATATAAGACAAGCTTAGCCGCCCCTCCTTATCTTAATAAAATTGAATAATATCCCATTTAATATCCCTAATTTTATTTATTATCGGCACAAGAGGCCAAATGATTTAGATTGGCATCCATTTTGCTTAAATGATATACTGAGTGCGCTTCGGCAATGCCGGAGCTGACCTATTTATTGGATGCCACTGGAGGCGAACGAAATGTCTACTATGTCCACAAGGACGGAGAAAGATTTTATCGGCGAAAAAGAAATTCCGGCTTATGCCTATTACGGCATTCAGACGGTGCGGGCCGTGGAGAACTTCCCGATTACCGGCGTTCCGGTACACCGGGAGCTGATCACAGCTCTGGCTGCGGTGAAAAAAGCAGCGGCAATTACGAATATGGAACTGAAAATGCTACCAAGCAAAATTGGCGAAGTGATTGTCATGGCAGCTGAAGAAATGATGAAAGGCCATCATCTGGATCATTTTATTGTAGACTCCATTCAGGGCGGTGCAGGCACCTCCATGAATATGAATATGAACGAAATTTTGGCCAACCGCGGGCTGGAACTGTTAACCAAAAGCAAAGGAGACTACTTCCATTGCAATCCTAATAATCATGTAAACATGTCCCAGTCTACCAATGACGTGGTACCTACAGCATTGCGCATTGCGGCGTACCAACTGTCGGAGACGTTACTCGCTACCATGAAAAGACTACAGGATGCGTTCCATAAAAAAGAAGAGGAATTCAACGATGTAGTCAAGGTTGGCCGTACCCATCTTCAAGATGCTGTGCCTATTCGTCTTGGACAAGAATTCGGTGCTTATGCCCGCGTCATTGGACGTGATATCGAACGTCTTGAATTCGCCAATCGCCGCTTGCTTACCATCAACATGGGTGCAACTGCGGTAGGTACAGGACTTAATGCGAAACCCGAATATATCGTCAAGGTTACGGAGCACCTGTCTGATGTTACCGGTCTCCCTCTACAAACAGCCGAGGATCTCGTGGATGCAACGCAGAACACGGATGCCTATCTGGAACTTTCAGCGGCGCTGAAGGTATGTGCGGTCAGTCTGTCCAAAATCTGTAATGATATTCGCATGATGGCTTCAGGTCCCCGTGCAGGATTCAATGAACTGCGCCTGCCACCGCGTCAGCCAGGTTCGTCCATTATGCCCGGCAAAGTCAACCCTGTTATGGCGGAAGTCATTAACCAGGTATCCTTCCAGGTGATGGGGAACGACCATACGATCTGTATGGCGTGTGAGGCCGGTCAATTCGAGCTGAATGTCATGGGCCCGGTTATAGCGTTCAACTTGCTGCAATCCCTGAAAATCATGAATAATGGCATCGATGTTTTCACGCGTTATGCAGTTGAAGAGATGGAAGCTAACCGTGAGCGCTGCGAATTAATCATGAAGCAAAGTTTCAGTGTGGTTACGGCATTGAACCCGCATTTAGGTTACAATGTGGCAGCTTCCATCGTGAAGGAAGCGCTCAAAACTGGACTTTCCTTGCAAGAGATTATTCTCGAACGTGGATTGCTGACACCGGAAGAGCTGGAAGAGATTCTTCATCCGGAGCAGATGACCACGCCAGGAATTGCCGGAGAACACTTCCTGCGTAATATGGAACGTTTGTAGGAACTCAGGAAATCTAACGCAGGAACCTATACACCCATAATGCAACAAGAACCCCCGCAGACCGTTCATCCGGTTCGCGGGGGTTTTTGTGTTCAGAGATGATAAGACATCAGCTATTTGATTAAGCCCATCGTTTACGTTCAAGGGAAGGCAGAATCTGAAGTTCCTCCCTGTACTTGGCAACCGTTCTGCGGGAGATGACAATTCCCTCCTCGGCAAGCAGTGTGGTTAAGTGACTATCCGAGTATGGCCGCTGCGTCTGTTCCGTGCGAATGATTTCTTTTAATCTTCGTTTCACCGCTGATGCTGATGTTTTATCCCCTGACGTTGTACGGATTCCCGAGGCAAAAAAAGCCCTGAGTTCATATACACCATATGGCGTGTGAATGTACTTACCACTGACTGCACGACTTACCGTTGATTCATGCATGCCAATCTTCTCTGCAATAACAGCAAGATTAAGCGGTTTTAGCGCGGATGGGCCTTTGACCAAAAAGGGCTTTTGCTCTTCCATCACGGCCGCCAGCACACGCACTAAAGTCCTGCGCCGCAAGTGTACACTCCGAATGATCGCCCTCGCTTCTGCTGCGCGGGTAGCCCAGATGTCGTCAGGCGCCGCTTCCCTGATCCAGCGGATGCACGCTTCATTCATCGATACACGAGGGTTACCTGCCACATGCAGGCTAAAATGGGCCTCACCGTTACGCAACCCTACAATGGCATCTGGAATAATGTAATGCGGTCGTTCCGTACATCCGATGGATCGACAGGGCTTGGGGTCCAGACGTGTAATATAGTCGTAGGCAACCTGAGCTTCCCGTGAAGTCATACCTAATCGACTCCCTGTTCTACCTGGGTGAAAAGGAACCAGTGCTTCCAATCCCGCTTCCACCATCCGCTCCGCATACAGCTCAGCCGATGAATCACGTCTAATCTGGAGCAACAGACATTCCTGCAAATTCCTCGCCCCTACACCAGCAGGGTCCAGCGATTGGAGAAGCTCCAGTCCCGCTGCAATCTTGCTCATCGGCTGCTCAATTACTGCTTGCACCTCTGCCAGTTCAACGGTCAGATAACCATCATCATTGACGCACCCTGCCAAATATACCCCTATATTTTCCACTTCAACTGGAAGTGTCATCACTCGAATTTGGGCAATCAGCAACTGTTCCAGTGTAGGTTCTGCATCTCTGACCTGAAGCAGCGGATCGTAGGAATCATACCCGCGCTGATCCGTTCGCCGTGGAATCCGGGCGAGGGGCGCAGCTTGTTCATCCAGTTCAAGAACCGGATTTTCCTCCGCCGCATCCAGCAAGTAACGAGTCAGATCCTGTCCGGACATGGTTAGCAAATGAAAGGATTGTTTCATCTCCGGCGTGATGGACAGCCGAATACGTTGTTCCTGCACCAACTGAACACCTAACATCCGTTTCCCTCCTTATGCGTTGCAGGGATAATAGCATACTATTCACGCGATTGTAAGCGGAATTTCGTCCGATTATGAGTTTCTGTCTAGTATTTCTCCGATACCAGCTTCGCCTGTGTAAACAGCAGCAGATAGTCTCTTCCACCTGCCTTGGAATCCGTGCCTGACATGTTAAATCCGCCAAATGGATGCGTGCCTACCAGTGCTCCGGTACATTTCCGGTTGAAATACAGGTTACCCGCGAAGTACTCGCGTCTTGCCTGTTCCAGATGTTCACGATTACGTGAGATCACCGCGCCGGTCAGTCCATAGTCGGTATTATTGGCGATATCCAATGCGTCCTGGAAAGATTCGGCTTTGATGAATGCAAGCACGGGTCCAAAAATCTCATCCTGAGCAATCCGGGCTTTGGGGTCCACATCGGCAATTATGGTTGGTTCAATGAAATAACCTTCAACATTCCCTGTACCGCCACCGTGCACAAGACGCCCCTCACCCTTGCCGATCTCAATATATTCCGTGATCTTTGCATATGCCTTGTCATCGATAACGGGCCCGACTTGACTACCTACTTCAAGCGGACTGCCCATCGTCAGCTTCTGTGTCCGTTCAATCACCTTTTGCAATACTTCATCATATACATCCTTATGAATAATGGCACGGGAACACGCTGAACATTTCTGTCCCGAGAAACCAAATGCCGAAGCGGTAATGGACTCTGCCGCGAGTTCCAGATCACTGTCACTGTCTACCACGATGGAATCCTTGCCACCCATCTCTGCAATGACCCGTTTGATCCACTTCTGACCTGGAGCTGTACGTGCTGCACGTTCATTAATTCGCAGTCCTACATCCCTGGAACCAGTGAAACTGATAAACCGGGTGAGCGCATGATCCACCAGATAATCGCCCACTTCACTGCCTGGTCCTGGTAAAAAGTTCACCACGCCATCCGGCAGGCCAACTTCTGCGAGCAGTTCCATAAACTTCGCTGCAATCACCGGAGTTGTGCTGGCGGGCTTTAATACCACCGTGTTGCCGGCAACCAGTGCAGCCGAAGTCATACCTGCCATAATGGCCAGTGGGAAGTTCCAAGGTGGAATAACAATGCCAACGCCCAGCGGTATATAACTCAGTTCGTTATCTTCACCTGCAATCCTAACGAGGGGTTGCGGTTCACTCAGTCGCTGCATATCCCGTGCATAGAACTCCATAAAATCAATGGCTTCCGCTGTATCCGCATCGGCTTCAGGCCAGGTCTTGCCGGCTTCATAGACCATCCATGCGGAGAATTCATGCTTGTGACGGCGCATAATGGCAGCTGCTTTGTACAGATATCGAGCCCGTTCATTCGGATCGGTATGTTTCCAAGTGTGGAATGTCTCCGCCGCTGTCTGAATGGCCTTTTCGGCCAATTCCTGATCTGCCTGATGGATCGTACCGACAACTTGATTCTTGGCCGCCGGGTTCACGGACGTTAACGTGCGGCTGCTTGTTATTTTTTGCCCACCAATAATAATCGGGTATTCCTGCCCAAGTTCAGCTTCTACCTGACGAAGTGCGTCTTCAAATGCTTCCTGGTTCGCCTGGACCGCAAAGGGTGTGAATGGTTCGTTAACAAAAGGGATACTCATGAATGATTCCTCCTTCAGGATGTGGGGTTCGCTGGCTGCTCGCCTGAATTGTTTGGCATGGTACTCATCACCAAATATATGTAGCAAAATCCGTGCCAACTCCGGTTGGAACTGAAATATTTTTCTTGTTAAATTTAACTAATAAAATTCACACTGCCCACTCCGATGACAGAACAACCTTCCGATCGCTGTTATCCCCAGATTTTTTGATTCCTTTTTATAGTGGGAAAATCCGGGGATAAAGGCGAGCGCTCCGCTTCTTCAGGTTCTTTCTGTCCTCTCCGTTTTGTGTAAATGTTTAGTTCAATTTAAATAGATAATTTTCATGAAAAAAAATAGTAGAGCCTCGCCAAATCTGGCACACTTCTTGCTTCTATAAAGGGATACAAAAGCATAATTCAACCGAGCCTGAATCGAATCATGCACAATGCTGAAGGAGGAAACGAAAATGAGTGTGGGAACGGAAATATATCGCAAAACCTTATTGACCGTGGCAGGCAACAAAGCCGTAGAGAACCTGTCCATCAAATATGGCAAGAAGCTTGCAGGCAAGTTTATTGCAGGAAACACTTTGGAAGAAGCGCTTGAAGAAATCCGCATACTCAATAATAAAGGCATCATGGCAACGCTTGATCATCTGGGGGAAGGCATCACCCGCCTAAGCGAAGCGGCATTATACAGGGATGAGTATGTACGATTGGTGGAGGGCATTGCACGTGAAGGGGCAGACTCCAACGTCTCGCTGAAACCAACCCAGATGGGCCTCGCCCTGGACCGGGAGGAAGGCTATCGAAATATCCGTACAGTTGCTGCGCAAGCCAAATTGCATAATCTATTTGTCCGAATTGATATGGAGGATAGCCCATTTACCCAAGCGACGCTGGATCTCGTACGAAGACTGCACGTTGAAGGATTGAACAATACAGGCACCGTATTGCAAGCTTACCTTCATCGTACGGAAGAAGATACGCGTGATATGATTCGGGAAGGCATTCGGCTTCGTCTGGTGAAAGGTGCATATAAAGAACCCGGTTCAGTCGCCTATCAGAATGCTTCTGAAGTCATTCATCAATTCAAAACGATGATTCGCAATCACCTCGATCAGGGTGTATACACTGCCGTGGCCTCGCATGATGATCTCATCATCAACTGGACAAAACAATATGCCAAGGATCGCGGAATTTCGCCAGATGCCTTTGAATTTCAGATGTTATATGGACTGCGCATGAGTGAACAGGAACGTCTCGCCAAAGAAGGCTATCGCATTCGCTGTTACGTCCCTTATGGCACCATGTGGTATCCATACTATACCCGCCGTTTGGCCGAAAAACCGGCTAATCTCTGGATGGTTGTTAAGAACATGTTCCGTTAAACGATAACCATGCTCTCCTGTTTTTTCCGGGAAAGCATGGTTATTTGAGCTGTAAACTGAATCCTCATTGTTTAACACGAGATCCATGCACATGTCTAAAATTTAAGAAACCTCGAATTGAAATGTCTAATATAATGGACACTCCTGCACCTGTTCAACCTCGTTCAATCCCCCAAGCTCCTCTTTCTTCTGGTCTGAGAGCTCTATTTAGCAAAAAAATAAACGTCAGGTTTATTAACATCAAATCCACTCAGAACCTCTAAATTCCAGCAACAGGCAACACTTTTCATCACTTCAATCTACTGTAATCGCATACATCAAAAAGCGAAATCTTATTTATAGAGTTCAACAGCCCAACCTGCCCAATTGATGTCAAAAAATATATACACAACTACAACAGAACGTTATAATATACATAATTTCACATTATTCATTTTGCCTGAGTATATGCTGCAACCGAGGTGATTCTGATGAGACATTTACTACCTGAGCTAAATGCTCTGTTACGAACCAATATGTGTATTCTAGATGAAGCCCTGTATGACGAACACCCACTTCAGTCTATACCATCCGAACTCCATATAGGTACGGACAGACCTGTCTTTATGCGCTGTAATACAGAATACACCTGGTTGTATAGCCAACCTAATAAAACAGTACCATACGGCCGTCTTCCTGTGCCTGTCGTCTCTGCTTCGACCGAACTTGCGGAAGTGATTCCCTTATTTGCTACGAGCCCTCTTCTATTAATAAAGAATGATCAGGGCGAATATGAGGGATATATCTCCGTATCCGATGTTATGCATGCCATGATGCATGCGCATCGCCTAATAGAAGCTTATTTTGAGACCACACTGGAGACAGCGGGTTCAGCTCTGACATTAATTAATGAAGACGCCAAGGTGGCCTACTGGACAAGTGGTGCGGAGCATGTTTTTTCGATTAGCAAAAAAGACATCATCGGACAACCCGCAGCGGACTTTTTTCCCCCAGATCGGCTACAGTCTCTCAAGACGTTGTATACCGGCGAAACCGTCTATCGCAAACAACACCAGCCCCGGCCCGACCTGTTCGCCCTGATTAATGCTCGTCCAGTCCAACTGGATGGACATATTGTAGGTGCAGTTGCGGCAGAAGTGGATATAACAACCGAAATCAGATTACACCAGGAACTCTTACATATGACTTCCAAAGTCCAGCATCTGGAGAAAGCCGTTGCCCGGCTGCGGCCCGAATCAGATCCATTTGCCAGAATTAAGGGCAGCAGCACGGTCATCAAACAATGCATGGAGACCATCCGCAAGATCAGTACCACCTCAGCAACCGTACTGATCCTCGGAGAGAGCGGCACAGGCAAGGAGTTATTCGCCAAAGCCATTCATGATCTTCGTGAATTGCAGACTGCACCATTTATCGCTATTAACTGCGGGGCAATCCCTGCTTCATTGTTTGAAAGTGAATTATTTGGCTACGAGAAAGGTGCATTCTCTGGAGCAGATCCCAAAGGCAAAAAAGGCAAGATTGAGCTTGCCGAAGGGGGCACTCTTTTTCTGGATGAGATCGGTGAGATGCCATTGGAACTGCAAGTGAAGTTGCTTCGGGTGTTGCAGGAGAAGAGTTACTTTCCTGTGGGGGGAACACGTATGAAACAGGCCGACTGCCGGATTATCGCTGCGACCAATCAGAATCTACAGCATATGATTGCCCGCAACCAATTCCGAGAAGATCTCTACTACCGACTGAATGTCATTAACCTTGTTATCCCTCCTTTGCGCTTGCGCAAGGAAGATATATATGAATTAACCCAGACGTTCCTTCAAGAATTCTCATTGCTCTATAACCGTCATATTGAATTGGTTCCACCCGAGGTGTTCAAGTTACTGTTCCTGTATGATTGGCCAGGCAATGTACGTGAACTGCGAAATGTGATCGAACGCCTGACCATTCTGACGACAGATGGTGAGGTGAAGCAGGAATACCTGCCTGATACCCTCACCTCCCTCACCATGCATGAACAGTCCGAAGTTCAACTGACTGGAATTCATTCACATGCCAACAGCGAACATCAACAACGTCAGGACGAATTAGATCACCCGGATGATTCCGAACTGGTCTCTAACGTTACCTTCCAGCAAAAATTGGACACCTATGAGGCGCAACTCCTAATTCAATATCTGAAAGCAGCAGGTGGTAACAAACGAACACTTGCCAAACAACTCGGCATCTCCAGAGCAACGCTCTATAATCGAATGAAGAGGCTTGGTCTATGACCAGCCTCTTCTTGTCGTTATTATCGGTATGGATGAACGAATGGAACCTACAAAATCCGTGCCAAACGGGTCAATGCTGTTCTGAGATGGCGATAGAACGTCGCCCGACTCATGGAACATGTGTGGGCTGCGGCAGTTGGATTGCCAGCATGCGTCCAGTAAGCCGCATATAAGAGGATCTGATCCTGCGGAGATAGGCCATGGACTCTGCCTTCCAACAAATCCATGACATACAGCTGTAACTGGATTCCATCCCTTACTCCTGTAACCCTGCCCACATATTTCTGCAATTCTCCCGGAGATCGAAGATCCCCCAACATCTTGCGAACATCCTGTTCAGTCCAGACTACGTCATCTGCTTCCGTTGTTTCCGGCTGTATCCGATTCTCTGTTGATTCCGGATCAAGCAGAGACATGACCCACTCTCCGAATTGTCCACTACGCAAATCCAAATCAAGTACGTCCGCTTGGTCTTCATATCTGTCACAGACACGAGTGCGGGTTCTTCGCATCCGGAATCCAATACTTTGCAAAAATAGTTTCAGGTGAGGGTTGGTTGCAACGAGCATGGCTCGCGCACCATCACCCAGCAGAGACAGCCGGTCTAGTGCCATGTATCCTACCAGTTCTTCTCGTGAATAACCTGGCACATCTTCTCTTGCCGCAGCCAGCAAAGCAAAGTGCGTATCACTCTGATCCGGATCACTCTCAAGCTCCTGTGGTGTGAAGCATTCATGTATCTCATTTGGAAAATATTTCAGGAGTAACTCACTGCTATCCCTATGTACAAGTACTGTGATAAACATGGCAATCGTCTCGCCGAGCTTGTCACGCATCAATACGATCCCTTCGGGATAACGTTGTGCCAGTTCATCCAGGAAGGGGCCATAGGATAATGCCTGCCATGGTTCCACGCTGTAATCGCACCATTGCTGTAACAAACGCTGTAGAACTGGCAGGTCCTCGCTTCTCATCGGTTCAAGAGGCGAGAACAAGGAATCACGAGACACATCCGCGTATTTACGGTGTTGAAGCATCGATTCCTGACAGAGCAACAGCATCTTACGGGCGATTTGCCTACGCTCATGGCACCCTGCCTGTTCATGCAGCGGTTTCAGTAACTTCGCAATTTTGATACGCATGCTCTGCAACCGATGTGGCTCACGTTGACGGAAATCCCGTAACAGATGCACCCTGGCCATATCATGCAGGGCAAGACCATCCGGGCCGGAACGGATAAACGACATCTGTCTCAGCATATGGTACTCTTCTTTCGTCACGGTCATATCCAATACGGATGATAATAATTCCTGATTGGCTGTCTCAAGCAATGTTAGTACCTCCACCATGGGATGCAGACGAGATGTAGTCAGTTCCAATAATAATCGCGCACTGATCATATGCGACAATTCAGCCCATTCAGATTGCGGAAGATTCCTTCTCTGATCCGCAGCTTCTACAGCTAAGGCCAGCCCCAGTGGATGCCCATCGGTCATTCTCGTAATGGTGCCTGCCATGCCCTGATTCAGAAACCCAGCCACAGTGATATATTCCGCAATCTCATCAACTGTGAAATGTTGAAGCCGCATCTGTATAAATCTCTGATGCAATCGCGGATGTGTTCGCCATGCAGATGCCATTTCCGGGCGTGATGCAAGAATGACAAGTATGCCTCTTAACGGAAGTTTGGATATAAAGACTTCCATGAACCAACTTTCCAGCAGTGCGAGTTCTTCATAATTATCCACTGCCAGGACCAATCGTTTATCGACCGAAGTGTCTTTCAGCAAGCTCAGTGGTCGCGGGTACCCTTCACTATCCAGTGTTTCCAACCCCAATGTCGAGGACAAATAATCCATAAAAACGGAAGGTGTGGCCCCACATGATCGGCCATCCATCCAGATGGCTGTCGCACCTCGATCCCGAGAGACAGATAACATCTCTGAAAGCAAGGAAGATTTACCAATGCCCCCCATGCCCGTAATTGAGAATATAGTCAATGGGGCTTCCGGATGATTGAACCACCGCTCCAGTGCCGTCAGTTCCTTCGTTCGACCAACGAAACGTTTGCCATCCTCAACATATTTGTCGTATTGTGCCTCACTACTGTTTCCCATATATGTCCTCCGTACTAGATACTGGTACTTTTAATATATAATATACCCTCTCAAAAATGAGACTATATTGAGACGCGCAATCGCATGTGAAGTGATAAAATCTTGTTAAAAGCCAATTTATTGGAAATATTCAATACAGCGGACATGGAAACGCATAACAAGGTACATACACGCCTCCGCGCTACTTCTCGTAATGGGTCATTCCGCCGATCAAGCACATCCAACATGTACATGAGCATTTACTGATCTCGAATTCATGCTTCCCTTTCAAACCCTACTACCAGCCCGATATTCCAGGAAAGGCGGATTTGTGTGAGAATAAACCTCGATATCTGTAATCTGAGCGGACAACTTGGAATCAATCCCAAAAGACTTCATGAGTGGCTTCACCAAAGTGGTATTTCAATGACAGCCAATGATGCAGAACCGGAAGGAGGCACCGACCGGTCATCACCCCCGTATCGACTGGCTGCTCCCTCTTCATTATCACTGGCACCATCCTCTGGTCAAACGAAGCTCTATAGGGGCCGACGCTCCGCTTCCAACCTTCAACGCCTGCCTGCTACATTACAACCTACCCGGCGGATTAGTAAAAACTGCTAGACTGTGCACAAGGTAATGTAAGATCGATGCACAGTCTGTCTTGCATGCCTTTCACCTCATCCAGAGGAGTGCAACTGTCCATTCTCGATCATCGCGTGCGCAAGTAACGCCATCTCCAGACAGATTCTTCTCCCTTGCTCCATGTAATCAGGTCCCATCAGTTCTTCCAGCTTCTCCAGTCTGTTGTACAACGTTTGCCGATGAATAAATAGCTGGGCGGCTGCATCCCGTTTGGAACCAAAGTTCTGCAGGTAAGCTTCCAACGTCTCTACCAATCTCAAGTGATGTGTCTGGTCATGTTCAATCAACACACCCAGATGATCCTGGACAAAGGGTTGCAGGAAGGATTGGGGTAACGCCTTTAACATTTGATATATACCCATACGTTCGTAAAAGTGAACATGTTCCATCCGATCTACCGATCTCGAAACTTCGATCACCTGATAGGCCTCCTGAAGGCTCTCCGGCAGACTGGTCAGACGACTGCGTAACTTGCCGAATCCGACATGAATCATAACCTGCTTCAAGTTACGACTCGCAAACCGTTTTACATCCAGGGCGATCCCTTCCAGTAATCGCAGTAGTTGATGCCGCGCCGCCGCCGATAACGCTTCCTTCGCACAGCACAGAAATACCTGGTTGTTCTTTAGCATAATCAGGCTGGGCAGATTGTTCTTCTTAAGCAGGGATCGAAGCAGCACAAGAACGTCCTGATGATTCGCTTCCATTCGCTCCCGGCCTGTACCTTTCAATCGATGCTCAATCTCGATGACCCCTCCTGCAAACCAGTACTGCCCCTTCACCAGCAAACGAAGTCCCATTCGAGTCTGAGCCTGTTCCTCCTGATGGATGTTGCCATTCATCAGGTCCTGGATCAGTTCATTCTGATTGCGGACCATCTTCTCTTCAAGAAACTGGGAACGAAGCGTGAGCGCTGCCGCTGCCTTTGCCGTATAATCAAGCATCAGCTTGAGATACTCCACAGGAGCAGACGGATGTACGATCATGCCTACAGCTGAAAACACCTGACCGAAGCAGACGACAGGATGACACAGCAGAACTTTCTCTTCATCCATATGGAACCATAATTCGGTATCTGAATCATTCAAATCCAGATGTTCTACCTCTTGCTCATACCAGGTATAGATGGCCTGTTCCATCTCCGGAGCCAGTTCAGGTACAAAACTGCCCGGCTCCATAGATGAAATGTACACCACCGGTTTTGCAGCGTACTCATGCAGCAGGTTCAGCACAGCAGACATATCTGTACTCTGTAATGTTCGTTGCTGAAGCTGACGGGAGTAAGCTTCCAGACTCTTCAGCAGCTGGTGTTGATGATTAATGAGCAGAGAGTGAATATCCTGTGTGATCTCGACAAAACGGACCGGTTGCTCAAATACGATCAATGGAAACTGGTGTCTGTCCGCCAGTTCAATCAGTTCTTCCGGAATTCCGTATATGCTGGTACCAAACTCCACACATAACCCCGCTGCCTCACTGCCAATGAGCTGGAGCAGATACTCCTCACGCCCTTCTTCCGATTGAAGCCACAGTCCAGTGGATAAAATAAGATCATGGGGGCTTACAAATGGAGTTACATTCGTAATCTCGAGCACATGAACCCAGCCAACCTGACGGTTCACTCCATCCTTTCCTGCCGCAAGTCGTGCACGGCCAAATACCGGACGTGCAAGGATATCTTTAATCGTAAACACGCGGTCATTTCGCAATGGCAATCCCTCTTCGTGTTATTTTTTCTTACATTATAATCCATGGACAAATGTCCTGAACAGTCTTTTTCGACAATATGTTGAGTACTATTTCTAAACATTAGACATCAAGTAAGGTGCAAAACGAATATCCAAGTCATAAACTTGTAGTATAAGCTGACAACCAATAAATGGACGAGGTGCATGGTGATGAGAATCGGAATTCCCAAAGAAATCAAAAACAATGAGAATCGTGTAGCAATGACTCCGGCCGGGGCTGCTGATTTCGTCAGAGCCGGTCACCAGGTGATGATTGAACAAGGCGCAGGGATCGGCAGTGGATTCACGGATCATGAATATCAAGCTGCGGGCGCAGAGATTCGAAAGGATGCCAAGTCAGTATGGAACGAGGCCGATATGATCATCAAAGTGAAAGAACCACTTGCCAGTGAATATGGATATTTTCGGCCGGGGCTAATTCTGTTCACTTACCTGCACCTCGCGGCGGAACCTGAGCTTGCCAAAGCGCTTATCGCAAGTCGGGTAACAGCCATTGCCTATGAGACGCTGGAGGTCAACAGTACTCTACCCCTGCTGACACCTATGAGTGAAGTTGCGGGCCGCATGGCATCTCAGATTGGAGCACAGCTGTTGGAGAAGACCGAAGGTGGCAAAGGCATTCTGTTGTCCGGTGTACCCGGTGTCAGTCGGGGGAAAGTGGTCATCATTGGCGGCGGCACGGTGGGGACGAATGCAGCCAAAATCGCCATTGGTCTTGGAGCGGATGTGACTATCCTCGATCTGAATCTGAATCGTCTGCGCCAGCTGGATGATATCTTCGGCAATCAGATCCACACGCTGGTATCCAGCCCATCCAACATTGCAGCGGCTGTTGCTGCGGCAGATCTATTGATCTGTGCGGTGCTGATTCCGGGCGCCAAGGCGCCAACGCTTGTCAGCGAGCAGGTGGTGAAGACCATGGCACCGGGTTCGGTCATTGTGGATGTGGCGATTGATCAAGGTGGGATTGTTGAGACCATTGATCATATCACCACCCACGATGAACCGACCTATGTGAAACATGGTGTCGTGCATTACGCGGTGGCGAACATGCCGGGCGCCGTGCCGCGTACGTCCACGGTGGCGCTGACTAACGCCACCATGCCTTATGCGCTGCAGCTGGCCAACCACGGTGCAGCCGCCGCGATTCGCGGTAGTTCGTCCATTCGCAGCGCGGTCAATGCGCTGAATGGACATATCACGTATGAGGCGGTTGCCCGGGATCTCGGGCATGCCTATGTTCCTGCGGGTCAGGTGCTGGAGAATACCGCCGCTGTCCAATAATCTGGATAGGATCGTTCCACCCGGCGCCTTGTCGCTAGGCCTGTGGAACGCAATAGAAGCGCAAGTCGGGCAGATGATGTGCCCGGCTTGCGCTTCTTGATTTTTTTCACATATGAAATAGCTCGTTAGTTTGGTATAAGGCCTGATGTTACTCCGGTTTTGGCGCTTTAGACTGCTCGCTCACTGCATACTTCGCGGAAGTTGCAATCCCGACAGGATCGGTGCGAAGGCATCGCTGTGAAATAGCTGACGTCCTTTGGACGGTTATAGTATTCATCCTCCACACAAGATCGCATCTCCTCGATGTAACGACCCACGTTCTCCTCCACCTTGCGGATATCCTCTTCCGTTGCCGTAAACTCTCGGTGCTTCCCGGTTAACAGGTACTCCACTCGCAGCTCAATCTGCTCCAAGGGGACCCGGTAGTGCTCTCTTACATAGGATGCGTACAGCATTAGCTGATCGGAGAAGTCATCTTCCTTTCCCGTCTTCCAGTCCACAATGACAATATTGCCGTTACTGCGCCGATACAACAAGTCCATCTTCACATACACGCGTGTATCGTGCAGCATCATGGTATCCCATTTCTCGATCTCCAGAATGTCCGTGCTTGCCCGGGACAAGTCCTCCCACGTAAGCGTCTGGTACAGGTTACTGACACAGGCCGAGGCCCGCTCCTTAATCGTTGCGATCCGGTCATTCAACGTGTCATCCCCATAATAGATCTCCGACAGCATCGTGCGATTCTTCGGGTTCAACCGCCACTGATCCGCGTCCATCGACTCCACATACGCCTGATTCAGCAGCTTGCGTATCGTCTGTTCCAGAAAGTGTTCACGTGGTTTATCCTTGCCCTCTTCCCTGCTACGTACCGCCGACTCACACATCCGATGCGCGAGGTCCCCGAAGACAAGGTATAGATTGCTGAGCTGCTTCAAACGGTACAGACGAACCTGCATCTCATCCGCAGAGTCTGTCTTCCAGCCGTTATGGGCACCGTAATAATGATAATAATATTTGCGCAGGCACTCATCGAACATACTCGCCCGCGACTGCGAATAAGACCATTGCGGGTATTGTGCCATAAGATTTTCTGCCTTTCTGTATGCCGGATCTGCCTAAGATCCCTTAATGCTCACAGTATAAAGCCATGGGAACATTGCCGCAAGCGCGCTTCCGTTATTTTCTTCTAACGCAACCGTTTCCGATTCAATCCGTATCGTTTATATAGTAACATCACCAAAAGATGAAATTGCGGAGCAGAACGCTTAATATACTCCATAGAGGCAGAGAAACTGAAATGCAGAGCTACAACTTTTTGTGAAAAAGCTAAAGCTTCCGAAGTTTATTTTAAGCCTCAGCACCGTTAATAAAGAAGCCATCTCGGAGTGGAAGCATACGTCATGGCAGATTTCCCGCTAATAAGGGAACCCGGTGATACTGTGACTTGAAGATTAACGAAGCTAATGTGATCAAACGCTAACGAACCTGATACACCTTATTGCTTGGATAATACAGCTTTATACAATCTAACGCACTCCAGACACGTTATATAGTCTCATTTCGGCTGGATCACGTGTTTACAGCGTGCAAACGAGCCCATAGCGTGCCTCTGATTCGTTACATTTTCAGATCTGCCGATTTCAGCGAAATAAGGCTTATACGGTTCGTTAGAAAATTTCTTATCTTCATATGGCCGCGCACGGAGTGGCTCAGCGTACCATTTATCCACGATTTTAACTTCTGCGTAAATTCTGTACAGGCATATCCAAAAAGGAGGCACCACCCATGAATCGACCGGATTGGTTCCAGGCGGAAGAAGCATTACAACAGATCCAAGTCATCGGAAGCGACCGGAATGAGCTCGTGAACATCATCGGCGATGTAGAAGGATTGAATTGCATTGGCACAGGTACGGATGCGGCTGTATTTACGTATGACGGCTTGCCGCAGTATGCCTTCAAGATGTACTCGGATCATGCCTTGGACAAACTCGAAAATGAAAAACAGGTATACGAACAGCTCAAAGGTCTGCCATACTTCCCTACCTATTACGGCAGCGGCCGAAATGTTCTCGTGATCAGTTTTGAACCCGG
Source organism: Priestia sp. FSL H7-0729 (assembly GCF_038005685.1). Lineage (NCBI taxonomy): Bacteria > Bacillati > Bacillota > Bacilli > Caryophanales > Bacillaceae > Priestia > Priestia sp. FSL H7-0729. The sequence goes on from NZ_JBBOTQ010000003.1 coordinate 194,225, forward strand.
AGATACGTTGCTGGAATGTTTGGAAAAAGGAATCCCCGTCCCCGAGCAGGTGATGCTCGATGTGGACGCAGCGCGAGAAGCCGTTCGTAGCCGCGGGCTGAACCCCCGTGATATTCATTTGAAAAATGTAATTCTTCAGAACGGGCGCGGCAAAGTGATTGACGTATCCGAGTATATTCAGGACGGCAATGACAATCGCTGGGAACATCTCGTCTGGGCCTATCACAACATCTATCCGCGGATCAAAGGAACGCCCATATCTCCACGCATGCTGCAGACCATCAAATGGGGGTACAATCAGCTCGATCATGCCAATGTCAAAATGGACGATCTCTCCAAGAAAGCCAATCGCCTGTTCTCCAGATTTATGAAATGAGTACGTTCTACACATTATAGGACTGTCTTTTTATTCTGATTCTGCAATCCAAACAACCCGGATGAACGCCTTGAGTTGGCCTTGATCCGGGTTATTCTTCATGGATGTAAATCCAAATGGATGTAAGTCCAAGTATGGAGTATGGTGATTAGTACAGTAATTACTGCCGTACGCTCTGCTTCTGCTCATAATCGTGACTGCGAGTTGTAGAGGATTACAAACACCACGATGACTTTTTATCCGAGACTGCCATAATGATTGCATACTGATTGCGCTTAACCTTCTTTTCTCCCCCGCCCCTGCGAAGGGGTCATGCCCTTGTACTGTTTGTATAACTTCGTAAAATAGTTGGCGTTGTCGCAGCCTACTCTGGCGGCGATCTCCGTAATGGTCAGACTGCTGCCTTGCAACAGTTGTTCGGCCTCACTCATCCTGCACCCGTTCACGTATTCCACGAAGGTACGTCCGGTCAGCTTTTTGAACATTTTGCAGAAGTGATACGCATTCAGTCCCACATGGCTTGCCGCTTCCGTAACAGACATCTTACCTGTAGGGTCGGCTTCAATCTGTGCAATTAACTGCTTGAAGCGTTCGCGGTTTGGAAAATACGATCCCATCGATCGATCCGGCAACTGCTGCGGCATAAAGGTTCGCGCAAGCAGGGTGAATAAGGCATGAAGCTTGGACTTCACCACGAGCTGATAAGCCGGGGGCTGTAACGCCATTTCCTCCACGGCTTCATTCAGCAAAGAATAATAGCCTGTGCAGGCTATGTTTTCCTCTGCCGGTTTGACCGGAAATCTCACTCTTCCTTCCAGATACGGCGCGACATATTGCTCATGCACAGGATCATGAGTGAAATCATGAAATAGCGCACGGTTGACTACAACGGAATCATAATCCACATCCCCCTCTTCCAGAGCATATCCGACATGCAACGTACCTCCAGGAATGATGATGACCTCACCTGCTCGAACCACATAGGGTTTGCTATCAATATGAAAAAGCGCACTGCCCTTACGCATGACAATCAGCTCAAAATGTTCATGCCAATGCAAATACAGAATGCATTCTTCCGCTTTCATATCTGAACATCGATTTCGGAACAACTGAAATGGATGTGATTTATGGTCAATTCGGGTATTTTCGTGAAGCGCTTTCAGATCCAGCATGACTTCTTCCCCCTCTTCACAAGATCCGACTACTATTACACAAGATTGTGTAGAGCCATCCCGTTAATCCACGGCTATAATGAGTGTGTCACGAAGTACTATAAGCCAATATTGGAGTGAAATACAACCATGAATAAATCATTACGCATCGGTACCCTTGTAGGCGGGCAGGACGCCGTCCGCGTTATCCCGCAGATTATGCAACACGGCTTTGAATCATTTAACCTGACCTTCTGGCAAACAACTGGCGACCTGGACTTGGCAGAGACAGCCAAACGTGTCCGTGAAATCGTGGACGAACAAGGTATCGTCATCTCCGCGGTGAGTGTATTTGGTAATCCGCTCACAGGAGCCGGAGACAACGCCGATACACTGGCAAGCTGGGAGCGAGTGATTGATCACGCACAGCTCTTCGGTGCAGATATCGTCTCCGGGTTCACTGGACGATTGACCGATCAACCCATTAACGAGTCCATCCCCCGGTTCAAGGAAGTATTTGGTGAACTGGCACGACGGGCAGCAGATCGGGGTGTACGCATTGCTTTTGAAAACTGTGATATGGGTGGAACCTGGCAGACAGGCGACTGGAACATTGCCCATAACCCGACGGCCTGGGAGATGATGTTCGATGCTGTTCCAGATGAAAATGTTGGTCTGGAGTGGGAGCCTTGCCACCAAATGTCCAGCCTGATCGATCCGATACCACAGCTGCGCAAATGGGCTCACAAAGTGTTCCACGTACATGGCAAAGATGCCACGATTGCCTGGGATATTGTCAAGGAATACGGCGTACACGGCCCACGTGAATTTGTCTGGCACCGCACCCCCGGCTTCGGGGATAACAACTGGGCAGACATCATCACCATTCTGCGTCAGAACGGTTATCAGGGCACGATTGATATTGAAGGCTGGCATGACCCCGTGTACAAAGACGAACTCGAAATGACCGGACAGGTACATGCTTTGCGGTACTTGAAACAATGCCGCGGCGGCGATTTTGTGCCCAACCCGGTTTAAATAATCAACCTCCACTGAAACTTAACCTAAGTAGCTGCTGGCCTAAGGGTGAGTGCAAACCATAATTTAATCTATTTCTCATTTCTCGAAAACCATGCGAGCTAAAACACAATCCATACGAAGGAGATGAGCGGATGAGTCATCCTTATCAGGTAATTATCGCTGGCTGCGGTGCCATGGCAAACACGTGGGCGGACTATGCCTTGCAAAGGCCGGATACAGAAATCGTGGGACTGGTCGATCTGTATGAACAGACAGCCCTTGCTTTTGCTACAAGACACGGCCTCACCTGCCCTACGTTCACTGATATCCGTGAGGCCATTCAAGCAACTGGCGCAAATATCGTATTCGATGTCACAATTCCGGCGAGTCATTACAACATTGCCATGACAGCGCTGAAGGAAGGATGTCATGTATTTGGCGAGAAACCCCTCGCAGAATCCTTCTCCGACTGCACAGATATTGTGCAAACCTCTCGCAGTACAGGACACATTCAAGCCGTGATGCAGAATCGTCGGTTCGATCCGCGGATCCGCGCCTATCAGCACCTCATTTCGGGCGGGGCTATAGGGCAGGTAGGTTACGCGGGAGCCGACTTCTTCCTCGGGCCACACTTTGGCGGATTCCGGGATCTGATGGATAGTCCACTACTTCTCGATATGGCAATACATACGTTTGATCAGGCACGCTATATTCTCGGAGCCAACCCGGTATCGGTGTACTGCCATGAGTTCAACCCTCCAGGGTCTTGGTATCAGGGCAATGCGATGGCGTTATGTATATTTGAGATGTCCGACGGGTCCGTATTCAACTATCGCGGTTCCTGGTGCGCGGAGGGTGTACCCACATCATGGGAAGCAAGCTGGCGCGTAATCGGTGAAAAAGGAACTGCGATCTGGGATGGTCATGATGACATCTATGCTGAGGTGGTCGCTGCGCAAAGTCTGGATGCTGATGGCAAACCATCCTTTTTCCAGCCAAGTGAGCGGATCGAAGCGGAACTGCCTGTCATGGACAAAACAGGTCATCATGGCTGCCTCGAAGACATGTTCGCTGCACTGGAATCAGGCCGATTGCCTGAAACGGATTGCAGTGATAACCAGTTCAGCATGGCTATGGTCCTCGCTTCCCTGGAAAGCGCACGCACAGGCCAGAAAGTATTCATCGCCGATCTGCTGAAAAACACATAGAAAAGCGCCTGAGTTTATCAATTAAATAAAGCCCAAACTGCAATAGTTTAGCAGTTTGGGCTTTGTTGTTTTTTTACCTACTCTCCTATTCTAGAAATGATGTCAAAAAAAGGTCATGCCAAATAGCAGAAGTAGTGTAGGGGACGAAATCGATTCTGAAGAAACGAAGTGTTCGCCTAAAAGCTTTCTGAAAGAAAGCTACATCGGAAGCATACGCTTATCCCCGGATTTCGACTTTACAAGAGTCGATCAAGAAATCCGGGGATAACAGCGATCGAAAGAACGATTCGTAACCGGAACGGCCACTTTGCAGGCAGTTACTTTTTTGAACTAAATCATTTATAAAATCCCTTTCTTCATTGCCTTGTACACCAACTGCGAGAACAGGCTGTTGGACCAGGCGAACCATGGTCTCGTGAACGTGTTGGGGTCATCAGCGTGGAAACCCTCATGCATATATCCGGTACCCGCATCCGTGTTCTCCAGCAATTCAATCATGGCCAGTATTTCCTCATCATTGTCTGCCGTGAGACCCTGCATGGATAGCGCCATGTGCCAGATGTATCCCGGCGGTGTGTGCGGGCTACCGATCCCTTTGGCTAGCTTCCCTTCATAGTAGAACGGATTCTCCTTACTCAGAATGAATCGGCGTGTGTTCTGATATACAGCATCCTCAACCGAAGCATACTCCATATACGGGATGGACATCAGCCCAGGCGTACCCGCATCATCCATCAGACAAAAGTTGCCGTAACCGTCTGTCTCATAGGCATATATTTGCCCATACTCTGGATGACGATAAGTACCGTACAGGGAGATGCCATGTCGTATCTCCTCTTCCAAATGAGTCATTCGGCTTACCAGTTGTTCATCCCGGAACACCCACTTCGCAATCTCCCCCATCTGGCGCAAGGTTACCGCAGCGAACATGTTCGCCGGAATATTATAATGAAAATCACAGGCATCATCACTCGGACGAAATCCGGACCAGATCATCCCCGTATAATTCACGGGCATCCCCAACCCCTCATTACGCAGCGTATCATGGGCTGGACAGTTGCGACGCATGAACCGATAAGATGAACGCTCTCCGTGATGCTGTTCTGTCTCCCACAGGTCTATAACATTCTCCATCACTTTCTTGAAGCGCTCGTCAAATATATCTGTCAGTTCCGTCTCCCGCCAATAGGTATAAGCCAGCTTCATGGAGAAGCACAGAGAATCCAGTTCAAACTTCCGTTCCCACACCCACGGTGACATCTCCGTCTCATCATTGGCATCCCAATGCCATCCATTCGCCGTTTCATTGAACGCATTGGCATAGATATCCTTATCAGCGTAGAACGTATGCCGTCTGATCAGCCCTCCAATGATACGCTGCAACTTCTCGTCATCCTTGGCAAGCGGAACATAATGCATGACCTGCTCTACCGAATCCCTTAACCACATGGCGGGAATATCCCCTGTTATTACAAAGGTTGTCCCATCCTCCAATAGCTTTGTGGTCGTTTCCAGCGTATTGGGAAAACAATTGCGAAACTGATCCAGCAATCTCGGTCGATGTTGCAAACGCTCGTCCGCCTCATTCAGAATATCCTGCACAGCTTGCGGCAATTCCAGATGCGGCATAGGGATTTTCGGTAATCTAAACTGTTCCATGGATGTTGTCTCCTTTGAATTGAAGTCTCGCAAATTAGTATAAATGAACCCAAACACTAACTCTCATACTATTGTTATTTTTGTTATGATAATTTATAATAACACTATTAGTTGTAAGTGTACTGTTTCAGAAGATGCTCGTCAATTCATAAAGGTCATCTCAATTCACTTTTCAATCATTTTCACATATGCAAATTAACAAATTGCTTACATACGAAGGAGTAATGATATGTCACGCAAAGTATCCATTCAGACGCTGGCTGACCAGCTCGGATTATCCAAATATGCCGTCTCCCGCGCACTCAGTGGCAAGACGGGCGTTAGTGATGCAACACGTGCACGGGTACTGGAACTCGCTCGAGCTTTGGGATATCGTCAAAGTACTCCGGGGGCTACTAACAGTTCTACTGCCGCAAACCATGCAGATCCGTCCGATCCCCCGTTTGTTCTCATATGCATGAATCAGCTTAATCGCGGTGAGCCCCACTACTGGCAACGTGTTCTGTCAGGCATGATCTCCGCTTGTAATGAGCGTGGTTGGCATCATGCCATTGTATCTCCCTCACTCGGAGTGACGGACGAGAACACTTCTCCCGAAAAAGCTATTGCTCCTCATTTGGACTGGGAACATTGTGCAGGGATTATTGTCATGGGCGCTTTTCCTCATACGGTACTGCAAAGACTATCTCAGACGGGTCGTCCTATTATTCTCGTAGATCATCAGGAGCCATTGTTGAATTGTGATACAATCAGCCATGATAATCTGGAAGCAGGTATCACGGTGGCGAGATATTTGATGTCGATGAATTGTCAACGGATTGGCCTTATCACAGATGATGGTCGTGCTGCCAGCTTCGCACAGCGGAAGATCGGAATTGAACTGGCTCTGAACCATTTCCATGTAGATACCAGTCATACGACCAGCTTCAGGGAGTGGAATATCCCTTATGAAAATGGGGAATGGGTTAACCAATTGGCTACCACCATTCAAAACATGCCAGATGATGAACGTCCCGATGCCTGGATTGGTGTAAATGATGATATTGCCTTACAATGGATGCACAAACTACAGGAGATGGGCATCTCCACGCCTAAAGATTGCCTTGTCATCGGTATCGACAATGTGCACTCTGCGGTTACGTCCTCCCCGCCCCTGACCACGGTCAATCTGTGTAAAGAGGAGCTTGGACAGCGTGCTGTCGAGGCTTTGCAACGACGGATCGAACGACCGGGAACACCGAAAGAGACGGTTATGTTATCAACTACGTTGATTCCAAGGGAATCGGCGTAATTTGGAACGGGTAACCGCTCTCTTCTGAAGATGGATTCGTTATGTACTTGCTGTCTCCGTAAATCTGGTGCATACGAAAAAGGCCCCGCACATTATGCAGGGCCTTTTTCGTATATTAGGCTTATATCCTTATATTCCTGTACATTCACACTTAAATCTACTGATTCATCCACCCATCCTTATATCATCCATTCGAAGCTTCAGTTACTTCATGTCTAAAGAATGTACTACTGGTTATTTGAGCCAAGGCAGTCTACTGTACGATGGAAGATCCACTTCCCAATTCACATCACGGAATTCACGGTGAACCACCGTTCGTTTCAAGGTGAACTTGGTAGCAGAATTCTTATAGAGGCCATGAACCATTAATTTGAGATCACTTGTAACATATTTTTCGTCATTATTTATCTCTTTAATCGAATTTAGAATTGAAACGGGATATTCGATTCCTTCACGATCAACTGCCACCCATTTGTCCCCGGCAATTTCGTTGGAGAACTCTGCACTTCCCAACAATACAAGAGAGTGCTGGTCATCGGTTCCACTACCCGATGGAATATAACCCCCTCTTTCTGGATCAAAGTTATACCCATTCAAAACGACTCTGTCACCCGATTGCTCAAATATTGTGCTCGTGAGAGGGAGTTGTTCAAGATCAATTTCGATAGACTTTTCTTCCTTTACCGGTAAGGTGTAGCCATCTAATACAAAGCGAGTATTCTTCGCGTCCACCGTCACAAATGCGGGGTCCCACGTCTCGGATAGTTTCAACCAACCGCCATTTTCGTTCGCTTCACTCAGATCACGGAGCCGGAACTTCGCCTGTCGAGCGTAAGGCCTGCTTCCGTTAAATATTCTATACTCATTGGTTTCAGGAATTTCGATGTGATACAGGATATCCATCTGTTCCTTCCAATCCTCACTCACTTTAGCCTGCAGTTGATCATTCAAACTGACATTCACATCAAGACGGGTTCCGCTTGGCGTTCTTACAAGTTGTGTCATGTCTAGCTTTAACCCCTCCGGCGTGGTATACGTATTATTCATAGGAGTCATAGTAGCCATTGCTTTTGCTTTTGTCATGTCGATGTTGAATTGGAAACTCCAATCTACTGTTGTATTATTTTTTACCGTTGTGTTAGTACCCGCATCATAATAATCAGGTATTTTTAGAAAGTTTAATTCTCCGCGTACGACAATCTGATCTGGAATAACATCATTTAATTGAAATACGAATTTTCGATAATTTATACCACTAGGCTGGGAATTCACTACAGGAACAGCAACCAAATTACCATGTACATCTGTAATATGAATCTTCCCTGCTTCTGGAGTAACGACTGGTATCCTGATGTCGTCCGGGCTAGTTTGCTCCGTTAAAAACACAATTTGTGAACGATCGACAAGCACATCTTTGATCTCGAATGTGTATCCCTGATCTTCAATCTGAATGTTCGGATTAACCACAAGCCCTGGTGGCTTCAATCGCTTATAATCTTCAGTGAGGAATGCTTCCCTTATTTCTGTAGGTACTGGTATATCGGGTAAACGAGGAATATTTACAGCGCTCACTACCGGCTGCTCGGGTGCACCTGTCTGATCCCAAACCAGCCATGCACCTCCAAAAAGGAGCACAGCCGCAGCCACAATCCCCGTACGGTATATCCATCTTGTCTCAGTTACCTTTCTCGACCATGGACTTTCAGCTTCTCCACTTTCCATGGACACGCCATCCAGCTTCTGCATGACCTTAAGCGTGAAATCCGCATCCGGCTCCTCTCGATACAAATGCTCCTCCCACAACCAATCCTCATCCCTTGAAATAGGCTTCATACGTAGCTAAACCTCCTTTGCGTTCCATTTGCTTCCTCAGCGTCTTTTTCCCGCGATAAAGGGCGTTACGCACTTTGGTTGAACTCATGCCTGTAATATCTGCAATCTCTTCATAGCTCAACTCGTTTGTGTACTTTAGTAGTAACACCAGGCGATACAATTCCGGTAACTGTTCAAGTTGGCGGTATATTTCACGCTGCATCTCCTTATGCAGCACACGTTTCTCCGGTGTTTCATTACTGACAGGTTCGATCCCTTGATCAACCGGAGACATGACGGGTTTCTTTTCCCGCATAAAATCCCGCATTCGATTCACCGCAATGGTGTACACCCACGACGAGAAACGACTTCCCTCCCGCCTCGACGGGAGATAACGATAGATGCGAATAAACGTATCCTGAGCGAGATCCTGTGCATCCGGATGACTCGCGCCCATTCCGCGCATGATGCCGTAGACTTTATTTTTATATCGATCCACAAGCACAGAGAACAACTGCTTATCCCCTGCAATAATGCGCTCAATAAGCTCCTCCTCCGGTATCTGTTGAGTCATGTAATCCCCCTTCTCTACAGCTTCCATGCATGGTTCTGTACTATATAGACGGAAGCCGTTCCCGAAACCTCTCACTTGATCCAAAAAAAAGAATTCGCCCTGATCGGCGAAGCCGACAGGGTGAACTCTGCGTACCAACATTCTGTGATTGTCGCTGCACATTCTCTATAAGTTTCGTGGTAGCCTATTATTTCTGCTATCTTACCTCTCCTGTCTTTCTTACCTATTCATTTTCCCCGTTCTTCTCCGCAACAAAATCAGCAAGCTGTGAATAGATCGCCACAATCTCATCCATCGACATGCGCACGAGTCCACTGGACGACGGAGCGACGAATTCCTGAATTTCCTTGACGACCGGGTCGTCCTGAAATCCCCATTGCACTTTGGCACGTTTGCTGTACTGGGTGTATACACCTTTTCCAACAAAACAGGCAATGTCCGGTCGGTAGTTCTCCAGCTTTTGCCGCAAAATCTGGCGTCCTTCTGCGTACTCTTCCTTTGTAATATCTTCCATTCCTCTGGTGGGCCGAGCCACGATATTCGTGAATCCGTACCCCAGCTTCAGCAACTCTCCATCCTCTTGTGCATCGTATAAACGCGGAGTTAATCCCGACCGTTCAAGAATGCGCCAGAACCGGTTACCTTTGTAAGCATAATGATGACCCGTCTCACCAGACGTAATGCTAGGATTGAAGCCAATAAACAATATCGATAAACCAACATCCAGATGATCTGGAATCATGATGCAACACCTCCTGATCTTTTTTAGCCTATTCCACATTTGGTTGTGTATAAAATGATATAATAAGCAAAGCATTTTCGAAATCGGATGAAATTTTCATGAAAAAGGAAGTTGAACTAATGATTGCAGACATCATGCTTGAAGTCGTCCTACCCGTCTTTCTCCTGATTGCCGTTGGATCCTGGATGCAAAAGGTGTTCAAGCTAGACTTGTACACCCTCGCCAAAATCAATTTCTATTGTATTACCCCCGCAGCCGTCTTTATGAGCATGTATCACTCGGATATGTCGGGCGAATTGCTCGGGACTGTGACATTATTTTACGCAATCTATGTATTGATTCTCTATATTATAGGGTCAGTCGTTTCCCGTTCTCTTCGGATGAATAAAGGCATGAAGGCTGCCTTCAACAACAGCATTATGCTGGATAACGCAGGCAACTATGGACTGCCCATCAATGCACTGGTATTCCGCGGTGATCCACTCGCCTCTTCCATTCAAGCCCTCGTCATGTCTTTACAGGCATTACTGACATTCACCTATGGCGTGTTGTCCATTCAGGGTGCGAAGCTTAAAGGTAATTACCGTGCGGTGATTATTGGATTCCTTAAAATGCCTGTTCCTTATGCGCTCTTGTTAGGGATTCTGTTCCACATGTGGAAGGTTCCCCTCCCGACGTTTCTATCCATGCCGCTGACCTATGCGCAGCAAAGTATGGTTGCCGTAGCGCTATTGACACTAGGGGCGCAGATCGTAAAATATCCAATTCGGCTGTACCGCCTTGATGTGTATATTAGCACATTTTTACGTCTCCTGATTGGCCCCGCTATCGGAATTTCGATTGTGCTCATGTTGGGGTTGGAAGGCATTGCTGCACAGGCACTCATTATCGCTTCGGGTATGCCGACAGGTGTCAACGCATCCATCCTGGCGGAAGAATACGATAACGAACCGGATTTTGCAGCCCAGACAGTACTAATATCAACGCTCTTGAACATCATTACAATTACGGCACTGATCTCTTATGCCAAAACGTTCTAGATGAGGAATGCTCGTAAGTACATCCCTCCGTTAAGACCAAATTCAAATTTACAAGTCCACGCCCCTATAGGAGGTTGTGGGCTTCTTTGTTTATACTGTTCGTCTAAGTCCCACTTGGCAGGAACAAAGTCTTACGAAGAGCACTTATCTAACCCAACCAAAGGACTATTTTGCGCGTCAATTGCTTATTATCCGTTGCGAATAAACGTTTCGACCTTTAAACTTAGTGGGTAAATATTTCACAGCATTGCATTTTTGATCTATACATAATCTGTAGAAATTCTTAATTTCAACTTCCACGAGGTGAATGTCGTGACCAGGATTATTGTACCGCCTGAGCAGCTTCAGGCAATCTCCAACCAATTTGCTCAAGCTTCGGAACATAGTCGTAGCATGATTAACAATTTAAGCAGACATATAAGTACGTTACAGGGCCAGTGGTCAGGAATCACACAGGAACGTTTCTTTCAGAACTTTCAGGTGGCACATCGACAAATGGAGAGATTTTCTAGCTCAGTCTCTGCGATTGGCACGGAACTACATACCATCGCAACTCGTTTCTCACAAGCGGATCAATCTCAGGGGCATGGGGTACAGACCAATTCAAGCCAATCCACTTCTGGGAAAGATGCAAAAACGACGCTATCGGATATATATGATCAAGGAAGTAAGTCTTGGAATATAATTAATGGGATTCACGGGAATGTAGGCCTGATTGGAACAGGACTATATTCTGCTATGGCTACGTCCATGGTACTCTCCAAAACGGTTCATTTCAAAGTAGATCCCCGGAACTCCAGCCGTGCCAAAGTCCATAATGCTCCTTGGGTGAAGGGAAAGGGGAATTCCTTTCTAAGTAACTTGGCACGGAAACTGGATAAACAATTCCGCAGCCCGGGTCTGGTCATGAAAGGACTGAAGGGCTTCGATCGACTTGCAGGTAAATTAAAAGTAGGTGATATCGGGCTTGGTTTCAACAAAGCCAACAGCTTCGGTCAATGGACCCGCAATGTTATTGCTGGTGTGAATAAAGGTCAATACGGTATGAAGATTTCCAAAATACCTACAATGATAAGCAAAAAACTGTTCCCTATCAACGTAGGACTTAATGTTTGGGATGAAGGGGTTAAAACGGTTTCCAAGTATAAGGAAGGAACATTAACCAAAACAGATCTCGCCGTGTCCACATCGAATATCGTGATCAAGTCTGCCTCTGCAGGAGCCGGGGCTATTGTTGGCGGGACCCTATTATCGTTTGCCGGGCCTGCAGGAACAGCAGTTGGAGCTTATGTAGGTGGAGCTATAGGTAGTTACGCAGGAAAACATATAGCATCAGCCGCTGAAAAAGGAATTAGATGGGTTAGTAAACTCTTCAAGTAACACTTAGGAGGTATCCATGCAGCTCGTTACATACCAACGCAAATATGCAATTCGTCATACGTTGATATCTGCTCTTTTTATCATTGCTGGACTTGTCTTGATTGGAGATGTTATCTATGGTGACAATAGCGTACTTCAAACCTTGTACTTTACTAGTGCGGCATTCTTAAGCTTTTGGTTTGTGGGACGTCTGTTTATCTGGAACATCACGAGAGTATTTGGAACAAACATCTTATTTTCCTTCGATCTGTCTGGTATTAAGACAAATACAGGAATACAGTTATCTTGGAAGGATATACGCACCATTGATTTCGTAGCACCGGGACTAAACAAATGGATTCAACCTACTCCATCCTTTTACTTATTCAAAATGGTTGATGGAAAGAGCTATAAAGTATATACGTATAGTCTACTGAAACATCAGGAAAACGATATTCTTAAATTACTTCGGAAAACCTGGAATGAGCACAAATGACCTTCCAAAAAAAGTAACCTATATCTATCAATCTACATGGAAAGTAGGCAGTTAAGCTCATGAATAAACCACTTGTCACCTTATCCATTGAAGAATTCGGATTTGCGCTGGCCACACTTGGCGCGGAGGACATTGCAGCCGGTCTCCTAAAACCGATGTATGGCGAGTTATCTGAACAACACTGGGAACTCGTTCTAAGGGCTGCCTCTCACGGACTTTTATCCAAGGGGCTCATCTTGCATATGGAAGATACCAAGATAGAGATCGAGCCGGAGTTCCTGAAGATGCTTATGCATTTTGCCCAAAGCCGCAGCATGATTAGAGCATACTCAGACAGCCTTGAACAAGAAAAGGTATTAACCATTCACAAAAGTACGGATAACAACGATACATATCTCTATCATTTGGCAGTGGATCAACGTGTACATTTGTTCACCTGGACAGAACCTGAGGAATGGGAAGAGGAATTGTTCCGATTTTACATAGGGCAACATAAACCATTCATTGATCAACCTACTCAGTTCACGATAACGGAGGAACAATGGGCTACCCTGACGAACGAGGGAAACCATATGTTGTTAGATAGATTCATGGATGATTGGGAGCTACCTCTGGAAACACGCGAGTTATTGAAGGTATGGCATAACTCTTTTGAAACCTCTGGTCGTAGTGTGGATAACCTCAGTATCATTAATTATGCCGAAGATGTAATTCCTCTGCCTGATCAAGCTCTCCTGCTGCTTCATACCGAACAAGGTATCTGGAGCATGACTAGCAGAGATTCCACCAGCGAAAATGATTCTTACATCGAGATTGACCAGCATACCAATTCCTCCTTTCGTAAACAATTGCGAGAATGGATCGATCACTTCGCGGTCCCTGTCTCCCATACTTAAATGTGCAGCACACGCAAAAAAAGTCCAAGAGCCACTACCTTTGGTCTCTTGGACTTCTTCCATTATTTAACCCATGAACTCCCAACTGCCTGCTGAGCCTACTTGTCAAGCAGCCTGCCATAGAACTATGATTCAAACGTCGTTCGTTCCGGGAATTTGCCGCCTTCCCTGAATAAACATCGTACCAGTCGCTGCGCGGCTCGGTTAAAGAAAAAGCTCGGACTTACCCCATCCACCTCGACAGGTTCCAGTTCCCTCACACTTTCCTTGATCTTATTCATCTCAATGAGCCCCATCTTTCGCTCATTCGGTCCGAATCGATAAATAACCTTCTCATCGTCCTCCGTCTGTTTCACCAGCAGAATCACGGATGCCATACAGGTTACCCCCTATCGTTACGTTATGAGATTCCATTAATCACTTGCCTATTATAATTATTACCCAGATTCTAGTGGAAGGATATAGGACTTAAGTTAGTTATACCTAAATTAAATATCCTGATTTAAAGATTCTCTCAAGTGAGCCGTTAGGCTCACAAACACCGTGTTAACACTATCCTTTTGGATAGTCACTGTCATGAAAGTGCGTACTGCCCAAGTCGTTTTTCTCCGTTTATACTCATCTTATCTTGAATTCCAAAGGAGAGATTCATATGGCTACAACTCAAATCTATAGCCACGGTGTACCGTGGGAAGAAGCATTCAGTGTCGCTCAGGGATACAGCGTTAACGGTATGATCTACATTGCAGGGCAATTTTCGCATGATATGCAGGGGACGTTCATTGGTGTGGATGATATTGAAGCACAAGTTCGCCAGACACTGGATAACCTGGATCGCGTACTCGCAGGATTCAACGTGACCAAATCGAACATTGCTGAACTGGAGATTTTCTTGGTTCACCCGCAGGAGCATCTTGAGCCATGTGTTGCCGTGTACAAAGAATACATTGGTACGTATCGTCCGGCGGTTACGATGGTCGGCACATCAGGTCTGGCTTTCCCTCATCAACTGATTGAGATTCGTGCCGTTGCACATACCAACTGATCCAGGTCATGTAAAAAGTTGCAGCTCCAAGTAAAATGGCCTGATGAGGTTTCGCTTTAACAAAGTTCATATACAAAACAAAGAAGCAGGGCCGGATGACTCCTAACCTGCTTCTTTATGATTTCTTATTCTTATTATTTTACTTTCACCGTCAGCGTATTACCCGACGAAGTAAGGGATGCTCCAAGTCCTTCTACCAGGGCTCTAAGCGGAATGTATGTTGTTCCCTTAATTTCTTTGGGCGCTGCCTGTAAGGTGACATCTTTTCCGTTCACCTTTACCTTTTTACTGCCCAAGGTAAAGACTAGCTTGTACTTGTCTTTGGTAACGGTAATGGTTTGAGTCTCACTGTCCCAAGATGTTTTGGCTTCCATCGCTTTGGCCATCTCTCGCAGAGGTACAAGATTCGTGTTATTCATTACAATAGGAGAATCAGTGAAAATAACCTTCGAACCATTCACCTTCACCTGAACAGAAGACTTGATATATTCTGGTTTGGGAGCAGCTTGCTTTTTGGTTGCCGTTGAAGATTTGTTACTTTTCTTGGTACTTCCTGAACTGGATGAACTTGAAGATGAAGATTTGGAACTCGAAGAGGAACCTCCGTTGTGATAGTGATACTCCCCTTGTTTCAGCCCCCATTTTGCACAATTGGTGCGACAGGTGTGCCCTCCACTCGCATCTGTTCTTCCCGGATGGGCAGACGCAACCGTAGCAAAAATCATGAAAATGGCAAGCAAACTGCTTATTACTTTGATACGCATATGAATAACCCCCAGCAATTAGTTTGGCCAGAGTATCATACCATAATTACCCATACAATATAGGTTAATAATAAAATTTATTTTCATATAACAATTTACAAACGCAGGTCCACTCGCTTCGGCTTCAACGATAGCGTTTCCCACCCACATGCCACTTTCGCTCTCTTATTCACCTTCGCCCCACACCTCTTGCAATGCCAAACGGAAAATTCGATCCAATTCTTCATATTGAATCACCTGCTCATTCTCCATTTGGCTAGCCAGTCTGTCAAAATGCTCGATCTTCTCCGCCAAAAAAAACTGTATGGCTGGCAGCTGCGGCTCCAGATCCAGTTCCTCACCTGCCTTTTTCCGGCGCAGCAATTCATGAATTTCCGTATATAGCGGTGTAGTCGCAGGGACAAGTTCATGCACCAGCTCTTCGAATTCCATCGGAGGCATCGCATCATAACGTTCGATCCAGCCACAAGCGAGTAAGGGACGCAGCACATAGAAATACTTTTTAATCTTGACTCGCTCCCCTTGTAAATAATCCCGAAAATTGCCCTTCGCCATATTCAGATAATGATACATGCAGGACTTGGGCGAGAAGGTCAACGGTGACAGTTCACGGACATGCTGTGCCACGCTGTACTGTTCATCATACTGAATGGGGGATTGCAGCCACTCCAGTAGTGGCGGGTTCGATTTGCGAAACAGCTTCAACGCCTTGCGCAGATCCCAACCATTGATATCAAGCTGATCACTGATTGGGCGTTCAATAACATCC
This sequence comes from Priestia sp. FSL H7-0729, assembly GCF_038005685.1. Taxonomy (NCBI): domain Bacteria; kingdom Bacillati; phylum Bacillota; class Bacilli; order Caryophanales; family Bacillaceae; genus Priestia; species Priestia sp. FSL H7-0729. The sequence continues at coordinate 210,427 of NZ_JBBOTQ010000003.1, forward strand.
CTTCGATCCTCAATCGATAGATACCATTCAAGCGGTCTCACATACAGAAAACGCACATCGTAATCACTATCCTGGGAAGGAAATCCCCAGGCCCGACTGCCTGATTCACAGGCGTAGATGATCCGTACCTGCTCCTCCTGTTCAATCTGTCTCAGCTGTTGTCTGATCGTATCTTTCATTTCTTCATGAACATAGGTCATGCCCAGTCGCCTCCAATTTCCCCAAATTAAATATCCATCGCTCTAACCCGGTCCGCGAGTGTATCATATCCGGCCACAGTCTCGGCAATATACGTCAATACCGTCTCACTCCAGCCGTAGATGTAAAAGGTCTTGCCATCTCGTGGCGGTACCATTGCCTGCTGATAAGGTGCTATATCCACAATAAATGCCTTCAGCTCCGGATTCATCATCCGGCGGTATCGCTCAAGCTCGGCATATAACGGGCTGCCTTCATTCTGCTGTTCATCGGTAATCATTATGATCTGATCCACTTTCTCTCCAATATCCCGTAGTTCACGCACGGGTCGACCCGTGTCTGTTCCACCTTGTGCGCGAATCCGATGAGCCTGGGAAAGAATGCTCTCATTCATCTTCGGCCGAGCATCCTCAACCAAATGGTCGAATAACCAGAACAGTGCGTTACCTCTTGTTTGTTTATAAAGTGCCAGCGCCAGCACCGAACCAATGCGTAAATAATCCCCTTGCATGGAACCGGAACGATCCAGGAAAATAGCGGTCCTTCCCGGCAGCATTGGCAGGCTGCCAATGGATAGCTCCACCGCCTGCCGCAAAGCATCCCGCAGCTCTTCCCTCTCAATCATTTCATACGCACTGGCAAATCGGAAAGGCATTATGCGCGATTTGCGCAAAGCTTCCGCATCCGTTAGACGACGTCTAACAAAATCGATATTTTTCGATTTTTCAAAAACACCTGCCCGATCCATTGCGTTCAGATGGCGCAGCAACGCAAAGGTCGGCATCTGTGACATTAATGCCTCCCACACCGTACGTGTCGGTTGCATAATCGAGGTAACTACTGAATACGGAAGTTTACCTTTCTCGATCAGATGCATCCGGCTTGCCGGGTTGCGCGTAGCTTTCAGTTTCTCCAGCGCTTGCAACTGCGGCAGTTCCGTGAGGTCCACCTCATGCCCGCACAAATAACGAAACAAGGCTTGCTGCTTCAGATCGATCGGCTTGGGGTGTGCTGTAGCGATCATATCGCCCAGACTGTATCCACGCCCGCGTCCGTTGTATTTGATCGCCCAGTATTCGCTGATCCCGTTCAAAAAGAGACTCACCTGACGCTTCACCGCTCGGCCGCCCTGCCCCCGCCCCAATCCTCTCAGAATGGTCAGAAAATCAGCCAAATCAGCCGGTGTCTGTACCACTTTGGAGAACACCTTGGCAAATTGATCCACATTCACTTTGGACAATAGTGCCAGACCATATAAAGACTGTAACCGCATCAACCCTTCATTACGAGCATAGATCAGAGCCCGCGCCATAAACCCTGCATCCACCTCAGCCATCTCCTGATGACTGGCCTTCGCATCGTGCATCAGTTGCTGGGTATCTGCATAGAACGTATTGTTCAATGTATTAGTCATCAACATCTGTATATATTGTTCCTCCACCAATCGCTCATAGGCTCCGTAGCCCCCATGATTACGTGTCGTTGGCTGAGGTTGATTGAATAATTGTTTCGCTCTGCTCATCCCTCATGACCTCCCGGTGTGAGTCTAAGTACTGTTCTTTCATAATAAAATGTTCCGAGGAAAAAGGTGGGAAGGTGTATTACCCGCTCTACCGCTGAGCTACACCGCCATGAACGGCGGCGATTGGATTCGAACCAACGACCTGGTCGATTAACAGTCGAAGTAACCCTCCCTAGCGCCTCGGAACCTTGATCCACAGTGCTTGTTGCCGCCCCGCTTCACAACCTCATTATGCCTCACACATCTGTGCGCGAACATGGCGAAAGTATGACGACGACTGAATTTCTGCGATGGAGTCAACCTTCATAAGATTAAAATGAAACCTGACACTCTTCCTGCTACAATAAAGGGATATCGTACATGGGAAGTTCACGAATGTTTCTGTACCGCAGAATTGTTCTGCCAACATCGTTGTCCATTATATCCGCCTGACTCCAGGCCACCAAGGAGTGAATACTCATGGCTAAAGAGAGTTTTGACAAAGAAATTCAGTTCTTACGCATGTTATCCCTGACAAGTGGCGCATATACCCGCAAACAGTACGCCGAGCGGCTTGGCATATCCGTACATACCTTTGATAAAACCAATCGCAGGTTAAAAGAAATCATGCAGACCGTCGCTGATCAACGTTTAGGTGCCGAAGCAAGCCGGGAAATGGCAGACCTCGTTCGTTTTCAGTACGGAGAATCTGCAGAGCCCATGCTGCTCTTCCTCTTCCGCGCCAAGTCGATGAAAGAGACTGAAGTTCAGCGTCTTTCTGTTCTTTTGCATACCCTACAAGATACAGCCCTGACCGCAATGGAACTGCTCGACGCCTGCTGTGCTGATCTGCCGGAAGATCTGGCGTTACCTGACGAGAAAACCATTCGCTCCGATCTGAAGTATCTGGAAGAGGTTGGGGTTATTCGAAAAGAGCCGGGTGGCAGACCGTATCGCTATGCCTTGCAACAGGATGTCCTTACCGAATTAAACGTTGAAGAACAGCTGGAGTTGTATGATTTTGTGGATATGATGGCGAACACCCAGGTTCCTTCTGTCCAAGGTTACTTGTTGCGGGACAGTCTGAAGAAAGCCATTACAGCAAGTTTTCCACAAGAAGAAGCGACCGAACCCTATATCTACAAGTATCACTATTATTCTCGTATCCTGGACGAAGCTCACCTCTACACGCTGCTTAGTGCGATTCGTCAGCGCAAGCGTGTGCAGTTCCTATACTATTCACCGAAAAAACCATCCAGCTACAGTTCACAGAATACGAATCCGCGCTTCGAACGTGAAGCAGGTGGTCGATCCAACCGGATCGTGCCTCTTGAAGTGGTCTATGATCATCAGTATGGTCGTTGGTATGTCATTGGATATCAGGGCCGGCGCGGCTTTGTGAAATTCCGCATGGAAGGCATAACTCAACTGGAGGAAGAGGATTCAGTCGAAGAAGAATACATGCTCGAGTTGAAGCAGCAGTGGACTGACATCAGTCGCTACAGTTGGCTCGTAGACACAGGGAATACCGTGACGGTTCAAGCTCGCTTTTTCCACCCGGGACGTGGTCAGCGCAATTTCATTCTGGATCGAGTTCGTCTGCAAGGTCAATGGGGCAAGATCATACCCGAAACGGACCATACCTTTCTCTACGAAATCCAGGTCAACGGTACCACCGAGATCAAACCGTGGTTGCGGAGTTTTGGCTCAAGCTGCGAAATTATTGAACCGCAGAAGCTACGCCAGGAGATGATCCAGGAATGGAAGGAGATTGCCGAATATTATGAACCTGTTCGAGAAGATGTTCAATTACCAGATGATGACCCGACTGAATGAAACCGGACTGTTCACCTGGACCTCACAGGAACGGGCCTGGCTTCGCATGATGCTGAATCACCCTGCCGCAAGAGAAGCCCTGAGCGCGGTAACATTGGATAAAATGCACAACATGCTGAACGGTGAGCAGGATCTGAATCTTCAGGATTATCTGACCGAAAAAGCCAAAAGTGAGGAGAACAGTGTCTCTCATCCACTGCTTAGACGGTTACGATTAATCATTCTTCATCACCAGGGATTTCGGCTGATCGGTCGCGTCCGTAATGGACGCACAAGCCAGGATGAATTGGGGTTCCCGTATAAACTGGAGTATTCCATGGTCAAAAAAGAATGGTACGTGCTCTGGTACGCGCCTCGCATCGACATGCTCATGTCTACCAAGCTGCACAGCATCGTTACCGTGGAAGCTCAACCGATTGAGCCGGATGCCGCTTCGGGCTACATTGCCCGAATTGCTGCAATTACGGAGAAGCGCAAAACGACGATCACCATCGAAGTATTGCCAGAGTTCAATCAGGAGTTATCCCGAATCCTCTATGCCTTCTCCTGCTTCGAGAAACAAGTCGAGTACATGGAACCCAAGCAGACCTATCGGATCGAGCTGACCGTTCCGCGGAATGAGATCGATTATGTCTTATCCAAAATGCGTTTTCTCGGCAAACGGGTTCGAATCGCTGACCATCCAATGCTGCGGGAGCGAATGTCCGAGACAGCCGCCAAGGCATTGGCCCGTTATGCAGCAAAAGACCCTGATATACATTCCGAATACTCCAATGAAGTTCAGCACCGTCAACCCGAGGAAAAACCGTTTGCAAAAGCAGATGGTCATTGAATCCGTAAAAGCAGGTTCCCCCTAACCTATTGCTCAAAATAAACTATACAAAATAAAAGGTCTGGATGATCTCATCCAAACCTTTTTTCTATACATGTTCCTAAACTAGGTTCCCCCACTGCTGGCAGCCGAATTCCGTCTTTTATTAATCACGTGCACGCCCATGACCACAGCAATTAATTCATAGGTGTCGAGTTGTTCCGACTGGTTATCCAATACAAATGCCCCTGAACTAAACCAGCCGCTGGTGCGACGGAAACTTGCCACGATGCGTCCACCACTTCCACTGATATCATATTCCTGCGAAAATGCCGGAGCAGACACATCGTACGTACCACGCGACCCGGCATCATACTCATACTTTTTGCTAAAGAAACTGAACCTCGCTCGCAATACTCCCAGATGTCTCCCATCAGCTGCAGTAACATCCCAACGATTGGATAACATGCGGAATTTGCCGCTGCAGACCAATCCTGAGTGATCAGATACATCGAGCGATGAGCCAAAAACGCTTTTCAAATCCAGATGTCCAGCCTGTTCCTGGTTCGGGTTCATAATTTCGGTATAACCTGCGTTAAAAAAATTGTCCCTAAAATATAGTTCCATAACGCATTCTCCTTTCCCTTATATATCCTTTGGTTCTCTTTAACCTAATCTCGCATCGAGCACACAATATACCTATATATACGTATAATTAATGGTAATGGATTTAAAAAGTGGAATATTTCTGGATGTAAAAAAACGAGCAACCCTGGTTGCTCGCATCACGCTCAAGTTATCCTATCATCAGACTTCAACTTTTTTGTTATTCAGGTATATGGTAGCCCACACCAGAATGACCGCTACGATCATTTCGAATATAGTACTTCCCCACATACCGTCCGACCATAATACGCCATTGGCTGTGATTGCAATACCTGTACTTTCTTCGGTGTAACGGAACATTTCACTTGGACTGAAGCGTCCTGTCATAAGCATATTCTCCAACCAGCCAATCAGATTAACGAGGACCAAGAATGCAACGATTCCGATCCATGGTCCCGTTTTCCAGCGGAAGCTGCCTGCAATCGAGATCGAAAGGAAGATAATGACGGTCATGAATACCATAACCCATGCGCTAAACAGCAACAAACTAATATAATCCGAAACATGCAGACCCGAAAGATCAATATTGCTAGCCATGTTCATTCTGAGCTTCATTGAAATATAGATGTAGGCATGAGTCGTAAATATAATAACTAACCCCAACCCGCAAAGAGCTCCAAAAATCAAAGGAGACAACACATGGGATAGGCCCGTTACGGGCAAAAGACGGCGATTATAAGAGCGGATATTGGACATGTATGTTTTGATCACTTTCACATAAATAGACACGCCTACCCCAACATAACCCATAATGCCAAGCACAATCCCTGCGATCTCAGACATAAAAAGGGAAAGTCCCACTTGAGCAATAATCAAGATAACTAGCCCAGCCAGCAGAGTATTCCAGTTCCTTCTAAAGTCATACTTCAATAAAGTCATCATTCCGCATAGACCTCCTTGAACATCTCATCCACACTTTTCCCATATTTCAGACGGAGCGTTTCCACTTCTTCCCGCATCACCAGTTGACCTTCACGAATGAAGACGACTTCATCAAAAATCCGTTCGATATCATTCACCAGATGTGTGGAGATGATCAGACTACTGTCTTCATCATAGAATTTGACGATCGCATCCAGAATCTTGCCACGTGCAACCGGATCTACTCCACCAATCGGTTCATCCAACAGATATAGACGAGCCTTGCGGGATAGCGCCATGGTTAGTTGCAGTCTCTCATTCATACCTTTGGATAGATGCCGCACCCGATCACTCTCAACAAGGTTCATGAAATCGAGCATCTCCCGTGCCTTCTCCTCGTCAAAATCAGCATAGAAATCACGGTAGTACGCAATTGCATCCCGCACTCTCATCCACTTCTCGGTTAATGGACGATCCGGCATAAATGAAACCAGTGACTTCGTCTCCAACCCAACAGGCTTACCTGTCACTTGAATCGTTCCGCTGCTCGGATGCAGCAAACCTGCAACCAGTTTCATGAGCGTGCTTTTGCCACTGCCATTGCTACCCAGCAGGCCAACAATTCGGCCAGGAGCAATATCCAATGTAATATTACTGAGTGCTCTCTTATTGCCGTATGTCTTGTTAATCTGGTTCAGTTCAAGGATGCTACTCATGTGTTGTTCCTCCCTTTCCTTCCGCAACGGCATCGGCTACGATCGATAAGATATCCTGCTCTTCAATCCCCAGTTCCTGCATTCCGGTCAGAAAGCGTTCCAGCAACTCACCAGCCATCTCTTTTTTGATCGTCATAATCTTCCGCTCCTCACTTGTCACGTATCTGCCCAAACCCCGTTTGGTTTCGACCACTTCTTCTCGCTCAAGTTCCTGAAATGTCCGTTGTACTGTATTGGGATTGATCTGTAATTCAGCCGCCAGTTCACGAACCGAAGGGATTTTGTCACCTGCCTGAAGTGTCCCGGTTACAATCTGTCTCTTGATGTACTGCATAATCTGCAGATATATTGGTAAGTTGTTATCAAATTCCATCGTCACAAAGCACTCGCTCCTCTCTGTACTGGTGTGTTAGTTACATAGTACACTAGTGAAATAGTGTTGTAAAGCCCATTTGTGATAAATATATATTTGCTCCGTTGATGGGCAAGCTTCAGTTATCTAAATACATACAAAAAAGAGCAGGTCATAAAGATCTGCTCTAAATAGTTTAATATTCGCATTTTCACCTTCTTCATATGCTCATCCGTTCAAAGATACCCTCTACACGATGTCTAAAGGTACCTTGCCCTTAGGTGCAGGGAAAGCTTCATCCAACCGGGTCCGTTCTTCTGGTGTCAAAACGATGTTCACTGCTGCCGCATTGTCTGCCACATGACTCAGCTGTACCGCCTTGGGAATCGCCAGTACATCTCCATCCCTGATCACCCAGGCTAATGCAATCTGCGAAGTTGTCACTCCTCGATCCTGTGCAATCTTCTGAATGACCGGATGTTCCAACAATTCACTTCGAAGTTTGCCGCCCTGAGCCAGGGGACAATATGCCATGACTGGAACATGCCGTTCCCGCATCCAGGGAAGCAGATCATGTTCAATACCACGTGAAGCTGCATGGTAAAGCACCTGATTCACCATACACTGCGAGCCCTCCGGCAGGCTCCATAATTCCTGCATATCCCTAGTGTCCAGATTCGAGACACCCCATCGCAGAATTTTACCGGATTGTTTCAATTGTTCCAAAGCCTGAACCGTCTCTTCGAGCGGTACTCCTCCACGCCAGTGGAGCAAATACAGATCCAGACGATCTGTTCCCAATCGCTTGAGACTGCGCTCACAGGCCTTAATCATCTGCTTGCGATCCGCATGGTGGGGATATACTTTCGATACGAGAAAGACTTCATCACGAAGGCCTGAGATAGCCTTTCCTGTAACGACTTCTGCCCCACCTTCCGCATACATCTCCGCCGTATCAATTACAGTCATTCCCCGTTCAATACCGGAACGCAGCGCCCGTACTTCTTCTTCCTGGCTGGATGGCTTCTCTCCCATGTACCACGTGCCTTGTCCTATCGCGGGCAGGGCAGTTCCATCTGGAAGCAGAATCGTGCGTGTCTGATCACCATGCATCATCTATGTTCCTCCATTCTGAAGACTTTATGGACATTGCACCTCTCTAGCGACGACTACACGAATCATAAATCATGCCATCACTTACATGTCTCCAGTGCCTCATCATCAAGATATACAACTGATCCAGTGGCATGGTGAGGCTACTCTGTGCAACGCTGATGGTCGCATCAACCATAGTGCTGTTGACCGTCATCAATTTGCGTTTCATCCCGTTCTGGCGATCCAGAAAGGCTTTCTCATCCCGCAATTTAACGCCGATCATTCTCTGTCCCATCAATTCATACATAAAAATATTCTCAACGTCTTTCCAGGCCACTGCTCCTCCTGCGGTATACGAAGATGCATCCACAAACCCATCCTCATTGATGACAAAAGAAGGTTCCTTTTTAATCATCTTTACCAGACTGTAGCAGAAACATAGCCCAAAAAACAAAATGGATAGAATTCCAATCACACTCGAAAGGATGGAATCATTCGTATCGGAAGAACGATCAAAAATCAGAAAAAATCCGGCGGCTACAAAAAGCGCTGCCCCTGCCGTAAGCCACGCCATTCGTTTCCGGTTTGGATATTCTACATGCTGTTCATAGGATGTGCTCAACGTGACGTTCCTCCTTGATTACGACTGAATCATACAAGTTCTATATAAACGAATGGCTATGAACCAAATAACCGAATGTAGAACAAGAATTGCATTGTACATTAAACCAAATTCACCCATGTTAAACATTAAATTATGACCACTTCTCGTCATTTCTGCGCTTATTCCACATTAGGATTCGTCATCTTTCGAGCAATTCCTTTTACACACCTATATGAATTGAATAAAGAATGTTTGCACACTGGCCACTCCGATGACAGAACAACCTTCATTCCCTTATTGTCCTGTACTTGGCTTTCCGTTAATATAAATGGAAAGGTTAGGAAATTAACCAATTCTAATTCATGGTGGGAGGACAAGAAATGATGAGTCAGCGCGGCATCACATCGGAAGATCTCTATCAGATTACATGGGTTAACGATCCGACTCCGTCTCCTCAAGGCGGACAACTGGTATATGTAAGCCGGAAAACAAATGAAGCACGTGACGGTTATTGTTCTCACCTGAGACTGCTGCATCTGGGGAGTCAGAAGGACAGGCCCTTTACCTCCGGAGAGAAGGATCATTCCCCGGCCTGGTCGCCAGATGGGTCCCAGCTTGGCTTTTTACGAGAGGTTGATGGGAAATCCCAAGTGTGGATTATCGCAACAGATGGCGGAGAAGCACAGCAGATCAGTCACCTGAAACATGGCGTCAGTTCCTTTCTTTGGTCACCAGATGGCCATACCCTACTTGTGAGATCATCCGTGGATATGAGCGGAGAAAACGAATTAAAACATACAGATTCCAAAGACGATGACCCTAAACTGCCGCAAGAACATGTCGTGGACCGAATTCGCATGAAATCAGATGCAGGCGGATTATGGGACGGAAGACGTTCCCATCTCTTCATCATCGCGCCGATCGATGCAGAAGCTATTCCTGTAACTACAGGTCATTATGACGTTGGCGACTACGCCTGGTCACCGGATGGGTCATTCATCACATGGATCACGCAAATGCCTGAAGAAGGCGAGGAGCATAACGATTACACCCTGACCAATCATGTGTACCTTGCCAAGGCAGACGGATCAGATGTGCAGCAGTTAACTCCGGACGGATATACGTTCAGCCGACTGACATTTGCACCGGATGGACAATCCCTGGCCCTGCTCGCCAGTGACCGCTCTTATGGAAATGCAACACTTGTGAAGTTATATACCCTGCCTGTATCAGGTGGTGAACCCGTATGTCTGAGCACGGATTGGGACGTACAGTTGAATCACAGCATTGTTGGTGACATGCGGTCACACCTGACAACCACGGGGCCTGTATTCAGTCGGGATGGTTCATCCATCCTCTGCCTAGCGACCATTCATGGTAGTGTACGCATCGCCAAATTCGCAATAGACGGCAGCAGTGCGGAGTATATATTGCCTGATGAACAGGAGATTTATCAATTTGCCGAATTGGAAAACGGACAGATCGTTGCTGCTGTTGCCAATACACGAAATCCTGGTGACCTCTATATGTATGAACAACCGGAAGATTCCGGTGTAGAACCGATTCAGCTTACCCACTGCAATCCACAGCTTGAGGATGAGATCCATCTTAGTGCACCCGAGACCTTCTGGTTCAACGCCTCGGATGGCCTGCGATTGCAAGGGTGGATCATGAAACCTCCTGGCATGGTTGACGGGGTCAAAATCCCGACTATCCTGGAGATTCATGGCGGCCCGCACATGATGTATGGCTTTACATTCATGCACGAGTTCCAGATTCTTGCCGCACAAGGCTATGCTGTGGTGTACATTAATCCACGCGGAGGGCTCGGATACGGGCAACAGTTTGTAGATGCCTGTCGTGGCGATTACGGCGGTGGCGACTATCGCGATCTCATGGAAAGTGTGGATTATGCCCTGTCCCAGTATGAATTTATTGATGAATCCAGACTGGGCGTAACCGGTGGCAGTTATGGTGGCTTCATGACCAACTGGATTGTTGGGCACACGGATCGTTTCAAAGCCGCTGTGACCCAACGTTCCATCTCCAACTGGTTATCTTTCTACGGTGTCAGTGACATTGGCTATTTCTTCACCGAAGATCAGATTGGTGGGAACGCGTGGGATGACACGGAAAAACTGTGGAAACATTCCCCGCTCGCTTATGTCGGCAACGTGAGTACTCCGCTGCTCATTTTGCATGGCGAACAGGATCTGAGGTGTCCGATTGAACAGGCTGAGCAATTATACATTGCGCTGAAACGCCGTAAGCAGACTACTCGTCTTGTTCGTTTCCCAGGGGCCAACCATGAATTGTCTCGTGGAGGTCATCCTCACTTACGGGTACGCCGTCTGGAGCATATTGCGGGTTGGTTTAACGAGTACCTGTAAATAACATCAAGTTCCCGAGAAGAATAGAACCAGATATGAATTCAAGCATAAAAGCCGCCCGTTGAAATCTGTTACGACTTCAACGGGCGGCTTTTGGCGTTACCTTTTGAATAATAGAAGAATACGGATCACTATACTTTGAACAACTCAGGCAGGATAGTATTAGGACGTGTAATTATAATCGTCCCTTACTCTTCGCCCCACACTACGGTAACTTCATTCAGGTCCTTGTTGGTCGCAGACACAGAACCCGTGATCGTTACGGCATATTTACCATCTTCACGACCCACGATACTGAAGCCGTCTGCCTCTATATCCTGAGTATTTTGAGTCAAGTTTTTGGTCTGATAGTAGTCCTTATAGGATGTTCCAACGGTTAACAACGTTTCTTTTGTTGTGTACGTGAGGACAACTTTTTTGTTGCCATCCATGATGTTCTCAACGAGACTTGTCGCCTTCGCATCCTTTGGTAATGGGAAATCTGCTGGCAGATACTTGGACTTCACGCCTGCTGCCTGTGTGTTAGTCCCTGTTGAGGGTGATGTTGATCCGCTGTTGCCTGTGGATGTGGACCCACCGGAGGAGCTTGAGGAGCCGATGCTCACTTTATTGTTCTGGGAGTCATACTTCACTTCGGTCTTCAGTGCATCCGCGATCGAACGAACGGGAAGATATGTACTGCCCTGATATGTAATTGGCGCAAGCTTTTTGCCCTGGTCACCTGTCGGTGTGAATTTCTGTCCGTTCACTTCAATGGCGAGTCCATGGTTCAAATAAGCTTTGATCGTCTCCAGTTGTGTACCTGCATATACGCCTGCCGATCCGGTCAACACCATGCCGAACACACTCGCAGTAATCAACCACTTTTTGCTTTTCATCTCTAAACGCCTCCTGAGTTCAAATGTCAGCCTTATGCATAATACGATACAAGACAATCGCTCGATTTACGCAAAATGCCCATGTCGTTATGCTCATCATGTATGGGTACGAGCTTATTCGGATAACAGCCCGTTGTTCCATCAAATGTTAGCAATATAATAGCATCTGACAAGAGGTTGTAAACAAAAAATGAAAAAAACAGGACCAAGGGCGTACATAAATAGTCTTTGTCGTATGCCTGCCGTTCTCTGACTCGTTAAGCTGTTCTTATATGAATAAAGTCCTGAATTCCAGACCATACCTATGAAGCTCCGCTCGCACGTCAAGAGTTGCGAAATAAACCGATATAGTTGATAATTATTTGTCGATTGTAATCGAGGGAACGGAATTTAAGGGGGATTTTTACGATGAACAATAACAGTACATTTGATCAGTCTATTAACCGGATCTCTACTGGATCAGAGAAATGGGATGCACTTGAGGAGATCTTCGGTGTTGCAGATGCGCTTCCGATGTGGGTAGCCGATATGGATTTTGCTGCTCCACCATCCGTCATTGAGGCTTTGCAAACACGAATGGAACACGGCATATTTGGGTATACGGTGCGTACCGAAGCCTATCATGCAGCCGTTGCAGGGTGGATGGAACGCCGCCACAACTGGAAAATTAACGATGACTGGATCGTGTTCACGCCAGGGATAGTGCCCGCACTCAGCATTGCTGTACAACGATTTACGGATCCGGGAGATGCAGTGGTCATTCAGACTCCGGTGTATGCTCCCTTCTATGAGGTGGTACGTGGTCAAGGCCGTGAACTGATCACCAATCCTTTGGCAGAGAATAATGGCCATTACACGATGGATCTGGAACAACTGGAATCCAGCTTGCAGACCGGTCGAGTCAAAATGCTCATTCTGTGCAGTCCTCATAATCCGGTTGGACGTGTATGGACTCGCGAGGAGCTTGAAAAGCTTGCGTCGCTGTGTGTTCAATATAACGTACTGATGGTTTCAGATGAAATTCATGCCGATCTTGTTCACCAGCGCGGAGCTCATACACCGCTGACCCTGATCTCGGAGGCTGTCTCCGATCTGAGTATCATCTGTACGGCTCCAAGCAAAACGTTCAATATCCCCGGCCTCTGCACTTCCAATATCATCATCCCTAATGAAAAATTGCGTGAATCCTTCGCGCAAGGTGTCAAAACGATGGGACTTGCCGGTATCAGCACACTGGGGGCTGTTGCAACCGAAGCTGCGTATAATGATGCAGAGGAATGGCTGGAGGAGTGCCTTGTATATATCCGCGGGAATATGGCGTATGTACAGCAATATGTTGCGGAACATATGCCAAAGATCAAAATGCATCTACCCGAAGCAACCTATCTGTTATGGATGGATTTCCGGGAATTGAATATCCCACATGCACAACTATGCAATATGCTGCTTCATGAAGCAGGACTTGCCTTCAATGACGGGAGCTCCTTTGGAACCGAGGGTACAGGGTTCATGCGTATTAATGTAGCCTGTCCACGTTCCACAGTGGAAGAGGCGATGCGCAGATTATCTGTGTTACTAAGCAATGCGTCGGACAAATAAGCCTTCAGTCACATTGATTAACATTGCAATTGGAATGTGTACTATTCCTTAAATGACGAATACTTGTCAAAATGGAAAAAGGGGGTCCCCCAGTCATGTCCATGACTCACATTCATGGTCAGTGACAGTACTAGGGGCACCCCTTTTCGTTTTCTTTTCTATTCTCTTCTTTTCTATTCAATCCATATATTTATAAACATATAATTAAAATCACAGTGACATCGGCATCGGTGTAATTCTGTCGCACAACCTGTTCAGCAGATCCCGATCATGGCTTATGATCAGTAATCCCAGATCACGCTGGCGAGCCACGTCCATCACGGTATGCCAGATCTGTGCCTGCGTGATCGCATCCAGCATCGTTGTCATTTCATCTGCGATCACATAACGTGTCGACGTACCAAGTGCGCGTGCCACACAGAATCGTTGCAGTTCTCCACCCGATAATTCACCCGGTCTGCGGTCCAGCCAAGCTTGCTGAATCCCCAAAGCTTCGAGCAACTGTTCATCCTGTACAGCCGCCTCCTGAAGTACACGACGCATCCGCCAACGTGGATTCACAGCTTTCTCCGGGTGCTGGAACACCAGCTGAACCGGACATACGCCTGTACGAGGGAGTGGTTCACCCTCCAGAAGTACTTGTCCTGCCACGGGTTCCGCATATCCTGCAAGGATGCGCCCAAGGCTTGTTTTCCCACAGCCACTCGGTCCCCACAAGCCAACAACTTCGCCTTGTTGTACCTGCATATTCATCTGCTGGAACACCCACGATGTCTGATTATAACGATAACTTACCTCCTGCGCTTCAAGTGACATGGAAACACCTCACTTCTCCGCCTCGTATCCGACGAAGCGGAGGACGTTCGCGGGTACATGCTGCGGTTGCTACGCTACATCGGGGAGCAAATGAACATCCTGTAATGATCCCTTGACTTGCCAACGGCTGGGAGCCTGGGAGTGGCTGAAATCCATTCTGAGGTAACGCATTCCAGAGGGCTTTCGTATACGGGTGGCGCAGATGTTCTCCAATTCTCGCAAAATCATCCACTTTCGCTGTCTCCACATTGGTACCCGCATAAAATACAGCGATGCGATCGGCGGCCGTCAGGGCAGTCGTAACATCATGCGTAATCCATAGGATGCCTACGCCTTGATCTGCGAGTTCGCGAAATTGCTTCATCGTCTCGGCCAACACTTCGGGATGAATGCCTGGTGTCGGCTCATCGGCAATGATCAGCTTGGGCTGGCCAGAGGTCGCTGTCGCCATCAACACCCGCCTTGCCATACCTCCGGACAACTCAAACGGGTATTTCCCACCAGTTCCCCGTGGGAGCTGATATCGCTCTATCAGCTCCTGCTCCGTCTTTTTCATCTGAGATCGATTCATGAATCTGCGCTTCCGTCCCCCATCCCGGCTTACCGGTTGAACTTGTCTCCCCACCTTCATCAGCGGGTCCAAATAACTGACGGATTGTGGAATTAACACCAGTTCGTCTCCACGCAGATGAAGCTGCCGCTCTGGGGTCAAGGGCTCGCCATTGTAGCTCATTCGACCTTCCAACTTGGCATTGGCAGGCAGAATGCCCATGATGGCCTGCGCCAGCACACTTTTACCCGATCCACTTGCGCCTACAACAGCTACAATCTCGCCCTCGTTTATGGAAAGATCCAGATTCTGAATGACATCAGTCCGTTCATGTCCAAACCAGCCACGAGCGCGCCGAAATGACACCGATACTCCCTGAATATCAAGAAGAGCCATATCTACCTCACCTCCCTTGAACTACCTGTACCCGTCAATGTCTTCAGACTGTTGCCCAATACATCAAACGCACGAACAACCAGCAATAATGCCAGTCCCGGGAAAAAGGCGAGCCACCACAGGCCAGCAGATAAATATCTCATCGACTCTGACAAAATAATGCCAATTGCCGGTTGCTGCGGGGACAACCCCAGCCCCAGAAACGTAATGGCTGCCTCATGCAGAATCGCATGGGGAAAGATTAGCAGTACGCCCACGAACAGTTGCGGGACCAGATGTGGCAGCATATGCTGCACCGCAATTCGTAACCGCGATTGACCCAACTTGTGTGAAATCTGAATGTATTCTGCGGATTTCAGTTGAATCATCTCTGCTCGTACAATCCGGGCCAGATTCGGCCAGTGCGTCAGCGCGATGGCTGCCGCCACTCCTGCCAAACCTCCCCCGAAGACAAAGGCCAGCATAACAAGCGATACCAGATGAGGCACACTCAGGAACAGGTCGATGATCCAGGAGATGACCCGGTCAGCAACTCGGCTGGAAGCCGCCCCCAAACCCAGCAGTAGTGCGATCAATCCGCCACCACATGCAGCAAGCAATCCCACTTGAATGCTGGTTGCCAATCCTTTTAACGTACGCATGAACATATCTCTGCCGAGCCAATCCGTGCCGAATGGATGCGCCCAGGTTGGGGCCAGATTCCGATCCATTAATGAGGTAAGGGTAGAACCGGCGGGTAGCAGCCTGCCCGTCGACCATACGAGGATAATCCAGATCACTGCAAGGCTTCCCCAGATCACCGCCCTTTGGCGAGGATTGCGGAAATGTCGGTCTCTGGGACGCGCATATCCTTTTCTAGTCTGGCTTGTTTCTCGTGCAGCCCCCGTGTGCAACAACTCCGGAGTAGTGTTGTACGGTACCTCTTGATTCGCCATCTTTACTTTCTGTACATCGGTTGTTTCATCCGTCTGCTCGGAGGAGCGTTCGATCGTCTGTTTCATGACATTAACTCCTCCTTCATCCGCGGGTCGATCAAGCGATACAGGATGTCAGCCACCATATTACCTGTAAAAACAAATATTGCACTGCACATCACAAGTCCGAGCAGCAGTGGAACATCACCACGTAACCCGGCCTGAACCGTTGCCTGACCCAGGCCGGGGTATGAAAATACCTGCTCCGCCAGCACAGCCCCGCCGAACAGCTCACTGAACGAAGCAAACTGCAACGTAATCGCTGGCAAAACAACATGTCTGAACCCATGTCGACGGAACAGCTGAAATCCACGCTCACCCCGCGCTCTCGCAAACAGAATATAATCTGACTCCAGCACATCCATGAGCTTCTGCCGGGTATGCAGCGCGATGGAAGCTACCCCGGTAAGACTGAGAGTCAAGGCTGGCAGAATCATATGAACAACCCGATCTCCCCAGGTCACCTGATCAGCCGACATCCCTGCGGGTACCCCAAGACCAACTGGAAGCCATCCGAGCCACACCCCAATTATCATCAGCAGCAACAGCGCAATCCAGAATACCGGCGTGGAGGCCAGCGTATAGCAATACCAGCAGATCAGGCGATCCAGCCTTGAATCCCTTCTCATGGCAGCAACTACACCAAGAGCGAACCCGAAGATACCAGACAGTAGCCAGGCTACAGCCATAAGCGCGACAGAATTCATGAATCGTTCTTGGATAATATCCGCTACAGGCTGCCTGTAGATCATCGACGTTCCCAAATCTCCCTGAATCAGTGCTTGTCCCCAGGTCAGCAATCGTTCCATTGGAGATTCATTCAATCCCCAACGCTCTTCGATTAAACTGCGCTGTTCCGCACTTACCCTGATCATGTCTCCACCAATGTAAGCTTCGATCGGGTCCACAGGGGAGAATTGCATTAATATAAAAGACACCACACTGACTCCAACCAATAGAGATACAAGTCGCAACACTTTATTACCAACAAATCTGGCCCATCCATTCCTGCCCGTCATCCAATCTCTCCCCAATTCAGGCTAAAGCTACCGCTATGTTTCTTATTTCGCGCTGTTATCCCAGGACCATTCCTCCAGATTGGATGTCACTGGCCAGCCGTGACCATGGGGGTGAATCTGCTGCTCGCCAATGTTTAATCCATTCGTAACCAGATACAGATGGTCTATATTTACGAGCCACGCCCAAGGTGCGTCCCCCTGAAAACTGAAACCTGTTGTCCCATCCCACTCCGCTTTCTGCCAGAAGGGCAATGCCTCTTCCTCACTCGTTGCCTGTAGGGCCTTGTCCATCCATGAATCCACGACAGGATTACTGTACAGTCCTACATTGTAATATCCTTCTCCCTTGTGGGTACTGCTATAGAGGTTATAGGTTTCCAGTGGATCATGACTGCCCCAGCCAAATAATACAGCATTGGAGTAAGCCATCTTTTTCGTCTCTTCACGGCTTTTACCTTCAACATTGATTTTAATCCCCGCCTGGGCAACCATATCCGCAGCAGCTAACGCCAGAGATTGTCTTGTTAAATCACCTGCAAAATAAAGCAGATTGAACTCGGCCTTCATGCCGTTTTTCTCGACGACACCATCACCATCTGCATCCACCCAGCCACCAGACGCCAGTATGCGCTTCGCTTCTTCGAGATTGGCATCCGTAAATACAGCTTCTGCATTGCTCCAAGGCAGATCATCACTGACGGAATATGCTGGACGACCATGCCCTTCCAGTACACCCTCAACCAAAGCCTTACGATCAATCACAACATTCACCGCTTGGCGAATTGCCAGATCGGATGTCACATCATTCCCTGCGGGAAGACCATCGCCCGACTTGGCACCAGCAGGCTGCATGGGGAACATGATGCCCCGGTTATCTACCGTTTTTACGGCCTCTAATGTCATGCCATTCACCTGTTGTTTGCTAAATACTGCCGGGATCGCAGCGATATCCACTGTACCTGCCTGTGCAGCGGCGTAGGCCGCATCTTCATCCAGATAGAGGAAGGTAAGTTTGTGGAATGCAGACTTGTTACCGTAATACTCTTCATTCGCTTCAACGATGGCCTGTTGTCCCTTGTCCCACTGAACCAGCTTGTACGGTCCTGATCCGACCGGATGCTCTGCGTAACCAGCGCCATAGGCGTGTTCAGGCACAATACCAAGTGTCGTCAACAGGCTGATGAATGTAGACTGCGGCGATTTCAATGTAAATACGACCGTGCTATCGCCTTTTGCCTGCACATCAGCCATATTGGTCAGATCAATCACGGACCCACTCTTGGCAGCTGTTTCAAACGTAAATTTGACATCCTCGGCCGTTAGAGGCTCCCCATCCGAAAACTTCACATCGTCCCGAAGCGTAACTGTCCAGGTCAGACCATCTTCGCTAACGGAGTATTCAGTAGCCAGATCGTTAACCAGTTGCAGCTTGGCATCCCGCTTCAGCAAGGTACTCTGGAAAAGCGGCGAACCATACTGCCCCCATCCGGTTGTCGGATCAAATCCACCTTCCGGCTCGGTACCCACAGCCAGCACCAATTCGTCTTTAGTTGGGGTAGTCCCCGGTTGTCCATTTTCTGCTGATGAAGCTGTTAGCGCTACGTCCTGTGCACAACCCGATAATCCAATAGAACATACAAGCAGGATCCCTAATCCTGTTCTAACTTTTCGTTTTCCCCATCTCCATGAAAATCTGCCCATTCTGGTCGTTCCCCCTCTATAGTTGTGCAAAACGGATTCATTTCGTGTTACTTTTTACGGAAATTGTAGCACAAAACACAAAACTTATGTCAATAAAGTTAACTCATAAATCCAAATATTTTCATATTAGAAATAAAATATAGGGTACACTCCATAATCGAGCCTCTGGATTGTTTTTATAAAGTCAGGTATTATAACAAACAACAAAAAAACAGACGGTTGGCATCTAACCAATGGTCTGTTTTTTAAATTCGCTATATTTTCATAGAAATTAAACTCACACTTCATCTTAATCGGCAGAACGATGATGATGACTGTGACCATGCTGACTCACACTGTGACTGTGATCCTGACTTTGACCCGGATTGTGATCCTGACCGCTACTCTGAGCATGAGCCAGTTTATTGAGTTCATCTACATAAGTCACAGACAGCTCCGCATACAGTACCCCTTTTTGCACCTGGATCTGTTGATGCAGATGACGCAATCGTCCCAGGTTACCCCGTACCGCAATAACCTCCAGACATTGGTCATGGTTCAGGTGTACATGCATATTGGAGATGATGTCATGATGCGCCTCATGCTGCAGCTCCATCAAACGAATGGGAAGATCACTGATATGGTGATCATAGACCATCACAATGGTGCCAGCCACATCCTGATCCGACTGCAGTGCAGAGGGTTGCAGTAATGTTTTGCGAACAAGATCACGGAAAGCTTCAGATCGGTTTTTGTATCCCTGTTCCTCAATATACTGGTCAAACTGCTCAATCAGAGGTGTAGGAAACGCCACCCCGAACCGGGTCAAATCTTCTTTGTCTGCCATGCTTCTCCTCCTGCGCCCTCATTTGCTTCGAGTGTACCACAGACTTGGCTGCTCATCGACTATACTGTTGCATAAATCGTACTGCTGAATGTATCGCCTGTTGACCAGCCTCACTCTTCAGATCAAATTGATAATCATGTCCCAGCTTCTCTGATGAGTTAGAGAAAAATAATGTTTCCGTATCAACATCAAGTCGCTTTAAGACTTGTGCTAGCTCAATCGATTGACTGGTCAGCGGGTCATCATTGCCTGAGGTAATAAATGCAGGAGGGTACGCTTCGGTAGTCTGTAGAACGGTCGACATTTCATTCAGTCTTGGGTAGTCTTCAAAAGTTTTGACTCCCGTATATGACCAGAGAAATGTACGTATGAGTGGAAACCCTGTTTCCGCTACTGTACTCAGATTGTAAGGACCACAGAATAGAAGAACCCCACGTAACCCTTCCGGCTGAACGGATGGTGTTATATTCATGAGCTTGGCAAGGGATGGATTCGTCACCACTGCCGCAGTCTGACTTGCAATCTGGGCACCTGCCGAATTGCCTGCGAGAAATATGTTTTCCGGGTCACCCTGATACTCACTGACATGGTTCTTCACGTAAGTTAAAGCCTGATTCGTCTGGATCACGGGAGTGGGATATGTCGTATCTGGTGCGAGCGCATAATTCATACTGACGACAACATAACCCTGTTTGGCTAATTGTACGGCATAATCTGCGATGTCCGCTTTGTCTCCCAAGACCCATCCACCGCCATGAACCCACAGCACGACAGGCAAAGGTTCCGATGTTACGGAAGGATAATAGATATCCAGTGTACTGTCATTACGACCTTCGTCTGCATAGGGCACGTCAGCAACACGAGTTACGCCTTCGGAGATCATACGATCCTTACTATTCGTATCTAGATTAGCAGCCTCAATAAATGATTTTAATAAAAATACCGTTATTTTTGGTGTGAATTGAGCACCAATTCCAACAAAACCTATGATGAAAATGAGTACAACGCTGGGAATCCAGTACCGTTTACGTTTAAACCCTCTTGCCCCCGTACGTTTTGTTTCCAACTTGGACTGCAATAGTTTCACCTCGTTCCATCATCATCGAAGCGTCTTTACATCTAAATTGGTGTACGTAGCAGGGAGAATCAGGTTTCCTCTTATTTGGAACTCTTGGCGAGTTCCTGTCTGACTTTCACGTATGTAGTGGATACTTTTTGCTCCAGTGTATAGATATGTTGTTTCGATCCTGCCCATTTTTCCGCTGCAGAAGCCAACGCGTTCAACGAGCTGAGTACACGTGTTGTTTGGCCTTGCTTTGTACTCTGTTTGAAGTGTTGCAATGCACCCGAATATCGTTCTTTCGCCAGACTCACCTGTTTTTTCCCCGTTTGAATCTGTTTCTTTACGGAGTCGGCCCCTGTTATCATAGCTCGTAAACGTTTTATTTCGACGCTCTTCCGTTTACGTGCTTCGGCTAGTTCCTTTTTCTTGATCCGAATATCTTCTCTGGCAAGCTGAACAACGGGTCTCAACGTCTCTGCCTGCGTACGGATTGCTGCACTCCATTCCTTATTTTTGATTGCTTTGGCTGCATCCAGCTGTCGATTGACTGAACTATAGAGGGCGAATAACGGTTCATATCGAGCTTGGGTTTGCTTTAACTTTTCAGTTAGAGCCGCGATCTTCGCGTCATCGGTTTGTCTTATTTCTAAACGTAATCGCTCCAAGTCCGCGGTATTTGCGGCATGAAGTGTCTTTGTTTTTTGTTCCCAAGTCTGCTCTTGAGCCTTCCAGTTCCCTACTTTCTCATATGTTTGCTTCAACGTTAACTTGGTTGGGGCATCGGCTTTGTTCAAAACGGAATCCCAGGCCTTCTGCGCGGTTACGCCAAGATCTATGCCGGCAGCCTCCGCAGAAGAAGCAAAATAGAGCATGCCTGCACTGAACCAAATCACAAGCCCTATAAGTAGGCGTGATCTGAAAAAAAGATGAGTGAACGATGGCCATTGAGAGCGTTGGACTTTACTGAGATTCATCATGTGATTATGGCTTCCTTTTGTTAGAGAAAAGCTAGGGTTTTCACTCGTCTCCATTGGAGATAAATCTTCTAAAGCTAAACCTTCGATATGCTGTGGACCCTTCTTTCCTTCTACCAAGCCATGATGTTCCATGAAGTGATGCGAGCTTGATCGTTCCAATGGGGAACAACCACATACCATCGCTAACATGGCCTCCTGATCGTTTATCGTTCCCTTCCACACTTCTGTTTGCATGCGTCTCTACACCCTTTCTTCTAAAATATGTAGCAGGATCGCCAACGAAATCTGCGAACGACAAAAAAAGCACCCGCAAGACAGGCATTTGCCTGCTCTTACGGGTGCTTCCCTCATAAGCCGTTTCATATGAGATTCGATTGGACGAATCGCTCGAACCTTTCCTTTTTCTAATATATTCCATTCACTGTATCTGGTCAAGTCGTGTCTGGTTTTCCTGATCTAATATTAACCCTTCAATTAGCGGGAGAACCCTTCCCGCTAATGGTTAACAACTCATACAACTCAGCTTATTGATTGACCAGAATAGCTTTCATCGCCTCGGTCAGATCTTCTTCTTTCAACATCATGTAGATGTTCTCGCCACGAGTTACATTCAACTTGATCTGATAAATGGTATCTTTCTCTGTTAGGTAACCAGACCGTTGACGTTTGAGCAAATCGCTAATGATTTCTTTGTTTTGAGTCGCGACCTGCTTCTTGATGCTTAGACTCCCATCGATATATTCGGGCTCCGGGTTCGCCCACTGAAGCGAACCCGGACTGTTGATCTCCTGCTTCACAAACTGTGCGGAGACAATCTCGTCTGCCTGGACAAGCAACTGGTCGTATAAGTTGTTCTCCTTCAACCAGGCCAATACCCGATCATAGCTAGGTTTGATCTCAAAATTCCACATCTCCCTCGGTTGAGTTGGATCTTTCGAAGACGAATCCTGGTTCATCTCCGCGTAAGCAAACGACTGCCACGGGGAGCGCTGTTCTTCATAGGTCTGATCCAAAATGTCCTGTCTCAAGAGTTCCTTGAATTCACGGACTTGCTCCGGATTGCTGATGTACACCTTTCGGTATGAACTAGTGGAAGAACGAATGCCAAAACTTAGTGCTTCTTCTTCCAGTTTATACGTTTCGAAGGCAACTCTTTTGTAATCCTGGGATTGTTTCAGAGCCATTAATTCCTGATGGAATTCGGCTTCTGGAATATAGTATTTACGTTTCATCACTTTGCCGTTAGCCAGCTTGTAATTAATAAATACATACTCATCATTACGCATACCTGGATTGATTGGATCATTCAGTATAGGAAGATCGGAATCTACAATTTTTTGATGAAGAGCGATAACTGCCCCCATATATTCCGGATCATTGGAATAGAGGTGACCGTCATCCATCTTCTGATTGACACCGTTGCTATAGATGTAACGATCCCCGCCAAGCTTGATGCTTGTAACCTTGTTCAGTTCAGGTACTCGGGCAGCGTATCCATTCCAGTCGGCAATAGGTACGTACAGTACCAGACCAGCGATGATACCATATAGAATCATCTTGGGTAGTAACCTGCTGCTCCAGATCAGCCATGTTTTGCGAATAATCATCTCGGCAACGATATAACCAACAATGCCACCAAGAACATATCCGAAGATTCCCCATCCAGCTGATCCCCTTGGAGCAATAATCGTGAAGTAAGCTCCGCCAATCAGAACCAACGTAAACATTAAACCAAATCGGAATATAGGTTTCACAAGAGTAAACGTAACTGCTTGCGTAGCAGATTCAACCTGTCTTCTCGCATAGAGCACATAAGTCAGAGGAATAAACAGGATTGCGAATATCGAATAGATTATAAGTTCTCCATTAGTGATAGGAGCATAACTGATTGAAGCCATGCGAAGAACAAGTGACATTTCTTCCGCATTACGTCCCAATTCATCGTACGGATATCCAAGCAAATAATGCTGGAGGTGAAGTGACATAATGAACCATACGACAACAGGTAACAAGAGGAGCGCGTATACCGTAAGCCCCTGCAACACAGATTGCCCGATGCACATGCCAACCGCCACAGTAAGCATGAACATAAATAGCGAGTAGATGCTCATGCTCAAGCCCCACATCCAGATCGTACTGCCATCGAACAGAAAAGCAGATTGATCCAGTACTGCCCATACCCAGCCGGTAATTGCAGTTGTAATCCAGATCGGAAGCAAAATCATGGCATATCCGGTCAACAGATTTACCGTTAATAGATGCTTACGACGTAACGGCAAACTATGGAACAGATCAGACGGTGCACCGGACTGAATATACCGAAACAGAAAGATGCCAGCCGCTACGGGCAATGTAATGGCGAACAGAATCTGCACTTCACCATTGGCTTGAAACAGACTTGTAATCTGCTGTGGCGCGTCCCTGTATTCGGTAGCGATATATAGCGGAAGTGAGAACAACAATGTGATCAGGTACAAAATGCCGATCCATCCATGCTGTCTGAAATTTTGGATCAGGATGCCCCGGTTACAGAACAATCGGTTGAATATCATACCCTGCGTCCTCCATTTCATAGATAAAGATTTCTTCCAGTGTTAGTGGCAATACATCCAGCAGATACGGATCATGTACACGGAATTGATCAGTTACCTGTTGTCGGTTGCCTTTAACAATGTACAGGGATACGCTTCCCCGCTTCTCTTCATGTAAAATATCAACTTGCTCATCCATGGCTTTGGCATGGTCTGGGTGGCGGAATGCAACCTGGATTTTATGCGTATCAGCCTTCAGATCATCGAGATCCTTCTCTACAATAATTCGGCCTTTGTGCATAATTGCCACATGGTCACACAGATCTTCGATCTCACGCAAATTGTGTGACGAGATGACAATGGTTACTTGACGCTCAGCTGCTTCCTGGAACAGCAGGTTTTTAATCTGCTGGCGCATGACCGGGTCGAGACCGTCAATCGGCTCATCCATCAGCAGCACTTCAGGCATACAGCTGAGTCCCAGCCATACGGCTGCCTGACGGCGCATGCCTTTGGACATACGATGCAACTTGCGTTTGACATCCAGTTTGAACACGGTGGCCAGTTGCTTGAACCGCTCCTCATTCCAGCGCGGATATACTGAACGATAAAATGCAGCCATCTGAGTAATTGAAGATTGCGGAAAAAAATAGGGCGAATCTGCCATGAAAATTATGCGGCCTTTGAGATCGAGATTTTCATAAATTTCAGCATCCTCGATACGAACAGTCCCGCTATCCTGACGGTAAATGCCAGCCAACATTTTGAGCAGTGATGTCTTGCCTGCCCCGTTGGAACCGAGCAAACCATAGATCGACCCCTTATGTATGTGCATCGTTACGCCATCTACTGCCTTTTCCTGTTCAAACGCTTTGACGACTTGATTCAGCTCAATCATGAGGCTCCTCCTTCTCTATACGGGCCATCGCTTCCTCAAACAAAAGCGTCATATCCGCTCTGGTCAAACCGGAATACGAAGCTTCTGCAATCAACTTCACCAGAGACTCTCTGATCTCATCTCTCATGGCTTCATTCGGATGTTCCACTGACGATGATACGAAGCTTCCTTTTCCCTGCAAAGAATAGATGTAACCTTCACGTTCAAGCTCGCGATACGCTTTTTGAATCGTATTCGGATTCACAGTCAGCTGCGTGGATAACGCACGAACGGAAGGAAGCTGCTCGTCGGGCTTTAGAATACCGTATACGATCATCTCTTTGACTTTGTCTACCAGTTGCTCGTAGATCGCCTTACGGCTGCGTACATCTAATTCGAACATCCCGCACCTCCTTTCGGTAAATGTGTGAAATAACCTATCGGTTTATATGACTTTATCTTAGGTGTATTAACTGTACTACTATTATTAATACAGTTAAATCAGATTGTCAACCGTTAACTTTGACTTCTTGTTCTATTCGGAGTACGTTAAGAAAGATAGGTTATATGGTTTAAATGACATATATAATTTAGGGAAGCAGGTTCATTCTGGCTTATGACGGGGCTCGATCAGGGTGGCGTTCACATAAGGTAGGTAAAACGGCTATCTAAAGCGATGTGGCTAGATGTAGCTACTCGAAGTAATTCGGCTACCCCAAATAATTGCTTGTCCGCTTTTGACAGAATTACATGCAAAGGTTGTTCAGGTCTTTCCCCTTCCGTTATGATGGAGATGAAGTGTTCGACAATCACTGTATGCACAAATGAGCTACTATTTAGGGATCGAGTGTAAACCCGTCCAGTTATTCATTTGGTTTGTGGTAAATAATCCGATGGCCCGATATATAATTAGCGTTGAATGGGTCGGG
Source organism: Priestia sp. FSL H7-0729 (assembly GCF_038005685.1). NCBI lineage: Bacteria > Bacillati > Bacillota > Bacilli > Caryophanales > Bacillaceae > Priestia > Priestia sp. FSL H7-0729. The sequence goes on from NZ_JBBOTQ010000003.1 coordinate 236,593, forward strand.
GCAGTCTTAACCTTTTCAATCGTTTAATTGTTCGTTTGGAGTGTCAACTTGTGCTGTCCGCTCTGAGCATACATATTGCATATTTGTCTTTCAAAGGGTGGACACGGACATGAGAAAGCACTTAGGAATTGATATTCTACATATAGATCATTTTTAATTTTATTTCTGAATTCATCTATATGTAGTGTTTCATTTTTCTGAATGGATATAGTATCTTTTTAGAAAAAGTGTCCACTCTTTGAAAGACAAAATTAAGATAAATGTCCTTTTGTAGTGGACAAATATATGCACGAATTCAACTTATATAAGTGAACTATACATTTACACGGAAATATAGAAGTAAGTCATAACCCTAAGAAGTGTAGCTAAAAGCTTACTGTGAGAAAGATACTATGGAGGCATAGGCTACGCTTCTAATACCTCACAAGGAGAATTCGCAATGAATGAACATAGGCAGGATGAATATCAGAATAATGAACCAAACGCATCATTCGTAAGTAGTGGACACCACGGGGATTTAACTGGAGAAAGAAACACTTCAGATATAAGTTCGGTCCAAGCAAATTCATTACAACGTGTGTTAATTGTAACCGCGGTGGATGCAGAGAAAGACGCAGTCCTCCGCGGTTTGGGAGACACGGCCGCAGAACGATTTGACGTCATCGCTGCTGGCGTTGGCCCAGCCTCGGCCGCAGCGGGAACAGCAGCTACATTGGCATATGCCGTAGCGGCTGCAAGCACAAGTGCGTTGGCGCAGGGTTCCACCGCGCCAGGCACACCCGATGTGGCACAGACATCTGCCACATCTTCAAGGCCGGGGCCCCTTACCGGGACCGGCTCTTCACCGGCCTACAGGCTGGTGATCAGTGCCGGCATCGGCGGCGGGTTCCCCGGCCGGGCAGACGTCGGCTCCCTCGTGGTAGCCGACGCCATGGTTGCCGCCGATCTGGGCTCGCAGACGCCAGACGGCTTCCTTAGTGTGGACGAGCTCGGATTCGGCTCGTCCATTGTGGCGGCGGACGCGGAGCTTGCCGCTCGCCTACGCCATGAGCTGCAGCGGGCCGGGCTCGCTGTCAGCGGAGGCACTGCGGTCACCGTGTCCACGGCGACCGGAACAGCGGAGACGGCCGCGGAGCTATTGCGCCGCGTGCCGGATGCCGCCGCCGAAGGCATGGAAGGCTTCGGCGTGGCAACAGCTGCGCAGCAGTTCGGCGTGCCAGCACTCGAACTGCGGGCTATATCCAACGCGGTCGGTCCACGCGACCGCGACGCTTGGCGCATCAAGGATGCCCTCGATGCGCTCCAGGCTGCAAGTTCCATTCTACGGGAGGTTATTACATCATGAAAATTGCATTTTCCCCTTGTCCAAATGATACATTTATCTTTCACGCGTGGGTGCATGGGTTGATCCCGGGCGCACCTGAGCTGGATGTCCGTTATGCTGATATTGATATTACAAATGGTCTGGCGGCAAATCCCGATGGACCCGATACACCTGAAGTGATGAAAATATCTTATGCAGCACTGCCATACGTGCTATCTGACTATGCTCTGCTTCCTGCTGGTGGCGCACTCGGCAGAGGATGCGGCCCGCTGGTTCTGACTGCAAATGGCACGACCGATCCTGGCTATCTGTCTGGACGACGAGTTGCTGTACCAAGCGAGCGCTCGACAGCATATCTGTTGTTCCGTCTGTGGGCAGCGCAAAATGTTCCTGGCGGCGTAGGCGAAATTGTCGTCATGCCATTCGACCAGATTATGCCTGCTGTTCGTGACGGCAAAATCGATGCCGGACTTGTCATCCATGAAGCACGCTTCACGTACCAGAACTACGATCTCAAACTGATGACGGATCTCGGTAACTGGTGGGAAAGTGATACAGGTCTGCCAATCCCGCTTGGAGCAATCATCGCACGTCGCAACATGGATGCTCACGCCCTCGCTGGATGGGCACGCGCCTCCGTTGAATATGCATGGGCGCACCCGGATGAGTCAAAAGCATACGTGATGGAACACGCCCAAGAAATGGACCCTGACGTAGCTGCACAGCATATCGGCCTTTACGTTAACGAGTTCAGCGCCAATCTGGGCGATGATGGTTACGGTGCAATCACTGCACTGCTTGGCCGTGCCATGAAAGAAGGACTCGTTCCCGAGTTCGACCTTGATCTGTTGCGAATCTAATATTTATTGTTTTTTCAACTATATCTGTACGCTCTAAATCTAACGAACTTAGCTAGCCAGGGTGATGGTGGTGTCCTAGGTTCTTGTTTCTATAAGGGCTTTGGTAGCATCAAGATACTTGCTGCAAACGAGTGGCCTCACTAACGATTTCGGCTAAACATGAGACAAGACATAGAAAGAGCTGTCCCCTAACGTCAGACTCACGACGATGGGACAGCTCTTTTTTCACTTTATATCTAACTTCATATTTATACTCATATCTATCACCCTACTCAACTCAAGATTGAAGCAGAAAGAAACCCATGCATCTCCACGCTCTGCACGTCATCTTGAACCCTACTGTATTCCATCATCCCAGCCTACTGCTCTCCCATTCACAACTGCGGTCTACGATACGAATAAACCATCGCCTACGCTCTGCTGCAACCGCAGCCGAACGACCGCAACCATCCCCTATGATTTCGCCACAACCGTGCGGATCATCATCCGCAGCGCATCCAGCATCATGGGAATAGTTAGCGACGGAACGGAAGGCTGCAACACAGCCATCTCTGTCGAGGCCGGAAAGTGTACAAATCCTGCACGGATCGGAAGTTGACCTACTCGAATGTGATCCAGCACCCGGTACATCGTGTTGTTGCAGATATACGTGCCTGCTGTATTGGATACGGAAGCCGGAATGCCTGCTGCCGACATATCATTCACCATGGCACGTATGGGCAACGTAGAGAACAAACCGTCCGGGCTTCCTTCTACAATCGGCTCGTCCACAGGACGCTGCCCCTGGTTATCCGCATAGGAGCCAGGCGGAATGTCTTTGACATTAACGGCAATCCGCTCCGGTGTGATGCACGTCCTGCCCTTGGCCAGCCCACAGGCGATGACAACATCCGGCCGATAGGCTTCCATCTCTGCGATGAGCAGGTCTGCACATTCGTCGAAGTGCACGGGCAACAGTACTGTTTTTAGCTCAGCACCCTCCACCACTTCGTTCGCAAGGGCTTCCATTAACGCTCCCGTCGGATTCACCGTATCCCCGCCAAAAGGTTCAAACCCGGATATCAGAATTTTCACCATCACACGTCAGCTCCTGTCTGTTTACTCCGATTTGTAACGCAATCCCCACTGACCTCGAATCGTGTCCATCAGCTTCATGATTTCCAGGGATTCGTCCAGTTTAATGGTGTGGCTCTCCGTCCGGCCTTCAAGGATACAGCGTCCCGCTTCTTCTGCCTCAAATGCATAACCAATACATGTTCGATCATCCGTGAACTTCTCGGGCTCGTCCTGACCATTCACATGCAGATAGGCTTCTTTGCCCGCCAGGAATAAAGGCAGACGAATCTTGCCCTCCGTACCGTATATGACTGCTTCATTGCTGAGGTTCAGACGAATGGCAGCACTCAGAGATGCAGAACGCCCCTCGGAATAAGACAACAATACGGAAAACTGCTCATCCACACCCGTCTCACCGATATTGGCCGTACTCCATACATGCTGCGGCTGTTCGCCAAAGATCATCGAAGCAAAGGAGATCGGGTACACCCCTGCATCAAGTAACGCACCTCCACCCAGGTCCGGATTAAGCAACCTTCCTTCGGGCTCCCAGCCGACACGGAATCCAAAGTCTGCCTGGAGTAAACGCACTTCACCGATTCGACCTTCTGCGATCCATGCTCTGGCTTGAGCGATCGGCGGCAAAAAGCGTGTCCACATCCCTTCCATCAGGAAGAGGTTGCGCTCCCGTGCCTTCTCCACCAATTGCTCCAGTTGACGCGCATTCATTGTAAACGGCTTTTCACAGAGCACCGCTTTGCCTGCCTCCAGACAAGCCATTACATTTTCCTTATGAACCGGATGAGGTGTTGCCACATAGATAATATCTACCTCAGGATCTTGCAGCATCTCATCATACGAGCCGTAAGCGCGTGCAAAACCATATTCAGCTGCAAACTTCTCCGCGCTTCCCGCCGTCCGTGAACCTACAGCTGCTTTCACCGCGTTCCCGGCATGCTCCAAATCCTTTGCGAACTGGGATGCAATCCATCCCGTGCCCATAATGCCCCAACGTACTTTATCCCGTCCCACTACTTCTGTCATATTAAAGCCTCCCTACTGCAATTTGAGTTAAAAAGGTTCATGATTCAGATCAGGCCAACATGGTATCCCCTTTATTTTACCAAAAAGAAACGCTTACGTCAGAAAACGTTTTCGATTATTTGCTTTTATTTACGTCCATTATAATCTACCTCATCCACACCTCGAACATATCTGTGTACATTTCAATTCTACAATAGATTTGCTAAGATTATCAGCAGACTAGGGCCAAGAGGTCTTATCCCTATGCATGCCACGCGCAACCATAGATGTTCCAGAAAGACGTTTAGGCCTGAGAAATATTCTGCGTTCCCGATTCAATCATTACCTAATAACTGTTCAAAAGAGAGGAGGTCGCAAGCACCATGACTACCATCCCTGGTACCGCCCACAATGGCATGAATCCACACCTGTTGCATCAGCAGACAAATCCCCATTCAGTAAAGGAACCCTTAAACCGGGCAGATCTGGATGCATTCCTGAATGATACCCTGATCGAACTTCGTCAGGCAAAACATATCATAACCCGTGGAAAATGGCGCTGGTCCACTACTGAGCTTGCTCATCATACCTTTATATATATGCACAAATTCACAGGCGAACTAATCATGAATGGGTCCGAATCCCACGTGGCTCGCAAATCAGCTTGTCTGTGCACACCAGGAACTGCAATCGAACTGATTAGTGATGAAAACCATGATATTGAACTATATATCATTCATTTCGATCTATATCGGGCTATCGAGAAGACAAAAGCCAGACGAATCTACGAACGTGAGCTCAGTTCACCGGTTACAGGCTGGATTCAGGGCCCATTTTACGGTATACAGCGCATTGCCGCGCAGCTTACACAATTAACCAACGAAGGTTTGGAAACAGGCTTGAAAGCACAGCTCTTCCTGACGGAACTTTTACATATGCTCTGGCCTCAAGAAGCCCCCACTGACGAAGCGGCTGGACAGGATGAACCCGAACAGTGGCTCAGGTCCACCCTGCAATACATGCGCGAAAACTACATGCACGAGATCAAGCTGGAAAAGCTGGCCGAACTGGCTGACATGCATCCGTCCTATTACTCGCAGCTATTCAAGAGCCGCATGCAGAAGAATCCGATTGAGTACATCACTCATCTGCGTATGAACCGAGCCAAGGAATTGCTGCTTACTTCCGATCTGCGTATCCGTGATGTGGCTCGTGAAGTGGGTTACCGTGACGAATTCTACTTCAGCCGACGTTTCCGGAACCATGCTGGCTATGCGCCCACTTCCTATGCGAAGCAGGTCCACCGGAATATCGTGTCGCTCTCCTATCCATACACGGATCACCTGATGACACTTGGTATCACGCCATGCGCAGCTCAGATCCAGGGGCACCTGCCTCATCTGCCCAAATCGCTGGCACTGCCCTTCCATGCTTATGAACCATGGGAACAGGGACGTCAGGCTTTCCTCGATGTGAATCCTGATTTGATTCTGACCAAGGACAATGCCACTGCAAAAGCCATGGAGCATATTGGCGATGTCGCCCCCATCATCACCATTCCCTGGAACCAGACAGACGTCTTCGGTCATCTGCATCAGATCGCATCCATTGTGGATCGTACCCAAGCCGCGACAGATTGGCTCGATCGACATGAGCGCAAAGCGGAGCGTGCACGCAAAAAAATGAAGGAACTCATCGGAGATATTACCGTTGCCGTTGGCACGTTAACGCCTAAAGGTCCACGGATGTACAGCCATCGTAACTTCGGACATGTCTTCTATCGCAGTCTGCAATTGGCCGCTCCTCAGCGCATTCAGACCGAACTGGCTGGCAAACCTCCCGGCGTCGGATTCAACTGGCTGCCCTTCACACCAGGAGAGTGGGATGGTTTGGAGGCAGATGTGTTGGTACTGGCGATTAATTCTATGCATGAAAAGGCAACACTGTTGAAAGAGTTGGCTTTGAATCCACTATGGAACAGCCATCCTGCGGTAAAAAACGGACGTGTACATCTCATCGACTGGAACTCGTGGGTCGTATATGCTCCTTATTCCATCAACATCCAGCTTGATGAAGCGCTCTCTATGTTGACGAACAAACCTTCACTTTTGTAATCTAAAAAATGTCCATCTCCAAAATCTTAATTTATGCCATGTACGGGCCTGAATTAAGATTCTATAATGATCACTAATTGATAATGATAATCAATAACAATGAAATGCGTTGTTGGTACCAAAGGAGTGACCCGTATTCAACATCCGGGACTGCCACATCGTCCGTCTAATTCCAAAAAATCTGCAGTGACCGTTGGGCTGACGTTTTTGTCTGCCATAGCCATACTGCTGCTAAGTATGTTTGTCGCCATCTCGTTAGGTGCCAAAGGGCTCACGCTCGAAACCGTATGGGCTGCCATATTTCAGTACAACCCGGCTTTGACACCACATCAGATTATTCATGAACTGCGGCTGCCTCGTGTGCTTGCAGCGGTTATCATCGGCGCTGCCTTTGCTGTTGCAGGAGCTTTAATGCAAGGCATTACACGTAATCCGCTAGCAGACACGGGCATTCTGGGCATCAATGCTGGAGCCACTTTTGTGGTAGCACTGAGTTTTGCCTTTTGGCCCGGACTGCCATACGGCTGGATCATGGTTTTATCATTCGTGGGGGCTGTTCTGGGCACACTGCTTATCTTCCTGCTTGGCATGGCAGCACCTGGTGGTCTGAATTCCATCAGACTGACCGTTGCCGGGGCTGTTATTGCAGCCATGTTAACCTCCCTCAGCACAGGCGTTGCCATTTATTTTGACCTGAGTCAGGATCTGGCCTTCTGGTATGCGGGAGGTTTTGGCGGAATAGAATGGCGGCATCTGAAGCTGATTCTTCCCCTGCTGCTCGCCACACTCGTGCTGATTATGCCACTCGCCCGGCGTGTATCCCTTATGTCACTCGGAGAAGAAGTCGCGATTAATCTCGGGATCAACCTGCGCTGGACGAGGTTTCTCGCCCTCGCAGCGGTTGTTGTACTGGCTGGTGTGTCCGTGTCGGCAGTAGGCTCGATTGGATTTGTCGGACTCGTCATCCCCCATATATCTCGCAAACTGGTAGGCGTCGATTATCGACTCATCATTCCGATGTCTTCTCTGCTTGGAGCGATATTACTGGTGCTCGCCGATCTGGGCTCACGCATCGTGAACCCACCCGAAGAGCTCGCCGTAGGCATTATGGTTGCCTTTGTCGGTGTACCGTTCTTCCTCTATCTGGCCCGTAAAGAAAGGAGGGCCTTGTAGCGATGAATTTCAATACACCTTCACGATCACGAGGTAAACGTTCGTTAGTCGTCAGCATCACGCTGCTCTGCATCGCCATTGCCGTTATTGTAATCAGCCTGAACACAGGAACCATTCGTCTCTCCCCAGCGGCTGTGCTACAGACTTTGCTTGGTCATGGCAGTTCGGATGATCAGATTGTACTGTTTGATTACCGACTGCCTCGCATCTTGGTCACTGTGCTGGCCGGAGCAGGACTTGGTATTGCCGGAGCGGCCTTGCAAGGAATTACACGCAATCCTCTAGCGGACCCGGGCATTCTGGGCTTACATGCGGGGGCAGCGTTTGGACTCATGGTGTTTGTTAGCCTGTCCTTTACAATGGATGGCTCTGTAGCCTTATTAATTCCGTTGTTTGCTTTTGCAGGCAGTATTGCCGCCGCCCTGATCATCATGCTGTTATCTTATGATCGCCATAACGGCGTATCACCCATTAAGCTGATTCTGGTGGGAATCGCGGTAGCGGCCGGGTTCCATGCGTTGACCCTCTACTTATCCCTGCGTTTGGATGAAGACACCTATTCCTTTGCCGCTCGCTGGTTGGCAGGTAGCGTCTGGGGCCGGGATTGGGTTCATGTGCAAGCGTTGCTTCCCTGGGTGGTGTTATGTATCTCGTACATTTGGAGTCGATCCAAAACGCTTGATGCCTTCAATCTTGGAGATGCTGCCGCCACTAGTATCGGGACACCTGTTCGATCCCAGCGTGTTATTTTGCTGCTCTGTGCTGTGGCTTTGTCTGCCGTAAGTGTATCGATGGCTGGGGGGATTGGCTTTATCGGTCTGGCGGCACCACATCTGGCGCGCAGACTTGTTGGTCCGATGCATCGGCATCTGATCCCTGCTGCCGGGCTCATCGGCATGGTTATTCTGGTGAGCGCTGATACGATTGGGCGAACCATCTTTCAGCCTAACGCCATTCCGGCAGGTGTAGTGGTTGCCGCGATTGGTGCACCTTACTTTTTGTACCTGTTAGTACGAAGCAAGTGATCTTTTTTTTCAAAAAACAAAACAATAAAGACATCCAAGAGATGTTCAAGGAGAATGTGACTACCCATGTTAAAGAAAAACCTTATGCTTGTCATGAGTATCTGTCTGGTGCTTGTACTCGCAGCCTGTGGAACGGCCAACAATTCATCATCTGCTCCAGGCGGTTCATCCACGAATACTTCAACCGAAAATCAGGACAACAGCGCAAGTTCGGGAGAGCCACGTATTGCCTCCATGTCGATCCATCTGACCAATGATCTGCTATCTCTCGGGATTACGCCGGTTGGTTCTGTTATCGGTGGCGAGGCCAAAGGCTTCCTGTCCCATGTTGCTGATCGTCTTCAAAATACAACGCCACTTGGGCCGGTTAAAGACCCGGATATGGAAGCTTTGCTTGCTCTGAAACCCGATGTAATCTATCTGGACGAAGAATTCTCCGGTGATGATATTGCCAAATTCGAGAAAATTGCTCCAGTGCATGTCTTCAACCTCGATGACGGTACATGGCGCGACCACCTGAAGGACATTGGCAAACTCGTGAATCGTGAGAAGGAAGCCGAGCAGTACATTCAGGACTACGCGACCGAAACGGAAGAAGTGAAATCTCTGATTCATGATACGATTGGTGATGGTACCGTAATGGCGATTCGTGTTACTGCCAAAGAGTTGCGTGTGTTCAGTACACGCCGTCCCATGGGTCCCATTCTGTATGATGATCTCGGTCTGACGCCTGCCAAAGGGATTACGGATATCGATTCAACTAAACCGTACCAGGTCGTCTCTCGTGAAATATTGCCGGACTATAATGCAGATGCGATCTTTGTGGTTGTGAATTCAGATGATGAAGCCCAAACCATGTTTAAGGAGCTGCAAAACAATCCGATCTGGCAAGGTCTGAAAGCCGTCAAAGCTGGCCATGTCTACCCGATTGGGGCACAACCTTGGCTCGATTACTCATCGATCGGTAATAAAATGGCCATGGATGAAGCCAAAGAAATGTTCTCCAAAAAATAATCAAAAAAACCTCACTTTGAAATCGGAACAGCGTTCGTATGAATCATACTGACGCTATATTCCTCTCAAAGCTGAGGTTTTTTTGCTTTGTCCCTGTCAGCAAGCTGTAATCTATCCTTTTCCACCAAGCATGCTCACACTGTACAGACAATAATCTCAACATCCGTATCGGCAAAGGTTGCCTGAATAATTGAACTGACCTTCTCCCATTTCAGTCTGTCCAACCCGCACCCTATCCGGGGCATCGCCAGTTTCGTAATACCCTTCATCACACATACGTCCCGCATGGATTCTACCGCATTCGTCAACGATTGGTACGTCGGTTTATTGGAGAACTTTGCCTTGGTGACCAGATTCAGCGTCCTTCCCACCGGATAACATCGTCCAATCTCAAGCGGCTCTTGTCCCGCCTGTTCTTGAAGAGTTTCCAAACCGAATCGCTCCCGGAACTGTACCGCAATGCCCTTGCCCATCCTTGCATCAGCTGATATGCAGTGCGCAAGCGAATAATCATCTCCGAGATCAAATAAATCCTGTTGTCTCTCATGAAACTGCATGCCATCCCTCTCCTTTCTCCTGCTTCCTTCTTCAAGCTACATCCTTTGTTCTACTTAATTTAAGCCTCTGCCAAAAAACGTTGAAATGCCTTTAATGTTCTCTGACCTGCTGATCGATCATATACAGCAAATACAATGCGTTCAAAGGCATCCTTATATGCTTCTCCCACTAACACATCATGAAAATACTTCGCCACTACTGCCGGTTCATTACGAAATACGCCGCAACCGTACGCACCCAGAACAATCGTGCGGTGACCATTCGCAGCAGCCACGTCCAGAATATAACGGATGCGTTCCTTCATCACCGATTCAATCTGTAGATCATCCGCTTCTCCACGCTCTTTCACCACACCCGCATTCACCGCCGGCGCAGTAATGAATGATGATACATAATACTTGTCCAGCAGCCTGTCTTCATCATCACGGATCACCGGAACATCCGGTGAATAGATCATATAATTCGAATATAGACCCGATCGCTGTTTGCGATTGTAATCGTACATTTCATCCATTTGTGCGATGCACGGATACAGCCCCGTGGCTCGGGCCAGACTCTCTTCCTGTGCCTGACTTCCGCCTAGGAAGCCGCCACCCGGATTTTTTGCTGATGCAAAGTTTAGACAGACCACATCTTCTCTTCCTTCTGCTACCGTCAAACGTGATGCAACTCCAAGTGTAGTCTCGCCAGTAACTTCAATGCGACCCGACGCACCTTCAACTCGAGCGGATGGGTCCGCGGGTTGAATTCCAACGTGAACTTCAGTACGACGCTTTTCTCCGAGCGCGGACAATGCTGCTGGACGGTATAAGACCGAATTTTGGATGGCTTGCTGCACATCGGTACCTATCTCAACCTTGCGATCATAACCATTTACATATTGCCCTTCATCCAAAATAGTCAACGTCTGCTTTGCGATATTAGCCCGCTTGGAACGTGAATTGGAGCCACTATTGCCAGTTGATCTACTAGAATCACTCATCTGAATCACTTCCTATATCTTCTCTTAGACGGGTCAGAATCTCACCCAGCCAGTTGGTTCCCCGCCATGTTCTTCGATTCCGAATACGCGGGTCTTCCTCCGCCAGTCCCACACCCCAGATGCGATCATCCGGGCTTGCTTCCACAAGGGTCGTTCCACGAGTGGCACGCAGCGCGGTTAGCAGTTCTTCATTTTGTGTAAATTTGGCCCAATTCCCCTCGTAAACAATGCGCTGGCACTCAGCTTCCCATAACGTCTGGTCGAAACCTGCGACCTGTCTGCCCAGCTTTTTTTGTACCGAAGCAGAGCTTGCCTTCAGAATCTTGTCTGCCATGGTATGATCGCCAAACAGCAGTGCTTTCTGGTGCATCATGTATTGCTCCGCACTCGTGTAGTGAACCCCGTTCACGGTAAAGTCCGCCGGGTGCCACTGTGAGAACGGCGATGCTGTCCGCCAGAAAAACGTAAACTTTTCCATCCATATCCCCTCTTTACTTAATCCTCATGTATGCAATCATCCCGCAAAAATCTTGAATGACTCATTCGATTTCAGTGGTGCATACCACCTTCTATATGTTCTGCCTCTCTGGATTCAATCTGTATAAACGTGATGGTCGATGACCGGCACTGCTCGCATACTCTCCCGTCTCAATGACCCAATCAGCGATTTTGCGACGGAAAGCGGCAGCCAGCAGCTTTTTGCCACTAATGATCTCATGTACTTTCTGAAGTGCAGTCAGTGTGAATGTCTCGGGCATCAGATTGAATGCAATATCCGTGTATTCGATCTTGGATCGCAGACGCTCAAGTGCATAATGAATGATTTTGGCGTGATCAAATGCAATCCCCTGAACCTCACCCAACGTCACATGATGGCTCCGCACTTTTCCTTCTATCGTTTCTTTCGTCTCAACAATGGCCGACAACTCTTCTGTTTCATTGGTCAAAATCAACTGCAGCCTGCGTTCTGTCACACGTCCACGCTCATGGATATGGCGCTTCTCTTCCAGAAGACGCTGCTCCACCCGAAACCAACTGGCCTCACTGGCATCATCACCGGCCTGAAGCTCCAGCTCGCTGCTATCGACCAGCGCCATATAGGAACAGCTGATAACCCGTGTACGTGGATCTCGCTCCACATCTCCCCAGGTGTACAGTTGCTCCAGATAAATATCATCAAGCCCCGTCTCCGTCAACAATTCCCGCCGAGCAGCATCTTCCAATGATTCCTGCATGGAGACAAATCCGCCCGGTAACGCCCACTTTCCCAGATAGGGATGGCCGCCCCGCCGAATCAGCAGCAACTGGAGTTCAGGTTCCGCGAGCTTGCGATAATTCTCCTGAGCTTCACTGCGAATTGTAAATACCAACATGTCCACGGTAACGGAAGGACGTTCGTAATCACCCGCATCATACGTTTCCAGAAACTGTTGTTCACTGAGATGTGCCTGATCCTGATGCTCCTGGTAATCGGGAGCATTTCCTCCAGAGGAACCTTCGTTAGTCATACGATATAAACCCCATTCTGTTATTAACGTTTTGTTATTAACAATTAGATAATATCAATTTATCATATCATTTTGTCTCAGGTCAATATTTCCAATCCAAAATAAATGATCTGTATTCACTTGACGATATGTCAAATCAAACTTAAAATTTAGTTAGTCGACTAACTAAATGATGTATTCAAAAAGTCTAGTTTTCAGTACCAAGAAGATGGAATGAAGATAGAAATGGAGCGGATGATATGAACCAAGTCCACAATGAGCGTTTGATGGGACAGCTGTCCGAGCTCGTGAAACTGAAACGCTACAATGTTCATGAGAAACTTGTGAATCACCCCGAGTTATACCCGGGGCAGCCCCCTTTGTTGTTCCAGCTTGAACGGGAAGATGGCCAATCCCAGAAAAAACTGGCCGAACAACTTCAGCGCAGCCCCGCAACGGTAACCGTCATGCTCAAGCGCATGGAAACATCGGGTTATGTAAGACGCGAGGCAGACCCGAAGGATCTGCGCAGTCTGCGGGTATACCTGACCGATCAGGGCCGCTCCGCGCTGCAAGAATTGAGGATCGTCATTCAGGAGTTGGAACAGCAGGCTCAGAAAGATTTTACCCCGGAAGAATCCCGGATCATGTCTCTGCTTGCACAGCGTATGCTCCAAAACCTGCGTGAATCCTGAGGTGATGCAAACTCTCGACATCGCTAACAACAACTGGCTTGAAGCAGCTAGAGGTATGATGAAATTGATTCATCTATGCAATTAAAACTGAGGTGATTTCCTATTGTGGACGTTAAAACGATTCTTGACCCCGTATAAGTCGGCGGCGATCATCGCCCCGCTGCTCATGGTACTTGAGGTTGCCATGGACCTGCTCCAGCCCAAGCTGATGTCCAGCATCGTGGATGACGGTGTACTTGCAGGGAACCTACCCCATATTGTGACTACAGGTCTGATCATGCTGCTTGTTGCGTTAATCGGCTGGGTTGGCGGCGCAGGCTGTACACTCTATTCAAGTAAAGCTGCGGTGGGATACGGCACGGATCTGCGCCAGGAACTGTTTGACCATATTCAGACCTTCTCCTACCGTAATCTGGATACGTTTCAGGAAGGATCTCTGATCACTCGTCTGACCAGTGATATTACCCAGATGCAGACCTTTGTACAGATGCTGCTGCGGATGTTCATCCGTTCGCCGATGCTGATCATCGGTAGTATCATCATGGCATTTACGATTAGTGTGAAGCTGGCTTTGATTCTTATTGCCACTGTGCCCGTACTGTTTGTTATTTTATTTATTCTGATCAAAGCTTCCTATCCGCTGTTCGCCAGTGTTCAGAGCAAACTTGATCAGGTCAACGCCGTGCTCCAGGAGAATCTTGCAGGCATCCGTGTCGTCAAGGCGTTTGCACGTGCACGTCTGGAGAAAAAGCGGTTCAAGCAATCCAACGAAGATTATACTTCAACCGCCGTCAAAGCCTGGCGTATAGTCACGCTGAATGCACCCGTGCTCAGCTTGATGCTGAACGCGACCATTGTAGCGGTGCTGTGGTTCGGAGGCTTCCAGGTAGTTGGAGACGATATTGCTGCCGGAGATCTGATTGCTTTTATCAACTATGTCACAGTTGTACTCTCATCCCTCACGTCGATCGGCATGATGATGATGAGCTTCTCTCGCGCCAAGGTGTCTGCTGCCCGGCTCAACGAGGTGTTACATACACAGCCAGATATCCAATCGGGAACCGATAACTTCTGGAAAGTAAAGTCACTGTCTTCTATCCATGACCAGAACTCATACCAATCGTCTCCCTTTCCCACGCACACAGGCGGTCAAGTGGAGTTCAGAGACGTATCCTTCCGTTATGACGGAGAACATGCACTTACCGGCATTAATCTGATGGCTCGCCCGGGTGAGAAAGTGGCCCTGATCGGTTCAACAGGTTCAGGCAAAACATCGCTGGTGCAGCTAATTCCCCGTCTATATGATGCTTCGCAAGGTGAGGTGCTCGTGAATGGAGTGAACGTTCGTCACTGGGATCTTCAGGATCTTCGTAGCCGTGTGTCCATTGTACTCCAGGAATCCATTCTGTTCAGCGGCAGCATCCGGGATAATATATGCTTCGGCCGGCCCGGTGCAACAGATGCTGAATTGCGTGTTGCGGCACAGGCTGCGGCAGCGGATGATTTTATTATGAAATTGAAAAACGGGTATGACACGGAACTGGGTCAGCGCGGGGTCAATCTGTCTGGTGGGCAGAAACAACGTATATCCATTGCACGCGCCCTGCTTATGCGACCGGAAGTGCTGATTCTGGATGATAGCACCAGTGCTGTGGATCTGCGCACGGAAGCAAGTATTCAGAAGGCATTGCATTCCTTGATGAAAGACAGCACGACCTTTTTGATTGCACAGCGGATTTCCTCCGTCAAGGATGCAGACTGTATATATGTCATTGATGAAGGACAGATCGTTGCCAGGGGTACACATGATGATCTTATGGCTCATTCATCACACTACCAAGCCATCTATTATTCGCAGCAGCGGAAGGAGGATGTTCAATTTGGCTAAACCTGCCTCTTCCTCCATACAACAAACGGTCGTGCCTCCCATCGGAAGACCCGGACCAGCGGGCAGAGGACCTGTTCCCAAAGTCAGAGCCAAGAATGCTCGCCACGCCCTGATTAGGGTATGGTCATACATGGGACGTCATCGCAAAGGCGTCATTGCTGCATTAGTGCTGACTGCTCTCGGAACACTGCTGAATCTGGCAGGACCATATCTTCTCGGCCGCGCTGTTAACGAACATATCGTTCCCAAAGTAACAGCGGGTTTACTGAAGGAATGCCTCCTCTTGCTGAGTGTTTATGTCCTTGGCTCACTTCTGATGTGGGCTCAATCCTATGTCATGATTGGTGTGTCACAGTTGACCGTAAAGGATCTGCGACATGCGTTGTTCTCCCGACTACAAGAGCTGCCTGTCCAGTTTTTTGATAAAAATCAAAGCGGGGATCTGATGAGCCGGGCCACCAATGATATTGATAACGTATCTACAACGCTGAATCAAAGCGTAACCCAATTGATGTCCAGTGCCATTCTGCTCGTTGGCTCCTTGTCGATCATGTTTGCACTCGATGTTCGGCTTACACTGCTCAGTCTGATAACGGTACCCTTAATAACCATTGCTACTCGTCTTATCGCTTCAAGAACTCGCAAACACTTCACGGCCCAGCAGAAGTTACTTGGTGAGCTTAATGGTTATGCACAGGAAACCATTGCTGGACAAAAAGTCGTAGCGGCTTATAACCGTCAGGATCAGGCACATCAACATTTCAAGAACCTGAACGAGAAACTGCGTACCTCCAGCACACAGGCCCAGACGGTTTCAGGTTTGGTTGGCCCTACGATGAACGTGATGAACAATATTGGGTTTGCCATACTGGCTTCTGTGGGTGGATGGATGGCTTATCATGATCTGACATCCATCGGACTCATCGTCAGTTTTCTCGCATACTCCCGTCAGATTGAGCGACCGCTGAACGATCTGGCCAATCAGTACAATCTGATTCAGGCTGCTATTGCAGGTGCTGAACGTGTGTTCCAGATCATGGACACGCCTGGTGAATATGTGGAGGGACAGAAGAAACAGCTGGAACAGATTCAAGGTAAAGTTGTATTTGAAGACGTCTCCTTCGGATACAGTGCGGAGCGAGACATTCTGAAGAAGGTTAGCTTTACCGCAAAACCGGGTGAGATGATTGCACTCGTTGGACCGACTGGCGCAGGTAAAACGACCATTATCAACCTGTTACCCCGTTTCTACGAGATTACAGGCGGCCGGATCACCATCGATGGATGTGACATCTCGGAACTGGAGAAGGATCAACTCCGTCGGCAACTCGGCATTGTACTTCAGGATGCCTACCTGTTCTCGGGTACCATTCGCGACAATCTCGCTTATGGCAAGCCAGACGCAACCGATGAACAGATCAGGCAAGCAGCTATGCTTGCGAATGCACACTCATTCATCCGCAAACTGTCGCAGGGCTACGATACGCCCATCATTTCAGGGGGAAGCAATCTAAGCCAAGGACAACGACAGCTGCTGACCATTGCCCGGGCAATTCTGGCTGATCCAGCCATTCTTATTCTGGATGAGGCAACGAGCAGCATCGATACGCGTACAGAGATGCAGATCCAGGAAGCAATGCGCACGTTAATGAAAGACCGTACCAGCTTTGTCATCGCCCACAGGCTGAGCACGATACGTGAAGCCGATCAGATTCTCGTCATTGATGATGGACAGATCGCTGAACGGGGAAATCATGATGAGTTGATGCAGCAACAAGGATTCTACTATCAGTTACATCAGGGACAGCTCAATAAGTCGAACTAATGATTATTTACACAGACACTACGATGACAGAATAACCTTCCAATCGCTGTTATCCCCAGATTTTATCGATTCCCTTTTCACAAGGGGAAAATCCGGTGATAAAGGCGAACGCTCCGCTTTTTCAGGTTTTTTCTGTCTTCTCCGTTACGTGTAAATGATTAGTTCAACCCAATATAGTCTGATCTGAACCGATGTGGACTACACACATCAACGTATTAATCGAAATGCTAAACGCCGCATGGGTTCTTCAGGACCCATGCGGCGTTTTTATGTTTTTGTCTAATGACTATTTAATTGCTATCTCTGGGTAAGTTATATGATTTACGTCTCCATTGGCAGATGAAGCGTGAAGGTAGAACCAACCCCCATTTCGCTATGGACGGTAATTTTACCATTGTGATCCTGAACGATTTTCTGGCAGAGTGCAAGTCCCAGTCCTGTACCTTCTTCTTTGGTTGTATAAAAGGGATTAAAGATTGTGGATAGCGAATTTTCCGGAATGCCGCTACCTGTATCTGTAATGGAGATGAGTACCGCGTCTCCGTCCTGCAACAGATCCATATGAACCTCACCAGGGTCTGCCATCGCTTCAAAAGCGTTGCGGATCAGATTAATCAATACCTGCACAATCTTATCTCGATCCATGTTGATCACGACTGGCTCATTAGTCATTTCAAGCGTAATTCGATGCCCTCGGGATGCCGCATCTGACTCGGTCAGAGACATCACCCGCTCAAGGCAGTGGCCCAATTGTTCCGGCTTCATATGGTTGGCATGTGGTTTGGAAAACTGTAAAAATTCAGCCGTCAGATCGGTCACTCTCGTCACCTCACCCATAATTACTTCATACCATGGCGCGATATTAAATGCTTGTCCACGTGACAACTGCAAGAATCCCCGAATTGCCGTAAGCGGGTTCCGGATCTCGTGAGCCATACCCGCAGCCAGTTCACCTACGGCCCTTAGTCTTTCGGAACGAAAGACTTCTTCTTCATTTTTCAGCCATTTGCTGCGCTGTTGTTGAAGCAGTCTATCCTCGGCTACCGTCATAAAGTGCTGCAACGAATCCGACATCTCCGGATACAAAGAAATGCTGTAGCTTACCTGAAGTCCTTGAAGCTGAGCGGATAGCAATGACGACATTCGTTCTTCCACATCCTGGATCTCCGGTAAAACGACTGCGAATCGGTCTCCTGCATACCGGGATATGCCATAGGCCTCGGTGAAATGGCTGCTAATCATCTGGCCTGTACCTGTGATTACTGTACACCAGGGATCTTCTGAATCTTTTCTAAAGCCGCTAAAGTTGTTGACATTCAGAAGGACAAGCAGAAAAGAGCGACGTTCTTCCACCCTCTTATGCAACACCTCCATGTAACCTTCGTAATTCAACAATCCGGTAAGTGGATCATGCAGGGTCAGGAACCGATTCTTTTCCCGAAGCTTTCGCTTTTCGACCTCACTGTTAATCAAGGTGTGATACAAAAAAATGATAACAACCGAGGTTAACAGGTCAAACAACGAAACGAGCAAAGTATATGTATCTACAGGTACATACGAAAGCCGAATCACCGTATATTGCAGCATAAGCAGCAACGAAATCGGCAAGGTCTGCACCAACCGCTGTTTGTCCTGGATCATTGAAATAATGAGCATATAATACAGCATGTTGCACCAGTTCAGTTGACTGTAATAATGGAATATCCCGAGAAAAACCCACTGAAACTTCCGCAGTACAGGATATCGTCGCTCCCCATAAATACTTGCTACCAATAATATCGCTGAAAGAGACATTATTGCCATATGAGGGGTAAGCCCTAGAACATAAGAGGACAGCATGACAAGCAGACAGCCCAACGGGAATATCACCATTTTCATCGTGTAACTTAGCAAACAGCCTCGCCCCCTTTGACATAAAACTCACATCAAACAACTTATGTACATGTATTATATCGATTATGATTAGCTGATGTTGTCGATTAGTGGAGGCTCGTCAAATTCGCATGAATGTATAAGTTATGAAGGCAATAGGACATATGATGTAATTGTAATCGACAAAAATGAAACAATTCCTCTACGATGGTCTAAATTATGTTACAATCCATTAATGGATTAATTTAGGTTATACTCTTGGTTATGGAGGATGTTATATGACAACACAGCAAAAACCACTTGGCTTTGGAACGCTATCTCTGCTCGTACTGACGATGGGATTTGCTTTTAACTTTCCATGGGGCAAAGCCGATTTTATGATCAGTCATTACCTTTTTAACTTAATAAACATGCCAATCTATAGTAACGGAAATCAAGGACTTCACATTCCTTTTGTAGTAGCGGCCCTCTTCTGGATTCCAACCTTCTTGATGGCGAAAAAGTATCGTGCGCATTATGGCACAAGTATTGCCCGTAATGTGGCCGCATTTATGCTGGTATTTTGTATTATTGGCCCTATAATTACTGTTGTAGATTGGTTTGTAAATGCATAACGCTTAAAGCCAGCCCTCTATTATCCCGAGGGCTGGCTTCTTTGCTACTTTTTCCATATAAGATGAACAAATTGTTTACACGATAACGTAGAGGACAGAAATAACCTGAAGAAGCGGAGCGTTCGCCTTTATCCCCGGATTTTCACTTCTTTAGAAGGGAATCAAAAAATCCGGGGATAACAGCGATCGGAAGGTTGTTCTGTCATCGGAGTGACTGGTGTAACCTCTTGAGGCTCATCTTATTTCTTCGCCATATACTTACGAATATCAAAAGCCACGGCAGCAACAATGATCAATCCTTTGATAATCAACTGCCAGTATGGACTTACACCGATAAACGTCAGACCATAGTTAATGACCCCGAAGATTAGCACCCCGGCCATAACACCCGGCACCGTACCAATACCACCCGCCGTTGATACACCACCTACCACACACGCGGCTATGGCATCCAGCTCATACATGTTACCGTAATTGTTCGTCGCCCCACCTGTCCGAGCCGCTTCAAGCACGCCACCCAGACCATACAACGCACCCGCAATGGCATACAGCGCAACCAGATTACGTGCTACATGAATTCCGGATACATGTGCTGCCTGAATGTTGCCACCGATGGCGTACATGTTTTTGCCGAGCCGGGTTTTGTTAAAGATCACCCAGCAGATTAACGCCACCGCAATGGCAATCAGGACAATATATGGAATGGAGTAACCGCCACCCAGATCAATGTATCCAGAACCAATGACGGTGAAATCGGGTCTCAATCCTCCAATTGGCTGTGACTGGTTGGGTTCCGTATCAAAATAAATGGAGTTCAGTCCATACACGGCAACCATTGTACCCAGCGTTGCGATAAAAGGGGGAACATGTAACTTGGCGATAATAAGGCCATTCACCAAGCCCACGAACAGGCCCACCGTGATTCCAACCAGAATCGGCAATAACACTGGCAATTGTGGCAGATCAGGGAAGAAACGGTTCGCATACTCGTCAATCTGAAGCATTGATGCGGATACGACAGCCGTCAGCCCCACAACCCGACCAGCGGAGAGATCGACCCCTCCTGTAACCAGGATGAAGGCTGCACCGAGTGCTATAATGGCCCTTGTGGAGGACTGCTGTAATATATCACGCAGGGTGGAAAAAGCAAGGAAGTTCGGATCGGCGATAGCAATGCCAATAATAAGCAGAATCAGTACGATAAAGATGGCGCGCTGTGTTACATATTGCTTCACTTGATTGATCATCTGTGGGTTCATCGGTTTCCCTCCTGTCTAAGCCATCCGCTGCTGCGCGGCCAGCCTCATAATATCCTGCTCTGTAGCCTCAGCTCCGTCCACGATTCCGGTGAGACGCCCTTCGCTCATCACCATAATACGATCCGACATCCCCAGAAGCTCAGGCATCTCTGAGCTAATCATAATAATGCTTCTACCCTGACGAGCCAGTTCCGTAATGATGGTGTATATCTCGAACTTGGCCCCTACATCGATTCCACGCGTGGGTTCATCCAGCAGCAGAATCTCCGGATCGGTTAGCAACCAGCGGGCCAGCAAAACCTTCTGTTGATTACCACCCGAAAGGTTGCGAATCAGCGTGTTAACTGAAGGCGTTTTGGTTCTGAATTTCTGTGTCTGCTCCCGTGCTTCCTCGCGGCCTTTTTTCTCATTCAACAAACCTATGCGGTTTTTGTAACGGCCAAGACTTGCGATGATTGTGTTCTCATACACCGACAAGACGGGGAATATCCCAGTAACCCGTCGTTCTTCCGTGAGCAACGCTATGTTGTAACGCTTTGCGGCAGCGGGAGAATGAATTCTTACTTTGCGTCCATGGATCGAAATCTGACCTGAAGCGAGGCCTCGCAGCCCGAACAAGGACTCAATCAATTCTGTTCGCTGTGCGCCAACCAGGCCCCCTATGCCGAGCACCTCACCTTTACGCAGCTCAAAGGATACATCACGAAACGAGTTGGGCTGATTCGATGTCAGACCTTCCGCCTTCAAAATGACTTCACCAGGTACGTTCGTCCGTTCCGGGAATCGTTCGTCCATGTCACGCCCCACCATGCGTGTGATGATCAGATCTGTTGTTAGATCCGCAGCATCCCAAGTCCCAACTACGAAGCCATCACGCATGATCGTGACTTCATCCGAGATCGTCAGGATCTCCTCCATCTTGTGGGAAATGTAGATAATGGACACGCCGCGACTACGCAGTTCATTAATAATGGCGAAGAGCTGATCCACTTCCTTGCCTGTCAGGGAAGAAGTGGGCTCATCCATAACGATAACTTTGGACTGAAATGAGACTGCCTTCGCGATTTCCATCGATTGAATCTTGGACACGGACAGTGTGCCGGCCTGAGCCTTCGGATCAATATCCAGATTCAGGTCCTTGAACAGAGCCAGTGTGTCGGTATACATCCGTTTTTCGTCGACCAGTATTCCCTTCATCGGAAAACGTCCCAGCCAGATATTCTCCATCACCGGACGATGCGGGACCGGGTTCAGCTCCTGATGAATCATGGATATGCCTTGCTGAAGTGCAGCCTTGGAATTCGGAATATCCACAGCCTTTCCTTCAATGTGTATCGTTCCTTCATCTGGTCGATACATGCCAAACAGACATTTCATAAGTGTGGATTTGCCTGCTCCATTCTCTCCCATCAAGGCGTGAACCGTTCCCGGCTTCACCTTCAAGGTGACCTGACTTAGTGCCTGCACACCCGGAAATGCTTTGGAAACTCCATTCATCTCCAGCAGGTAAGATGACTCCATTTTGGTTCCTCCCTTCCATATGACCGGCAAAAAGGGACGCTACCCGAATGTCGGACGTCCCTGTCTCGTGCTGTTATTGGGCGTCGGCAATGTTGTCTTTTGTGATCTTTTTGTATGCAATCCAGACGTATTTCCCATCTGTAATGTCGTATTTGGTATTTTCCTTCGTTGGTGTCTCACCTTTGGCAAGTACGGAAGCCAATGCCACTGTAGCTGCCCCCTGATTCTTGGCATCATTAAGCACCGTGCCCAGCATCGTACCATCCTGTAGAGCCTGAATGGCTGGAGCTGTGGCATCCACACCTACCACCGGCATTGATTTGCCATCCTTGAAGTATCCGGCTGCTTTCAATGCCTCAATGGCCCCCAGGGCCATGTCATCATTGTTCGCGAGAACCGCTTCAATCTTGTCGCCATGGGATGCCAGGAACGCCTGCATTTTCTCCTGCCCCTTCACGCGGTCCCACATCGCCGTGTCTTCCGCCAGTGCTTCCACTTCAATACCGGCATCCTGGATCGCCTGAACTGAATATTTGGTCCGAAGCTCTGCATCCTGGTGACCCGGTTCCCCTTTCAGCATGACGTATTGCAGTTTGCCATCGCCGTTTTTGTCTGCTTCCGGATGTGCTTTCCAGTAATCCACAATCAGCTGTCCGGAGATCGTACCGGACTCCTCCGCTTTTGCTCCGACGTAATAGACCTTATCCCACTTGTTCATATCTTCAGCCACAGGCTCCCGATTAAGAAATACCACCGGAATGTTCGCTGCCTTGGCCTTGTCAATGATGACACCCGCCGCCGTCCGGTCTACCGGGTTCACGGCCATGGCATTATATTTCTTGGATACAAACAGATCGACCTTCTCGTTCTGGGTTGGCTGTGCATTCTGGCTATCCACAATATCCAGAGTCGCAACACCTTCCGCTGCTGCGGTCATCGCATTACGCACACCCGTCATGAATGTATCATCGAATTTGTAGATGGCGACACCAATCTTGGGCGTTTCCGTCCCGGCTGCTGTCTGGCCTCCTGTATCTGTTCCCGTACTTCCACCTGCGCTGTCTCCGCCGCTGCTACATCCCGCCGCCACAACCATACATGCCGTAATCAACAGTGTCATCCATGTTTTCTTCATATCCTAATGACCTCCCCCAAGTTCATTCGGCTTTACCGATATCTTTATTATGAAAGGGTTTACATTAAATTCGAATACAATATCTTCACCTGTTCTATTGAAATCTTCCTCAAGTTAAGAAATTGGATTAATTTCATCATTCTGCAATTCGTTCCGGCACTCGTTCATTGTACAAAAGGAAACAGCAGCTTCTGGTTATCCATCCAGAACATGTTGTCCGTACTAACCAGCTTCGTTTCAAGGAGAACTCTCGCTTGCACCTGTTGATTGTTCAGCCGAGCAACGGCTTGATTCAACCCCAGATAACCTGCACTGTATCCATTCTGGACGATGAGATGATCCAAGACCCCTTCCTGTAATTGCTCCAGTTGCTGTTGTTCACTGCCGAATCCAACAATCCTTACCTTGTCCGCAGCGTTGCGTCGATTCAGTTCATCGGCTGCTCCCAGTGAAGCCGGTTCCTGAAGCGCAATGAAGCCGTTCACGTGCACCTCAGGCTGATCCAGCAGTTGCTTCGCAGTCTGCCAGCACCCATCCCGTGTATTACATATCGATTTGGGTTCCACTTGGATGTCAGGATACTGTTCCAGAACCTCCATAACCCCTTGCTCTCTTTGAACCAGGCCGGAATTAACGGGATCTGGGCCCAATAAGGCGATATGCCCTTTCCCTTCCAAAAGCTCCGCCATCGCTTGACCCGCCTGTCTCCCCGCCTCCATGTTATCCATGGAGATAATGCTGGTGATGCCTTTCACAGGAAATTCATCATTAAGCACGATGACAGGAACGATGGTTCCATCGGAATTCGTTGTCTGCGCCTCCTGAATGATATCGCTAAGTGCCTTCTCACTCAGGGGATCGACCAATAGAGCAGATGCTCCCTGCTTCAGTGCCAATGCCGCGGCATCCACCTGAGCCTGCTCCCGGGCACTGCGAGACATGGTTGGGCGGTCCGTAGCCGCCCGCTTAACCTGCATCTGACTACCCACGGAATTCGGAATGTTAGGCGTGTACACATGACCGTCGGAAGGATATGCCTCCACAGTCATCAGCTCCGCCCCACTCTCTTTGGCAGCCGCTTCGGCACCCAGCCGGATAGCATCCGCAAGTTCGCCCGTGCCAGCTGGTGTGATCAGCGCAATGCGTGGAGGTACTGCCGTAACATCGGTATTCGATATGTCACATGCACTGCATATTAGAAGAAGGCAGCTTATGGCTGTCTGAGTAACTAACCGACGTTTCCGATATCCCGAGAAACTCGCAACCATCTTTTTCAGAAACACACGCATGTTCAATCCTTCAACGCTATGAGCGTCGCTTTTATTCAACTTGTTGTCCATCATCTGGCTCGCCCTCCTTCTGCTGCAATTGAATGGGGATTCGAACCCAAACCGTGGTGCCTTCTTCCAGCTCACTTGCAAATTCAAGACCATAGCCCTCCCCGTAATAGAGCCGGATTCGGTCATGTACATTGCGTACTGCGACACCTGATCCTGCACCGCTTTTGACAACTGGACTGCCACCTAACAATCCCGACATCTGTTCTTCCGTCATGCCGACCCCATTATCTGTAATGCGAAACACCAGCTTGTTGTCCTCACAATAAACATCGACCTCAATACTTCCTTCGTCCATGTGGTACTCGATGCCATGAACAATGGCGTTCTCAATCAGGGGTTGAAGCACCAGCTTTAAGGTCAGGCATTCCAGAAGCGTATCATCTGCATGGATGTTAAAATTGAATTTGCGCTTGAATCTCATCTGCTGGATCGTCAAATAATGCTGTGCATGCTCCAGCTCTTCCCTGATCGTTATGATCGTTTTACCTTGACTGAGACTGATGCGGAACAGGCGCGAAAGAGACGTGATCATCGTGATCACTTCTTCATTGCGACTCATGCCTACCATGCGCACCACGGAATTCAGTGTGTTGTATAGAAAATGCGGATTGATCTGGGCCTGCAGGGCTTCAAGCTCCAGACGCCGCTTCTGTTCCTGTTCATGGATGATCTCATCCATCAGGGTTCGAATTTTATTGACCATCAGGTTGAAGCGATGGGATAATCGTTCCACCTCGAGCGGTCCTTCAATAGGCAACTCCACGTTGAAATCCCCGCGCTCCACGGCCTTCATCTTACGCTCCATTCGCCGGATTGGACGAGTCAGACTGGAGGAAAGAAACAACGATACGAGAATGACCAGTATCAGCACAACCACCAATACACGAATCAGATATGCGTTCACTTCCTGACGCGTTGTCATAATCTCATCCAAATAGGCCACACCGACAATTTTCCACCCAATATTGGCAACCGACTTCACGGTATTCAGCCTTTTCTGTCCATCTGCCTCATCTTCGTAACTGCCGGAAGCCACCAAAGCCTGTTCGATATTTTCGCTTTTGAGTCCCATATACATCAATTGCTGCTGCGGATGGTACACGATATTGCCCGCACTCTCATCAATGATGTAGACGTATCCCCGTTGCCCCAGACTGACCCGGCGGCTCAATTCATCCATCTGTTTGAAATTGATATCGACCAGCAGGATAACCTGTCGATCCTGACCATTTTGACGTATGGTCATACCTTTGCTCATGGAAACGACCCATTTATATGGGCCTGTGTACATGTTCTGAATATGAGGTAACGAGAAACTCAGGTGATCCGGCACACGAAGCGCAGACTGAAACCACCCTTGCTGTGTCACATGGGCACTCGGTTTTAAGTCGGCTGTGGGTCGGTTCTTGAGCAATTGACCCGTGGAATCGAGCAGAGTAATCGAGATGATATCTTCACGACTGCTGAGCAGTGTGTCGAGCTGTTTGTCCACCAATTCCCCTTCCCATGTCCCGTCACGCAGCATATGTTCCTCAATGGCACGGTACAGATGAGACATACTTCGGACGTAGTCCTCCAGGTTATAACTGACCTGATCCACAATCTGTCTCGTCGTCAGTTCCGCACTTCGCTCGGCAGCCTGCGTGAACTTGTCATGCAGAAGCATCGCCATGATGGTCAGCACCAGAACGATGAAGACAGAGAAGGACCATGTGATAATAAACCGGATACTGCTGACTCTGGACGAACGTAGACGAGAACGCGCATGAACTCCCATGGACTTCACCCATCCGGCAAAAAATCTCATCGAAGTGAACCTTCATTTGCTGCCTGGGAAGCCTGTTTACGATATTCTTTGGGCGAGACGCCAATATGTTTTTTGAAACAAAAACTGAAGTAGTTCGGTTCAGCAAAACCAACCTGCTCCGCAATCTGAAAGGACTTCAGCTCTGTCGAGCGAAGCAGTTCACGTGCTGCCTCCATCCGGATCTGCATCAGGTATTGCAGGAAGGTAAGCTGCACTTCTTTTTTGAAAATGCCACAAAAATAACCGGAGCTGATATGCAAATGTCCGCACACCTTCTGAATGGACAGGTCAGGGTCGGCATAATGCTCTTTGGTGAAGACCAACGCCTGCTCGACAATATCCTTGTATACATGCTGGCGACCACTGGCAATGCGATGTTGTACGAGTAGACAGACCTCACGTACCTTCTTCTGTGCCTCAATAAGACCCGGCAGTCGGAACAGATCTGTATACAACTGGAACCCTGCACCAAAGATGTCCTCCATCTCTTCTCCGGATGCCTGTGCTGCCTTCCATACGGTTGTTAAGACTTCAATCAGATAGAGCTGAATATCACTTCGCCCATGTTCCACTGTAATTTCACGGAAAATGAGTGCAAGTGCCTCCTCTAGCTCCACTTGTGTACCCGCCTTCAAACAACGTGTCAGCGTCTGCTGCTTCAACTCGTCGAACCGCAGCTTGCCCGCTGTCTGTCGCTCCACATCCGCGATGTATATGATTGAATCCGTCCCGGGCACAAGCCGATAATCCAAGGCGAGCAGGGCATCTTCATAGGCCTGATTCACATCCGCAAGTGTATCTACAATCTGACCAGATCCCACCGTAGCCGGGATACGCAAGTAGTGGTGGATGCTGCGCATCACATTTTCCAAGGCCTTCTGTTGCCGCTTCGCTCCGTCAGTACCGCCCGAACGATCCACATAGAGCAGGACAATCGTCTCCTGATGCATAAAGGCATGACCAGCCCCATGCTCCGACCAGACTTCTGCCGCAATGTTAAGTGCAGCAAAGCGTTTCAGTTCAGCATCCTCCGATTGATGCAAGGAACCTCCCGGCACAAGTATCTCAGACTCAGACTGATCCGCTTCCCTAGATGTTGCTTGGTTATGTCGCTGTGGAGGCTCGTTGAATGCTCCCTCAGGCCTCTCCTTCTGCGCATCTCCTTCCATGTGCAGTGTCAATACGGACACCCCATAGCGTTCTCCTGTTAGATCCAATCCGCATTGTTTGGCTTTAGTATGAATATATGTCGCGGATTTCTGCCGATGGAGCAAGGTCGCCATCAGATCTGCCTGTAATAATGGCAAGCTGGTATGATAGTGTTTACGGAGTTGCTGAACATCTTCACGCTCAGCCACTTCAGCTGCCATCTGGGCGCGTAATCTTGTGAGCAGTTCAGTAAGATGTGCTGCCGAGAACGGCTTCAGCAGATATTCATCCACGCTTAACGAGATGGCCTGCCTCGCATAATCAAATTCATCATATCCAGTCAAAATGACCACCTTCACGAGTGGATTACGCTTCCTCAATCTTTGCGCGAGTTCCAGACCGTTCATGAATGGCATGCTGATATCGGTCACTACAATATCTGGCTCTACCCGCTCCGCCATCTCCAATGCTTCCCGTCCATTCTCAGCCAAACCGACAATCCGCAGATCGAGCGCTTCCCAATCGACCTCTACAACAAGCCCTTCACGTACATCTTCTTCATCATCCACCAGCAGTACCCGATACACGTTCGGATTCCTCCTTTATATGACGGGCCTTATGCCCTAACAACTAATATATATGTGCCATTGTGAATCATTTGATTTCGATTGCTCACCAAACTTATGCCAAAATGCAAACGGTGCATACTGGTCAGTTCCAGGGTTGCCATCATAATATACAATATTATAAGGGATATGTAATCGCTTTCTTCATTGAAGGTAAGGCAACCCTGTCGGGCAGTGCCTAAGTGAAATGGGAAGGATAGTATATGAATGCTACGGGTGGGTTAAAGTAATACAAACACGAAAAATTTCGAGGTACTTTTCATAGGAGGTTCTTGTATTCATTGATGACTCGTACTTAATGCTTTGACATAAATCATTGTTGTATCCGGATTGGTGTGTCCCATCATCTCCGCCAAACGGTGCAGTGGCGTATGCTCTGCCATGGCATAGCCAAAACGATGACGCAGGTCGTGTGAGCTCAGTCCCTCCAGCCCTGCTGCAATCATTACTTTTTTAATCAGGTGGCGCAGTGCTCTCTCCGTTAAACGATCATTTGTTTTCTCTGAAGGAAAAAGGTACGCACTTTCGGTAGCAAGATTAGATAAGTACTGATTCAACATGACAATACATTGCATATTCAAAGGGATCTTACGCTGCACATTTCGTTTATCGGCTCTCACTGTCAGGTAAGCACTTCGTCTACCAAGTTCGATATCATGAGGCATGAGATTGCATACCTCCATCGTTCGCAAGCCGGTGTGATACATAAGGGTCAAGATCGTCTGATCACGAAGGGAGTTACCGAGCTCCACTGCGGCGAGGAATGCCTGCTCTTCTTCGGATGTCATTCGGCGTGGACTGACTTTGTCTTCCGGAATGAATTTTAATGCTTTGGAAGGGTCATGACTGAGTCTGGATTCCAGAACAGCCCATTTGAAAAAACGCTTCAGCGTAATCAACCTCCGGTTGATGGTGGCTGGCTTCAATTGCATAACCTGGTGTGAATCTTCGCGATATTGAACTAAAGTGGATGTATCTACGTCTTCGATTCGCAATGTAAACTTCCTGCCGAGCACGGCGCTTTCCTTATACCATTCGATAAAGTGCTTCAGATCACTTGCATATTCCTTCACAGTTTTGGCATGCAATTCATCCTCATTGGCCAGCATATGAATAAATTCTTCTATCGTCGGTTCCCGCTGCACCAAACTCCCTGATGACTGACTCATTAGAAAATACCTCCAAATCTTGACTTATATTAGCGGACATGGTATTATCATATTAATCGATACATTAGCGGACATCAAGTCTGTGGTTTAAATGCACCAGGTGAGTGTCAATTTCAAAATTATACTCGTCATAATGATCGGCTAAAAACTTATTTTTTGGAGGAATCACATGCAAACAGGTACAGTGAAATGGTTTAACGCGGATAAAGGATTTGGCTTTATCGAAACTGAAGAAGGAACAGACGTATTCGTTCATTTCAGTGCAATTCAAGGTGAAGGTTACAAATCTTTGGACGAAGGTCAACGCGTTCAATTTGAAGTAACTCAAGGCAACCGTGGACCACAAGCTGAGAACGTTACTAAACTTTAATTATATGAAAGCTGCCTTATTAATAAGGCAGCTTTTTATTTACACATATTTTGCACAGTACAGATTCACATCCCAAGAATGAAAGCGAGGTATTCCCCATGGATAAAGAACAATTGATCACAGAAGTAGCTAAGGCTGGTGGATTCTCCAAGAAGAATGCTGAAAAAGCTGTAACCGTTGTACTGGATTCGATTCTTGAAGCTCTCAAAGAAGGTAAAGAAGTTCAACTGGTTGGATTCGGGAAGTTTGAAGTTCAAAAGCGTGAGGCAAGAACGGGAAGAAGCCGGAAAACAGGCAAAGAAATTCAACTACCCGCAGGTAAAGTTCCTGTGTTCACAGCAGGCTTAAGCATGAAAGAAGCTTTAAATTAAAACATGTATTAAACGTAACAATCATTGAAAAGAGGTTTTTATTCAAACACACAATAATAATACCGATGTAAATGTCGTCTTTACTACCGTTGATGATATCCTTAACTTCTACTCAGGTAAGCAGACGCACCCGGATCATACAGAAGATCACACTCATTCTACCCCCCCATCATCAGCAAAGTCCGATTGTACCCTACGACCACCCACCCGCTAAACTAACATTTCATCTTGGACAACAAGAGGCCCTGATCCGCTCAAAACGGTCCAGGGCCTGATTTGCGTGGAAAATAGTTCTGTCAGCAAACAGACATTTTCATGTATTCTTTCGCACCTATCCTACTTGCTGTTCAGAAGTACGCGCAGTGTCTGTGAATCATAGGTAGAAACAAGACGTTCCAGATGCGTATCCAGCCACTCCTCATCCTGATCCCACCACTTTAATTCCAGCAGCAGCGCAATCGTTTCTTCATCGAAGCGTTTTTTGACGGTCTTGGCTGGATTACCACCAACAATGGTATAAGGTTCAACATCCTAGGTTTTGAATGTAACACACCGTACGGATATTCTCATTTGGGAAAAGTTTTGTTTTATCAGGGGACATATTGTAGTCCCTTCTTTTCCCTATTATATCAGATATTATATCTTAAACGGACTAAGTGAAGTCTGCAACTCTGTCGATACATCGGACAAGATGGCCGCAGATGCCTTAATCTGCTCGACCGACTTGAGCTGTTCGTGAACAGATCCGGCAGCCTGCTGTGAGTTGGTACTGGCCGTCTGGGCATGGCGAGCGATCTCATGTACGGAAGCCACAATCTGCTCCACACCTGCAGACATCTCTTCACTCGTCGCAGCCATGTCCTCAATCTCTGTAGCCATACGTAAGTTCGTATCCCGGATCAAGCTGAAGTTTTGTTCCGTTTCCCGGGTCAAGCGCAGTCCTTCTTGCACTTCATCCTTCACTCTCGACATGGCCGATAGCGATTGCTGCATATCTTGTTCCATGGCTTTGACCAGTTCTTCAATACGATCTGAAGAGTCTCCAGCTTGTTCAGCCAGTTTACGAACCTCGGTAGATACTACTGCAAATCCTCTGCCATGCTCTCCGGCTCTTGCCGCCTCAATGGATGCATTGAGCGCAAGCAGATTCGTTTGATTCGCAATCTCATGAATGGTGGAAACCATCTGGCTAATCTGTGCCGACTTCCCTTCCAGCATACGAATGACTTCATCCGTGCTGGTAACGGAGGATTCAATCGTAGACATCTGCTGAACGGTAAGTTGCACCGCTTCACCTCCGGTCTCTGCCTGTTTGCGTGAATACATAGCAGAGTCCGAGATGCTGAAGGCCTTGTCTGCCATACGTTGTACGCCTATAGCCACTTCTTCCATCGCCTGCAGATTTTCTTCCGTACTGATCGTCTGACTCTCGGCTCCATGGGCCACTTGTTCAACGGAGGATGCAATCTGAGCCGATTCTTTGGCTGTTTGATCCGCAATCTTCAGTAGCAGCCCGGTCGAATGCTCCGCCTTCTCCGCAGCCTGAAGTCCCCCCTGAATGATGACCTGCAGATTGCCTCTCATCTCATTGTATCCCGTGCCCAACATACCAATCTCGTCTTGAACGTTGTCTACAACAGGCTGTGTGAAATCGCCCGTACCCGCGCGCTTAATCGCCACGGATACCCGTTCGATTCGAACTCTCACCCTGCGAACGTACAACAGGATCAAGGTAATTGCGACCACCATTGCAAGCAAGAATACGATCAGGAATGTCTTGAGGAACGAGGAGATAATCACATCGATTAATGATTGAGAAGCACCAACATAGAAAATTCCGATAATCTCTCCGGATGCGTTCTTGATTGGTTCATAAGCCGTTTGATATTTCTGACCCACAACTACGGCTTCACCGAAGTATTTTTCCCCTTGCTGCAAAACGGTCTGAGCGACCGCCTCCGATACCTTCGTGCCAACGGCACGCTCCCCGTCTACCATGACGTTTGTAGCGACACGTTCATCACCTCGGAAGATCGTCACCGTGTCCCCGGAAGCTTGTCCAATCTCATCCACGAGTTCGAAGTTACCTTCCAGCGCGATATCTCCTTTGAACAATTGTCCATCTTTAATGGCCCAATCTCCTGGATACTTATATGTAATGATACTATTCGCCATCTCCAGATCTCGCTTCGCCTTCTCTGTAGCGAATGTCGTAATCCCCTGTCTCATCTCCATGATTACACTTATCGCCACAGCTGAGGAGAAGACGATAAATATACTGATAACGATCAAACTGATTTTGGTACCGATGCTCATGCTTCGCATGTGTGTGAGCCACCCTTTTCCTCTATATAATTATGGGGATATTCAAGCCGATTTCGATTTCGTTTCGAATATCACTATAGTCTTATCGGTAGGTATGATCACATTCTTTATAATGTTTCAGTGACATTTATCACAGTCATGACAATTAAAAATCAAACTTTTCCCTCTTTCTCCGTAATTATGTGAGAATGGTCTGTTGGTTGGAAATTTAAAAAGATCTGTAAAGATAAATTGGATATGTCTTCGTTCCGTCTAATCTACAAAAGCAGAACAAAAAGGGATTCGATCTGACCATCGAATCCCTTTTCTCGTTCTCCGTACAAGGAAATTGCTCTTCAGGAGATATTTCTTATTTGGATGTAAGGCTTACTTGTGCAGCGGTTTGATTCCATTCCACGGTCAATCCCAATCCTTCGGAGATGAAGCGAACAGGCACGAGTGTGCGACTGTTTTGAATTATCGCTGGTGCATCAATTTCGAAATTCTCTCCATTTACGGTTGCTGTGCTGCTTCCGATCTTGAGCACAAGAGTCTGGTCATTCAGAACGGTTGTTACTGTTTTCGCCATTTTGTCCCAAGTCACCTCTGCACCAAGGGCTTCGAGGATTGCATTCACAGGCACCATCACTCTGCCACTTTGCTGCAAGGGGTCCTGATCCGGGAAGGTGATTGATTTACCATCGAGTGTTACGGTAATGGTTTTGTCGGTTGTTCCGGATGAAGTATTCGAACCTGTCTCTTCCGAAGTCTCGGGCAGTGGCGTTACTTCACGTCCAAGTTGCTCTTGCAGATTCGCAAGGCGGTTCAGTGCAAATGTCGTTAGTGATCCAGCCGCCATGGAGCCCATACCTCCGCCTCCTCCGCCAAAGTTACCGCCAGGACGTGTCTGCGTATTGCCTGTGCTATCTGTTGTTCCTGTTCCCGTCGTGCCATCCGGAGGTGTTGCTCCATCTGGAGGTGTCATTCCTTCGAAACCTTCAGGCGGCGTCATGCCTTCCATGCCCTCAGGTGGTGTCATGCCTTCAAATCCTTCTGGTGGTGTGCCGCCCATACCACCTGCTGCTTCTGCATTTGCAGAATAAGCAATGTTGGATTCAAACTGTTCGGTCGTATAGAATTTCGTTGGATCTGCTTCTACATAAGGACGAATCTCATCGGCAAGTCCAGTAATACGATCCTGAATGCCTTCCATATAGTCCGTCAGTTCATTGACGTAGCTCATATATTTTTCCTTATACTCCGGCACAGCAAGCAGATTATTAATCATCGGTACATTTTCCATGCTAATGCCCAGTACAGGCTCGTCCACAGATACGTTCGTTGCGTTGGTGTTGGTTGTGGTTGATCCGGTTGTTGCGCCACGTCCGCCTCCACCCGAGTATCCGTTGAAGGACATGTTAAAGTCCCAAGGTACAACGGTGAACTTGCCATCAGCATCACTATAGAGCATGTAGTTGTGTCCTTTGTCGCCGTTATAACTGTCATAGTTGCCAAAAACCATGTTGCCTGCAATATATTGAAGCGCCGAATCTACGTCCAGCACACTTTCAATATCGCCTTTTTCACCTTCTGGCATCTCGTTCAGCGTTTGGATGAAGGTTTTTAATTTGGCTTTGTCCTCATCCGTACCCAAGTCTTTGGTAATTGTGCTATAGTCACTGCCCTCTTCATATTGAAGATAACTCTTCTCATCCGTATCATAGAGAACGCCTTCTTCATAATCCTCACCGTAGTTGCGCTCCAGATAACTGTCATCCACCGCTTCAACGCCAGTGTAGAAACCAACTAGCTCGCCGTTAACGTACAGATTGACATAGTTCGTCATCGGCACATCCATACCAATACTGCGAAGCGCTTCATAGTGGAGAACTTCGCGCATGTATGATGGATCGGCGTAGTTGTTATTCAGCACCATTTTGTCCAGTCCAAGCAAGGTTTGCGTTTTATCGTATTTGTCGAACTTCAGTCTGAAGCTGTATCGATCCGAATCCTCCATTGAGGCTACGGCTTTCAAGGTCAGATTGCCCTTGGTGGAGAAACCAACATTGTCCAGCTTGTTGCCGTCCACTTCCACACTCACATTCTTGTAATCCTTATCAAGCGGGCTTTCGAGCATACTCTTCCAGTCCGCATCATCAATCGTTACATTCACGTCGATGACGTTATCCGTCTGGAACAATGATTCATACGCTTGCGTCACGCCTGCGCTCGTCGTTGTCGCTGTACTCTCAGCAGCATATGCCGCATTTGGACTTGCAATCAGGCCAAAGGATGACGTTACCATGGTGACGGACAATGCCGTTACTGCAGCTTTTCGTAATAAAATATTCAAATGATGAATCCTCCTTCTTGGTAACTGTTAAGCAACTGAGGCTTATGTAACCATGGTAGAGGACCAACCTTTAGTGAATCTTAAATGGATATACATCGTCAATATAACCCGTGATTCAGGGTAAAAAAGAAGAATTAATCGACATACATGAAGTCATGTAAAAGTGCAATTTAATTCTATAGAACCGGTTCATAAGACCTATTTTACTTGAAATATCTAACATTAATATGTCGAAATAACGATATAACAGAGGAGTAGAACTTACCTGGAGTTCATATACGTGAATATTAAATCAGTACGAAGATTATTTTAAAGAAACAAAAAAAGAATTAAGTAGATCTAAACTTACATAGCGTGTACAACGCCAGGATAAGTCCTTCGTCACAATCATAGAAGGAGTGAACAATTTTGTTTAATAAGCTTCGCTGGAGTACCATGCCATTCTTCATCAAAAATTTGGTGATTTCGTTCGGTAGCATCACATTGATTGGTGTAATCCTGATTACTGCTGCGTATCAATTACAGAAAAACATCTTGGTTGAACAGTTGCACGACCAGGCCACCGTCATCACCCAGAAATGGTACGACGATCTCGACACTGCCAAAGTGGCAGAAGCAGCTAAGGAAAAAAGCTACACCGGTCCTGTACAGCAGGAAATGAAAGCTTATCTCGATTCCATCCATGAGTTCTATCCAAATATCGCACAGGCGTACATTTTCGGTTCAGAACTTGAGGATGGAAACGGAACGTCCATCATCGCCATTCCAACGAACCTGTTGCAACCATTCGAGGAAGGCAATCTGCCCGCAGGTGCCATGTATCCGCTACCTCAAAATAACGTCGTGGTGCTGGAACAGATGAAAAAAGACGGTAAGCCTGCATTCAGTGATTTCTACACGGACGAGTACGGAACCTGGACCACTCTGATCTACCCTATTAATAACGCAGATGGCTCGATGTACGCTGCTCTTTACTTCGATGTAGATGCAAGTGCCGTTCCAAAAGGGCTTAATGAATTGCTTACGTACGGATTGATGTTCCTTGTCGGCTTCCTGATCCTGTTCATGGTGTTGCAATTCATTTTGCTGAAAAGAACATTGCTTCCGATTCGCAACCTGATGAAAGGTATCGAAGAAGTCAGCACGGGTAATCTGGATGTAACCATCGATACCGGGCGAGATGATCTTGGTGTGATCAACGAGAAGTTCAATGCGATGATCCATCGCTTCAATACAACCATCTACAAAGTACAGAATACTTCACATCACCTCTCGGAATCTTCCAAACAACTACTGGGCATTTCCGAGAAAAATAATGTGAACATTCAATCCATCAGCACCAATATCCGGGAGATATCCACCGGTCTGGTGTCTCAGGACAAAGCAACGGTAGAGAATGCACGCGCCATGACAGAGATGTCAACGGTCGTACAGACCATCGCCAGCAGTTCAGCTGATGTGGCAGACGAAGCACTCAGCATGGAGCAGCGCTCCAGCACAGGTAATGTGGTGATGCAGCAAGTTATTGAGCAAATGCGCTTGATCTCCGGTGCAGTGCAAAATACGTCAAACTCGATTCAGTCGCTGGAAAACAACTCAAATGAGATTAGCAACATTGTTAATCTCATTACGGAGATTGCTGGACAAACCAACTTGCTGGCACTCAATGCTTCCATAGAGGCAGCACGCGCGGGTGAAGAAGGACGAGGATTTGCCGTGGTTGCAGGCGAGGTACGTAACCTGGCGGAACAATCTCAGGAATCAGCCAAACAAATTCGACAGTTAATCGAAGAGATCCAGCGGGATATCACTCAGTCTTCCGAGGCGATGCAGTTGGGTTCCAAGGAAGTAACGAAAGGCTTGGAAGTTACCCAAGAGACAGGTGTATTCTTCGAGAATATTCTGACTGCTACGAACAAAGTTGCAAACCAGATTCAGGATATCTCCAGTTCTACCGAAGAAATCTCGGCAAGTACACAAGAAATGTCTGCTACAGCGGATGAACTCTCTGCCAATGTCAGCAAGGCAGCGAATAGCAGTAAACAAATTGAACAGTCCATTGAAGAGCAGGAAGCCTCCATGGCTGCCATTGTGAGTGCCTCCGATGAACTCTCGGTTGTATCCGAGCAACTTCAAGAACTGATCTCATTCTTTAAAGTACGCGCAGAATAGAATTAAGTAGGACACAGATAACAAGAATACGACACAGATTAAAGTAATACGGAACAGTAAAAACCAAGGCTCATGAGTGACTATACTCGAAGCCTTGGTTTTTTTGTTGTTACCAGGGTAGGTTCTACCCCTAAGAGAAAGCATATCTAAACAGTCCATAGTATAGAGGTCCAATCGCGACAACTAATGTTATCAACATCCAGACTCTCCTCGTCATCATCGGTAATCCATCCAGGATTTCTTCCCCTTCGTTATCTTTTAAAAGCATCGCGAATAATACATCCCATAACAGCGCAACCACAGTAATTACTTTCCACCAAGAAGGATTTAAAATAGCCGTTTCCGTAACATATCCTAGTAAGCCTATCCATGTCATAACGGATACGACAAAATCTACCTTGCTGAGTTTTGACTTGTACTTTCCTTTAATAAGATACGAGAGTGACGCTGTGCCCAGCAACCCAAGATAGATCGTCCATAAAACGTGCTCCATACACACTCCTCATTCTTTGCTGTATTTTATATCTCACTGTTTCATCGCCATCCCTTAGCTATTATAGCTATTCACCTCTATAACGGATATATCAGACCACTTTCCATATTATGAAAATCCATGCTCCGGACATTTCACCACTCTCTCCTGTTGTCATTTCCAAGCCTGCACTATGACAATAATCACATCCACCTGCCTTGTCCAAGTGCTACATTTATTAACGACCAACTGACCATAATAGTAAATTGGTCATTCGATAAGTTATCTTCCCCATTATCCTTTCAACCTACAAGGAGGTGAATATGCCATGAAAACGATAGATCGAAGGCAGCAAGTGATGGACTCTGCCGAGAAATCCTTTGCCTTGTTTGGCTACAAGGCCACAACGATGGAGCAGGTGGCGAGACTTGCCAATGTGGGCAAGGGAACGATCTATACTTTTTTCGAAAATAAAGAAGAACTGTTCAGCGAGATTCTGCGGTCGATCATTGCGGATATGAGACAGATTACAGAGCAGACCGTGAAAGAAGAGAACTCCTTTCTGGATAACGTGCATATGAGCATGGATTCTTTACTGGAGTACCGGGAGGAACATGAGCTGTTGATCAAGCTCTTTCAGGAGGTTAACGAGTTCGGTACACTGCAAGCCAAGGAAGGTTTGCAAAAAGTGGAAACAGCCATACTCGAATATCTGGAGCGTCAGGTCAGCCGTGCCATGGAGTTGGAGCAGATTCGCAGGGATGATCCCAAGCTGGTTTCTTTTGTCCTGCTGAAGCTGTATGTCACCTTAACCTCGGATTGGAACAAAGCGCATCCTACACTGCATAAGGATCAGATCAAGGATTTTGTGGGCCTCTTTCTCAAGAGTGGCTTATCCCCCACCTAGAGAAAGGCATGCCACCAGATTCAACACATAATAGAGATAGAACAAACGGATGAGCGTAAGGATAGGGAGAGAACATGATGAAATCATTCCACGTATTTGGGCAGGATCTGAAGTCCGCCTTCAAGAAACCAAAAGTATGTATTCCGATTCTCGTTGTACTGTTCATTCCGGTGCTGTATAGCGGCCTGTTCCTGAACGCATTCTGGGACCCCTATGGCAAAATGAATGAGTTACCTGTGGCCGTGGTCAATACGGATCAGGGTGCAGTCTACAACGAAAAATCACTGGAGGTCGGTCAGAATCTGGTCGATGAATTAAAGAAAAGCGATGATTTCAACTGGCAATTCGTGACTCGTGAACAAGCAGAACAAGGTATGCAAGACAATACGTACTATATGACGATTGTGATCCCAGAGGACTTTTCCACCAAAGCAACGACCCTGATGGATGAGCACCCTGAGCCAGCAGACCTGATCTATGAACCGAATGAAGGATATAACTTCCTTGCAGGTCAGATCGGTGGCACGGCGGTTAAACAAATTCGCTCCAAAGTCGCTGCCAAAGTCACTGAATCCTATACGGAAACGCTAATGGATCAGGTCGAAAAAATCTCTGGCGGTTTGGCGGATGCCGGGGATGGCGCAGGTCAGATTCATGATGGTGCGATCAAACTGGATGAAGGGGCTGCTACATTAAAAGAGAACCTCTCCAAACTGGCCGCTGGCACCGACAAGCTCGAAACGGGCGTAGTTTCGTTAAAAGAAGGTACGTCCACTCTCGCCCAAGGCACAGGTGATCTTCATACTGGCGCAAGTACCCTTTCCAGTGGGCTATCCCAACTCGCAGCAGCAGGCACGAAGCTGAGTGATGGAGCAACCCAGGCTGAAGCTGGCGGCAAACAGTTACAGGCTGGCCTTCAATCTGCTCAGGAAGGCGCGGCTAAGCTCGATGCAGGACTGGCGGCTTCCGAGGAAGGCAGTGCGAAGCTGACGGCTGGGCTGCAAAGCTCTGTTGAGGGCAGCGGCAAAGTTAGCGAGGGTGCCAAAGCGGTTGCACAAGGACTCGCCCAATTGGCTGAATCCAGTCCGGAACTGGCAGCAAGTCCTGCTGTCCAGCAGCTCCTGGCAGCCAGTCAGGCCGTAGCCGCTGGCAGTGAACAAGTGTATCAGGGCGGACAGCAGTTGGTCGCAGGCAGCCAAAACCTGTACGCTGCACAGCAGCAACTGCATCAAGGCAGCAGCCAGTTGGTACAGGGTGAACAACAACTCGTACAAGGTGCTACGCATTTGTCCGCCGGACATGAAAAGCTTGCGACGGGACTACAGCAATTCAATTCCAAATTATCCGAAGCAGCGTCTGGAGGAGCCAAACTTGCGGACGGTTCAGGTCAATTAAATGCGGGTGCAGGCAAGTTGGTTGCGGGTGTAAGCCAACTTACAGACGGCATCACAACCCTTGCAGATGGCTCACATAAGCTGGATGACGGTGCTGGTCAGTTGAAAGAAGGTACGCTGAAGTTAACGGACGGCTCTGACGAACTTGCCACCAAGTTGAATGAAGCGGCTGAGCAGACGGGGAGTGTGAAAAAGACCGATGAACTGGTAACGATGTATGCAGAGCCTGTTCAGGTCGATGAGCATAAATATAATGAGGTACCCAATTATGGTACAGGATTCTCGCCATACTTCCTGTCACTCGGGCTGTTTGTCGGGGCATTGATTGCGACATTGGTTGTGCCAACACGCGGCAGCACGGTTAGCGAGGCAAGTGGCTGGAATCGTTTTGTGAGCAAAACGCTGGCTTTCACGCTTATGAGTGCTGTGCAATCCCTACTTGCTTCGTGGCTCGTATTGTACGGCTTGGGTCTGGAAGTTCAGAGCGTTCCGTTGTTCCTCTTGTTCAGCTTTGTGACCAGTCTAAGTTTCATGTACATCATTCAGGCACTGGTGACTTGGTTGGAAAATCCGGGACGATTCCTCGCAATTCTGATGTTAATCTTCCAGCTTACGACCAGCGCGGGCACCTTCCCGCTCGAACTGATTCCTAATTGGCTGAAAGGTTTCAACCCATGGTTGCCTATGACCTATTCGGTAACAGGTTATAAAGCAGTCATCTCAAGTGGACAGTTCGGCGTGGCTTGGGATCAGATCGGCATTCTGTGCATCTTCGCCGTGATTGGTCTCGGAGGAACCTTAACGTATTTCCTGATGCATCGCACCACAGAGCACGAAAACGTGAGCAGTGAAGTTGCACTTCACACGTAAGATGGCGAAAGCGAATTTATAATAGGCAAAGGCATATCCCCCTGTCCTGACTCGCTGGATGATCGCAAGCCGGGTCTAAAGGGATATGCCTTTGTCTTTTTGTTAGTTGCTATTCTCAGTGTAGCCAAGATCCTTCCAAATGTGTTGGTTCAGAAAACTCAGAAAATCACCTTGCATCGAGCCAAGGGTAAGCATTTTCTTGATCATGCTAAATCGCCATTGGGTACCGTTGAGTTGGAACGACCATATAGCGGAGAGCCGCATTCCAGATTTTAATTTTTGATGCTGCAGATCATCCAAAGCAAAATCAACCGTTTCTACAACTTTGGAGGAAAATACATTGAGAAAGAGAACTCTTAATCGCTCTCTATTAATTAGTAAAATCGCTTTGCTCGTCGGTGATGAAATCGTCTGTGAAATGGCGTAACAAGCCAGCATATCAGGCTCTCTGTATGGTTCAGTTAACCGGTCTATAGATTTTCTAGTGATGAATAGCATCGATATTATTCCTTTTCCTAGTATGTAGACTACACATTAGAACTCGAGACAGCAAAAGAAAATAACAGCACGAGCGTAATCAGTAATACATATAAAGCTACACTGATGATTCCACAGACTAGGCCAGCAATGGCTAATCCTCTGCCCTGTTCCATGCGGTTCTTCATTTCTTTGAGTGATATGGAGGCAATGATGATGGCAACAATACCAATCAATAATCCCACATATGGAATCACGATGGACAATATACCCAAGACAAGAGCTGCAATCGATTTACTATTGGTTTTTGGTATTACATAAGGTGGTGGTGGAAGTGTGTCGTTATAATAACGATTCACATCATTTTCACGATCTCGATGTTCCAAGGTAAATCCTCCCTTTTTATTTAAGTATTACGATTATAATCGATTAACAGGAAAAACAATATCCATATTGTGCTAATTATAATTACTATTAGATTTATTTTTATTCCCACCATACCCGGACACATACCTAATTCCATAAGCTTATAGATTGTACTTTCAGGATATGAATGTAAGAGCCGATTATCAGCGTGATGATACAAATCAAGAATACCTCTAACATATAAATATTATAGTCATGATACTTATCTAAATATCTTTGGAGGATCACTTGGATGAAAATAGAGAAATTCATGAATATACTCATGATTTTGATGCTTCTTCTTATTGCTTTTTATCAAAATAATGTCGCTGTTTTATGTTTTAGCATTGTATTGTTTGGAATCATGAGTTATACGACATTTAAAAATCGCACCCATTGGAATGTAGCAACTTATATCTTGTTGACCCTTGTATTGATGATCTGGAATATATACCTGTGGACATAAACTTTTATTAAAAAAAGAACGCAATCCCTCATGACTCATAGGATTGCGTTCTTTCCACATTTTTTAGATGCAATGTCTATCCTTCCACTTCCACCCGCTGCAAAAAGGTACGGGTACGTGCAAGCTTCGGATTGCCGAAGATCTGTTCTGGTGGGCCCGCCTCTGCAATCTCGCCGTTATCCATGAAGAATACGCGATCCGCAACATCACGGGCGAAGCCCATCTCATGCGTGACAATCATCATCGTCATATTTTCCTGCGCCAGCTGTTTGATGACACGAAGCACTTCCCCGGTCAGCTCCGGATCGAGTGCCGATGTCGGCTCATCAAACAGGAGAATGTCGGGCTTCATCATGAGTGCGCGGGCAATAGCTACACGTTGTTTCTGTCCACCCGACAGATTGGCTGGATAAGCGTCGGCCTTGTCCGACAGTCCAACTTTTCCGAGTAATTCCAGACTGCGATGCCTAATGACGCTTGGGCTTTCTTTTTTCAAAGTTTTCGGTGCGAGTTCCAGATTAGCTTGTACGGTCAGATGTGGGAACAGGTTGAAATGTTGGAATACCATGCCCATACGATCCGTCATCTTGCGAATATCTGCGGCACCCACGTAACGACCATTATCAACCAATGTCTGATCCTGAATGCGAATCGTTCCACCCGAAATATCCTCCAGATGGATCAGGCTGCGCAGCATCGTACTTTTCCCCGAACCCGAAGGCCCAATCACGGCAATCACTTCGCCTGGTTCCACGTTGAAGGATACCTGCTTCAGCACATCAAGTGTGCCGAATGATTTTCTCAACTCTTTAACTTCTATTATATGTGTCATATGCAGACAGTCCTTTGATTAATCAGATTTAATTTATTCAAATGAAAACCGCTTCTCCAGCGCCTTGAACAGCAAAGTAAGCACGAGAGTCATGAGCAGATACATAATCGCTGCCACGAAGAAAGGGATCAATTGCAAGTCGCGATTCACCGCCGCTTGGGCGTAATACAACAGTTCAGGTACAGCCACGGCATAGAGCAGTGCCGTATCCTTGATCAGCGTAATGGACTCATTGGCCGTTGCAGGCAACACTACACGAATCATCTGAGGAATGATGACTTTGGTCATTGTCTGCCATTTCGTTAATCCAAGTACCTTTGCCGCCTCATGTTGCCCTTTATCAATGGACAGCAGTCCGCCTCTGAAGATTTCAGCAAAGTACGCCGCATAGTTCAGGATGAATGCAATCCCGGCGGCTACAAAGCGATCAAACACCAAATACTCTCCAATTACCGGAAGCAACGGTAAACCGAAGCAGAAGAATAGAATTTGGAGCAGCAGTGGTGTTCCTCGCATCACATATACGTAGGTATGAGCAATCCACGCCAGTGGTTTAATCTGGCTTCTCATCGCGAGCGTGACCGCAAATCCAAGCGGCACAGATAACACGATCGCCAGCAAGAACATGAAAATGGTGGTCTGCGCGCCCTCTAGCATCGGTTTTAAAATGGTCGATAGATAATCCCAACTCATTATTTTGTCTCCTCTAATCTGTTAACCCCGCATTCCTCTGGGGCATGAATCGCTCCAGCGTGGAATACGGGGTCCGTTTTGTTTCAAACTATATATCAGGTGTGTAACCTGCCTATTTCAGAACCTTGTCTTCACCCAACCATTGGGTGGAGATTTTAGCTGCTGTTCCGTCTGCATTGAGCTCATCCAGCGCTTTTTGCAGTTGATTCAAGAGCTCTTCATTGCCTTTTTTGATACCAATTCCGTATTGTTCCGGTGCAAGAGATTCATCCAGCAGTTTGAATGTTCCCTCTTCTTTGGACATGTAGTATCTCGCGACCACTTCATCAATGATGACCGCATCCAGACGTTTTGTTTTCAAGTCAGTAAGCGCAAGCACGTTATCTTTGAATTCGGAAGCTTTTACTTTATCCTTCAAAGGACTTGCTGCCAATGCATCTGCCGCGGAGGACAGTGCCTGCAATCCCACATTTTTACCATCGAGTTCATCCAGCTTCGTAATTGGTGAGTCTGCCAAGGTAATGGCTACCTGACTATTTTCCAAATACGGCTTCGTGAAAAGCACTTTCTCTTTGCGCTCATCCGTAATGGTGTACCCGTTCCAGATCATGTCGATCCGGCCACTGTTCAGCTCTGACTCTTTGGAAGACCAGTCGATCGGCTGGAATGTGATTTCTTTA
Source organism: Priestia sp. FSL H7-0729 (assembly GCF_038005685.1). NCBI lineage: Bacteria > Bacillati > Bacillota > Bacilli > Caryophanales > Bacillaceae > Priestia > Priestia sp. FSL H7-0729. The sequence continues at coordinate 280,875 of NZ_JBBOTQ010000003.1, forward strand.
CCCATTTTCTCCGCTGCAGCTCTTGCGTAATCAATATCGAAACCAACAATTTCATTCTGCTCGTCCCGGAAACCCATTGGAGCAAACTTATCGTCGATGCCTACAACAATCGTGTTATCGTCTTTGCTTGCGGAACTGGAACAACCAGCCACAATCAATACACATATACTAATGAATAATAGTAAAATCGCTTTTTTTCTCATCTCTCGAACCCCTCCATGTCTATAACCAAAACCCAAACGCTTTAGTTCGTTACCACGTTATCAGAGATTTATAATAACATAGCATGGAAGAAGAGTCGAGTCTCTTGCCTATTTCCTTCTATTTCATGCAACTTAATTGTCAACAATTTGTGAAAAAGCTTCTTTCACTTGCGCCGGTTCCACCAGCTTGTCGCGTACAATCGAATTCCATAATTCCGGGTTCTGAAGTTCCTTTAATTCCGTACCTGTCCATTGTTGGGCGGCTTCACGACGTAAGGTATGGCTGGTATTCCCTAACTGGTAGACGACCTGCTCCAGATTATCGATCATCACAAAGTTCGCAACCGCATTATATACCAGTATTCGCTCAAGTTCCTCTGCTTCCATCTCATGCGTATCCAAGCTGTAATTCACTTGAGCCGTGAACGTCTCCGGGTACAGTTGGTAACCATTCAATCTTTCATGTAAAGGTAAAGCCTGATTCAGATGGCTAAGATTTGAATTATCACCCATGTAGGAACTGCGATATTTCGCTAAAGCGGCAAAATCATGCGTCAATGGATTACTCTGCTCTGCTTCATACCGATCCTGTTTTGCCTCGTTCCTGGGATTAACGAAACCCTCAACGAACACAAGGCCAGCCACACCGAGAACAACGAGTGCAATAATCCATATATTTTTCCCTCTCATGACACATCACTCACTTCATATTTGCTAATGATCCGATACGCACGATGCACTACCAAAGGAATAATAACGCTCAGTAGCGGGACGGCAAAAGCAATGACGATCACAGCAAACTGGTAGGGTCCATCCACCTGAATGGGTCGATTAAACCAGATGTTACTGCCGAATCGCAACGCAGCCTGCGTCCCCCATAGGACGAGTACGAATGCCACCCACAACCACCATATTCTTCGATTCCACTGTACCAGGTCTAGGATTCGAATCACTGTAGTTTTCACCGAAGTTGCCGGATCATTCGTCCTGTTGGTCAACATATACAATACATATGCTCCCCCAACAAGGAAGCTCACGAGCATAAGCAGGTTGTTTATGGCGGTGCCTTGCATCAGCACTCTCATTGGAATGTTAATGATCCAGGCTATGAGGCTGTATATCAGAGCAGACTGCAACAACGCTGTCCAGTAAGGAACACGTTGTACCCTTCGATGGTCACTCATCACTTCATCCATACCATTGATATGCTGAATGGCAGTCTGGAACGCCCTCTCTTCATTCATCCCCTGCGAGATATAGTCGTCAATCCGCGCAGCGAGATTACTGTGAATCTCTTCTTGTAATTCTCGATTGTCCAATGTATCTGGTGCGTGAGCGAACAGACGATTCACATGACGGGTGATGCGAGATTCCAATCTCATAGGTCTTCATCTCCTTTTTCTCCAGTGACAATCATACAATCAATCAATGCCTTGGCAGCCTGCCAAGCTTGAACCTGCTCTCTATAGGCTTCGAGGCCTTGCACTGTAATTCGGTAATATTTCCGTCGTCCTCCCTGTGTCTCTCCCCCCCAGTAGGACTCCACATATCCACTCTTCTCCAGCCTCTTCAAACTGGAATAAAGCGTGGGTTCCTTCAATTCAAACTGCTCTCCGCTCTTGCGATAGATCTCCTTAATGATGCTGTAGCCATAGTTATCTGCGGGTATAAGTACACTCAGAATGATGGGGTCAATATTGCCCCGAATCAGATCACTGTTAATCACTTGCACATCCATCTGCGAGCTTCACCGACTTTCTTCCATCCTGCGTATACTATAAGACATATTACTATGTCTGTAAAGGTAATATGCAACGCATGGTAAATATGCTTCGTACCGAGCACATTAGCAACATTCCTCTTTTGCTATCTCTCTGGATATGAATGTACCACCTGACAAGTTCGCTCTGGTCGAATATGTGAATGGGAAGGCACATCGCAGCTCTTTGCGAGAAAATTCATTCCAGTTGGCACAGGAAAAAGGAACTCATTATGATGGAGCCTGCCCGGTGGATACCCCCTCAAAATTCGCAGGTTTCCTTGGGTAATACTTCTTTTGTCTTTGTTATCCGTGGTGTCGAGAAAAATAAAAACAAACAGGGCCCCTCCATTCGGAGAGGCCCTACGCATTTTCACTTACTGCTGTACTTTCTCACGATCTTTGCCTTTATCGGATTCACCCGCGTTTTTGTTGGCAGCATCCCGATCCTGTTGCATTTCTTCAACAGTTTTAACCTTGAGACGAGCAGCACCTTCATATTCCTTCGTCGGAATCAGGTCGCCCCCAGCGAGTCTTGCTTCTGCGGCTGCAATAGCGGCACCATACTGCGGCAACCACTGAGCCTGTGCAACCAGCATCTCGTCAACCATCTGCCAGATCTCTTTTGGGTTACATACGGCACCCACGAGCGGGTCCATCATGAACGCCTGACGAAGTAATTGGTCGTCTCCGTTCACCGCTGCTTCAACCGCAAGACGTTGCACGGAAATACTCACATTACATACCGCCGCCGGGCCAAGGGGCAGATCCCCTACATGCGGCATGGAGATGCCGTTGCGATCCACATATCCCGGTGCCTCAATAATCGCATCATCTGGCAGGTTCGAGATGACTCCATGATTAACGGTATTGAAATGTCCGCGATAGACACGTCCCGTCTCTAGCCCTTCGATAATATAGGAACCATGCTCCTCGCCCCGTTTTTCCGAAGTGAATTGCATCGGTTCATCCTTCATCCAGTTAGGAAAATCAGTCTCGAACCAGTTGCGTCCCTCCGTACATACCCGCAGATACCCACCTGTCTCCCCGTTAATCCAGTTGCCCAGGTCGATCCATTCGTTGATCTCTTCCGGACGTTTGCGGTACCACGGCACATATTCACTCAGGTGACCATTCGATTCTGTACTGTAGTATCCGAAGCGTCGCAGCATATCGATCCGCACTTTTTCGGTACGACTGTACTCGGGATGTTTCTCAAAAGCTTCGAGCAGATCACCTGTAAGATCTTTACCTTCATGAGAAGCCTGAATATACCAAGTCTGATGGTTGATGCCGGCACAGACAATATCCACTTCACTCTTTTTCAAACCAAAAGCTTCCGCAATCTGATGATGACCATGTTGTACCCCATGACACAGTCCGATCGTCCGCACACCACCATACTTATTGCAAGCCCATGTGAGCATCGCCATCGGATTGGAATAGTTCAAGAGAAGTACATCCGGTGCGCTCTGTTCACGAATATCTTTACAGATATCCAGCATCTCAGCAATACCCCGTTGTCCATACATAATGCCGCCTGCACACAGCGTATCGCCGACACATTGGTCTACCCCATATTTCAGTGGAATATCCACATCGGTTGCAAATGCCTCCAGTCCCCCGACACGAATCGTACACAGTACGTACTTGGCATCTTTCAATGCTTCTTTCCGATCCGTTGTCGGCTGAATCTGAATATTCAATCCATTCTCCCGGATATCCCGCTGACATAGCTCAGTCACCATATCCAGATTGTGCTGGCTAATATCGCAGAACGCAATTTCAATGTTGTTAAACTCCGGTACCGTGAGTAAATCCCTCAACAATCCTCTTGTAAATCCGATACTCCCAGCCCCGATAAACGCCACTTTGAACGACATGCATGTATCCTCCCCTGATCCGAATCTTTCACTTCGGTTAATGACCCTCTTCATGAAATCATTGTACCAACGGCAATTGGGGAAGCGTTATCAAAATCATGACCTGTTCAAGTTCTTATTGTCAAAAATCCTAACTTTTACGCGCCAGATCCACTAACCCGTTGTATTCGAAAATTACTGTAAACGACTCATTCATCCATCGGATATTGACTCACATGCCGTTCCATCGAGGAGCGAAATTCAACCGGCGTACGGCCTGTATATTTTTTGAATAACATATGAAAATACTGACGACTGCCTACTCCAACATAGTCGGAGATCTCCGATATTGGAATATTCGTCTGCTGAAGCAGCATCTTGGCCTTCTCCATGCGAAGCATCGTCAGGTAGTCAGTCGGTGTCCGCTGCGTGTGCTGGCGAAAAATGCGATGCAAATAGCCCGGATGCAGATTGACGGCTTCCGCGATATCCTTCATCTGAATGTTACGATCCATATTGTGATGCATGAATTCAATCGTTCGTTTGACATACATTTCCGCCTGATCTGGCGCACTTCGGTTCATTTCCCCACGCAGACGTGCCACACGGACCAGCAACTGGATGAACAGCGTACGCACCAGCATGCCCTGTTCCGGGGACGAGAGATTCCGGGCTTCGCGATGATGCGACCGTTCCTCTGGTGGAATAATCCTCATCGGCGCAGTCGTTCTTTCTTGCTCCAACAGACCGCGCTGATCGAGTTCCAGCACCAGACTCTTCATAATGTGATACACCTCTTCCGGATCAGGCAGTACAAGATATGGCGAAGCATTAGTGAGTAGCGTATGAACTTCCTCTTCTTCCAGCGCGAGCTGACGGATGGATAGTTGTCCGGGAGGTGAACCGGAGAATGCAAACTCCACATTAAGCATCCGGCAAGGGACCCCATCTTCCACGAGCAAACGATGTGGGACACCAGCGTCGAGCATAATAAACTGTCCTTTCTTCAAAACGGTCTGCTCCGATCTCCCATCTGGCATCTGCACATCCACCCGGCATATTCCCGAGATAATATACATGATTTCCGTCGAATCATGATGGTGATAGGACATACGGTAGTTGTCCCACTGCTTGTAATAATACGCGTAGAAACGCGGCCCGCAGTCCTCTGTTCGCAATGCCTCCTGGTACAGACTTCCTGTCCAGCGTTTCGCGATGCTCATATTCATGCCTCCGTTCCTGCGACGATCGATCCTCACTTTTCTCCATTGTAGCAATTCTCTAGGTCGAATATAAACTATCTTGCTTAAAAGCTTCATTGCATTATTAAATTAGACGAATATATAATTAGTATAATATCTAATCAATTATGTAAACAGTCTGAAACTAAGGAGGTTTCCAACCATGAGTACCACTTTTCATCTGGTAAGACATGGACTCAAAGAACGACGCATTGGGGATGTCCCCCTCACGTCCGAAGGGGTTTTACAAGCCGAAGCCACTGCACTTCATTTTGCCAGAGCAGCCTTTACTGTTACTAAAATCCTGACCAGTCCACTTCGACGTGCCCAAGAAACCGCCGGATCAATTGCCCGCCTTACCCATGCCCCTATAACCGAAGAGCCTCGCCTGCGTGAACGTGCCAATTGGGGAGATTGCCCAGATCAGTCATTCGAAGAATTCATTGCGATGTGGGATCGATGCACATTTGATCCCGATTACATTCCACCGGTCGGTGACTCGGCCAAACAGGCCGGTGAACGCCTGGCCTCCCTCTTAACCGAATTGGCTAATGAAGAGCCGGAGAACCATAACATCATTGTGGTCGCACATGGTGGACTCATTACGGATTTTCTCGTACAGACTTTTACCGAGCGCGAGCTTAACGTCTGGCATTCCGACTTTATAGCTATGCAGAATCAGCTTATTCCCGAGTGCTCCATCACCACCTTGATCCATGATCAAGGTAAATACACCATACAAGCGTTCGCTTCAACCGAACATCTAGAATTAACGGATGCACAAGAATGACGTAACATGATTGCCGGGAACATATCAGGCTCTATCCCCAACTCCTCAGATCCTCATGTAAAAAGCTCTGAAGCCTCCATGTGCCAAGACACATGGGAGACTCCAGAGCTATAGAGTACTTCAAAATGCTTCAGTGCCTAATCGTAAGCATTGACGTCGCTTCTTTACGTTACAAATCTGATCGAGTTTTACGCTATCTTACTATTGCTCATCCGGTCTGTTTATTTTCCGCCCTTACCTGGCGTGTAAAACTTAGGCAGCGTTACTTTTGACCAGTCGATATCCGATGCCATATAGAAGGACGGATAGGAAGGCTGATTGTATCCACTATTCTGACCGGCAATGCCCACGCGATACATCGCATCATGCATCAACGTGTACAGCTTGCGGTCTGTCTTCTCGGTACTCAGATAGATGCGGATTGCTGAGCTGTCGGTGGTTCTCACCAACATCTCTTCTCGCCAATCCCCGAAGATATCAGCTACAAGAGAAGGTGTACCTTTGGTATGATTGTTGGTCAATGTGCCTGTTGCCGTCAGCAACGTGCCACGATTCCAATCCTTGATGGTTGGAGTAACATCAATGGCACCATCTACGATCTGTGTTGTCATATCACCAGACCAACGGATATTCATATTCGTACCAGGTGCTTGATCACTGATTTTCTGACCCTGTGCCGTCCACAAGCCTACAGCCCATGTCTCCAGTCCACGACGTGTTGGATCAATATCTCCCACCATGCCGCGTCCCGTATCTTTTCCTGTATACCCGCCATAGATTACTTCACCGGTCTTGGCATCACGTAGGGAATAGCCATATGGCGCCCAAGGACCACCTTCATGAACCATGAAGATCTCCAGTCCCGGACGATCCGGATCAATATCTGCTACATGAAGAGCATCCCCATGACCCAGACGGGCAATCGTTCCCGGAGCAGCACTCTCCGCAGGCATTAGGTCTGTTGAGCTGTACAACACGCTGCCGTCATGATCAATCGTGGCTGAGCCATAGATGATCTCTTGTTTACCGTCTCCATCCACATCCGCCACACTGAAATAGTGCGCACCTTGAGTAGTGATAGAGCCATACTCCGAATCTGTGCCATCCACGCCATGCGGCCCGTCATTGAACGGGTTCTTCATCGGTGTCCAGCCGCTGTCCACTTTCCATTCCTTTTTCAGCTTCTTGCCATCCCAATTGTAGGCAACCATCGTTGAACGTGTATAATATCCGCGTGCAAAGATTGCAGACGGTTTCTTGCCGTCCAGATACGCCACGCCTGCCAGGAAACGGTCCACCCGATTGCCCGGTTCAATCCGTGCCATGGCATAATCGCCCCACATCAGGCCATCATCATGACGCTCGGGTTCATATGGAATGGTCTCCAGCTCTTTGCCTGATTTGCCTTCAAATACGGTGACATACTCCGGTCCATCCACGATGAAACCTTCGAACTTGCGCAGCTCATTTCGATTACTGCGTTCTACCGCATATACATCAATGAAGTAGTCGGCCAAGCTCTCGGCATCCTGCTGAGATAATGGGTAATTATATTTTTTCTCGATTCCAAAAGCCTCTTCCAACGTTGCAGGCCAGTTCCCCTTCACAACCTCTTCGTGTTTATGCCAGTTTTTGAACATATTCACCACGTGATCGTAATACCCATCAGCACTTAAACGATAATCATCCTCGTTCTTCACACCTGCCTTGCGATCTTCCTTCGGTAACGTAATGTACTTCTCGGATGTCACTTTTCCTTTTTTGTTATATTGGATAATCTTCGTTCCCGGAGCGGTCTTGAACATCATCTCAGCCTTGCCATCCCCGTCAAAATCATAAACGAGCATCTGTGTATAGTGAGCACCTGCACGAATGTTAACCCCAAGATCGATTCGGTACAACAACTGTCCGTCCAGGGTGTACGCATCAATGTAGGTTTTACCGGTGTATCCTTTTTGCGATACGTCCTTGGCGTTGGAAGGGTCCCATTTGACGAAAAACTCATATTGCCCATCCCCGTCCACATCCCCAACACTCATGTCATTGGCCGAATACGTATAAGCTTCTCCCGCAGGTGTCACACCATCGGCCGGTTTTTGTAATGGAATATCCACGTAACCGTTCGCCCAAGGTTTGACGGAGGCACTGCGTTTGCTTTCCTTGCCCTTCTTGTTCACCGCTGCTACTTCATAACGGGAAGACGATTTGCCTGCGGTATCAACATAGTTGGTGCTGTCGGTGACCGTAGCGATCTTTTTGCCATCACGGTAGACGTTAAAGTCCGTCCCTGTCAGCCCTTTGTCGCTATATCCTGTGGCCTCGTCACCAAGCAATCTCCAACTGAGAAACACTCCTTCAGATGTCGAAGCAGCTACAAGACCACGATCCAGATATTCCAGTTGAATCTCTTTCACGTGACCGCCTCCCTTATGTGATTGCAGGCCTGCCTCCGTCGTACTATTTCCATTTGCAGCTTCTGCTCCAGTGATTCCTGCTGTTCCCCCAACAAGCAAAGCTACGCTGAGTGCCGAAGAGAGCACCTTGGCTGCAAGTGGCATACGTGCCTTCCTACGGCCGGATTGCTGACCTGAAGCCGATCCTTTATGTACCGGCGCTGTTGTTTCTGAGTTCATCCACCTTCACGCTCCTTGAGACAGAATAGGTGATGCTTATACACTTCGATGTTGTTTGAACATTCATTCACCCGTGCATACTTTTTTCGACGGATGTTCCTTCACAATATTGATTGCGCTTACAATTTTAAAAAAGAGAAATCAGCTTGCCCGACTACCAGAGTACGGTCCCCCTTCCATTCTCTTTCCAATCCGAGCGAGGCCATCTCGCCCATCGGGTTCTATTATAGACATCCTGCCTGCCAGACCCTAGGCAAATATCCGTCCAAAACGATCAATAATCAGTGTTTATTAGGAGTTATTTTGGAAAAAAGTACTTGCAGATGTGAGGGATAGCCGCTCCGGTTACGAATCGTTCTTATGATCGCTGTTATCCCCAGATTTTCTTCTATCCCTTTTCCAAGGGAAAAATCCGAGGATAAAGGCGAGATGATGCTTACGAAGTAGCTTTCTTGCAGAAAGCTTTCAGCTTCGCTTCTCCAGAATCGATTTCGTCCCCTCCACTACACCTCTCAGTTGGTCAAGAACTTCATTTCAAGAATGCCTCATGTAATGCATAGCAAAAAACCGCAATCCTCTAACACACGGAGGATTGCGGTTATGACAATTACCAATAAATTTTAAGGCTCAATGCCCCATACCAGGTTTCCGCCTTGGTAGAGCGTTACCTTATTCCAATCCTGATAGGATGTTTTCGTTGGATCGAAAGAATAGTCATTCGTCTCATCAAAGTTGGACCAGTCTGTTTTGTACATGCGGAGCTGGATGTCTCCAGTCTGTCCACCAGCCTGAATGCTGCCAGCGCCAGTTGTGAAGCTCAGCTCTACATACGAGTCTGTGAAGGTACGCTGGATATTGGCTCCGCCAACTTGAGCGTAATCGATGGCAGAATCCATCGCAGCGGATCCTTCTTTGGAGAAGTAATAACGAATCTTCAGGTCACTCAGATTAACAGCAGTAGTGCCCAGGTTCTTGATGTTAAAATACGGTTTGATCTGGCTATCCAGCGCATTGGTATCTCCAGCGCGATATTGCAGAACAAGATCACTGGTCGGTACAACGACACTTTGAGGTGTCGCGGAAGCAACAGCGGAATTAGCACTTTGCCCTGCTGTGTTCACTGCACTTACCACATAATGATACGTTGTGCCGTTCGTCAGGGAAGTGTTCGTGTAGGATGTCCCACTCACATTCGCCGCGATGGTTGTAAATGGACCCGATGCACTCAGCGCCCGTTTCACATTGTAGCTTGTCGCACCTGTAGAAGCGGTCCACGTCAAGCTCACCTGAGCATTGCCCGGGGTTGCTGTTAAAGCAGTCGGTGCTGCTGGCGCCGTTGCCCCTGCAACTGGTGTAGCTGTTGCTGTTGCAGAGTTAACACTCTCACCTACCACATTGGTAGCCGTAACCACATAATAATAAGTTGTGCCATTGATCAGGCCAGTGTTGCTATAAGATGTTCCACTCACATTGGCTGCGATCGTTGTGAATGGACCTGATGCACTCAGCGCCCGCTTCACGCTATAACTCGTTGCACCTGCAGAAGCAGTCCACGTCAAGGAGACCTGAGCGTTACCGGCAGTAGCCGTCAATGCTGCTGGTGCTGCCGGAGCGGTATTACCGCCCGGAGGATTGCCACCGTTACTTGCAGACAGCACAGGGAATGAATTCTTCACCAATGCAACGAATTGATCGTGGAACCAGTGACCGGATACCGGAGCATTAGGCAATGCACCTGTTAATACGCCATCCCGAGTAGTGAAGGTCGGATCACACATCCGGTCGAAACCTTTACCTTCATTATTCGGAATTTCAGAACTGGAGCCATCGGATTCACCCGGAGGTTTCACCCATACATAAGCATCCAGATGTGCGGGTCCCGGTGCAGCCTTAGGGACTTCCCCTATACCCGCTCCACTGGCATTACACCAGTTACCCCGATGCTCCCGGCGGTCTACACGTCCGGAATTCACATAATCGTTGATGTTGCTGCCTGTAGCCGATGCCGGACGGTTTACCCCGCCCCAGCCATTCCGGCTAGTATCAATCAGGAAACCTGTGCTGCTTGGCCAGCCGGCTTGTACGAAATCGGTATACAGCGCAGCGGTGAAATCGGTTTCGTCAAAATACGGATTCCACTCATAAAACTTGGCAGATTTAATGGGTTGTCCACCGATATTGAGGTCGGGGTTGGACAGGTTCGGCTCTCCCAGCGGTGTGGTATTCGCTGTATTAGTAATGAAGCCATCTGCACTCTGCAGACCTGCCGCTGTATCACTTACTACGTCCGTATACAGCGCAACTGCTGCGGAACGGTTGTTATCCCATCCAAGCCAGCCGGAGTGACCGATATCCAGATAGTTGTACACATTCGGAATGGCATGCAGCTTGTCCAGTGCATACTTCACACCCGCCTCATAGATACCTGTGGAACTGGCTTGACCACAAGCTGGTGTACTCAGGTTGGTCACAAGGTTAGGCAGACTGTCGGGTTCAATGACAGCAATAATGCGAATATCCTGATATTTCGGATCTGCGAAGATATCTGCAATCACATCAATATAATCCGTTTTATACGTCTGCAATGCAGCCTGTGTTAGTGGAAGTTCACCATTCGAAGCAAGGGCATGACAATCCCGACCTGGCAAGTTATAGATAACAAATGAAGCGGTTATTGGTGTCCCAGGTTTCTTTTGGGCGAGAACAGCATCGAGATGTTCCTCTACACTTTTGCGACCAGCATTGTCCGTACCGCCATAGATCGCAGCAATCCGGTCAATCCACACTGCGGTTGGATATGATTTGACCGTCTCCATCTGGGCCTTCAGCGATGTGTCATTGGTCAGCGCAATGGACGTATCCACAAGAGCCGAATAGTCCTGGTTCAGATATGACGTGGCTCCCACAAATGGATTATCCACATGTGCTTCAGCCGCCTGAGTCAGGCCTGGAGACATCCCCGGAAAAATCCCCGCCGCGAGTAGTGTTGCTGCCAGCATTTGCTTTACACCTTTGCGCAGGATCTTCTTACCTCTCGATTTAGTTTTCAATTTAGTCTTCATAGTTCCACCTTTCCTTTAGTTAGATTGGGTTGTACTCATGTCTGATCCTCTGTGTCATTAAGATGCTTAGCACGAAGAGAACGTATGGATGAGTTGGTTGTATCACCTCCGTTGTAGAACTGGAATCTTGAGCAAAAAAAATAGTGTGTGAGGGTGAATCATATGAATGAGTATAATGTGGTGGGTGTGGTTGAACGTGTGTTAGACATGAAGAAGTGTGAAGAAGGATTACGCGATATCTGGCTTCTGATCATGGTAAGCGCTTCCCATAATGGGATTTAAAAAAGGCCTTCGCCTACCATCTACAATCATGACGTTCGGTGTCACCTCCTTATGTTCTGATTATACGACATGTAAATATTACTGTAAATTGAATTATATAAATTTAATTATATTTTTTTCCATTATTCAGGCAGGAATCTAAACTTCCCTTGCCCCAACGACATAAAAGGCTCATTGTGGCGGTAGGCCACAATAAACCTCCTATTGATCAAGGTTGAATCAACCGCTCTCCCTAAGGCAGAACGACGACATCTCCCGGTTTTAAGCCGCTAACCACTTCTGTCTTGTCGCCCGATTCCATTCCAGCCTGGATGGTCAGTGGTTCTGTCTGGCCGTTCCCTTTGTCTAACAATACATAAGGTTCTGTCTGATTCCGCATGATTGCAAGGCTGGACACTACCGTCACTTTATCCTTACGCATCGTCTCGATATCCCCTTCCAGACTCACGCCCCCGTACATTCTGGCATCCGGTTTCAGATCGATTACAACATCAAACTGCGAAGCCTGCTTAAGGTCCGTATCCGTACTCTTGCGGGCGAATTTGGATACCTTGCTCACCTTCCCGGTGAATTGCAGGTCTTTCTGTGCTGTCATTCGCACCTTAACCGGCATGCCCACCTTGAGCCTGAACATTTCTTCTTCACCAACAATCGTCATGAATTTCAGTTTGCTGATATTGGTAATGGACCCGATTAGCTGCCCTTCCGTCACTGCACGTGTCTTGCTGTCCTCTTCATTCATCTGAAATATGCCGGAGGCGGAAGCATACACAATAGACTTGCTCATCACAGCCTGCTTTTTCTGTATCTCCTTCTCCTTGAGGACCAGCGCTTTTTGATTCAATTCATTCGTCAGGCGCTTGCCTTCCCGGTCCGCAAATGCCTTCTTGCGTTCCTCTTCCGTCACGCCAAGCGACTCACTCATATTCGCCTGATCCAGGCTAACCTGATTCATCTTATTTTCCAGCTGGGCTTTTTCCAGATCGCTCTGCAGCTGCTCTACTTCCGTTTGTAACGTGGAAGTGTCGAGCGTAAACAGGATATCTCCCTTGCTCACCTGCTCACCACTTTTCACGTGCCACTGCTTGATGTTGGAAGCATATGGGGCGAAGATATCGGTCTGATCGGTGTATACAGATTTCCCCTTCACTTGTATCGTTTGCGTCATCGTTTCCTGTGTGACGTCAAAGGTAATCGGGGGCGGAATCTCTATAGGTGCCTCCGGTTGTGGCTTATACTTTTCATACAGCCAATACCCTACACCTGCCAAAAGTACAACGGTGATGATGATTTTAATCCATTTCTTCATGTGCCCATTTTCCCTTTCGCTGATAAAGTTACATCGATTTGATCACAGTTAATGCATTGGTTCGGGATGCGCTGATTGCCGGGTATATTCCCGATACAATGCCAACCAGAACAGCAAACACGATGCCCAGCGGCAGAGCGGACTGTTGAATAACCACGGTCATCGGGCCATTGACCTGATCTGCCATCTGACTCGCCAGCAGACTGTTCACCCCGCCGAGGGCAGTAAAGGCAATCCCGACACCAACCACGCCACCCATCAATCCAAGCATCGCTGCTTCTGTAATAAACATCTGACGGATCTGCCACAGATTCGCACCCAGCACCTTCATGACACCAATCTGTTTACGCCGCTGATGCGTAGACATGATCATTGCCACAATAATGGACAGTGAGGCCAGCAGCATGATAAAACCACCGATTCCCAATGCTGCTTTTTGGTACATCGCCAATTGGCCTGTCATCGCTTCCTCCTGGAACAGATTACTCTGTGTGTTTAACGTCAGCTTTTGGATCTGTTCTTCCACTTGGGATACATAGCGTTTATCTTCAACCTTGACCAAAGCCGAGTTCAGATGCTTGGCTGCACTGCTGTCGACCTGTTGTAGTCCAAGCTCATCCTGCAATGCACGAGCTGCATCAAGCGGCAGATATACCTTTTTATCGTTTTGAGCACTCATTTCATCCATGTTGGAAGGCTTCGTCAGTTCTCCAGACACACGGATAGAGCCACTCATTTTGGTTTTGTTCGCATTCGCATAATCTTCATATCGAAACTGAATACTCTGCTGAACCAGTTGATCCTGCTTCGCTGACATTTCCGTAAACTGCTGCAAAAGCTCATTGTTATATGGATCAGCATTCAACTGCTCAAATAACTTCTGCGTGACTTTGGGATCTATGAGTCCGAATGCAGCTCCATAACTGGTCACCGCCATACGGCCATCCTCTGCGCCACGCCCCTCAGCGTATCTGTATCCAAACCCGCCTAGTGTCTCCAGCTCAGTACCAATCACTTCAACGTAAGTACTGCGGCCATCCGGAAGCACCATTTCCAGTGAATCCAGCTTTAACATGGGGGCCACGGCAACGACATGAGGAAGTCTTTGGATAATCTGAATTTTCTCCAAGGTTAGTGCACCTCGTTCAAACTTCGATGTCTGGCCATTCCCCTTGCCGTTACCGGTACGGATGCCTTCATTGGGTGTAATCGTAATCTCATCCATCTTGTAATTGTCGTTCAATGTTTTCTCGCTATAGGTCTGTACGGACTGCCCCACACTAAGTGCAATAATCATGGCGGCAGAACCGATGGACAGCCCCATCATGCACAGCAGTGTGACCATTTTTCTGCGAATGATCTGTCCCCAGGCCATACGTGCTACATCCCGTATTCTCACATGCCCTCTCCTTTTGCCTCAAACTTCCCTTACAACAGCCTCTTCGACGAGTATTCCATGTTGCAGGGTAAGCACGACCTGCATCTGCTCGGCGACCTCTGCTTCATGTGTCACAATGACAAAGGTCGTATTCAATTCCCGGTTCAGCTGCTGCAAAATCGCAATAATCTCTTCTTCCGTCTCGGTATCCAAATTTCCCGTTGGCTCATCCGCAAAGATCACCGAGGGTTCGGTAATGAGCGAGCGTGCAATACTGACCCGTTGTTGTTGACCGCCCGACAATTGGGACGGGAACAAGTTTGCTTTTTCACCCAGTCCAACCTGTTCCAGCAGCTTCAATGCTTTTGCTTTGCGTTTCGAAGGGCTTATGCCCATAAACACCAAGGGTAACTCTACATTTTCCCGGATCGTAAGGTTAGACAGCAGCTCATACGACTGGAAAATAAACCCGATGTGACTGCGTCTGAACTCAGCCAAGCGATTTTCGCTGAAACGTACAATATCTTGTCCCGCAATGAGAATCTTGCCCTGATCGGGTTTCATTAGCCCCGCCATCAGATTCAGCAACGTAGACTTGCCTGAACCTGAACTGCCCAGCAGAGCCACCATCTGGCCTTCTGGAATCGTCAGATTGATATCTTGAAGCACCGGCACGGTTCCCTGGCTATTACGGAACGAGTGGGATAATTGTTCAACTTGAAGCATGACTCCATGTCTTCCTTTCTACTTGCTGCATATGTACAGGTCTTTTTGAACTTGCATGTATAGATTCGCTTAGCACATTCCCTTTAATTATAGGGTGGAGATGTATCCGAGCTGACCGGAGTTGTATCCAACTTGTAAAATGTGAGAACAAAAAGACCTTGTCCGCAGAGCAACTTTCACCAGCTCCATCCAGACCAAGGTCTTTTATTCTTATGCGATGCCACTCAGCTTACCAGGCTCTGAAGCTAAAGCGGTACATCTCACTTTTATCCATCGTGCTGCCCACTGCAAATAGCTCATCGTCGTTCCATTTCAGATTAATGAAGCTGTCAATATTACGGTAGATGACCGTATCTGACGAAAGTTTGTTTTCATTCAGGTAAGCGATGTGCAGCTCATTCTTCAGATTCTGGTTATCCATGGGATAAAAGTAAGCGATTCGAGATTCATCTGAATCCAGTTCGAAGTTCCAGATGGAACCTTCTAATATTAGATCATACTGCTCCTGCGCAGCACGATATCGGTATAACCCCTGTACCTTATTCATCGTGCCCTGGATGAGCATGTCCCCATTTTTCAGCAACTTGAATTGTTGAATGTCTTCCATTGCCGCATATGCCTTCACTTCATGCGCCCCCTCAAGCGATGCACGATAGATGGCATAATTGTCTTTCAGCATCACCAGCATATAGAACTGCTTCAGATCTTCACTGACCTGCAACACATCCGTAAAGATAAACGTATCTTTCGAATCTTTCCCTTGGGTTGATCCTGTGAATATGCCCATCAGCTCTTCATGCGTGTAGATGACATGACTCGTATCCTGGCTCAGATCAACGTGTTTGAATAAAAGATCATCCTGACCGATGTAGGACTGGTTGCCTGTAAACACTCTATAATACGAGTTATCGTTTGGAAGCTTGCGACGTTCCCCGCTCTCAATCACATACTCATATGTCGTCTTCTGCACTTGCCCCGGTCGGTACTGAGAGTAGATGATTTTCTTGTGATCCGGGCTGATCGCAACTCCGTAATCCGTATTACTCGCAATGCTCTTTACTGCGTTATCATCCAGATGCAGAAGAGATAGCTGAAGTCGTGAATAGGAGGGTTCCAAATGATTGATGATGATCGTGTTTCGATCAACCACTTCAAAATCAAAGATCGCAAAATCATTCGGAATCTTGGTAGCCGACTCAATCTGAATTGTACTGCTCGGCGGGGGTGCCAAACGGTTATTGAATTGCTGACTTGGCAAAATCACCGTTCTAGGCTTGAGATTTGCAATACTGAACAGACTTCCAATCCCGAAAATTCCGCCGACAAATGCGATTAATAGCCCAGACAGCATCAATCTGTCACGGTTTTTACGCCAAAATCCGGGATGTCTCATGCGTTCATTTCCCCCGGAAGACTGATATTCACTTGTGTACCTTTCCCCATGATGCTCTTCATCTCCACTGTTCCTCCATGACGCTCAACGATGTTCTTCACAATAGACAAGCCCAGACCGGCGCTGCCTTTCTCGGCCCTCTTGATTTCTTTATCCTGGTAAAAGGGTTCAAATACATACTGTAGCGCTTCAGCACCGATCCCCTCCCCCTGATCACGAATCACAATAGCGATGGAATCACCTAATCGGAAGGATTGTACTTCGATAATGGAGTTCACATCACTGTACTTGACCGAATTATCCAGAACGTTGAGGAAGACCTCCTTCAGCTTGTCACGATCTCCTTGCAGATACTGGTGTTCCTCCAGCTCGTAGTGGATGCCTATATTGTATTTGCTTGCTTTAATCGACATGTCCTCACAAGCTTCCCGAATAATATCGGATACATCGACACGTTCGAATCGGTACGCCTGAATAACCGCAGACGAGACAGAGACTTTCAGAATATCAGCAACCATTGTGTTAAGACGCTGGCTTTCCTTAATAATATAATTCATGCCTTTGTCAAAAAAGTCCTGATCGGTAAATCCGTTATCCCGCAAAATCTGAGCGTACCCCAGGATCGTCGTTAAGGGTGTCTTCAATTCATGTGTCACATTGTCAAAAAAGATTTTGCTTCGCGCCTGCACTTGTTTCACTTCATCCCGCTCCCGCTCAATCACATCAATCTGCTCCCGAACCCGATTAATCATGACGGTGAAGCTTGAAGCCAATTCACCAATCTCATCCTTGGTGGTAATCTGAATGTCTGCATTCAGACTTCCCTGGGCTACTTCCGCAGAACGTTTCGTAAGTACACGGATGGGTTGTGTAATTTTCCGGGAAATAAAGATCGATGCGATAAATACAAATACAAAAATAACCGCTGCAAACAGCTTGATCGTATTCTGGAAGCGGAGATTGCGTTTGTACAAATCGGTGTAATCCTTCTCCAACTGTACAATTCCAATCAATTGTTGATCCATCTGAACGGGGAAAGATAGACTGGAGGTGACCTGACCTTTATCGACAACTGTGGTGTAAGCGATCCGGGATTGTATGGCTTCCTCTACATCAGGATCATCGGAACGCTTAGCAACGTTAACCTCGCTGCCAGCAGATCCGTAAGGCGAAGCATCGGGACGATATACGGTAATCTCCCCGCCAACGGCTGAGCCAATCTGTTCCGCAAGCTCGCGACTTCCTGCTTCGAGAGAGTCTCTGCTCATGCGTTTGTTATGAATCAGGAAGTACTGATTCAGCGCGATGTCCAGATTTCTTTTCGATTGCACCATATCCTCATGCACTTCACGGTACATATTCTCCTGTGCCACCTTATTGGATAGAATTAGCAGAGCGGAGAATCCGATGAAGACGATGACCGAAAAAAGCACTACCATTTTGAACTGGATCGTCCACTTCATGTCTGCACCTGAATATTCAGCTTATACCCTACACCGAATACCGTTTCAATCATCGAAATGCCCTGCACACCACTATCCAACTTCTTGCGAATCCGTTGTACATGAATATCCACGGTTCGGGTATCCCCTGCAAAATCAAATCCCCATACCTTGTCCAGCAGTTCAGAACGTGTATGTACCTTCCGATGATGGGTCACGAGAAATAACAACAGATCATATTCCTTATTCGTGAGTCCTGCGCGTTCCCCATCCTTCCACACTTCCCGTTCATCCTTGCGAATCTCAATATGCTTGCCCAGCCTGACCACCTCATAGGAGTGATTCTCCAGTGTCTCGCTGATCAGATCAATCCGGCGAAAGATCGCCCGAATGCGTGCAACCACCTCGCGGATATCAAAAGGCTTCGTGATATAATCATCCGCCCCCAGCTCCATGCCAAGCACCTTGTCCAGCATGTCCGACTTGGCGGTAATCATGATGACGGGTATCTTGGAATTCACGGATAGTTGCCTGCACACATCAAAACCACTCATGTCTGGAAGCATTAGATCCAGCAGGATCAGATCCGGCTTCGAATCCCGAAGCAGATTCAGCCCCTCTCTCCCCGTAGCTGCTTGCATGATCTCGAAGCCTTCCTTACGTAACGAATAGGATAAAATATCGCGAATGGACTCCTCGTCCTCAATAATTAAAATCTCTTTAGGTCTCATGATACCCTCGTAATCTCCCTGCTCTATGAATTTCATCTGCCTATATTTTGTATCCCAAGCCGTCTGCTTGAATAGAGGGAAGTACGAAATGTTACAACTTCGATACAACTCTGAACCTTTTGGAAACAACCTCTCGATATACTTAGATCAGAAGAGACTCATACCAGACCGGACCCAAGCCTGATCTGTATCCAAGGGGGATTCACATCATATGAACAAGACACAAATTAACGATGCTTATATCAACTATAAATCAGATATCACAAGGTATCTATCCCATATTGTCAAACAACCGCAAGACGCAGAAGATCTGGCTCAGGAATGTTTCATTCGATTGATGAACGTGACCGTGGAAATTCCTGAAGATCGGCTTCTCTATTATCTCAAACGCATTGCCCGAAACTTGGCCATGGACAGCTTCCGCAGGCGGACCCGCACACTCCGACGCGATAGTCGTCTGGATGTACCCACCCATCATCTCGATACACCACAGCTTGAAATTAATGAAGGCGTTCATGATCTTGTCTGCCATATCAACAACACGGAACACCGTAAAATATTAGAGCTTCGCCTCATCCACGGATACTCCATTAAGGAAACGGCAGAGCTGGTGAATCGCAGTGAAGGCATGATTAAATCCTCTGTCTTCCATGCCGTCAATCGAATTCGGGCCAAAGTCATCTCATAAGAGATGGCTTTTTTTATGCAAAATCAACAGTGACGCCGAATGGGAGTGTTAAGACAGGATCGAAATACCTATGGATATGTCAAAAGACCCAATTTTACAAATATCGAGTTAATTTTTACAAATTGTTATGACTATGTGAGATTTTCATGTGGTAGAATATGGACGAACTCATGAATCAACTAATATTTGGGAGGGATTTGGTTGGGTAAATTAACAGGTATGCGAGGAGTGTTTCTAAAATCACTCTTGGCATTGTCCATGGCTTTGCCGCTTCAGATCGGATTATGGAACGGAGATGCATCGGTTCATGCGGAAGGACCGACAGACCCGGCACCGTTCATCCAGGCGAAGATTGTGAACCAAAATGCAGGTAAGAAAGTATTGTTCGACAATTCCCATGGCCAGACGGCTGGAGCGGCAGACTGGGTCATTGATGGAGGTTTCTCCGACTTCGGAAATGCACTCGCGAATGATGGTTACTATGTCAAAGAACTTCGCAAAACGACTCCATTTACCTATGATGATCTGAAAGAGTACAACGTATTCGTTATTGCAGAGCCTCAAATTCCTTTCAAAACATCCGAACAAGCAGCACTGAAACAATATGTTGAAACAGGCGGCAGCATCTTCTTCGTTGGAGATCACTATAATGCCGACCGTAATAAAAACCGCTGGGATGGCTCAGAAGTCATCAACGGTTATCGTCGGGGAGCATTTGAAGATCCGGCGAAAGGTATGAGCACAGATGAGCGCAACTCGGAAGCCATGCAAAATATCAACAGCTCGGACTGGTTGTCCGATAACTTCGGCGTACGATTCCGCTATAACGCACTTGGCGATATCAATGCCAATATCGTTGTACCGGCAGATCAAGCCTTCGGCATCACAGAAGGCGTGTCGGCGGTAGCCATGCATGCCGGCTCAACCCTCGCAATCACTGATCCGGAAAAAGCAAAAGGCATCGTATACCTGCCAAAAACCAACGCCAAATGGAACAACGCGGTGGACCAAGGCGTATACAACGGCGGGGGGATCGAAGAAGGTCCTTACGTAGCCGTATCCAAGCTGGGCGCAGGTAAGGCTGCCTTCATCGGTGACTCCTCTCCAGTGGAAGATGCATCGCCTAAATACTTGCGTGAAGAGACTGGAACACGCAAAACAACTTATGACGGTTTTAAAGAAGCCGATGATGCCGTGTTGCTCGTGAACACCGTGAACTGGCTTGCTACACAAGAGAACTACACGGACTTCACTCAAGTAAACGGACTTGATCTGGATACAGCTACAGCGCTGTTGCCATTCGAAGAGCCGGCTGCTTCCACAGAACCACAGGCTGAACCTTGGGCTGCACCTGCTGCCGGATACAAGTGGTATGATCGTTCCACGTTCAAGGCTGGTTCTTATGGTGGCCCTGCATCCAGTGCGAATGCTGCTTACAGCTTCGTGAAACAGGATACGCTTCCGAATGCAGAAGACTTCCAGATTCGTGTCGTTGTGGAGAACATGGCTCCAAACACAACCGTATCCGGTTATAGCGCGGGTATCTATCTGACTGGTGGAACACAGGTCGCCATGATTCAGAATGAAAGTGGTACTTGGCCGACTTCGTACGGATATAGCTCCACCTTCAGTGTAACCTCGGACAGCCAAGGTCGCGGGATCAAAGATCTGAATGTACGTATCAAACCGGGTACAACTGGCGCTGCGAGCTTGCGTCTGCGTCTGAACGGCAGTAACCTGATCACCAATGCAGTAACCGTTGGTAATGTGCCGGCTGAACAGCTTCCGGAAGAAGAAGGACCGATTCCAGCAGCAATTACCGTTGCCGAAGCACGTACCAAAGCTGTTGGTACGACCGTAACCATCGAAGGTGTCGTAACGACAGAGCCAGGTGCGTTCGGTGGACAAGCCTTCTATCTTCAGGATGAAACTGCCGGAATCTACGTGTTCCAGCACACTAGCGGCTTCCATGCTGGTGACAAGGTTAAGGTAACGGCAGCAACAACCATCTATAACAGCGAGTTCGAGCTTACCGACATTGTTGCGATTGAGAAAACAGGTACGGCTTCCGTACCTGCTCCAATCGAAGTTACAGCCATTACAGATGCGAACCAAGGACAACTGGTTCAACTGAAAGATGTAACGATCGAGAATATCATCAGTGCTACACCGGTTGGATCATTTGAGTTCGACGCGGTAGCAGCAGATGGAACGAGTACACATATTCGTGTCGATACACGTACAGGTGTGACAGATACTTCCTTCCCTTATGCTGCTGGTGACAAAATTGATATTACAGGCGTTTCTGCTATTTTCAAAGATGTATATCAATTGAAACCAAGAAACTTGAATGATTTTGCACCTGCTGAAGAGCAAGGTGGAGGCGAACAACCTTCCACTCCAGCTGCAGGAGCACCGGGTAAACCGGTGCTTTCTTCTGATAATGGATATACGACTGGCCTGTTCGGAGGTTCGTATAACGTAAGCATGAACCTCTGGTGGGGCGAAAATGGTTCCGAGTACAAACTGTACGAGAACGGTGTTCTGATCGATACACAAAAGTTGACTGCGACAACACCTTCTTCACAGTTTGCTAAAACGGCCATTACAGGCAAAACGAATGGCACGTATACTTACGTTGCCGAGCTAACCAATGACAAAGGAACCACACGCAGTGACGAGCTGACGGTACAAGTAACGAACGCCTCCCCTGGCAAAGCTACATTGTCCCAAAATAACTGGGATGGTGACGGCAACTACAACGTATCCATGAACCTCTGGTGGGGTACGAACGCAACGGAGTACCGTCTCTATGAGAATGATGTATTGATTGATACACAAGCATTGAATGCCGCAACACCAGCTTCTCAAAGTGCGGTTACGGAATTGTCCGGTCGTGCCAACGGAACGTATACGTACCGTGCTGAGCTGATCAACGCCGCAGGCGTAACCAGCACAGAGACGATTACGGTTCAAGTGACCAAAGCATTACCTTTGGCTAGCTAAGAAGATTGTAAAAAAGCCTAACGTTTAACCAAACAACCAAAAAACCGAAACCAATATTGCCTGATTCACAGGGCAACATGGTTTCGGTTTTTTTATATGAGCAGAGAAACATCGGAATACTTTGACTCTTACGGTACCAATCCACTTATGATGCTTAAGGAACTTGTTTACTTATGAATCTCAGGGGCTGACGGCTCTTGGGATCGCGAGCTTCTTGGCTCATTGGTTCGTGCGCTCATGTACTGCGAATTTCACGTGATATCCTTCTCCCTTAACGCCGCTAACGAACCTGACAGGCCTTATTCGGCCATTTTGACCAAATTTTAAGGTTCATTTCAAACGTTCTGGCTCATTCCATTTCTTCCAACCTATAATACTGTTCCATACAGCAGCATAAACAGCCACGGCGATAACACTGATGACAAAAATTCAGTTTATGTGGGGATACGGATAACTTCTTCCCGTGAAAACGATCAGGATTGCACTGAGTCCAATATTCTCTATGTTATGCTTTTTAAACTTCTGAAAGAACATTCTGTAGAGTAACAGGAGCACGATAAATACAATCCATATAAAATAAAATATTTCCATAGGTCACCTTCCTTTTGAAAACTGTTTACTTGTATTGGTATCTATGAGGAATATTAATTAATATCCTTAATTTCCTTTATATAGGAACCCGTTAATATTACATGTAATTGGAAAATAATTCAATCATCATTATACATATCCTTGGACTCCCTTCCTTCCTCGACGGTTAGCTGACCAACATGAACGCACCGTTGTTTATTTGCAGATACAAAAAAAAGACTATCCCTGGCCATATTTCTGGCAGCGAATAGCCCTCTCTTCTTACTTTCTTCTTACTCTATGATCCAATCTTAATCTATCATCTAATATCCTCACAGCTCCACATTAACTTACACCAGCTTCTTACGAATATACCCTGAGATCAAGTCGATGATCGTGATCATCACAATAATACCCAACAGGATTATACCTACTCGCGGCCAGTTCCGAGTGCTCAACGCGAAGATCAGCGGTGTACCAATGCCTCCTGCTCCAATTACGCCCAGTATGGTCGCGGAACGTACATTAATCTCAAAACGATACAACGTGTAGTTTAGGAATCCAGGCATAACTTGCGGCAGAATCGCGAACCACAACTGCTGCATGCGATTGGCTCCGGAAGCAAGCAGCGCCTCGGATGGGCCATAGTCGATATTCTCGACTTCATCCGCGTACAATTTGCCCAACATGCCGATGGAGTGTAATCCCAGGGCGAGTACCCCTGCAAACGATCCGGGACCCACTGCCTTGATGAACAACAAGGCCATGATAATCTCAGGGAACGTGCGGATAAAGCTGAGTACCATTTTACCTGCACCCGAGATGGAACGATGCCCACTCATATTGCGGGCAGACCAGAAAGCAAATGGGATACAGAGTACGGCCGAGATTACGGTACCCAACACAGAGATCGCCAGTGTATCCAACAGTCCGCGCAGCAGATCTTCTCCCTCAGGCAGATATACAAAATCCCAATCCGGTGAGAGAATGCCGGCTACAATAGCCTTCATAATCTGAGCGGCAGTTTCCTTGAAACCAGTAAACGGTACACCGGCAAGCGCCCAAACATACACAAGGATCAGCAGTAACACAATGACCCAGCGTAGCGGGTTCTTCCCTGGTTTAGGCCGGATGCGGCTTGTTTCATTTTTCATCATAGCAATTTCTCCCGCAGCTTAGTACTTACATAATCAATGACCAGAACAATGACAAGGGTAAACAGAATGATTACGCTGGTCTTGTCATACTCCAGGAATCCAAGTGTAGCCTCATAGTAGAGTCCAATTCCTCCGGCTCCCACCAGTCCGAGAATGGCAGCGGCACGTATATTAATTTCAAAGGCATACAGTACATAAGATGTGAACTGGGCAGCCAGTTGCGGCACCACGCCATATACAATGAGCTGAATCCGGTTCATACCCACAGCCGTCATCGCTTCCAACGGTCCCTGATCAATCGTTTCCAGCGTCTCATACGTCAGCTTCGCGATCAGACCTACCGAGAACACAGCCAGCGCCAAGATTCCGGGGATTGGACCCAGACCAAATACGGCTACAAATAGAGCAGCAAGCAGCAGATCCGGAACTGTCCGAATCAGGTTCAGCAGAAAGCGCGCCGGATAATAGATCCAGCGGCTTGGCATCAGGTTACCGGCGCAGATGATTGAGATCGGGATCGCAATAATCGCACCTATGGTAGTTCCAATCAGGGCCATTCGGATCGTTTCCAGCATGCCTTGCACGATATTATCAAAGTAACTCCACCGGGGTGGGAACATCTCCTTCAGCAGATCCAGCATGTTGGGAAAACCTTCAAACAACTCTGTGAAGCTGGCATCCGTCTGCTTGGCACTGGCCCACAGAAGGAGCAGAATGATCACTAAGGTGAGCAAATGTTTCGTACGCCCAGGCGGTTTCGGGCGATTTACAACCTGAGCCGGGCTGGAACCAGGTTCCTTCCCCACTCCGCCTGAATTCTGAAGTGGAACGTTGGACTGCCCCTTCATACCACAACTTCTCCCTGCTCATGCACAGCCTGCTTGTCCAGCAATTCGTCAGCAAGAATCGGTCTGCCGTATATTTCTGCAAAGCGCTCATCTGTTGCCTCTTCCACCGGACCGTCAAATACCACCTCACCTGCTCGCAATCCGACAATACGGGTCGCATACTCTCTGGCAAGATCAATAAAGTGAAGGTTGACGATGGTGGTAATCCCTAGGTCTTGATTGATGCGTTTCAGGTCATCCATGACCTGCTTCGTTGTAAGCGGGTCGAGTGAAGCAACCGGTTCGTCGGCCAGAATAATTTTTGCTTCCTGTGCCAGTACACGGGCAATAGCCACACGCTGTTGTTGTCCACCCGATAGCTGATCTGCACGGGAATAGGCTTTCTCCGAGATATTTACACGATCCAGCGCCGTAAATGCAAGTTCAATATCCTCTTTGGGAAAACGACCCAGAATGGTACGCATGGTGGAATGATATCCAACCCGTCCAGCGAGTACGTTACGCAGTACACTGGACCGTTTCACCAGATTGAAACTCTGGAAGATCATGCCGATGTCACGTCTGATCATACGTAGCCGTTTGCCTTGTGCCTTCGTGATGGAACTTCCGTTAATCAGAATCTCTCCCTCACTAATGTCGTGCAGTCGGTTAATGGAGCGTAAAAGCGTTGATTTACCCGCACCGGACAGACCCACTACAGCAATGAATTCACCCTGCTCAAATTTCAGATTAATATTATCCAGGCCTTTGGTGCCGTTAGCGTAAGTTTTGGTAACGTTATGAAGCTCAATCATGGCAATAATCCTTCTTTCATTCTTAATGATCAACCATATCTAGTTCCTTGCTATAATGGCACAAGCCAGCGCAGCGTAGATCACGCTGAACTGGCCTGTCCATTGCTACAATTAAGCTGTTCTCATCCAAGAGAGCGACTACAGAGTGAACAGATCCTGAACTACTTTTGGATCCACATTATTCACCTTTCACTTTTTCGCCATACTGACGAACGATCTCAAACTTGCTATCATCGGACTCTACATAACCTTCATGCGTATAGATTTCTTTGATGATCTGGTGGCCTTCTGTATCTTTACCAATATCGATGAAGGCTTGTTTGATCTTCGCAGTCCAATCAGCATTCATGTCTGTACGAACGGCAATGGTATCGTTAGGAATAGGCTCAGTGAACGCCAGTACACGTGTATCTTCAAATACAGTCGGATAGTCTTTGGCTACCGTGTTGCGGGCATCTTGGAAAATAGCTGCTGCATCAACATCGCCGTTCAATACAGCGATAACACCTTGGTCATGACCTTTCAACGTTACAGGTGTTACATCTTTCAATGGATCAATGCCTCTGTCGAGCAACAGACCTGCTGGCCATACATAACCTGCGGAAGACGTTACGTTTTGGTAAGCAACTTTTTTACCTTTAAGGTCTTCGATGGATTGAATCGGTGAGTCTTTTTTCACGATAAACATGGATTTATAGGAATCCGCCAACTCTTCGGTTGGAGCACCTGTCTCATCATTTACACCAAAACGTTGTGCTTGCAAAATGACTTGTGCAGCGCCTTTTTCTTTTGCCAGTACATAAGCTGTCGGAGGCAAGAAACCTACGTCTACTTTGTTGGAAGCCATTGCTTCAATAATCGTGTTGTAGTCCGTGGATACGCTGACTTTTACCGGAATGCCCAGTTTGTCACCCAGCAACTTTTCGAGCGGTTTTGCTTTGGCTTCAAGCGTGTCTGCATTCTGGGAAGGAACGAATTGAACCGTCAGTTCCGTTGGCACATAACCTTCGACAGGCTTCTCTGTCTCTGCCGTCGCCGTACCGGATGCATTGGAACTCGCATTATCCCCGTTAGCCGAACCTGTTGTACTACTACTAGACCCACAAGCACTCAGAAACAGAACCAAAATCAACAATGGTAAAAATAAAGCAGACTTCTTCAAACGAACACCCTCCAAAGAGTTTCTATTTTTCAGTACTTGTCTACTATAATTGCCAAATATTTGCGTGATGTGAAACGAAATTTGGAGTTTTGTAAAGTTTCTTGTCAGGCTGTCAGCGCGTCTTGTATCTGTTAGAATAGGCTCATTATGGTTGAAGATATAGGAAGAACATCGGAGATAACGGCATAACCTTCGGTTCTTCAGGCTAATCGGTCTTCTCCGTATTATAGTAATTCCATATATCTGAACTTATATATTAGAGGAGATTGTAAAATGACATCCACAACCACCCATACGGCAAGCTTCGATATCCTGTTCACCAGTGATCTGCACGGGGCCATCCGTCCCATTCATTACAATACCAATGCATACCGCCCGGCAGGACTTGCCCTGCTCGCTTCCCTGATTCGTCAGAAACGCGAACGTTCACCTGAACTGATGCTGGTGGATAACGGAGATTTACTGCAAGGATCACCTTTGGCCTCATACGCCGCTTCACAGATTTCCACAAACGAAGTGCATCCATTCATTACAGTATTGAATGAACTCGGTTATGATGCTGCGGTGATGGGTAACCACGAGTTCAACTATGGTCAGAATCTGTTGCGCCGAGCAGTCGAAGCTTCCAACTTCCCTTGGCTGTCAGCCAACATTGTGCATGGTGAGCATGCAAGAGCCAATGGAACAGAATCTTCGATAGATCTTCCAACAGGTGCAGTTCTGCCAGCTTTCGGTCCTCCCTATCTAATCAAGACACTCTCCTCCGGTGTCCGAATTGCACTACTTGGTGCAACCACGCACTACATACCGCACTGGGAGCATCCAAAACATATCGAGGGTTTACAGTTCCTTGATGCTTTGGAGACCATTCGTACATGGGTTAACTATATACGCGAGCATGAACAACCTGATGTTATGGTTGTGAGCTATCACGGCGGATTTGAGAGTGATCTGGAGACAGGCGAGCCAACTGAACGGTTAACTGGAGAAAATCAAGGCTATGCCATCTGCCGGGACATTGAAGGCATCGATGTGTTGCTTACCGGACATCAGCATCGTCAGCTTACCGCTACTATTCATGGCGTAACCGTCATTCAACCGGGATTCAGTGGAAATGGTGCGGGGCATGTATCCGTTCAGTTGGAACAATCATCGGGCGGGAAGTGGCAGATTACAGACAAGAAGGCTGGGTTGTTACTTCTGGATGAACAGCATGAAGTTAAACCTGATACAACCGTCATGAAACTGACGGATGAGCTGGAAACTCAGGCACAAGCCTGGCTTGATCAACCCATTGGCGAGGTGGCTGGGGATTTATCCATTACAAACGCTACGGCTCTGCGCCTCAAGGCACACCCCTTCATTGCTTTTGTACATCAAGTGCAGATGGAAGCGACTGGAGCGCAGCTCTCCAATACCGCCATGCTGAGTGAAGAAGCTCGCGGGTTCGGGAGTCACATCACCGTTCGGGACGTATTATCCAACTTCATCTACCCTAACACACTGACCGTATTGGAACTGAGTGGTCAGGATATCCGGGAAGCATTGGAACAAACGGCACGTTACTTTGAAGTGAATGATTCCGGCGAGGTGGCAGTCAATCCGGCTTATATGGAACCCAAACCTCAGCATTATAATTACGATATGTGGGCTGGCATTGAATACGAGCTGGATATCTCCCAGCCTGTGGGTAGTCGAGTTGTGAAATTGGAACGTGAGGGCAAACCAGTAGACCTGAATGGCATGTACTCTGTAGTGATGAACAGCTACCGCGCTGCTGGCGGTGGGGATTATGCGATGTATCCAGGTAAAAAAGTGCTGCACGAAGGAGCCACGGATATGGCCGCACTGGTAGAGGATTACATCCGCAGACATCAGCCACTTACAGTGGAGCAGGCGAACAACTGGAAAGTTATTGGAAGTTAATTGCGAAAGAGCAGGTCCTGTGACTAGGACCTGCTCTTTTGTTTTCAACCTATTGCTTACTTGTTCTTATTTGAATAATCCTATCCTGTCCTGTCCGTTATCCGATATATTTAAGAATCAACTGATATATTGCTAGGGAAAACCCTAGAATACTCGCTTTCATTTTAGATGGATGATTTCTTTCGCTGCGAATCAAATATAAGAAAACCACAATAAATCCTAAAGGAATCCATAGTTCAAAAACACCTTTTGTTGTACTTTGAGAATAAATTGGAGTAATGAACGTGCCAATCAAAAAATAAAAGAAAACCGTAAAACGTCTTGTTTCTAATTGCTTGCTCCACCTTACTAAAATGAAAATAATAATGATTGCGATAATCGTAATGTGTAAAGGGGGAAAAAGAAGAGCGCCATTCCCAATTCTGAATTCCATTTCGCATCGCACTCCTCTCTTTTAAGGCATCACTTGACTGACCATAGGCGTATGTCTACCAACCTTCCAAAAACGAACACATTCCACTATATCCATATTTTAACACACATTCACGATTATATTTCCCAAGCTTATTCAATAAAATATGCAAAAAGAGCAGAGATGAGGAGCATCGTGCCCTCATCCCTGCTCTTTTTACATACTTACAAGTTTTCTAATACATCTCACATAATATCCAAAATGACTACTGTGCCTTCTTGCGCAACTGACTATAATACAACTCACTGTAGAATCCGCCTTGTTCCAGAAGCGCATCATGCGAACCTTGCTCCAGCAGATGCCCATCCTTCAGCACCAGAATTCGATCGGCCTGGCGAATCGTGTTCAGCCTGTGGGCAATGACAAAGCTGGTGCGGCCTTGCATCAGACGTTGCAGCCCTTCCTGGATTTTGATCTCTGTGACGGTATCAATACTGCTCGTCGCTTCGTCCAGTACGAGTATGGAAGGGTCAGCCAGAATTGCCCGGGCAATGGCGAGCAGCTGCTTCTGTCCCTGACTAATACCACTTCCGTCGGCCTGAAGCACTTTGTCGTACCCGTCCTTCATTCGCATAATGAAGGAATGGGCATTCGCCAGCCGGGAGGCTGCTTCCACTTCTTCATCTGTCGCGTCGAGACGTCCAAATCGAATATTTTCCCGAATCGTGCCCTGAAACAGAAATGAATCCTGTAGTACAAATGCCATATGTGACCGCAGATTCTCACGCCGAATGGTGGTCATATCGCGACCATCTACCGTTAATGTACCACCTGTCGGATCATAGAAACGGGATAACAGCTGGATCAGAGTTGTTTTCCCCGCTCCGGTCGGACCTACAAGGGCAATCATCTCACCCGGTTTGGCTTCAAAGCTGATGTCATGCAAAATGTTACGTCCTTCATCGTATCCAAAGGATACCTTGTCGAAGCGAACGGCTCCCTCCACCTTGTCCAGAGATACCGCCGCCCCTTCGTCCTTTGCTTCCTCATCTTCGTCCAACACCTCGAATACACGCTCAGCCCCCGCAATCGCGGACAATAACGTATTCCACTGGTTCGCCAGATCATTCAGCGGACGTGTGAATTGACGGGCATATTCCACAAAGATAATAATTACCCCAACCGTTACGGAACCCTGAATCGCCAGAATACCGCCGATGCCCGCAACAATTGCAAAGCTCAGGTTATTCAATCCATTCATCAGTTTCGGAATAAAACCGGAGATGGTCTGTGCCCAGAAACCGGAAATCCGGATGCGGGTATTCCGTTCCTCAAAACCGCGAATCACCCGCTCCTCTTGCGAGAATGCTTTAATGATCCGCTGCCCGGATAAGGTCTCTTCGATGTAACCGTTAAGTTCGCCGAGATTGCGCTGCCGCTCCTTGAAGAGTGGTCCCGTTCTGCGTGTAATCCAACGCATGCCAATCGCCATCAAAGGCACAACAATAAAGGTAAGCAGGGTCAGTAGCGGACTGAGCCAGAGCATAACCCCAAACGTTCCGAGCAGCGTTAATACACTTGAGAAAATCTGGATGGCCGAGCTGTTCAACGTACCGCTGACATTCTCGATATCATTGGTCACCCGACTCATAATCTCCCCCTGCTGACGTTTACCGAAGAATGGAATCGGCAGCTTGTGCAGATGGGAGAACAGATCATATCGCATACGGAACACGGTTTCCTGTGCAATCTCGATCATCCATATATTTTGTAACCAGGATGTAAGAGAGAACAAGACGTACACAGCGGTTAATCCAATCAGAAACCGTGTCCAGCTTGAGCCAGCTTCACCTGCGATAAAATCATCTACGGCCACCCCTACCATGTAGGGGCCAAGCAAAGCAAGTGCAGAGCTGGCCAATACCATCAACAGTACCATGGACAGCTTGACTTTACGCCGTGCCAGATAGGTCCAGATGCGACCTAGCGTACCGGACCAGTTCTTCGCCCTTGCCTTGGGTTTGCGACCACCACCTGATCGTAACGTCTCCGGATCAATCGGCGGTGGCGGCTGACGGAAAGGCTCAATGAATGCTTTGAACATGCTGTGCACCCTCCCCGTATTGTGATTCATGGATTCGACGATACAGCTCAGACGATTCCATCAGGTCTTCATGTTTTCCCTGTCCAATGAGTTGTCCATCATCAAGCAGCAGAATCAGATCCGCCGATGTCGTCGAACTGATCTTCTGGGTGATGATAAACGTAGTACACGACAACTCTTCCAGTGCATCCAGCAGTCTGCCTTCTGTGGCTACATCCAGTGCGCTCGTGCTATCGTCCAGAATCAGAATTCTTGGCCTACGCACCAGTGCTCTTGCAATGGAAAGTCGCTGCTTCTGTCCACCGGAGAGATTAACTCCCCGTTGACCCAGCAAGGTATCATAACCGTTTGGCAAATTCTCAATAGTCTCATGAATCTGGGCACGCTTCGCCGCTTCCACGATCTCTTCCAAGCTGGCATCTTCCTGACCCCAGGCAATATTCTCCCGTATGGAACCGGTAAACAGGACAACCTCCTGAGGCACATAACCAATTGCACCACGCAGCATGGACAGATCCAGTTCTGTTGCATCCGTACCATCGATTCGTACCTTACCTTGATCCTCCGTGTATAACCGTGGAATTAGCTGCACCAGTGAAGACTTGCCTGAGCCTGTGGCTCCCATAATGGCAATACGTTCCCCCGCTTTTGCAGTGAATGTGATGTTATCCAATACTGTAATTTCACTATTCGGATAACTGAAACCTACGCTGCGGAATTCAACCGCTCCTTGCACAGCACGCTGTTTCTTCGCTGAGTATACAGATTGCGAGAAATGCGATGATTTCACAGATCCAGCAGATGGTGCAGACGTTGCTACCGCCTTATTCTGTTCCGTCTCGGACGTATCCTCCGTATTAAACACTTCATTCAGACGCTGCGCTGAAGCGCTTGCTCTCGAGAAGGTTACCAGAATCCATGACAATGCAGACATGGCACCAATGGTGCGAAGCAGATAGTTAATGACGGCAACCACTTCACCCACGGTTGCATTACCAGCGGCGATGTCCACTCGTCCGAACCAGAGCACGGCGATGATACAGACATTCATCATCAGCAGCATGAATGGCATCGTGGTCTCCGTCAGGCGCAGCGCGGATATTGTGCCTTTCATCAGCTTGCCGCTGAATCCGGCAAAGCGTTCAATCTCATGGCCCATCCGTACGAAGACACGGATCAGCCGAATGCCTGTCAGATTCTCCTGGATGACTCCGTTGACGGCATCCAGTCTGCGCTGTACATTGCGGAACAGCAGCGCTGCCTTTTTAATCATCCACACCACAACGACGAGCAGTACAGGAACCATGACAACCAGCAGCAGACCCAACCTCGGATTCACGATGACTGCCATAATCATGCTACCCATAACTACCAGCGGCACACGTGTCATGAATCGCAGACTCATGAAGACCGTATCCTGAACCTGGGTCACATCCCCCGTTAATCGGGTAATCAGGGACGATGTCGCGAACCGGTTGAAGACGGCATAAGAGAACGTTTGCACTTTCTCATACAGCTTCTCCCGCAGATCGTATCCAAATCCCAGACTCGCATGAGACGCAAAGAACGAACTGGCAATTCCGGCAGCAAAAGCTACCACAGCACTGCCAACCAGCACGCCGCCCCATAACCAGACGACAGATAAATCCCCCTGTTGAATCCCGTTATCAATGATCTTGGAGATCAAGTAAGGCTGAGCCAACTCCACCGTTAGCTCAATCAACATCATGACCAAGGCTGCAATGGCAGCAACTCGGTACTTCTTCAAGTAGTACAACAGCTTGATCATAAGCATTCCTCCGGCTCGGAGCACCCTAAACCGATAACACGTTCCAGCTCAGAGCCTCCATTAGACATGTTGTTTTCTCCACTTCGTCCAATATGTAATCATTTCTATGTACACATATGGTTATTATAGCGTATTTTACAATGCCGCTTCTATTCTTATTACCCTACTTTTCCCATTACAATAAACTTCTCATCATTTTGGCAGCAAAAAAAGGAAGGTCTCCCTTCCATACAACGCATAGAACCCTAACCACCGATCGTTCCGGCAGTCAGGGTTCTATGTAAGAACTCAGCTATATAACTCGTTCAAATTATATTCAGTAAGACTATTCCTTTCCGTAAATCTCCTCTATACGTTCTTCCTCATTGGTAGACAACAGAATATTAAGCAATCCCATCGCATTATTGGCATCTGTTCTCGCCGTCTTGTACATCTCGGCAAACGCCGCTTCATCCTGCTTCGGGTCCATTGCAGCAAGCTTGCCCCACGAGGTACGGGCTTTGTCGTATAGCGTATTGAGCGTGATGTCACGCGGATGCTGTGCCACAGGTGCCATGGATTCAAATTTTGCTGTCACACGAAAGAAATCCATAGAGTCCTGGAATGATGTACTGCTGTAATCCTTATTTTTCATCGCATCATCCGTAATCAACAGACCTTCACGGGCGATAAATAACGTTTTCACCATGGCACGTTCCAGATTGGTTGCTTCTTCCCAGGTTACATAAGATTCGTCAGGTGCTTGTACAGTTGTGAAATAAGGAAAGGCATCATCAATCAACCGCTGCGAATCGGAGTGAATCGGCACCCCGGCGTTCATGTCCACAACAGCATCGCTATAATTGGCAACATTAATGTTTTTGGAATCCTTCTCACTGACCCGGCGTACTGGATGATCATTAAGCGGGATACGGATATAACCGAGTTGATCCGCATAATCCTGCTTCAACTCTTCCAATGTGGAATCCTTTCCGATCTTGCCTTCTTCGGCAGAAGAGGATTCTTTGGCGACTGAACCTGTTTCTTCACCAGCAGTCGAGCCATTTGCTGTGGTTTCTGTTACAGCAGCATTCGAGCTATTGGTTTCGGATGAGGCAGCTTCTGTACCGGAAGCAGATTCCGGTGATGATGATGTCTCTTTCACTCCGCCACCACAAGCTGTCAGCATCGCTGCCAAACTGAATATGACCGTAAACGTCTTTATCGTATCATTCCATTTCATCATATGATCTTCCCCTATCGTATGTATATTCCTGAGAAACATTAACCTCTACTCCAACCCTTGAACAACTTATTTACAAAAATATCCTTTCAGATAACATAATCGATTCACAACTGAACACGTTCTACATTGTATCATAAGTCAAAAATGGGGTGTATACGACGATATACCTGTGTCTAAAGCCTTTTACCATGCGCGCATTAACTACCAACGCAACACAAAAACACTGCCATCCATATGGATAGCAGTGTTCGTGAGGCGTGACTACTTAATGCCTTTAGCCTTCTCCATATGCTCTGACCGAATCTGAGGATCGGTCGAGTTCACCGATGCTAACAGGGCGTGAATCGCCTGAATATCCTTCTCTTGAAATACGGTCTCCGGAACTTCAGTCTCAAGTCGCTCCGTCTTGCGCTGAATCGTCTCAACCAATTCATGGTCATAGATGATGAGTTCATCCGAATTCACATACCTTACAGCCGGATCAACACTGATGCGGCAACGGTTCGTGAAGGTCACCATGGACACGAGACGGACTCTTTTG
Organism: Priestia sp. FSL H7-0729; assembly: GCF_038005685.1. NCBI lineage: Bacteria > Bacillati > Bacillota > Bacilli > Caryophanales > Bacillaceae > Priestia > Priestia sp. FSL H7-0729. The sequence continues at coordinate 315,908 of NZ_JBBOTQ010000003.1, forward strand.
TAGTCCCCCAGGTGTGCATGGATGGCTTCCACATGTGCACGATGCTGCATGAGCGGATTGTACATTTTGACTCGGCTGCTGCTGACCGACCAATTGGCCTCTCTTCGACCGCCGCGAATCTCACCTGTCGTCAGATTGCGGGTTTCGATCACGAAGATTGCCCGGGGACCGATGACGACATGATCAATCTGCGAATAACCGGAGCGCGACTTCGGATTGGTAACGAGTAAATCGTTCAGCACTTTGTATTCACTCGGAAGACCCATCAGCTGATCTGCTGTACTAGGCTCCTCCGGCTGACGTGTCCAATCCCCTTCCGCTTTTTTCTTGCGCTTACTGCGTACCATACGCGGAGGAATGGTTGTCGTCGATGGCAAAGCTGAAGCGGAGGCTGTAATCTGGTTCGCAAGCTCTGGCTGTGTCTTGAACAGAGACAGGATTTTCTTGAACATGGGCAAGCTCCGTTCTATTATAGTGTGGGTTACGGGTGACCATTACAGGAGGAATAACATCCTTTGACACATTCATTATGTAAACTTCTATTACTTATGTCGGATAAAGAGGGGTTAAAATAAAGGGTTAGCGACCAAAATCTCTCCAATACGCAAAGTACATATGAACATTTAACCAATTCCATGACTTTAGACGCATAAACAAGCCGCAAAATCAAAAAAAACAGCGCAACCTTTCCTGAATCGAAAAAGAATGCGCTGCTGTTCTCTTGGTTGTTAAGCCTGAAGATAATAAGTGTAGAGCACCTGCGTCCCCTTCTCTTCCAGACCATTATTTGCTATTTCCTGATACAGGGATTCGGCCAGAGCGAGCCCAGGCGTTTTCATGCCCATCGCTTTTGCAGACTCCAGTGCAATACCCATGTCTTTGATAAAATGTTTCACATAGAATCCAGGCTCATAATCGCCTGCGATCATACGCGGACCGAGATTGCTGAGCGACCAGCTTCCGGCTGCCCCGGTAGCAATACTCTTCAGCACGGTCTCCGCGTCCAGACCAGACGTCTTGGCATAGGCGAGTGCTTCGCATACGCCCATCATGCCAGAGGCAATGGCAATCTGGTTGCACATTTTGGTATGCTGCCCGGCTCCCGCCTTGCCTTGCAGCACAATGTTGCTGCCCATCTGCTCAAACAGCGGACGCACGGCTTCAAAGGCCTCCGAGCTGCCGCCAACCATAATGGACAGCTTGGCATTCTGCGCTCCGATATCGCCGCCCGACACAGGTGCGTCCAGTGCATGCAGCCCTTTGGCTTCTGCAGCTTCAAAGATTCGTGCAGCCAGTAGCGGACTTGAGGTCGTCATATCAATCAGATATGACCCCGGTTTGGCATTGGCCACGAGACCATCCTCCCCGAGATAAATCTCCTCGACATCCTTTGGATACCCTACCATCGTGATGATGACATCACACGCGGCAGCCAGTTTGCCTGGTGTATCATGCCATACGGCACCTTCTTTCACCAACGCTTCCGCCTTGGCAGCAGTTCGCGTGTACACATGCAGCGGATATCCCGCTTGCTGGATGTGCCCAGCCATGCTTTTACCCATTACGCCTGTACCAATAAAGCCAACTTTCGTCTCTCCAGATGCCTTCGTTATATTTGTCATCGCAGGTTTCCTCCCTATTTTCCCTATTTCTCTAGGCTTCGCTCAGTGCTTGTCTTCGACATTGCTATATCTGTATGTTATAGCTTTCTCGTTAGTCCGTCCATCTCGTTTGCAGCTTTCTGTAAAAAAATCTGAAAAAGGAATCAACTTCCTGTATGCTGTACAACCTAACGGAAACTTCCTTCATTGGAAAGGAGGATTTCCATGAGTCGTGAAAAAGGTCAAATTACCATTTGGTTGTCCTTTTCCATCCTTTTATTAAGTGCAGGGCTCGTCTGCCATGTCTTGTCTGTTCCAGCGATACTCGAAGCTGGCGGCAGAGATGGATGGTTGTCTGTCGTAGCCGCCGCTCCACTGTTCATGTTGTTTCTGTGTATGATGTATATCATCATTCGACGTGTACGTGGTCAGCGATTAACGGATTGGATCACACGCGAGTTCGGAGCCATTCCTTCCTGGATCTTCCGGATCTCTGCTTCCATTCTGCTGTTCACACTTGGCACACATACGTTGTACGAGACAACTAACTGGACCGTATCCACATATCTTCAATTCACGCCTCCCTATGTTCTGGCTGGTGGCGGAGCACTGGTTGCTGCGTGGGCAGCGGCTAAAGGCATACGCTCCATTGCGATGACTTCCAGTCTTCTACTGCCTTTTGTAGTTCTGCTCGGTTATTTTGTAATGTCCGCCAATATGAAATATAAGGACTACAGCCTATTGTTCCCGATCATGGAGAACGGCATGGGCCCCGTGTGGCGGGGCATGATCTACTCCCTTGCCGGGCTTATGGAAATCTGGATTCTCATGCTGTTCCAACATGAAGTCAAAGGCAAAATTCGGTGGTGGTATGTTCTGATCCTCGGCTTGTTCATGCTTAGTATGGCGATTGGACCAACGATTGGAGCCATTGTGGAATTCGGCCCAGAGGAGGCAGCGAAACAACGGAATAGTCCCTATGAGCAATGGAAACTTGTGAATATCGGCAAGTTGCTGCAACACGTTGATTTTCTGTCCATCTATCAGTGGCTTAGTGGTTCTTTCGCAAGAGTGGCCATATCTTTGTATCTCATCGTCGATCTGCTGAATTTCCGCAGGCCGAAGAAACGATATATCGCCATTCTTACCATCACCGTCATCATGAGCTTCATGGCGATGCAATGGTGGCGCATTGATTATGTGGATTACTATGTAGACCATATTCAGTTTCCGGTCATGCTCGCTTATGTCTCAATCGTTACAGTGATACTAACCATTGCATCATTAATCCACAAAAAGGACAAGGAGGTTCCCGCTCATGCCGATCTCAACTCAGCCCAAGAATAATCCTGCCGTTGAACCCTTTCGAATGAACGAGCATAACCTCAACACCTTTTTTGCCGGCTCTGATGATGTCATTATCAATAGTCATATGTTCGGAGAACCTCCGATGCAAGTCCTTATGACCTATTGCAGCGGTATGGTGGATAGTGAAGCGATCTACGATATTATTCTCCCGGAACTCAAACGAACATATGAAAATACACACTTTATCCGTACATCCGACATAGAAAAGTGTATCAGCCTGGATTGGACCCGAATGGATCTGCAAGATCCGGCATTTGGAACTGAACTGATGTCTCTCCGTGTTTTTGAAGGCCACATGTTGATCTGTATTCCTTCCCTGCAAACCATGTGGAGTATTGATATATCTAACATCCCTACTCGGACACCGGAGGAATCGACCACGGAAGTTTCGATCCGCGGGGCAAGAGATGGATTCATTGAACCTCTTGCCGTCAATGTTGCCCTGATTCGTACACGCCTGCGTACGAACCAGCTGGCCTGTAATATCGAACTGATCGGTTCACGTTCTGCAACCAAGGTGGCACTGATGTATATCAAAAATATCGCCAATCCGGAGCTGATCGAAGACGTCCAGGATCGGTTGCGCAAGATTAAGACTGAACGCATCCTGACTGCCAATGAGCTGGAAGAATTGTTGTCCCCTTCAAAGATTACGTTGTTTCCCGTCACCCATTATACGGGCAGGCCTGACTTTGCTGCAGAATGTCTCCTGAATGGACGTTTTATCCTGATTGTTGACGGCAATCCCAGCGCCATTATTGGGCCAGTCAATCTGTTTCTTTTGCTCAAATCACCGGAGGATGCCAGCTTTCCCTTCTTGCCTGTCAACGTAGGGCGGATGCTGCGCTTTCTGGGTCTCATGATCACGGTGTTTTTGCCTGGCTTCTACATTGCACTGACATCTTTTCATATGGATCAAATTCCCTTTCCCTTGGTCGCCACAATATCGGTGGGTCGTATGGGATTACCCATGGAATCGGGGGTCGAGATGTTTCTCATTATGCTGTTAATGGAGCTGTTCCGAGAGGCGGGGGTACGTTTGCCAAGTGCCATCGGCCAGACACTGACTGTCGTTGGCGGTTTGATCATCGGAGATTCCGCCATTCGAGCGGGCATGGTCTCTCCCCTCATGATTGTCATCATCGCAGTCACTGTTGTAGCGGGAGCAACCATTGTGAACCAGGTTATGACCAGTTCTGTGCTGATCCTGCGCTTCCTTTGTTTTGTCCTGGGAGCATCTCTCGGCATCTATGGATTCATCCTGTCGTTGATTCTGTTCCTCATCTACCTGACGGATCTCAAATCCTTTGGCATCCCATATCTCACGCCACTTACGCCGCTTCACTTCAAACAGGCGATAGCTTCATTATTCAAACTGCCGAAAGGGTTGGGTAAACGCAGACCCGTCTATCTGGAGACTCAAGAACCGCGCAAGAAAGGAAATAGACGATGAAACACTTGTTACAGCGATGTTTGCTGGGTCTGTTAAGCCTGATGATGTGCGTGATGACCAGTGGATGCTGGAGTGCTTTTGAGATTCAACAGGTGGACTACGCCAAAGCCTTTGGCATTGATTATAAAGAGGGCATGTATCACCTGTATGTGCAAACACTGGATTTTGCAAGTGTCGCCAAAAGTGAAAGTTCTGCCAAAAGTGCAGATACGCCGCCTGTATGGGTCGGTCATGCTGAAGGAAAAACGATGAGCCTGGCGCTGAACGAACTGTTTCGTACGGCCCAATTACACATGGCCTGGGGGCATGTGACCGCGATCGTTATGGCCGAAGGTGTGCTCACCAGCAAACATATCAAAGAAGTGTTTGATATGCTGGGACGTTTTCCGGAATCCCGCTATACGACCTGGGTGTACGGAACACGCGAGCCACTGGAGAAAATTCTGAGTGCGACGTCCATCTATAATATGTCACCGCTGGATAGCATTCTTCATAATCCGCTCCCGACTTATATGGAAGAATCATTGTATCCGCCCGTGCTTAGCTTCAAGCTCATTGCAACGCATAATGATCCGGCTACCACGACGTATCTGCCCAGTATTGCATTGAACAATTCCCAATGGGCCGAGAACGAGAAGAAAAAGGATTTATTTCTGATCGAAGGAGCCTTTTTCGAAAAGACAGGCGTTGCCTTTGAATACCTCCCACGCAGTCAGCTTCCCGGTTATCACTGGCTAATCAAGGATATGCGAAGGGCTCCCTTACTTGTCCAGAAGGATGGAACGATCTACGGGGCACTTAGTGTAGGATTGCCCAAGATCAAAATCAAACCTGTCATTCAGGGTGAAGAGGTCAAGTTCAATATAGACGCCCAATACCTAACCGCCCTGTACGAATATCTGGTGCCTACCTCTTATGAAGAGATGATTCAGATCAGTGAAGTGAAGTTGAGGGAGCAGATTATGCAGACCTATCGCCATGGCCTTGAGCGTGGTGTGGACATCTATGGTCTGCAAGAGAAGCTGTATCGCAAAAATCCGAAGCTCTGGCGCAAGTTATCCGACAATGGTACCAAGATGATGCTTACCGAAGACTCAATTCAGGATCTGAAAATCCACCTCACCATCCCCTATACAGGGAAATATAAAAGGAAAGTGTAGCAAAAACGCGAAAGGCCCCTTGCCCGTCTGGTACGACGGATAAGGGGTCTTTGTGTATATGATTTTGATTGGTATGCAGCTTGGATTTGGATTATGTGGATCTCCTATGACTGCGAAGTTTCCTCTCCATAACCCAACCTATCCCAATTGAGAAAGACAGGCCGAACAGCAGGATCGGAACATTGTAAAACAGGGTGTTCGTATACTGGTTCAACCAGCCAAACCGATACACTGCAGAGTTCGGATCATTCGTATATCCATTGAGTTGCATACGTAGATCATTGATGATGTGTATTTCCAGAAAGACGGACAACACACACACTAGGAGAGCGATTACGGGTACCGCGGTATGCATCTTCCCTCCCCATTGCTGACGCTGATCATACAACCACCATTTGGATAGATACACTGTCCAGATACATAGAATCAGAAAGGTCAGAAGAGATGGGGCTAACACCAGCAGGCCCAGGTTGCCATTACCAGAAACCCCTCTACCCGGTTCATGCTGGAAGGTTAGCCCACGTACAGCGCCAATCATGAGTACGTTCCAGATGAGGAAGATGAGGTATCGCTTGTTGATCCTTCTTAGGTAATTCATATGTTACCTCCTAAGCCTCGCTATCGAGAGATGAGTAGATGATGTGACCTTGGTCGTCCAATCCTTTGATATCCCATATCATCTCATGAATCGGCTGCTGGATTACCGCATACCACAACCTGCGGCTGGATTGATCAGAAAATTCAACGATTGCCGCTTCCACCTGTGCAGATGCCGGATTTGGATCGTAACGAATATGTACCTGGGTAATGTCAGCATCGTGGAGATAACCGTATAGAATATAGATCATTTTGCCTTTAGACTTCTGGTATCCTGATATCTGAGAAGAAAGCGGCTCGGATGGATTATCATGCAGACCACCGCCTATGTTGGTCAGTTCGGAGTACCACATTTTTTGCTGGATCAAAGCAGGAGTCACGTTATTCGTAGTGAGATCTTGATATAAGACCACTTGTGTTCGCGGTTCAAAAGTTGTAATTAGCTTCACCTGTTCTGGGAGAATACCTTTTTCACTTAAGATGGTATCGATGTCCTGCGGACCACAAGCGCGTATCAAAAACAACATTCCAGCGAGCAATACAAAGAACCTCACGAACGTTCTCCTTTTCCAATTACGAGTCATACGCATATCTCTCTGTACACCTTCTTTACTACAATCAATTCATAAAATAACGGCAATGGCCGGCCTACGCTCAACTAGCTTTTACTTCTTATAATAATCCATTACCCGCAACCGCGTAGTCAGGATCAACGTCTGAGGAATAAGCACGAAGATAATGTACATCAGTACAATCAACCATAGATGTGCCGCAAAATTTTCTGCGCCGAACGATGGTTTCGGAAGTTCAATCCAATACCACCATGACGGGATGGCAATTAACCATGTCAGTCCCGTCGAGAGGAACATATCTTTCACACTGCTCCACAGAAAGCAGAACAACGCGACGAACAAAATGGGACCTGTCCAAGAATCCAATATCGGGCCCCAGCTCTGAAAGACAAAGATAATGGCAGGATATAGAAGGTTGATGGTCCAGCGCCAGGTCGAATTGTTATAGATATACATCATTCCTCCCATCTCGGAAAATACGGACAATTAATAAGGGTTCCGAGCTTTGCGTCGATCTTCGCGGTCGGCCTCTTCCATCTTCCTTATATATTGTTTTAATTGTTCTTTGTGTGCTTCTAGCTCTGCCAATTTGGATGAAGTTCCTTCAAGAAACGCTGACATTTTTGTAGACAACTGTACTGCAGACTCTCCCTTCCAATCTTGCAGTCTTCCATATATGTTTCGCATCTGCTGTTCCTGTTGAATCAAGCGTTGCTGCAACTGTTCACACTGCTGGATCGCTCTTCTCAAATCCGACAGAGAGACAGATATTCTTCCCATATGTACACCTCCTGTAGTTCCTTGCAGCTAAACTATTCTCGATCTGCCAAAACAAAATCCTGTCTTTTCCGTTCGATATAATCTGCGATCTCTGTAATGGATTCTTGGTACCACCGATTAATCCGCTCCAACGTTGCTGTAGCATCATAGGCAATGGGTGTAAAGGACTGGCTCTCACTTGTTGATATATGCGCTTGGAACATCTGGATTGAAGAGCACGCATCATTGGCAAAGCCATGCAGACTTTCCCGCATCTGTCTGGAAGCATGTCCAAGCTCCTCAGGTGTTAGTTGAATAGTGCTCCCATGTTGGTCGCCAACATAGTATGCCGAGTTCTGTCTATTCATAGCGACTGAGCTGATTCCTAGTACTGTTGCAGCAAGTTGGCCGAAACCTCCCATAGCAGAACCATGCTTCTCAACAAACGTATTCATCGCTTCCTTAAACTCTTCTCTTGCCTTCATCATCTCTGAATAATTCTCTACTCTAGGCTGACCGTCCACACGTTGACCATCTATCGTATACAATGTATTACTTATGTTCCCTTTCGCATCGAATGTAAAATGATCCATACTATGTGTTCTCTGTCCGACTAGCATGGAATCCAAAAACTTAGATAGTACACTCTGTTCTCCGGATATAGATGGGACACGAATAAATTCAAACGACCACTTGTTACCGAACAATCTTTGTTCCCACCACGTCTCCCGAGGTATCGGTAAGAACATGGGGATGGTTTCGTAGCGATTAGCATCTTCAAAAGTCGAATTGATATAATAAGTTGCACCGACATGCTGCTCAGCATTCTTCACACCAGAACCTACAGAATCCCCTGGATGGACATAGGCCACATTCGTTTTCAGATAATCTCCGTTCCGCACCTTCTCTTGCAAATCATCAGGAAGTAAATGTACAATACTTGGCGGATTATAACTCGCTGACGATACTCCATTACGAATCGCGACATATTCAGCCTGAGCACCTCCCAACGAGTGTCCAGTCGTTGAGATATCAGCTTCCGGGTACTCTTCCTTCACTTTATCAAAGAGGTTCAGTGCCTGAATAAATTGATTATTCTGATACCTAGATTCAGCTTCAATGAAAGGCATCTGTTTATGCAGAGGTAGCGACGCAATCTCTTCCTTATACTGCTCCATATAATTGTGAGTTTCCTCCAAATTCTTGGTTCGGTTACCCACAACATCATTTAAATCAGTCTCCCAATCTGTTATTACACTCCATTTGGGACGATCAGGGGGTTCAGTTCCCCGATAACCAATAATAACTTGATTATTATCCTCATTGTAAAACACTGTAGCATCAAATCCTGAACCATTTGTATCGTGAAGCATGGCGCCCCTCGGTTCAACTATTGTCCAACCTGGAAGATTTTCATTTTTATATCCGGATGATGGTAAATCTCGTTTGTATACCTCATCAGCAATGGTCCAATAGGTCTTATCATTTATGTATGTCATGATACCCCACCTTGTCTATTACATTAATTTATATTAAAGTGTGCTTAGAGTTTATTTCCATAAAAGGAGAATTAACGCTTATGCGAATAAAACCTGCAGCTCTGACCTTACTTATTTTTCTATTCTTATTAGGAGGATGTTCAAGTATGTCTACCTCAGATAAACAAAATATTGTAGAAACAGCTACACCAATAAGTGTTGAGTACATAAAGAAATACTATAATGCCGACTTTATTGTAACGAGTCACGATATTGATGATCCTTCCATTCATTCACGACTATATCTATACGGTCATATAACGGGACATGAGGATGAACGTATCACCGTTTCCTATAACTACGACTCACAGGAAGTTATCAGTGTAGAAGGACCTGGCTGGTTTATCGATAGTCGAAACCCGAAAAAGGAAGTACCTTCCTCCTGAGAAAAAACTGCAAAGTAATACATCAATTTTTATGTTTCATTAGGAATGACTTGGACCAAATGTCCAGGTCTCTTTTTTTTCAGTTGTTAGGCGTAGTTTATTTGTAACAATTTACCTGTATTTATATCCATTCATTATAAATCAATATCTGTACACCCGAAAACAGATGCCTGCAAAAATAAGCAGAAAGTCTGTAATTTCAGTTTGAATAGCTAAACAATATTGAATCCATCTAGGCCGTTTTGACCAGATAAACCACTGATATACTTAATTATGGCAGAGAAATGAAGAAAATAAGCATGATTTTGGATATTATTGCTCATACTACCTTCAGGAAATTATTGAAGGAGTGACAGTATGAGTTTAAAAAGGTTCATCGCCGTTGGAACCGTGTTAACCTGCTCAACTCTGTTATGGGGCTGTGGCAATGGCACTGCGAATAATGCTTCCCAGCAACAGAATGATACCGTTCGCTCGGAGAGTTGGAGCGATCCCAAACGTCTGGAAGCTTCCCATCTGGAGGCGCTTGAGCGTATGGAGAAAGATCATATCCACCGGATGGTTTCTCTTAGTGCAAGTACAGATGGAGATAAAGTCATGACCACGCTTGAACGGTCGAGCCAAAAGCTGGAGGAGATGAGACCGCTCGCCGAAATGCTCCAGCATGAAGGGCATCCCGCATTATTACAACAAATTCAGGAGATGTCCCGTGATATTCAAGGTTCCAAAACGGTCATTGCCGAGATGAAGAATTTGCCTCAGGATGGTAAGATTAAGATTCAATCCGAGAATTCCGATTCCTTGCATCACATCAGCAGCTTCCGCGATTACCACCAGTATATTCAGGAAAACTTACAATCTTTGAACAGGAATACTTCTGATTCACGCTAAACAACACCAATACTGTTTACCTAATGACTCATCCTTGCGAAAAAGCATGGCCCTTTTGTCAGACCCGTTGCAATTCGTTACATGCCAAAGGTTAGACAGTGACGAGTAATCCTGACCAACTCCTCTCACTGGCTAACCTCACCTCTCTGCTACTCACTCGCACCCAGATACGTCAGTAACGCCGCGAGCGTCGTCACAATAAAGATGTGCATCCATACATTGGCCGCTCCATACGACATGTTGAAAAACCCCAAATAGCTAAAAGAATCGCCTCCGTAACTACCCATTTGGAATATGAGCAGCATACACAGCAAAATACTGAACACGACCACGGTCAGCGCTCCGGCTTTCAACCTTCTATCCTCATCCATTCGAAAAATCAACAAAACACCAAATACGATCGCAATAAAAAACACAATAAATAACATACGGGATTGATCTCTCCTTATCTCTCTAGTTGTCCACTACTCTACCCATAGAGATACCCAGATGAACATCGTAAATAACAAGACGGGCACAAGAGCACCTGTGGTTAAGATAATCCATAATGTCGTGGGCTTGATCCTTTGGCAGTATGCATCATCTTACGCATCCGATCTTTGCGCCACTTGGCGAACCTGAGCTGTCTGATCATTCGATTTAGAACGTTCTGCCGCTCCTCTCCCTCTTCGAATTCCTCGATCGCACGCCGCAACTCGTCATATAATTGAGCTTCTTCCGGCCCAGACTCTGTAGGTGTAGCCATCTGATCCTTCCTCCCATGAGAACATTATTGAGATACAACCACTACTTAAATAACACATTACGTCCCTTCAAAGTTTGAAGTTTTTCCAAAAATGGAATAACCCAAAAAAGCCCGGGCATCGCCCGGACTTCCTTGAATTACAACTATAACTATTTATCTGAGTACTGTTTAGCCAGCATTAGGCGATCAATGCATTCAGGCATACCGCACCCTGTGCACGCACATTAACAACAATAATTGGCGTGTCCAACATGTCGTGCATCCAAGACATATACTCTTCCACTTTTTCGTTCGGAAGAATTGTAAGGATAACCCCTGCGAATCCACCGCCATGAATCCGACAAGCGCCGTCACCCAGGTTTTGCAGATAATTCTCAGTCAGTGCCAGCGCGATGCCAATCTCTTGCTCCTTCACAGCACCACTCTGATATACATTCTGCAGCCACTTCCATGACGAGTTACCGGATGCGGTAATCAGTTTCAGGAAATCAGCAAAACGTCCATCACGCAACGCCTGAACCTCACCATCGACACGATTATTTTCCTCCAGGAAATGAAGCGCACGCAGCACGGCACGATCTCCAGCCGCTTCACGAACCTTCTTGAGGTTGGCGTAGATTGCGTCTGCCGTAATTTCCCGAACATACTCACTGCCCAGCGCCTGAGCAACCGCTCTCATCTCATTGGGCACAGCCGCGTAATCTTCCGTTAGATCGGCGTGATTCCCGCCCGTATTTACAATGACCAATGAGTAACCGTTCTGTTGGAAATTCCATTGAACAGGCTCGATAACAGGCTGTGCAGGATTTTCAAAATCAATGGCAATCAGTCCTCCGTACGCACAAGCCATCTGATCCAGCAGACCGGAAGGTTTGTTCCAATAATGGTTCTCCGCATACTGACCGATTTTGGCCAAAGTGACAACATCCATTGCTCCATCATTATAGAAGTGATTCAAAATCGTACAGATCAACATCTCGAATGACGCCGAAGAACTCACTCCAGATGCCGAGAACACGTTACTGGAGAGGTACGCTTGGAAGCCGCCTACCTTATATCCGAATTCTCCAAATCCCGCAGCCATACCGCGAATCAATGCTGTTGTGCCATCGTCTTCCGTATTTGGCGTGAGGTCAGTGAGATCGATTACATATTTCTTGTCATAGCCTTCTGAGTAAAAGGTAATAACCGACTCCGCAGTTGGTGCTGCCACTGCAATCGTATCCAGCGTAATGCTGCCCGCCAGCACCTTACCATGGTTATGATCGGTGTGATTGCCGCCAATCTCACTGCGTCCTGACGCGCTGAACAGCTTGCTTCCTTCTTGTGCGCCAAAGTACTCTTCGAACGTTGCGTTCAACTTCGTGTAACGTGCAGTCTGTTCCGCTACTTGTGATTGTCCATACATTTGGGCAAGCAAAGCTTGGCCCTCCGTGGATTGGATCAGATTCAATGGTTGTGTCGTCATTAATAATCCTCCTATGGATGTGCAGCTTTTATTTTTGGGCTGTTGGTGAACATGGTTGTCGCATCTGTTTCATGCCTTATTCCTCTCCCATTATCTCAGCTTCACAGCGGAAAAGGTAGGGTAGAATTGAAAGTTTGTAAGCGTTTTGTGAAGTTATTTAATGTAAAAATAGGATTGAAAACCATTTTTCAATAACTTACATTGTTATTAAGTGAAAACACATTATTTCCCAATCTTCTTGTAGCTATGCTTTACATCTTATTGGTGGAGGGAACGATGAAAATTAAGTCGAACTATACCAAGTTATTCGGTGCATTTTCACTGACATTTTTGGGTGATGGACTCACGCTTGCTGCGGTTCCTTGGCTCATATCCACACTTACAAGCGATACGCTGTATGCCTCTGTCACCATGACGGCACTTCGTTTACCATGGCTTCTCTTCAGTCTGCCCGTGGGTGTTCTCATCGACCGTTACTCACGCAAACATATGCTGATTGGGGCTGGCTTTACACGAATGATTCTTCTGCTCGCTCTGACGTTATGTATCTGGGGAGGATGGGTGAGCATTCCGATTCTGGCTCTGTTCATGTTCGGGATCGGGCTTAGCCGGGTCGTATTCGACTGTACGGTGCAGACGGTCATCCCTCAACTGGTAGATGAGACTAAGTTGGAAAAAGCCAATGGGCAGTTCACCGCCGGACAGTTAATCACAAGTGATATTCTGGGCGTTGCTCTGGGAGGGTTCATCATCACCCTGCATATTGTTTTCCCTTTTGCCATAGACGCGGTAACGGCTGTTATTGCTCTGCTCTTTTTGATCAGTATGAAGGGAAACTTCTACCCAGGAGATACGGAAACAACCAAGAAGCAAGTTCGCCCGATGAAGAATTGGAAACGCGAGATGTGGTCCGGTATTCAATATGTCTATCATGATCGTTTTCTCCGCGGATTAGCCGTTCTGTCCGTCACCATTACGCTGATGTATTCCATCATTCTGGCTACTCAGATCTTCTTTGTACGAGATGTGCTTCAGTTGGATGCTTTTGCATTCGGTATGCTCATCTCCATCGCAACCATCGGCAGCATTGTGGGGAGCCAAGCTGTTGCATATATGCGCAAGAAATGGAGTACAAAACAATTGATTATCTCCTCCATTCTGTGCATGGGAATCATCTACGGTGTCGTGGGACTAACCACGAATGCATATATGGTAGGTGGCCTATATTTCTGTGCTGCATTTTTCATTATTGTCTACAATGTTACCCGTTCCTCCATCCTGCAACGTTCCGTTCCTAATGAGATGCTTGGCCGGGTTGGAAGTGTGTTTCGCTTTCTTTCCTTTGGCATTAGTGCCATTGGTACGCTTCTCGGCGGATTATTGGTGCGGGTTAGTGAAACGACGTTCGATCGCGTATTCTCGCTGCAACTCCCTTATCTCTTGCTAAGCTTGATCTATATCCTGTCTGGTCTGGTATTCACGATGAAAATGAAGAATCATGCAGAGAGCCAGCAGCCTAACATCAACGCTTGACTGTTACGTTAGGTCATACTTGATAATGATCTCAAGCGAATAAGAAGGAGAGATCAAGAATGAAGATTACCGCGTTACGTTCAGATCTAATTTATGAGGAGATCATTCAGGCTGCACCCGATGAGAAATTGGAGTTATACCGCGAGCGTATGATGGGTCCCTTTATGAACAAATGGAACATACAACAGATCCCGTTTCGATCTCAGGAGCCTAACGGCTTCGATGTGATCACGATGAATAACTTGTTGAATATCGCTCCCGCAGATATCACACTTGAGATTAACGAATCGTTAGCTGCGATCTCGTCTGAATCATTTTGGCAACAGTGTCATGAAGCTGTTCATACGAGTCTATCCACCTTTATAGAGCACGGGATTGAGCTATCGGTCTCCGAATATCTATATACCATTTTATTGGGTGATAAGAATAGCCCTTCACTGACCATGAACGAAGGTATCAGCGGAGACGGTGGAATCCCCGGTTACATTATTGCGAACCTGATTCCAAATAGATATACTCTACCTCGTATGCAATCCGTGTTAGCCCATGAATGCAATCATAATGTGAGGTACCAATATATCCAGTGGAATCCACAGATTACGCTTGGCGAGATGCTTGTTAGCGAGGGGTTGGCTGAGAGCTTTGCGACATCCCTGTATGGAGAAGAGTTGCTGGGCCCCTGGGTAGCCAAAACGGATATGGAGACTTTGAACAACGTTATCAAACCGAAGATGAAAGATCAGTTGCATGTCACTGGTTTTGACCAGATTAATCCGTATCTATACGGCGATGAACTTGCCACAATGCAAAATTTCACGCCCGTAGGTATGCCCTATGCGGCTGGCTATGCCTGCGGTTATCACCTAATTCAATACTACTTGAACAAAACAGGTACACCGATCACCGAAGCAACTATTACTCCGGCAAGTGTTATCCTTGCTGAAACAAAGGACTTTTGGAATGAAGACACCCTATTTCACCGTTAAAGATATTATTCAAATCACAGGCATCACCAAACGCGCATTACACTATTACGATAAAACGGATCTCCTAAAACCGAGCAAAGTCGAGGACAATGGCTATCGGTATTACGATCAAAAGGCACTGGGGGATCTGCAAATGATCCTCTTGTTCAAAGAAATGAATTTCTCCTTGAAAGACATTGCCGCCATGATGCAACTTTCGAAAGGTGAACAAAAAGATATTCTAAAAGAGCACCGCAGTACACTCGTTCAACGCAAACAAAAACTCAAAACCATCATCGACCAGTTGGACGAGTATGTGGATGGGACAGATATCTCTCATCTTCATCTGTTTGACGACTCTTCCATTCTGTCCATTCAAGAGCAATACGAATCCGAGGCGAAGTTCATCTACGGAAATACCGAGAAATATCAGGAATTCGAAGCGAACGTGAGTCAGCTGTCTGCGGGAGAGCAAGAACAAGCCTACCAGCAGTTTTCGATCAACATGGAGCAGGTATTTCGGGAGTTGGCGAAACATCAGGATCAATCTCCTGCTTCTGGTGAGGTACAAGCGTTAGTGGGTGAATGGAAGAGTTGTCTGGAGCAGTTTATGGTCTGTGATACTGAGATTCTGAGATGTATTGCGGAGGCCTATACGACGGATCGTCGCTATGCAGGTTATTTCGATCAGTTTGGCGATGAGGAATTTTTGAGGTTTTTGTATCAAGCGATTATGGTTTATGTGGAGGGTGGGGAAGAACTTTGAGTCCCGTTTCCTAGTATTAGTATGGTTTCAAAAGTAGACTCCACAGTAAATGTCTCCCCTGCGTATTGTGCACAACGTCCATTTATCCCGATTCGCCTGATGTAGCGTTTGCTATAGCTTCATTATCCACTTATAAACCACAACTCTCCAAATTTAAAATTCACAGTTACGAAAGAAATTAAGAAGTCCTCCTTTTTTCCTGGTCCATTTGTATTAATGTATATAAATCCCACATAATAGGTACCATTTGGAAATTATATATGTTAGGGTTATTAATGTTGGCCAACACAAATAAACCAACTCAAGGTATATTAGGGAGAGATCATTAATTGAAGAAATTTTTAAGTTTAGTGATAACATTGACCTTAGTATTGTCGTGTACTACTATAAGTTCAGCTTCTGCTAATGCGAGTGTGGAAAGCAATGAGAACTCTGAAATCAGTAGTCTATTTACCAATTTTATAGATACTGCATTTGAGAATACCGAAGATTTTACAGTTAAGGATCTTGAAGGTTCAGTTGTTACAGATCGTTTTATTGAAGTTACTAAAGAACATCATGAAGCAGCAGATTATCGGACAATACAAAATATAATTATAGAAAACAACTGGTTTTTATCATATAGAGAACATTCTCCAATAGACAACTTAAAAGAATCAGGCTTAGAAGTTAATGCTCTAAGTAACATCAGGGGAGAGAATGTCTCGGAGAGATTCTATCACATTGCCAAAGATACAAGAGACAAATTCACAAAAGAGTGGGTCGTTACTCTTTCAGGTAATTTCTCTTATAATACAAGTACATTTAAAGTAACAGCAGTTAGTGGACCTAAAATCAGCCTTACCACAGCAAACTTCGGAGCTATGTTCTCCCCGGCGCTAGAAGACATCTATACCTATAATTCTTCTTCTGGATCTACGGCTACCTTCAATGCAAGATATAAAATGAGAGCTGTACTCGGATTATCTATAGGAGATCTTCCATTAGGAGTCAATCTCGATTTCGGAACTCATACGGATACTATGAACGCATATCCTTCCGTATTACAGCCTTAGATAGAAATGTCAGTTTATTAAGTAAAGAGGTGATCATACATGAAAACAAAAAGTGAAAAGCTACCAACTCTCTTTTTACTTATATACGCTGTCCTAATGCTTGTAATTTACAGTATCTATCTATTTTTAGAGAATACCCGATTAAGTCACTCTCAACAATGGCTATCTGAAGGTATCTTAACTCAAGATGATGTTAATTCCATAAGCCAAACCGGAAGATGGACAACCATCTCAGAATCTGCGTTCCTCATTCTATTCGTGATTGCATTCATTTTTGTAATGTATCAATTTCAGAAAAAACCTTTAAAACATTTTCTCATCTTCAATGCAGCATTATTCATTGGGATTGCAGTAATTAGTTATGTGGTTTCACTTGCTAGCTCCATGCCGATAGGTAATTCAGTTCAACCCGTTATTATCCCTGCGTTTTTACTTGTTGCCCTGTGTATCTATACGTTATGGAAAACAAGAAATGGAAAATAGAAACCAGACTACATACCATAAAACGGTGTGTAGTCTGGTTTTTCGTTTAACTAGGGTTCCCCCGCTCAAAATACACATGCAACCGATACAGACAAATCTCCTTCGTCCAGCGATACAGCAACGCCCGTTCCTCCGCATCCTGCACCTGCACATTCAGTGAGAACAGGCCATCCTCGAATCGTGTCATGCTGCCCTTTGCCCCGCTCCACATCGACATTGGCATATCAATAATCAGTTTCTCAATCCGTGTTGCCGTCCTCTCGTTCCATTCCCAGAGCGCCAGCTTGTCCTTGTCTGAAAAGTCTTTCCGTTTCCGGTATTCCTTCTCCGTCAGATACGTATGGAAAAATCCAGCCATCTCCCCCGGCGTGATCGGGTCCATCCAATGCGCTTCGCCTCGCTCCAGCATGTACAGTAGCACGATCATCTTGTAGCTTTTGTTCATGATCGTCTTCTCTACATCGCGCAGCCACGCCTCATGCCGGACGTACATTTCTCCCTCGGTCGGGGACAGCAACTCCGCCCAATACAGAAATCCAACATAGGAACCGAATTCGCTCCGATACCCGATACTCTTCGAACGCCCCATCAGGTGCAACTCCAGATACGTCGGAATACGCCCCAGTTCTCGCTTCACATCCAGAAAATCCTGATGCAGCTTCTCGCGGCGCGGTAGCCGTTTGCGGCTCAGCTCCTGAAGCAGGTTAACCACCCGGGTCTCCAGATGAATCCCACAGTTAGCCGGAACCTCAGGCACTGCCGAATCCATCGCTTTTCCGCTTCGTTCCTCATCTCCGCGCACATCCAGAAGGCTCAGCTTCACATCCGCATTCCGGTAGTTTCCGATCAGGTCGATAATGACACAATGCGATTTTCCCTCCGCTAGCCGCAGACCTCGCCCCACCTGTTGGGTGAACACCGTGAGCGACTCGGTTGGACGCACGAACAATAGCGTATCCACACGTGGAATATCCGTCCCTTCGTTGAACAGATCCACCGTTAGAACAACCTCCAGCTCACCCGTATCAAGCTGTCGAATGGCTTCCTCCCGCGATATCTCCGATGTACGCGAATGCAGACTAAGTAGCTTCACGCCCTGACTTCGGAAATACGCAGCTACAAAGTCTGCCTGCCGGATCGACGAGCAAAAGCCAATCGTTCTCGTCTGTTTGTGCCGGGCCCAGGCTGCATAGATTGTCTCTACGTACTCCTCTTGCAACTGAACGGCCATGAGCTGTTCTTCATCATACTTTGTCCCGATCCAGCGAATCTGCGAATAATCTGTATCGTCGAATACTCCATAATATTGAAATGGCGCCAGCCAACCTCGCCGGATCGCTTCAATAAAATGCATCTGGTACGCCACATTCCCATCACAGAGTGCATACACATCCTTGCCATCCAGTCGATCCGGGGTCGCCGTAATGCCCAGCAGGAACTTCGGCTGAAAATGCTCAATCACCGACATATACGTCTTCGCAGCCGCATGATGGAATTCGTCCACCACGATCAGATCAAATGCATCCATCGCAAAACCATCCCGGTGCTTCTGCATACTCAGCGTAAAGATCGAAGCATACACACAATCCGCCGCCCCATCCTTATACTGACCGTTATATATCCCATGACTGCGCTCCGGCATGATCCGTTGAAAAGACCTCTTCGCCTGAAACAGAATCTCTTCCCGATGCGCCACAAACAACACCCGCTGGAACCGCTCGGCGAAGAAACCCGCCAGATACGTTTTGCCAAGCCCGGTCGCCATAACGACCATCGCCTTGTCGTACTGCTCCTCCATCGTGCCATGAAGTGCTTCGAGGGCATCCAACTGAGCAAAGCGCGGTTGAATCGGCACCAGTGACAGCTCGGCGGTTTCTTCCTCTTTGTCCTCTGGCAGACCTGTGCCAAATTCCGCTTCTTCCATCTCCATGATGCGCTGGATCATCTCCGGGTTCTTCTGGTGATATTTGCGATACTCTTCCTCATACAGTTCAATTGAATCCGGGTTCACCGGCAAGGTTGTCTCGTGGTAGAAGCTCTGCATGAACTTATCCAAAGCCATCTGGAACGTATATGGCTCCGCCTCCGCATTCATCGCAAGATTCCACTCATATCCCGTCTTCAGCGCCGTGAACGAAAAGTTCGACGAGCCAACGATCAGTAGTCCTTCGCCGTTGTCATGATCAAACAAATACGCTTTCGGGTGAAAAGAAGTCCCCATACTTCGCCACAGCCGTGCTTCAATTCGTGGATCGACCTCACAGAGCGCCCGAAGTCCTTCCGGCTGCGTAATATACAGATAGTCTCCCGCGAGCATTCGTACTTCTGCCCCACGCTCTGCCGCCCGCTTTAAATGCGGCGCAAGCAGCTTCACACCAGACTGCATGATAAAGGACGTCATAATATAAATCCCGGACGCATGCTGCATCCGGGAAATGAGTTCGTCTGCCAGGTTATCTGTAATGAGTTTAACGTTAAGCTTCGTCGACATCGATCAGATACACTCTCTCCTGGAATCCACCACGTGCCTCAGCCTTGTCCGCCCTTAGCTTATCCAACTGCGCCGCATTCGCTCCATGCACCTCTGCCAGCGCCCGGATCACTTCGAGCATGTCGGCTAGTTCTTCCAACGCTTCCTGATCACTTCCTGCACTCATGTATTCTTCCGATTCTTCTTGCAGCTTTGTTCTTAGTTCTTGCTTATACTCCTCCGGGTCCAGAATGCTTGTGCGACATTCCTTACCACTGGATGTGATAATATGCGGAATCTTGTCCCGTACCAATTTGTTGTATGTAGGCATGTGGTATAACATCCTTTCTGCTGTGAGAGCCTTCAAGCCTCGCGCCAGAATCTCCCTTTTTGCCATTATACCATTTGCCATGGGGAGGGATCGGTTGATTTTGTAAAGTAGTGAGAGCGAATTGAGGAGAATAAAAAAACCATTTCAACTCGTATACAAGTTGAAATGGGCGATATGAGTAAAGTATTTTCATTTTATTTCATCATTTCTTTTTTTGATATTATCAGGCAGTGAAAAAAATTTCACAACAGTAGATGAGTGACTCTAGCGCAACTCATCATCCAACGGCAAAATGATCTCGTCTAAAACAATTTTCCATTGGCGTTTCATCTCGGGTGCATATTTTAATGGCTTAGCATCTGGATGTATGGCTTTATACTTATCAAACTGCTTGCTATTAATGATACCTCCGATATTGGGGATCGGATCCATCCCAATAGTATATTGAACCGCAGATAAATAGAGCTCATTTTCCTCCACAAACCACGTTTGTGCAAATTCTTGAATTGCCGTGTTACGAGCGTTCTTGAAAAATCTCCGCTTCACAACAAGAATATCTTCCTCCGTATCTACCTCTTTGGTGTCAATTGCGTTTAAAATGGCCCGGTATACGTCTTTAACCATTTCTGATTTTTTCAGTTTTTGGAGTGCTTTTTCGATCTCGTCACGGATATTTTGATTATTGGCCAAGTATGATTCTAATAATCGGTCAATATAGGTTGAGTCAATATCATAGATCTTAATGGTGTTATCCCCATAAAATTCAATGTCCGAAAAGTTGGGACGGGATCCCCCGTTGTCATCACCCTCAACGATTAATGACCCCTTAACTGTATTATAAACGCCGATATATTCTTCTAACGTCTTCGTCTGTTCTTGAAGTGCCGTTGATTTCTCCATTTCATCGTTGTAGTCATCGTATGTTACCAAAGCTTCAAAGGCGTTGTTCAACTCCTGAAATGACTTCACAAATTCAATCCGGGTTTCTAGGGATGAGTTTTCGTTGATGTCACTTGGATCTGGAACTAATTTTGTTAGCTTTTTGTGAGCCTTCTGGAAGCGTTTCTTGGATTCGTCATAAGTTGGATAAACAAGAGTAGATTCCTCTTGTGCATGTGAATACAACTTTGTGGCATCCTTCACATTTTGCTCCATTAACGTAGGCTTTCGAAAAGTGACAATCAACCCTTTTTTCTTGTTCGGGTAAGTACGATTTGTTCGAGAAAAGGCTTGTATTAGATTAGCGTAACTCAAATTCCGATCTACAAATAACGTTTGGATCGTTGGAGCATCAAATCCAGTCAACAGGCGATCAACAACTATGACTAGATCAATTTGTTTTCCAAATTGCTTAAATTCTGCTTTCTTACGGGCTAACCGATTATTGATATCGCCATTATATCGTTCGATATCCTCTATAGACCAAGCTGTACGATAGTAATCGTTATAATCCTTTATGATTCCCTTCATCTCATCTTGAATTTGTTTGGAATTCTCTTCATTTTCCTGCATCGAATAGGTGATCGCAATTCGAGGGAAGTCTGGATCCTCAATGGTACGGCCTGTTCGTATTGGATGTCCGGCAAATTCTCTCAGTAGCCACTCCGGATCTTGAGTCATTTCTTTAATCGCTTGATAATATCGTTTAGCCATATCAATAGAACTTGTGGTTAAGATCGCAGACTTTTGTGGCCGTCCGTTTTGGAAATCGAATTTGATGTAAGCATTATCGGGTCGGAAGATCTTATGGATCACCTTCTGGATATGTTCACCACTTTCAAATGTAGAAGGATCCAGATAAGATTCCTTTTCTACTCCTTCCATTTGATCGATCCTATCATTAATATGATCATCACTGTCACCAGGGAACTTTACACGAAGTTGATTAAAAATATAATTATTTAATGAAGTAGGCTCAATCGTATCCTCATGCTCTACCTGGAAGCCCAATACAGCACCGTCATCCAAAGCATTCTTGATCGTATAAGTATGTAAGACTTCTCCATACTGATCATGTGTGGTACGAGCTAGTTGTCCTTTGGCCTGCTTTTTATTTTCCTTAAATATCGGTGTGCCTGTGAAACCAAACCATGTTGAATTGGGGAAGAATTCCTTAATCGATTCCATCCCTTCTGCACTTAGCGCTCGGTGGCATTCATCGACCACAAACACAATGTGCTGCCCGAGAAGCTTCTTGAAACGCTGGGTGCCTTTTTGTTCTTCTTGCTTCTCAGCATAACGTAAGGCTGCCTCTAATTTTTGACGAGTCGTGATGATTACAATATTGGAATTGGCATCCGATAGTAATGTTTGGCTCAAATCCTTCGCACTTCCGGTTCCAACAATTAAACTGTTTGCCCTCGCATGACCTGAAGAAATACCTGTATTAAATTCAGAAGCAAATTTAGTAAACTCCGTCGTGGTTTGGCTATCTAAGTCTTTTCGGTCAATAAGCATTATGGTACGATCCACACCCGGTTTGCGAGCCAATAACTTCGTCGAAACAAAACTGGTCAAGGTTTTCCCTGAACCGGTCGCATGCCATATGTGGCCAGATTGATGCTTCATGGCAGCAGTAAATAAAGCTTCAATGGCATGGATTTGATACGGCTGCAACACCATTAAGGCTTTGTTGTCCTGATCCTCGCTCACAATGGTATAGTTGGCAATTAAGCGATGCGCATCCGGAATATTTAAAACCTGTTTTACAAATTCATAGAGATTTTCTACTTTTCGATTGTCCGTTGTCCGCCAGCCAAAGATAAACTTTTTATGCATATATTTAGGTAATGCATTGGCAAAATAGCGAGTGGTTTGTTCATTAGATATGACAAATATTTGCAGAGTGGAGAAGATATTATTTCGAAAGATCCCTTCCTCTGCATATTTTTTAATTTGATTGTAGGCTTGAAACACACCGTCTTTGGCACTGGCTTGTTTGAGTTCAATTTGAACAATGGGGAGACCATTAATTAATAGAGTTACATCAAACCGACGATCACGGTCATCAACGTTGGCCTTTTTTTTCGCAATCTGATGAACAACTTCATATGTAGAGATTCCACCGCCAATGTCTTGATTGGAATACAGCACTAAAGACATTGACCCTAGGGATACATCTTCACGTTCAATCGTGATCCGAGCAATTCCATTCTCCCCTTTGAGCCACTTAGCAGCGTCAAAGGGGGTTTGGGTTTTTAGTAGTAATTCGGTTTTGATTGTGTCAAATTCCTTATCAGAAATGGGGTGTTCCCTAATTTCTGATAAGTTGTTTTGCGTAATCTTTTGACGTAAGTTTTTCCATAAATCTTCTTCTGATCTTAGATCTGGTCGATAATTCCACTGATTTCTTCCTTCGCCAAGTACTTCAATGAGGCGCCGTTCGATTTCAGCTTCATCATTATGCGGTATCTTCGACATAGGTTTTCCTCTCTTCTGGTTGTTTAGACAAACATTTTTTGAAGGAATGCTTTTTTGGTTTCTCTTAGAGCATCTAGTTCGCGTTTATAAAGGGTGATGAAATTTCCCAATTTCTTGAATGTATCACCGATTTTTTGTTGCTCCTGAATAGTTGGAATCGAAATAATTAGCTTTTCAAAGTCTGGCATACTAACCGATTGTACGGTTGTCCCTGTCTTAACTATTGAAGTGAGAATCGTATTCTCATTCATTTCAAGTTGGCTGACTAAGAAGTCTGTGTCTAATATTTCGCTATCGAATAAGAGCGCCTTGATGTCTTGGTTTATTGCAACATCAACAGTTGGAAGGGTAATTGGGAACATTCGCGCGAGAATGCCGCTTCTTGAAACTATTAGCGGAGTGAATGCCCGAACAATTTTTGTAGCCGATTCTCGCACAGCCTTCTCGGTTATCGTATAAGTCCCCACTGAAACATATCTCTCTTTGATTTCCTGTGAAGAAAGCCAAACAATATCACCATCCCAGTATGCCTTATTTGCCTTTGAAGGGGTGGCTCCACCGATCATTTTCACAACATCTCCCAACCTACGTTGTTCCCAAGCGTCAGTGAATCCAGGGAAGCGAATTTCAGGAGAATTTTTACCGTTTTTCGGAAACATTTTTTGGAGGAACCCAGCCTTCATTTTTTTCACGTTCTCTAACTTACGCTGTTGAAGAGTAATGAGGTTGTCGAGATTTTTGAAAAAGATCCCTATTTTCTTCTGTTCTTCTATACTTGGTCTAGAAACATCGAATTGTTCCAACTGTCTCATACTTAGATTCGGTTGAGTTCCATGAGAACATTTATCAAAAACTTGGGTCTGTAGTGATCTTGTTTGCAACATGTAATATAAAAAATATGCTTCCGATTTGTCTCCACTTCTCATCGCAGCAAGTGGTGACCAAATATTGAATCTTTCATGTGTCTCAACTATAGCTGTTTTTCCAACAGTAGAACCGGATTTCACAAGATAAACATCATGAAATTGCGGTTTATATTTCTTACAACATTGGTCATTATATTTTTCTGTAATAAAGCCTCTTTTTCTTGCAAAGTCAATTCTATTATCAACAATAGCATCAACTGATATAAACGGTATTCCCTCTTCTGCAAGTTCAGGGGTTTCGTGTGGCCCATCTGTAATAGGTTGAGCCAGCATTTCAATTAATTTACGTTGTTCCCAAGAATCAGTGAATCCTTCATATCTAATTTCGGGTGCCAACTTATTTCCCACGGTTAAACACCTCTAATGCTCCCTTAATCCATTCTGCATTTTCCTCATCATGTTGCAGTGAAGAAATCATTTCATATAGACTGGATTCGAGTTTCTCTTTTTCTTTACGGATATCTTGAATAGTTGAACCGATCTTCGACATATCAATAAGCTCTTCTTCTTCAAAGGTATCAACGTAGCGAGGAATGTTTAGATTGAAATCATTTTCTTTGATTTCATCGAAAGTAGCAACATAGGCATATTTATCCACATTTTTACGCTCTTTATAGGTTTCAATGATCTTATCAATATGTTCTTTGGAAAGATTGTTTTGGTTCTTCATTTTTGTAAATTCATGACTTGCATCAATTAATAACACGTCACGAGTCGTGCGGTTTTTCTTCAAAATGATGACAGTTGTTGGAATGGAGGTTCCATAGAATAGATTTGCCGGCATTCCTATCACCGCAAATATACTTCCATCTTCTAATAGCTTCTTCCGAATTACACCTTCTGCAGCTCCGCGGAACAGTACGCCATGGGGCAAAACAATGGCCATAGTTCCAGAATCCTTCAGATGGTAGAACCCATGTAAAAGAAAAGCAAAGTCTGCTTTGGATTTAGGCGCTAATTTCCCGTACCGGTTAAAGCGCGAATCATCGAGGAAAGTATCATCCGAAGACCAATTAGCGGAGTACGGTGGATTCATAAGAACAGAATCAAAAGTATATGGCTCATCTGTCGGCCAGTCTTTGTTCAAGGTGTCACCATTACGTAGACGCATGTCTTCTTTATCTACACCATGCAAGATCAAATTCATCTTTGCTAGGTTATAGGTCGTTGTATTGAGCTCTTGACCATGATACTTGACATTATCCGGATGGTTAAGATAATTTCGGACATTCAGCATCAAGGAACCTGAGCCCATGGTCGGGTCAAATACGCTAAACAATTTTTTATCTTCTTGGCCGAGAACAGCTATACGAGCCATCATGTCAGAAACCTCATGAGGAGTATAGAATTCACCAGCCTTTTTACCCGCCTCTGATGCAAATTGACTAATCAAAAACTCATAGGCATCTCCAATGATGTCGCCGTTATGACCGATCACATCAATATCATTTAACTTTTTTAAAACTTCGGTAATGGTAATGTTTCGTTGTTGGTCATCGGATCCTAGTTTTTTTGATGTCAGATCTACATCATCAAATAATCCATTAAATTGGTCATACTTCGTAGATAGGTCAATGAAAGCTTTATTCAAGTCATTTAACTGAAAAATGTTTTGTTTAGCCTGATTGGTCAAAACATTGAATAAATAATTTGGTCCAATGTCATAGCCCAATGTATCGACTAAGGTATCAACAAGATCCTTTTCTACGTCTTTATCGGCCAATAGTCTTCTGTACAATTGGGTTTGTTTTTCTTGTGTGTTGTACTCTTCTTGAGACTCATCAGCAATTTCAACCACTTTTTCTAACAACTTATCGGATAAATACTTGTAAAATATCAATCCTAGTAAGTAATTTTTGTATTCTGATGCGTCCATTTTGCTACGCAGGTTGTCTGCAGCACTAAATAATTTGGAGTTTAATACAGTCATGTTAGAGTCCTCACTTGTCTATTGTTGTTGGTCTAATTGATTCAATATTTCTAAATAAAGCTTCTCTTCAAGTTCTGCTTGTTTCTTAACTAAAGCGTGGTGCTTTTTATAAGTGAAATAAACATTTCCGATAGTCCTTTGTTTCTCAATGGTTGGCAATTTGATTTCAAACTCTTTTAGAATTGCTGGAGTTAATTTAGGTACAAAACTACCTTGCATGGAAATCGCCATTTGCCTTTTCGCGGAATGGGATTCATTCAATACATAGCATAAATAGCAGGGATCAAGAATCTTATGATCAAAAAAGAGTTTTGCAAAGTTTTGATTGATGATTTTCCCTTGGTTTAAATCACTTACGATCCCTGCCTTGGAACTCACAAAACTGAAAACAACATCCCCAGTACTGCTCAAATAGCTGTCTGTTTGTTCTTCATAAAGATTAGCCTGGGAGTCGAGAAATGCCCCCTCTAAATCATTTAATAAATCCTCATAGGAATAGGTAACGAACGTAAGATCATTTTTCTCATTTCTTCTGGAAAGGTTTTTTCCTATTCTAACCGTTACAACATCTTCAAGCTTCATATTCCACCCTCGTCCAAAAAGAGTATTTCTTTAGAATTACAAAGTGTCGATTACATTCTAAATCATAATACTTTCATATCATCTCGTCAATTTTTTTGTAATTTTTGTGAATTACTTAGTTGATTAACGATAATCTTACTTAAGATCTTTAAAATTCACACTGGAGTATCGACAACATTAAAGCGACAATGCCCTAGACTTATTGACGTCAAGCAGGCACTTAAGATTTTCCAGATTACCGTAAATGGAAAGCTGGCATCACTTTTTTAGTCCGTAAAGGTACACAAAAAGGATCGTTAGCATTTCTGCAACGATCCCCGTAAACTAACTCTGCTTCCTGATGGAACTGCTGTCCTCGTTACTTTTACGTAAATAGACGAGCTTCCTGTCGTATTTGGTGTATTTTCAGATACTTGGGACTGTTGAATTAATCCAGTAGCTCTAGTAGCACTAGCAACGCCGAAAAGAAGCAGACTGTAATATAGATTGTTCCTTTTTTTTGAAATACCGTTTCTCTTTAGCTCTAATAATCTAAATTGTGTTTCCATGTTTGATTGTATTTATTTTGACACTGTTGAGAATCTCGATGTAATTGCTTCATGTTGTAAGCAATTACATCGCTGTTATCAAACTCGTAGAATTACATAGCAAGATATCGAATTCAACTTTGAACGATCGATAATGACGCCAATTTCTCATCATTTTCTCTTCATATAACTCAAGTCTCGAAAGAACCCGGAAAGGAATTGAGATACCACTGGACGATCATCATAATCGGAAATAAACGGAGAACGACAGATATATATGGGATCAGAGAGTCCCATTCCCATCTCGATTACCTCATCGCCAGGTTTAAGCAATTGACTAAGCTAACATAGACATCCTTTCAAAAAACAATTTGATGTCAACGTCTTCGTCGAACTTTGTACCTTTGTTGCTAAGTCAACGAAATACTTATTGTCCAATTCCTTTTTATCACCTGTTCCGCTAAGCTCAGGTGCTTCATTACCTAAAGGAAGTTAAAAACAACTTTCTGTCGCTTTAATTTCTCTGGTATGGAATATCCTATCGTCATACGACAACGCTTCTTTATCCATAAAGTTAATTATTGTGGATCTATACCGTTTTAGGAATTATCACGTTTTCCAACATAGATATACTACTTGCGAGATTAAACGCTATAATACTATATACACTAGGGTCAGTTCCAATGGCTCCTCCTTCTCCACACGAGGGGGTATGTACGTCATTTATTTGTTCGGGGCATTTCCTTCGCACTGTGACGAATATCTTCCAGATTCTGAGGCTGGAGATCTTTTATGCTGAGCTTATCTCAAAATTCATCGTTAACTACCCCAATGATAGAAAGAGAACTGATTTCATTTTTAGATTTAATCGCATTCTTATCATCTTTTAAAACACTCAAAAAATGCATTGAGAGGTGGTCATATAGCATGGTTTCGAATTCTTCGTGTTTTGAGTACGTCGAATAAATTGCCCTTTCTTGATATCTTCCTCTAAATTCCATTACCTTATCGTACTCGTCTCGGTTTAATCGGGATGGTGATATTGCTACATCACTGAAGTAGAGAAACACTTGTTTGTCCATTTTCAACAACTCTTCAATTTCCTCTTCTGTTCCTGAACCATAATTATCAGTAGGAGTTCCAAATTTTGTCCAAAATACACCTATTGCCAAATCACATTCAAGCACAAATTGTTTGTTGAGCAGTACTTGAGGCTTGCCACCTGATTCGGGATAAGAATGGGTAGACCAGTGCTTAGAATTTAATATAATACCTTTATCCGAACCTATGGTTCGATTAAATCGCTCGATACATTTTTTGATAATATCTATTTCATCAGAGACTTCCGTTGTACAAGTAATCAATATGTCATATTGCAATAATTTTTTTGGCATTTCAAGCATCCCTTATCTTATGGTTTAATGGAAACAGATACGACACGGATCATACTACCCTCCTGAGTTACGCTGCACCTGCAGCACACCTAACACAGTGATTTGGCCATGTGATTCATTCAAGACATAACACAATTATGAGGGCTCTATAGTCATATGAATAAAATAAGCTTCTCAAAGATTTTTTATTGTTTAGTTCAATTACAATCCTTACTTTGGAACTTACCAAACTTAAAACACAAGACTCAGTAATACTCAAATCCCCAATGTGTTTAGCCTGGGAGTCCAGCAATGAATCATCTAAATTATTTAGTAAACCCTCTTATAGCAACTATAATCAGATCGTTGTTCTAGTTGTCTCTAGAATTTTCTTCTATTTATGGTTAAAACATATTTAAGATTTCTATCCCACCTTTATCTCGTAAAGTATTTCCTTAGAATTACTATCATTATCAATCATAATAAACTGAAAGAATTTATTTTGCAATATATTTTTGAGTAATTCAACCGAAATACCATAATGAATGACGTGTGCTATTTGCTATCTATGAAGTTTTCGCTAAAGTATCGGGCAAACTCTAAGTAATATATCTTAAACTTATTGATGTTAACTTGGTACTTCACTTCACGTTTAGTTAAATTCAAGTTTTGCCTGGGCACAAAAGAATAAAATAGTTAGACCACCAAAGAAAATCACGGATTTTGATTTTTACCAGAGGTATTAAATATACTCACTATGGGAATGAATTCAAAGTATTCTCCCAAAATAGACTATTTCTAATCAATTATTTCAAAAAATTATCAATGTGTGCTTCAGACTAGACAATAAAGAAACATAGTTGTATTGAATAAAATTATCCACGTTTCATTTAAGGACCGGTTTGAAAAATTATTGATTTCCCATAAAGCACAATTATAACCTATACGGAATGGCCTATACTTAATGTGAATATTGATTTTGATGTAAAAACAGAGTTAAAAAGCTGCTTCAATTCAGTCTATCTGAATCTCAAGCAGCTTTTTATTTTCCATGACTCAGCCAGACTTTACAAACAGACTCCTCATGAAACTGAATAGTCATGAGCTCATCTTCATCAAACTTTGTCCCGATCCATTTTAATTACGAATAATCGTACTCATCGAATACATCGTAATATTGAAATGGTACTAGCCAATCTATCCGCATCGGTATCGTTATAAGATTATCAAATGACTTGACCATCCTCTACAGTGTATACTCATTATTCCCTCTTGCTCATAAGTACTACCTTTCAGTACATACAATTCCTAAGATCGAAATGCTCTAGATTGCCTTAAACCAAGGTAACTCTGATCAATTATTCATCAGCCAACTGGATAACTCGTCTAAAATTTCTTCTGTTCTTTGAAGAAGCATTTCGACATGATTCAGTTCTAGTGGCTGATCATGTGGACAATCCTCTAAAGATGACATATGTTGCATCGTGCCGATAAATAAGGCAATATCTAATCCGGGTTCAGTGTCAGTATGCACTAGAGGCAAGATTTCGTTCATGGTGAGTTCCTTGGGTGGATGCGTTGAATGATACTTATAAATATAGAGCGCCTTAATCATTGAAGCTAGAGCCCAATCGCAAAGAACAAGGCAGGCTTTGAACTGATTGTGATTACCCATTATGGCAGCAAGTTTGATGTGATACTGGGCATGTTGGTGATAGTCCATGATTGTAGTATGTAGCATGCGGTAAGTAGGAATATGTTTTATAGAGATATCATGGTCTTGCAAACGTGGGGTAAAATCTACTTGGTGATTACAATGTGCTTCGGTTATGGACCAATTTTTTGCCATTGTCATCCCTCCAAAGAGTTAATACCAGTATTATACAATAAAATGATACATATAGTAATCAAATATGTTATTTGTATTCTTCGTTTGGTGTTTACCTTGAGAAAACTTGTCTACACTTTTGAACATAGAGAGGTGAATACCATGAACGAGGACAGAGAAGTTCTGAAGCTGGTCGGAGCCAGAATTCGCGCACTACGTAAAGAAAGAGGGTATTCACAGGAATCCCTCGGAGAAAAAGGCGGATTTCATTTTTCATACATAGGACAGATCGAACGTGGAGAAAAGAATGTTTCTTTGGTGAACTTGGCGAAGATCGCTGAGTCACTTGAAGTGAACTTAATACAGCTTTTCGCTTATGTAGACGAGGACTTTCATTTCACAGAGTCAGAAATAGTTATACAGGAGATTGTAGACATGTTAAGAGACGCCTCCCCTGACAGTATTCAACTAACCAAAAATGTGATACGTGAAATATTAAAGTAGTGATCTTGAACATAAAAAAAAACAAATGCAAGGCAGCTTACAAGCTGCTTTGCATTTGTTGCTCCGTCATTTATTGAGATCACTCAGATAGCTTTCGTTTTTCTACAAGTAGGGTAGCTGCTACATCCCCAAAATTCCGCCCCAGCTTTATTCTTACGTTTAACCATTACAGCACCACAACTGCACTTGATATTAGATACGGTTTTAGATAAAGATTGTTCTTTATTGGTCGTAGTAGTTTTTACTTTTCTATTGGAAGGCGTCCATTTCCCCCAACTGCGCAGCTTGCTGTCTACTAAACCTCCATGCCAGTAATCTACTTTGAATTGATCAGCTTCTTTTCTTGCTGGACCCGTAAGATCAGATGTCGTCACGATCAGAGACAAAATACAGTCATGATTCCTTTTCGCACCTACCAGCTCACGAACAGTCATTACATGCACCTTATTATGATCAGCATAGCATTTTGCCTGAACCGCTGTTTTTTCGCCACGCTTATCAGTGATAACCAAATCTACTCCACCATCTCTACCTCCAACACCAACTTCTTTTACCGTATACCCATTGTCTCTAAAATATAGTGTCAGTAGTCGCTCAAACTCTGCTCCCGTCATTTTATCTAATGGTAGAGATAGAATTATTTCGTCAGATCTGCACGTAGAGGAGGCACGATTAAATCCTGGATTCGCAGATTTCTTGATAGATGAAATCTTAGTTGTTTTAGATCTTCTAGTTTTTTTCTTTTTAGAAGGTTGTAGTAACCCTGCAATAACTGCTAGACAGAATATTCCTACAATAAAAAATATTATTGAATTCATGTATGTTGTTTCTACTCCTTCTGAAGTAACTGTAGTGAATCACCTATCACAAATTCTATTCCATAATCTAACCATAAAGCTGTGCACGTTTTTTCGTTTTGCTGTATCCTTTGATACATCAAATTGTCTTTAATTTCATTTCTAAATCTCTCATGTCCAAGTTTTTTTAAACGCTCCAGCCTGACTGGTAAATTTTTTAGTTCCTTGAAATTCTCAAATAATATTATAGGTATGAAATCATTATAATTAGTAATGCTTATATTTGTAATATTACCACTGTTATTCTCTAAAATGATAATATTTGCATCATGAAATACATAACTATAATAAGTATCATATTTAAAGATTTCGAATTCAGGGTTATATAAGCTTAAAATATTTCTCTTTAGATCATTCATAAAAATATCAACATAAGAGCTGACTGCACTATTTTCAACTGTATTTAATGATTCGGAAGATTCGGAGTAACTCCTATTAAACATAAGCTCCTCCCTCACAATCTTAGATATCTAGAATTTCCTCTTTAACTAAATCCGTTGACAAAACATCTATTTCAGCTTGTTCTGGTCTTACTATCTTCTTAAAACTTTTGTTTATATCATTTATCGTTATAAGACAATTGTCAGAAGTAAATAGTTTAAACAGATTTGCTTTAAAAACATTAGGAGAATTACGTATTACTTCAAAGTTTTCTAAATACAGTTTATACATGTGTACAAAAGTTTCTGAATCTAAAAAGATAGGTCTTGTATCATAGTCATCTCCAAGCATTTTATAAAAATGCTCTTGCATCGTATTAAAGTTATTTGCGTCAAATCTATTCGAAATAAAAATATGAGCTGATAACTGATTCTTTCTACTAAAACGATTAACAAACATATTTCTATTTAAATCTACAACATAATCTAGAGCTTTTCTTTGCTCATCCTTCCCTAAATCGTAGCCCTTCTCTTTTTTAGTTAATTTACAATCGTAGGAGAAAACATAACTTTCAACATCAGTATTATTACCATTCTTTTTGGTCCAGGACATTGCAAAAATCCCTTCCGGAACCGCCTTTCCACTCATCTCTTTTCCCCATTTTTCACAGTTTGAGAACATATCTTTAAGGATAGCAAATACATCATCTTCAAACTCTTTATCCTTATACTTTTTGTCTATATCAACTGTTCCTGCTGTCTTCACAATAGATTCAAGGGCTTTATTTGCAGCATCAGATAGAAAAGTCTTTGTTCTACGATCTAACGAATTATGAATTTCATTAACTAAAAAAGAGAACTCACGTTCCTGTTTTATATATATATTACCAAATGTTACTGGATAAATGCAATTAGTATTATAATTTTCGATATTTTTTTCTTGTTCCCCTATAAAAATAATCATAGTAGGAGTAAGCATTTTTTCGATTCTACGAATGACCCGACTAGGTAAACTATTTTCTGCAACAATCACTTGGAGCTTCTTATCATTCGTTTGATTAGAAAGGTTTATAAACTTATATTTTTCGTCATAAAGACTGAGTTCACTATCTTGAAGTACACTCCAATCAGTTAAAGATTTCAAAGTCCTCTTTATATAACTGTAGACCTCTTTCTTATTGACATAATAGTTCTCTAACATTTTTTCTCTCAAGGCAGTGCCACAATCATCAGGACATTCTGTTGGGATACTGCTCGATTGTTCAAAAACCTCTTTATACCCACATGTCCCACATGTAATCTCTCTTCTGTTGACTGAATTTAAAATGTTTTCTTCTATGAGCAGCCTGTATAACTGTTTTGTTTCATCGGTATAAAAATCATCTGTACTAATCTTACTCATGATTAAATCAACTTTATCTACTTTCCCATCGTCAAACTTCTCATTAGAGATTATCGTATTAAGTAGAAAGCCAAATCTATTCTTAAATTCTGAATCAATGGACAATTTTGTATGCTTAGCAATTCCGCTATCATCCATTAAAAAAATGATATTTCCATCATCTTTCATTACGGTTCTAATCGTTCTATTAACATCGCCATACGTTAGATGCAGAGAAGAAATGTCTTTCAAGCTCTCCATCTCAATTATTCCTTTCTCATAAGCATGCTGTACAGAAGGCCATATTTCGATATTTTTTAAACCTAACGTCAAATTCGGAGAATTTTTTAATTGACTCCCTCGAAAACTTATTCTATGAATCTTTATGATAGAATCTACATTAGAAACAGAAGTACCGTGAATCATTGCTGCCTTAATCTTCTCAGGGCAATACTCAGTAAATATTTCGCTAGAAACTAATGTAAGTTTACAATTTAATGCATCTGACACAAACTCTTTTATTGCTTCCTTTTCCAACTTAGTACTTGATTTAACCTGAATAGTCTCATCTGAAATATTAATTGTAAATAGAACTGGTGCCACTTCTTTGTTCCGAATAGCTTCCTCAAAATCTGGTCTTGGTGCATCATTTATTTGCCTATACAGAACTACTAATAAATTTTCATTTCGTAGCGTTGCGTAAGAATGCACCTTGTAATTATTTTTCCGACCAGTTTTTTTATACAATGAATCAACTAATTTATCATTCCCCTCTCTAGGTACCTTGAGAGCTTGCTCCATTGTTATCTTTTCACTCATTGTAAATTGTTCATCTGATCCTTTGTTGTCCCATAAATGCCATGCTAAAACTTCAATAAGATTAGTATGACTCTCATTAAAAAGATGAATAACTTGAGAAATTGTATGAATGAATTTAGTTTCCGACTTATGGAACCTATCATCATAAAAGTTTCTTAATGTTTTCTTTTTTCTCAACTGAAAATCTCGGCATAATAATATTTGCAACTTCTGTTCTTTAGTAAGAGATTTAAAAGAATCTTGAATTTCACCCTTCCCATTTAAACTATTATCTATTTTGAAAAGCGTACCAAGCTCAATTAAAGCCTCTAAACTTAACGAGCTCAGAATCAATAATAATTCGTTATCTAATCTAGCATCAGTCAGCTCATTAAAAGCATCAATTTTCACTCCAATCTCACGCCAAAATTTTGAATCTGTCTTATCTATGTATTCGCTATTTAAAGTCATAAAGATCACTCCTTCTAAAATCAGTAGTTCAAATTGATTATTTCATACTATAAAAATAGGCTTATAGAATCATTATCCAATAAAAAACCACTTAATTCCACAATTAAATACATAATTAAACAAATAAACCTGCTTTACATAGCAGGTCCATTCATTTCAAACTCATACTATACACTTATTCGCCACTGCCACCATCTTCGCAGGCATCCCTTCCCGTAACCGCCATACAAAGCTCATTGGCTTGTTCCCCTCATGACTCACATAATCTGCTTCGCCCAGGAAAACAAATGGAGACGTATAGTTATGCTCCTCCTTATACTCACGCACGAACAGCACGATCCGGTGGCCTGTCTCGCGGTGATGAATGTACCTCTGTGCGGTAGCCGTTTGCTCCGACACCCGGCTCTGTGTCTGCCAGTGGAATATCGCTCGTTGATCGCATAATCCTCATACAGCGTAGATGGAGAGAAATCTTTATCCGATTTGTTCAATGTAATGAAGAAAATATCAGTCTGTTCGTCTGCAAAATATTTCACGCCTTCGCGGAAGGCGGGTGATTGCTGGGCATTCCAGTAACCGAAGGGGGCGAGCACTTGGTCCAAGGAGTACATACAGTGGATATCCAGCGAGCAAGTCAAGAAGCCATTCTCAACGTAGTACGAGATGGAAATATTTCTAATATTTAATTCATATATATTTAAATAATAATTATAACATTCACAATATTTCATAACATATCTTGGAACTAAGAGTTTTACTACGTTCACACATTTGTAACATTAATTCTCAAAATAACCCATCTAAACCATACTAAAGTTGTTATAATGTGATTTACAACATTAATGGGAGGATTTAACAATGAAAAAAGTTTCAATAGCTCTTTTGGCATTTTTGCTCTGTCTTTCGTCAGTATCCATTACAAAGATTTATGGAGAAGAAGTAGATTCAAACTTAAACGATGAACTACTAGAAATAATTGGTTACTCACATGAAGATCCATCAATTCGAATTAACACTGATACGACAAAATATGCTCAGTTAGGATATTCTCCAGAAGAAGTAAGTGAACTTACAGACGGAACAATCGCTTATCTTAATAATATAGAAGGTGAATTAATTGGCGCTGATCGAAGGTATATGGAATTCAAACCCAATGGAGATGTTGCAGAAATTTCAGAGCAAGAATATGAGCAACGTGAAGCCGAAAAAAATTTGCAACAACAAGTAGAGAGCTACTTTTCAGCTAGTAGCATATGTACTATTACTCAATCAGGTTGTCCTGATACTGAAATCACAAGCAATTGGATGCAGCTAACAACGACTATTTCAAAAATAAATAATACCAGTCCTCAAGAATATATAATTAAACATGATTTTAGATGGCTAAAAAAACCTTTTTACAAATATAAGGATGCCGTCGGAGTAGCTCATCATACTAGTTTAACCCCCATTCAAAATAGTGAATACTTGACCTATTCAATGGACTCGTATTATTCTAGAAATATTGTTATTGGTGCTGGACCTTGGACTTCTGAAGGAATTAAGAATATTAATTATGGTTCCGCAAATGATAAGACCGGTGGTATTGGATTTGAATTCCCTTTACGAAACGATTCTGCTAGTCTAACTAATGGTAAACAATATAAATATGAAAATCACAGAGGCACTGTCCTTTATCGTGCCATAAGAAACAACAGTTCATTTACTCATGGCGACCTTTCAGGACACTATATTCATACAGAGTCTGGAATTTCCGGATCTTTAGGGGTCGACGCCAAAGGTACTGGATCGTTCTCAATAACACCAACGGTCAAACAAGATGCTGCGATTCAAACGGGTGTTTCATTCAAATATTAAAGAGGTGAGATTTAATTGCAGATAGTTATAATTGCTCTCCTAATCGTAATTATTATCTTTTTATTTGTGATCAATGAAAAACTGCCATCAAGAAACTACGTAGAGGAAGCAGTTCGAAGAGATGAACAATTAAAAAAGGAACGTAAATAAATTAATATAGACTTATCGCTTAAGACCTAAAGTCAACATCTTGACTTTAGGTCTTTCATTGTTTTTATATATCCACAAATTCACCTGATAGATTAAATTGCTTTAAATCACACTTCCACTACTAGCAAAGTTGTATTCTGTCCTTTACTTCAAACAATACACTTATTCGCCACCGCCACCATCTTCGCAGGCATCTCTTCCCGGAGTCGCCATACAAAGCTCATAGGTTTGTTCCCCTCATGACTCACATAATCGGCTTCCCCCAAGAAGACAAACGGAGACGTATAGCCATGCTCCTCCTTATACTCTCGTACAAACAACACAATCCGGTTGCCCGTCTCCCGATGATGAATATACCGCTGCGCCGTAGCCGTATGCTCCGATACCCGGCTCTGAGTCTGCCAATGGAATAAACGCTCATTAATCGCATAATCCTCGTACAGCGTTGAGGGTGAGAAATCTTTGTCCGATTTGTTCAACGTTATAAAGAAGATATCCGTCTGTTCATCGGCAAAATACTTCACGCCTTCACGGAAGGCGGGCGATTGCTGGGCATTCCAGTAGCCGAAGGCGGCGAGAACTTGGTCGATGGAGTACTTACAGTGGATATCCAGTGGACAAGTGTACGGCAAGGAATTGCTTTTATCCACAAATCGCAAATGAGCCAGATTATATTTGAAAATATCCACAAGCTCTGCTCGGAATGCTTCACAAGACAGCACACGCTGCACACCCTCTTCGATGCTGCTCAACCCTAGTCTCTCAGGCGCGGCACGGTGGAAAGTGTAATAGAACATAATCAACATGCGCTGTTCATCAGTGTTGGTCGGTTCATCGCCTTTTTCAATGTAGTTAATCAGGAACGTTAGCCAGCTTCGGGAGTTAATCGTCAGCACAGACGGCAGTCTGCGGATGTACTCATCCTTCTCACTCTCGATTGGCTCTGTCAGTCCGGCTTCGGCCAACATACCCCGGAAATACCTTTTGCCCGTACGTCCACCATACAATTCAACTAGTGTCATCCCGTGATGCTCTACAAAATGAGCCAAGGTCAGCGGCAGTCCGGTATCTTGCTGGAACGTTAGAAGCTTCTGGATCAACGCTTTGCGATTACGACTCATCTGCTTGAGGTTGCGCATAATGTAATCTTTCGCTTGCTTTTCCAATTGAATGAACGTGCCGCGTGGTAGGTTCGAAAAGCCGTTCTCGACGTAGTACGAGATGGAATGTTTAGTAGCGCCGATCAGAGCGCGGAATTTATCCTGGAACCTGTACTCCTGATGCGCTTGTCCGATGAAGTCGAGCACGGTCAGGCACTCTTTGCCATCCGCCATCCGTAGTCCACGTCCCAACTGTTGCAGGAATACGGTCAGACTTTCGGTAGGACGCAGGAACAGAATGGTGTTCACCTCAGGGATATCCACGCCCTCATTGTACAGATCCACGACAAAGATCATGCGCAGTTCCCCGTTCACCAGCTGTCCTTTCGCAGAATGACGTTCCTGTTCGCTCGACCCGCCATGCAGGGCTATGGATAGAATGCCGACTTCGTTAAATATTTTTGACATATACATCGCATGATCCACCCCTACGCAGAACCCAAGCCCCTTCACATCGTCCAGATCGGTTACGTATTTGTTCAGACTTTGGATGATCTGGTTGGCACGGATTTTGTTATGAGTATAGAGCTTCTCCAGTTCGTTCAGATCGTAGCCTTTGCGCGACCACTTTACCTGGGATAGATCGACAGTATCGGTGACGCCAAAATACTGGAAAGGACTAAGCAGTTTCCGGTCAATGGCATCGGTTAGACGGATCTCGGCGGCAATCGTATGATCGAAGTAGGCGGTAATGTCTTTGCCATCCATCCGTTCTGGTGTTGCAGTAAGTCCTAGCAAAATCTTCGGTTCGTAGTGGGACAACAACTTCTGGTACGAAGGAGCCGCCGCATGATGGAATTCATCCACAATGATGTAATCGTAATTGTCTGGGCTGGTGATCTCCGTCAGCTTCATAGCGTTAAGGCTCTGAATGCTAACAAACAAGTGGTCCAGCGCCTCTGCTCGGTGATTCCCGACATGCAGCTCGCCAAAGTTCATATCCTTCAGGATATACCGGAACGTGTCCCGGCTTTGCTTCAAGATTTCTTCCCGATGGGCGACAAAAAGCAGCTTGGCTCCCGCATGGCTTGCACGGAATCGCTTGTAGTCGAAGGCTGAAATGACCGTTTTGCCGACGCCTGTGGCGGCGACGATTAGATTACGGGTTCGTCCGTACAGCGTACGCTCGGCGTGCAGCTGCTCCAGCACTTCCTTTTGATAATCGTAAGGCTGAATGTCGAGGTGAAAGTGGTTAGATTGATCTTTTTTACGACTCAAAGCCGCCTTCAACTGTGCCTCATGTCCTTCATCCTCGGCCACATATCGCGTGAATTCGCGGTCATTCCAGTAGCTCTCGAAGGTCGCTTCAATCTTGCGCAGCACATCGAGTGAATCCTTCTCGGTCACCTTGAGGTTCCACTCCATGCCACTGGTCAGCGCCGGGTTGGACAGGTTGGAAGAGCCGACATAAGCGGTGGTGAATCCAGTATCACGGTGGAAAATGTACGTTTTGGCGTGCAGTCGGGTCACTTTGGTATCATACGAAATCTGGATCTCTGTGTTAGGTAATTTGCTAAGTTCAGTTATAGCCTTGAGGTCGGTCGCTTCCATATAGGTGGTCGTGATGATCCGTAATTTCCCACCGCCTGCCGTGAATTGTTGAAGCTGTTCCAGCAGCAGGCGAAGCCCGCTGAATTTGATAAATGACACCAGCCAATCGATCCGATCGGCGGTCACGATCTCCTTTTGTAACTCCAATAACATACTCGGTTCGGACTTCGCACCTGTGAATAAAGAGCTTTGGGCGATAGGTGTGTCTGGACGAACGATTTTGGTATCCCGGACCGCACGAATGCTGTTCAGCTTGGAATACACATGGGTCAACACTTCCCCCTGCTCATCCAGTTGCAATTCGTTGTACTCTTCTTCCCCCATTGTGCCTTTGAGCGTAGCAATAATCTCATTACATGTTCGGATCTGTGCCAACACTGCTGTCTTATCTTCCGTTTGTTCCCGCACAATCTTGAGCGCTCGCCGGGTCACTGCCGCCAAATACGTGGACAGCAGTTTACGTGCTTCCTCTGCATCCAGCTTCTCGGTTCCAATGTTATACACATCCGGGTCCAGCGCTGAAATCTCCTGTCTGGTGATGGTGTTGATAAGCTGTTCATATATGCCTTGTTTCATGAATGTACCTCGTGTGGGTGTAGGATGGTTGTGGATATTTCTCTATGTATATGGTGAGCTGCAAGTTGTTTCTTCTATATTATCGACCAATCTGTGGAAGATTTCATTAGTTGTTTGATTTCATAGGAAAAAGCACCTCTACGTTTGTCTGGTAGAAGTGCCTGAATCTTAATTTTTTTGTGCTTCATTTAAATGTTGTTTTTGGGGTTGATATAACACCAATCATTATTGTAGGATGCCTTTATCTATTTCATATCTTCTAGATTGTAAAACCAATCTTCTTCAATCCATACTCTTGCATCGGGGAATTCATTCAGAAAAGCAAAAAGGAATTTAAATAATAAATCCTCATTATCATCAAAGTCATCAGATACAT
The DNA here is from genome assembly GCF_038005685.1 of Priestia sp. FSL H7-0729. Classification (NCBI taxonomy): domain Bacteria; kingdom Bacillati; phylum Bacillota; class Bacilli; order Caryophanales; family Bacillaceae; genus Priestia; species Priestia sp. FSL H7-0729. Next base: position 356,696 of record NZ_JBBOTQ010000003.1, read on the forward strand.
TTTGAAATTTCGAAATGAACTTAAAGCAGTTATTGCATAGACTCATTTTCTATATTTTCAACTTCTAACATCTTCTGTTCAACCCATTTCATAACCATTTCTGCCTCCTCTAGAGCAATCACTCCCCTTTTGCTTTTAAATTTGTAAGTTTCATAAGCCCATAGTAATATAATTTTCACAAATTCAACCGTCTCTAACTTACAGATCGGTTCAACTTCATCTTCTTCCTCGTCGTAAAATGGATCTTCAATTATTGTATAGTCTTTATGTGATATAACGCTGGATGCATTTCCTCCATGTCTATATTCGGGTATCTCCCCCCTTAACAAATCAAGATAATTCTCAATATCTTTCTTCAAATCTTCATATCTCCAAGGTATATCAGATCCTAAGGGATCACTTATCATACTGGCGAATTCTAGTGTTTTTTCCTCGTCAAAATCCAATACAACCATATTAAATTCATCCATATATTTCAGTTTATAATTATATTTTATCATCACGAATTTAGCTCCAATTCAGTATATGAGTATATTCGCAAATCAAAGGAATTATTTCAATATATATCCACATAGTGGTCTTGATTTTATAGAAAAAACACCTCTACCTCTGATCTGGTAGAAGTACCTATTCTCTTTCAATTGAATTATTATTCATAGAGATGCCTAAAACTCATATAACCTTTTCACTGCACCAATTCGGATCATATGGCATCTGACTTAATTTTAAAATATCATCAGCTGTGTAATACCACTCGGCATCATCAAACCATAAATAATCCTCGCCATTATCTTTAAAATACTCTACAACAAATCTAAAAATAAAATTGTACTCATGATTTATATTTTCAATATCTAAAGCCCAGAAGTAATTTTCGTCTTGAGTAAGCCAAGTGAAACTATCAACTGAGTCTTCTTCTACTTGGTTAACATTAAATGTGAAGTACTTTAATTTGTCCTTATTATCCATGTTTTTAAAAGTAAATTCATCAACTTCTGATAGTGTCCCTTCAGCAGATATAAAGAGATCATCAAGGTATTTATCTTTTATCAAGATGCAAAACATATTCGCTTTTTGCGCTGCTTTCTTAAAATCCTCAATGGCTTTTTCAGGAACGTAATTTTCTATCTTTTTCAAAAAAATTAAAGAACTCACTTCTTCAAGACCTCCTCTAATTCGTTAGTAGAACTTATTATTTTTATTCCTTTATTCTGAATCATTTTAACTAGATTTTCCTGCGTTCGATTATTTACAGTAATATCTTCAATATAATATATGATTTCCTTGTTATCGTAGTTAAAGTATTTCTCATTTAAAGGGTCAGTCAATTTATCAAATTGTTTTTTACTTACTGCACTTAAAGACTTCTTCACTTCAATAAGATGTGAATCTGTTAACACATCAATATCCCCTGCTATTGTATCATCTTGCAATTTCAACTGTATTCCAGTCCCCTGCAATCTTCCTGTACCTTTTACAGTCTGCGCGACTTCACCTTCTAAAACATCACCAGCTTTTGAGCTTTTTAAATTCTTCTCAATAATAGCATCTATATCTTTAGAACCTTGTTTGGTCCAAGATATCTCATTACCGAATTGATTAGGGTATATAGTTTTATTTCCTTCCATTCTTAACCTTGAGTCATTAGTTAAACCGCTACCTTTCCCCCACCCGATCCACCCAGATCGGTATGCTTATCATCCATCGTACGAAAAGCTTTGCCGAACAAAACATACGCCAGGGCCTGTCCTGTCATCGCGCCACCGTAATATCCTGCTCCACTCTCATCAATTTGCTTCTTCTGGTCTTCTACAAATTGCTCTATGTCAGACCTCGCCGTTCCCGTGCCCCAGGCGGTATCCCATGCGAACTGAATACCACGCCCAACGTCTACAACTTTCCCCACTGTCATCGCATATGCCACACTGCCTAATGTACTGAATGGGTTAGCGAAGAATGCTTCTGCCGTCTGGCCCATTCCCGTTATTGTATCTCCTATGGATTTATCAAGCAGCCCTACAGCGAAATTTCGCTGTAGTTCTTCGGGAATGTACAGCGCAACCTCGCCTGAGCCGTCCGTTGTTCTGAAGTTCCTCGCGATAAACGTAAACTCATTCTGGATTTTATCCAACAGCCCGATTGTGTTCGGGAACACTTCTTTCACCTGCATAAAATCCCAGAAGAATCGTTCTCCTGTCACACCCGACCAATCGGATTGCAACATATAGATGGATTTCTCCAGTTCCCGGACCATTCGCTCCAGTTCCTGTTTCTTCTGCTGGACCAATCGAGCTTTCTCGTCCAACACATCGGGGTGTACCTGAATACGTTGCATGCTATCCTCACCGCCAACCTGACTGTAGTAGTTATACCTAAATTTTAACAAGTAAAGAGTTTGATTGGAATCAAACGGAGGATTCATTTTCTCGTTAAAGACGCAGTAGGCGGGAAACATTCATTAGCCAGATATTTTGCATATTCGTGCACATTTTTTCATTAAAATTTCTACTTCTTTTGTTTAAAATACTGAACGATCTCTTCCGGTTCCTGCGTCTCCAATGTGATCTGGCCTTTCTCGAACAGGATCATGTATGGATATGATTTTAGACCAAAAATCTTCTCATAATTAAACTTGTTTTCCTCTTGCACATTATAAAAGGTTACGTTAGTAATTGGGCCTTCTGCCCTCAAATTCTCGTTATTCACTTCATTTAATTTCTCCTGTAAATCCACAATAAATGGCCGCTCCGCAGTACGGTCAGTAAATACAATCAAAGAAGCATCGTTCCTCTGAAACTGAGTTAATTGTTCAATGGCCTTTTCTCTATTATTTTCACCACAGCCTGTCAATACGAATATCAACATACATAACAACCAGAACCTCTTCATTAAACTCCTCCTCCAAAAAATAATAATTGTTACTACTTATTATTTTTTGCATAACACGATATCGTCATTCCATTTGAGTTGGAACTACAAAGAGTTCATTCATGAGCACCATGAATAAACTCTTCTGTGTTAATCCCCACCTCCACCTGAGTCGCCTCCACCAGAATCCCCAGAATCTCCATGATCCGACCCATGATGGTGTCCACCAGAACTGTCGTGATGGTGATCGTGATGATGTGAATGCCCGCTGTCATGCCCTGCTGAGCTGCCGCTATATACCGTGCTGCTACCGGGTGACCCCGTTTCCAACGTTCCAGTCACATAATTCAAACGCTCATAAGGATACTCCGCAGCTAACATGGGACGAAATACTCCACGTAGATGCAATGCTAGCGCTAATAATGGTGCGTGTGTAAGCGTGGAAGAAACAGGCACATTATCTACTTGTTCCACTTCCAGTTGCACCAAACGTCTGAGTTCGGAATCGACATGATTCTGGAGTGGGCTCCAATCGGTCTTACGTGCACAACGTGATCCAATCCCGAGCACCAGTGCCGTTTGTAAAATGCGTTCCATACTCTCCGCGGAATCATCCAGACGATCTACTGGAACTCCTTTCTTATAGCGTCTACGCCAGCGGCGCATGGAGACAGCCCAATCCCGTGCAGAGGAACCCACTACGCGAACAGGCAGGATTAGACGCAGTAACAGCGACAAAATAATTACGCCAATGAACAGACTGATCTCGGCTGATTCCCCCGTAGCGGACAGTGTTATTGTGACCAGCAATCCTACACTAGCCAGCTGATAAGGCCAGCGCACACGAATTCGTTTTACAGCCAACAACCAGAGCACCAACGTAATAGCAAGAGCGATACCCTCCTGAATCCCAGCCCCATTGGTGAAGCACAATGCGCAGGTCAGGATAAACAATACAGGAAATACGAGCATCACAAGCAGTCGGAGCAGAAGCGGCGTTCGGATCAGACTGTTCCAATCCAGCCGTGTCTCAAGAACGCTATTCTTCCATGCCTCCAATCCCTGCCCTATTACTTTTTCCTTACGACGATAATGCTGCATCTCTTCGGACTGTGAACTTTGCTGCGAGCTTGGTCCTGCCAGCGCATCCAGCCGGAATCGCTGTTGACCGAAGCTATACTCTTTCAGCATCCATTGCAACAGTACGCGTTCGTCTGCATTTATCGCAGCATCAGGCTGCTCACTACGATACTCCAGTGTGGTATTTGGCCCATATTTGTCGTCCCGATATCTCTTTTTGGCTTGCACGATGCGCAGGGATAACACCCGAGAACGGGTTAACTGAAACAGCGACGCCTGAGTATCCCTTAACTTCAATCGTCCCTTACTACGTAAATAAGCCAGAAACAGAGGGTCCGCCTGCTCCACTTCTTCGTCCGAGTATGTACCTTTGCTTAAGTAATTCCGAATCCAGATTAGACATTGCAGAATGAACATGGCGAACAGCACCCACATCAATGACTCAATAATGCGAAGAATCCAATCATCCTGCAATACTACTGCTTGTCCCTGTGCGAGGGCTGGTACCTGATTGTTTGTTGAAGCGATGGATGTCGATAACACGTAATTCACCTCATTGATCTCCTTCCATAATATGACGATTCAATCTACTTTCTATAAACCTATTTATATGAGGAAAGAATCGAAGATTACTTCGGAATAGAGAAGATATTTTCCTTTTCGCAATCGGTTAACACATGGAACGTACGCCCCTGTTCACTTTTGATCGTACCGATGCCTTTACACGTATTCGTAGTTTCACCCTGCCCTGAGCCATACATATCTCTTGAATCATCATATGTGGTTTGAATCACCTTGCCGTCATATACCAGTTCGTGGATCACGGGCCCACCTTCAATCGTGTACTGGGTTACCCGGACTTGACCCGGTTGCTCTTTACTCACGTGCTTCAGGAATGTCCTCCACTTGTCGCCGTTTCGCATGCCGTTCATGAGTACAACCACATCTCCGCTCTGCTCTGCTTGTTCAGGTTATGTGGTTCGATAATGTCAGGAAAAGAAGTCATGACTTCCCCGGAATCAATGGTCTGCTGATGAATTGGATTACAACCTGTTAACAACCCAATCCATATACATAGAGTGAGTAGGCACTTTCTCATTGGATCACCTCATATGTACAACGTTAAAAGCATTGTATTGGTTATGTTCTCTCTTTATGTTCTGTCTGTTCTGTCTCTAAAATAGCATGAGTACCCAGCCTTCTTCATTCCGGCTCGTAATGACTATAAAAAAAATCCCCCTCAAGTAACTCCATGTTCAAACAGAACATCGGTTACTTGAAGAGGATTGATCGGCTACTCTACTTCTCGAACCGGAACCAGTCGAAGTCAAACTGACTTCCCGGCAAGAAGATAAAGATTACCTTCTGCATACCTGTCACGCGTTCAAGCTCAAACACCCGCTCTTCATATCCTTCGGATTGTGTGAACTCAACCAGTTGGTTGCTCTGTCCGTCCGCACCTGCGAAGCGGATATGAATCGTATTGATATCAATCGGTGAATGGCCATGAATGACGAGCTTCGACGTGCCTTCACTCGTAAAGTCCATATTTTCAAACTCCAGCGACACATTGTTCCCGATGCCTTCTACTCGATCAGCTTCAATGTTGAACGTATCTCCATAGAGATGGTCACAGGATGCCGCCGCATTCTGTTCAAAAGCACGACTCTGGCGTTCAAACGAGAACCCTTTAATATGAATCTTCTGCTTCAATACAAAACAGATCGACGTAATCCCGCTCAAGCGTTTGGACAGCTTATACGTCTCTTCCTGGTACACATTCCACTTGGATTCCTTGTCATACACCACATCCGCAATCATCGTGCTGCCTTCTTCATCCGGCATGCCTTCCCAGATCTGAATGAAGTACTCTTCACTCGACAAGGCAAAGATCGGAATGGTGATCGTATCGGAACCATAGGGTCCAAAGTCGATATTGCGGAAGCCAACATGTGTCTCCCCGTCCCGACTTGTGGCTACCCCGCGTTCATTCCCGTTGCCAACCTCGCCTTTGGTGTAATCATATAATCCGCCTGTGATGAAGCCATATGGATCTTTGTAGGCAGTGCCAAGACCATCTGCTTTGAATTCCAACTGGGAGATGAGTTTTGTTTTGTCCGTACCATTTGTACTGGTAGCGCGAAGTCGGAACGCCCCGTCACCAATCGCTGATACTCTCACCGTATGTTGATTCTCTCCATTGCCATTCTTTCCCGCAGGAATGACTTCCACCTTGGCAATGTTGGATTCGATGCCGCCATCATTCACAGCAGCCCACTCGATGTCCCGATAAGACGTATTCTCCGGATACAGCTTGACGGTTACGACCAGCTCCGGGTTGGACGGATCGAGCAACTGTCCTGATTCGCTGATGATCTCGATTTTCCGCAAAGGAATCTCCTGAGCGTTACCTGTCAGCACCGGACGTTCTTCATTGACCATGAAGACGGAATGCACTTCTTTTATATCACTATCGACATCCGTCGCACCCACAACCTGCACTTCATACTCAGCTGCGGCACCTTCCAACCCTTCCGAAGATACTTCGATCCGTACCGTTCCAGCCTCATCCGTTGCCCCGATAATGGCCATCAGTTTGCCGCTAAACAACCTTCTGCTGAGCCCTTTGTATGGATCATAGTCCGTGCTGTCTCCATTATCCAGACCCAGTAATCGCCCTGCACCGGACACCTGAACCTGGACGCGGTTATTGGCATTGTGTACCGGATGACCCGCTTCGTCTTCCACCGTAATTTCCACGAAAATGAGATCAGTACCACTCGCCTGTAACTGCTCCCGGTCCGCTTGCAGACGAACCTTCTTCGCATCCGTAAAGGAACGCTGTACATCCGTGGCAATCACAACACCATTCTCATCATACGCGATCGCCTTCAGCTCACCCTCTTCATAAGGGACTTTCCACCAGCCGGATAGCTGTGTTCCATGGGCGTGATCGATGTCGTAGGTGCCAATCGTCTTACCGTTGAGTTGCAGCTCAATCTTCGGTGCGTTGCTGCACACACGTACATCAATGATCTGACCCGGGTTGAAATCCCAATAAGGGAACAGGTGAACCATCGGATTTTTCTTATAATCCGTCCATGCCGCCTGGTAGATATAATAAGCGTCTTTCGGGAACGTTGCCGTGTCCAGCTGTCCAAAATACGAATTCTTCGTATGATACGGTGTCGGTTCACCAATATAGTCGAATCCGGTCCACAGGAACTGCCCCAATGAATACGGACGATCCCGCTCAGCCAGAATGCAATATTCAGCCGACTTTGCGCCCCAGCTTGTCGTGCTGTTCCCAAGCGCCGAGCACTGCTCGTCATCATCGGCCAGAATCGACTGTTCGAACGGGAAGTGATAGATGCCACGACTTTGCACCACTGATGAAGTCTCACTGCCATAGATAATCCAGTCCGGATGTTCTGCATGATGCTGATCATAATATTTTTCCGCGTAGTTGTAGCCTGCCAGCTTCACGATATCCGCACATTTTTGTGCATTTTCCCATGGCATATAGTTCGAACCGATGGTCACGCCCGCATTGCCTTTTGGATCAAATTCCAGTACATAATCCATCAGCATCCGAGTCACTTCCTGTCCGCGCTCATCTGCATGGGTATCATAGATTTCGTTCCCGATACTCCACATGATCAGACTGACATGGTTGCGGTCGCGTTTCACCCAGCTCTTCACGTCTGTATGTGCCCATTCCGGGAAGAACCTCGCATAGTCATACGGTGTCTTAGCCCGTTCCCACATATCGAATGCTTCGGACACAATCAGCATGCCCATCTCATCCGCGAGTTCCATGAATTCTTTGGCCGGCATATTATGCGCGGTGCGGATGGCGTTGACACCCATCTCTTTCAACAAAACGAATCTTCTACGCAGTGCCGTCAGGTTAAAAGCAGCCCCCAATGCCCCGAGATCATGATGTTCACACACACCATTCATCTTCGTGTGGACCCCATTCAGATAGAAACCTTCGCTCGGATCAAGCTTAACGTCCTTGAATCCAATACGTTGGGATACAGTCTCAATGATCTTCTTGCTCTGATCTTCCGAGATCAGTCTCAGTTCGGTGACCAGCTCATATAGATGTGGCACATCCGGGCTCCACAGGTTAGGATTCACAACAATGATCTGTTGGCTATCTGTCCATACAACCGCGTTCTCACCCACTGAAGCCGTAACATTCGCTTGGCTGGATGCCACCACTTGACCTTCATACCGGATCGTATGCACCAGCTCTGACTGCTGATTCTGCTCCAGGTTCAGCTCCGTATCCACTTCCACCTGCCAGCCATCCGGCTGCTTCTGAATCGATACATACGTTCCATCCGTCACAATATGGTTGCGGTCCCTTGTCTTCAGCCACACGTTGCGATAGATTCCGGCCCCGGAATACCATCTGCTGTTCGGGCTCTGATGCACCACTTTGACCACAATCTCATTTTCGCCTTCCACCAGTGCATTCGTGATCTCATGTTCAAACGCGGAATAGCCATACTTCCACTCCCCAACCAGCTGCCCGTTCACATACACCGAAGAATCCATGTATACGCCATCAAAACAGAGTAATAGCTGCTGCTCATCCTTCGTGTAATGGAACGTCTTGCGGTACCATCCAATGCTGTCCTCGTACAGTTCGAGCGTATTATATATTAGCCAATCATGGGGAAGCTCCACAGGTTCATACACCAGACCCACAGGCTCCGTAACGTCCAGCTTACTTTTTGCAAATTGCCATCCATCATTAAAAAGCCTCTTCTGATTCATCGTAGATTCTCACTTTCTTGAAGTAAATTATGATTGCGGTTACAACAGTTGATATTGATTTTTACGAAAACCTTTTCGGAAATACACAAGTATGACTATAACACATAACCTGATTATACCATCAGTCTCTCTCCTGTAACTCCATTTCACAAGATTTTTTAGCCAGATTGATGAACGTATTATTCCACGCCAAGTATTTCAACTTCCAATGACAACAAGCCAAAAAGGCAACCCGTCAACCGGGTCACCCTCTCTGTTCCAGATCTATCCCTTGTAAAAAGGGTTCCACCCTATGCCTTTGCCCGATGGCATCGCGCCAGGCACCCCATCCGCTTCAAGCAGCGGACGGACAACCAACTTCACGGGCCACGCCTTGCTCTCGAATACCGCATGAGCAAGCGCGACCCGGTCACCCTCGGGAAGCTGCACCTGTGCCAGCGCTTCCTTCCAAGCCTGCTCCGTGATCTCCCACAACTTCATTTCCGGGATGTGATACACCTCGCTCAGTGCCTCCATGATCGCAGCCAGATTCACCTGCGTCCCGAGCGACTGAACATAAAAGATCAGCTTCTGGATCGTCTCGTTATACAGGCTGTTCGAGTATCCCGGGCGAATATGATAGACAGGGTCTGCAATACCATGCTGATCCAGATAAGGCTGATGCAGACGCACGGAATCATGGTCGCGGAACAAGAGACCCTTTACCTGATTATCCTTTAACACCAGACAGCAGTTCTGACCATGCATCTCAGGTACAACGCCCACCTTGAACAGACGCATCACGATATCATAGAACGTCGTAGCTATGCTTGTATAGAAGTAGAGAACACCATCGCTGCTAAGGTTATCCCCCAGAATCTCCGTTAACAGATGAAGTCCATCCAAATTCACACCCAGTGCTGCCATAGGGATGACTTTGTAGGCTTCACCCAGCAATTCAGCGGGATACACACGAATCTGTGCAGCCAGATGCCGGGGATGATCGTCGAACAATCCCATGGATTCGGGCATGAACCCCCACCAATTCTGCTCTTCGCACATATATACCTTGTCCTTCAATGTCTCGTCACAAGCCACGGCCTGTCTTAACATCTGTTCTCCAGCAAGACCATTCAGCAATTTGACTACCGGAAGATAACGAGCAGCACCCAGAGACAGCACACTAACCGGTAGCTTCAGCATCAGATTAGATTCGGTTGACGGAGCCATCGAGCGCAGAGAGGATGTGGCCTGTACGTCGCCCACTTCTACATCCAATACAATGATACTTGCTGCTTTGATCTCTCCCGTGAAGCGAGGCAGAATCACATGTTGCAATTGCCACGGATGAACAGGCATCGGCAGATATTCGCCCAAGGTGATTCCTTTTCGGTCAAACTCAGCTTCCACCATCCCGCGCTGAACATCGTCTAACACGTTCAAAATGGACAACCCCTCTTTACAACCTTGCTGCATGCTATCCAACCGTATAGCCACCCAGCGCAGCGAAATCGCCTTCCCGAATTCTGCTGCATACCGTGTTACATCTTCTGCGTTGAATCCCACCTTGGCTTTGGACGATGGGTGAAATGGACGATCCCGCAATGCAGCAACACGTTCACCTTTGATAAACCACTCATAAGCAGACACCGGAACGTTGGCGGACAGGTACTGGACTTGTTCCCAGCCCAGAGCATACTGCTCTACAGCAATATCCAGACTAGTCAGGAATTCCGTCACTCCGGGCTGCCTATATTCCTCATCTGACAAAGCCCTCTGTAACACCGCACGTCCAACCTCTGCCGGAGAATCAAGGAGAATCCAGCTTCCATCTGGATTCTCTTCGTAGATCGGTGAACCCTGAACCCATTGAATCCCCTGTCTTACTCCTGTTTCAATCAGACACAGTACACCTTGCGTATGCAATCTGATGTTAGAAGCATCATTCTGTCTCTGCTCCTCGCCGTCATATTCCTTATACAATCGTCTGAACGGTGCAGGTGCTGTGGCAAAATCAATGAATGGGTGATCCTCCAGTGGGAGTAATTGCTCGGCCAAAAATGAATTCATCAGATCCGCCATAATCCGGCGTTCAGCGGCTTGCAGACTGGAACGCTTCATCAGTGTTGACATGATTATTGTCCTCCGTTAGATAATGGAATGCCGGGTGCGGATGCCCCAGAAAATCATGATGCGAGATGGTCCAGCAATAAGCTCCAGACTTTTCAAACAAAACAATGTCTCCCACCCGCAGCAGTGCTACCTCCGCATCAGAATGCATGCGATCCTTGGGTGTACACAGCTCACCTACGATATGGACTCGAGCATCCCTTACCTCTGGACGGGCAAACGAATGCTTCCAGCGCTCCGTCGTCATAATCTGAAACGGATGGTTGTGCCCCCATGAAGCAGGCAGACGATGATGGTGCGTACCTCCCCTTAACACGGCAAAATGCTGATCATGAGAAGTTTTGATATCCGTAACCTCTGCTGCGTAATACCCGTGGTCTGCCACCAATAGTCGGCCCGATTCGAAATATAACTCGCCTCCACGTGAAGCAAGGCGCTGTCTCCGTTCACTTTGCTCCAGAAGGGAAGTGAATAATGGCCAGTCGAATCCGGGACTTCCATCATACGTCACCCCGAATCCACCTCCAGCATTCACTAATTCGACAGGTAGATCATACTTGTGCTGCCACTGCTCTACCTTTTGCAAATACAGCTCAATCATCTCGGCGTGCAGCCTGGCATCCATATTGTTGGACAAAGAGTGAAAATGGAACCCGCTCAACCGAATCACACCCGCGCCTTCCACACGAATGAGCTCGATCGCTTCTTCCACCGCCTCTTCGTCGATTCCAAAAGGACTTGGCCCACCGCCCATGACAATCTTCGTCCGGGGTAACGTACTGCTTCGCAGATTAATTCGGAGCAGAATGCGTACTTCCTGAGCTTGACCGTCGTAATGCTCATGGTTATGCTCATGCTTGTCCTCTTGTACCTGCCCCTGCCCTCGCATGTGCTTGCCCTCGTACGCCTGCTCCCATTCTTGCTTCTGCCTGCTCCCCTGCACATGCTCTTGCTCTTGCTCTTGATCCATCGCTCGCTCTTTCGCAATCGCAATGATGCGCCGCAGCTCCAGCAGACTCTCCACATGGATATAACTCACGTTATTCTCGATTGCTAACCGCAGCTCGCTCTCCTTTTTACCCGGACCTCCAAACAGAATTGGAACCTCTCGACTTACGGCTCTAACTTTGAGCAACTCTCCAATGGAAGCCACTTCAAAACCCTTTACTAATGGAAGCAACGCCTCAATGATGCGTGTATCTGGATTCGCCTTGATCGCGTAGAACAACTGTGTGTTTCCAGGCATGCTGCCCAGCATCTGACGTACCTGTTCCTGAATGCCCGCCAGATCATAGATATACGCACATACTGGGTCTTCCATCCCTCGTTGAAGTTCATCGATCGCCTGCCATACACTTGGTTTCATATCTGCCCACCCGCATTCCTGTAGTCATTCCGTTTTTGGGCATATGCCCGAAAAGCCGTATTCCGATCATCACCCAGCACGTATATATGTACTCCCCGCTCAGCCCAGAGCGCCATGTCTTCCACGCCTCTCGTGACCGTAGCATAAGGTACTTCGCACTCCTGCGCGGTAGCATGCAATTCATCCAGCGCACGTCTCACATCCGGGTGCTCGGTCTGCCATGGCACGCCGAGGGATTGCGACAGATCCGCCGCCCCTTCCAATACAAAACTCACCTGAGGATGAGACAGAATCTGTGCACTTTGCCGAACGCCCTCTGCACTTTCAATCATGGTGACAATCATCACTTGTTCGTTCGCTTCCCCAATGTATCCCGTGAGCGGATATTTTCCGAATACACCAGGACGACCACTATTCAGACTCCGCATTCCGACCGGATGATAGTAGGCGTATCGAACCGCTTCTTCCACCTGCTCCAGTTGCTCGACATGAGGAATAACGATGCCCTGTGCACCACAGTCCAGCACTTTAAGAATCTCCGCTCGCTCCACCTTCGAGATACGCACCAACGGAGTTAGGCCGACCAGTTCCGCCGCCCGGATCAGCTCTTCCACCGACTCCATGGATGTTGTGGCATGTTCCAGATCAATAATGATAAAATCATATTCCGCATGCCCGATCATCTCAATGATGACCGGGTGTGGTATGGATACAAAAAGGCCATAGACTGGCTGTTTCCGTGCAATCTTTTCCCTCAGCGTGTTAATCCTCATTCGACGATTCCCTTTAATTCGGGTGTTCCCTGTGATTCCAGTGCATCCTTCGATACCTTGAGTGGATTGCTCGCCTTACGGAAATACAACTCCCCATCCCCATACAGACGGCGCTTGGTCATCTCTTCGATCAGTGCATCTTCGGCAAAAAGGTCAAAGGCAACGAACCGCTCTGCGTATTCCGGGTGCTGCTTCTGATAATCCACAATTACACCTGCGCACAGTTGCCAGAATGACTGCTCTGACAATCCAAACTTCTCAAAGGCCAACGCAATATCCGTCATGCAGATAAAAAAGAAAGCGTCATACGTATAGTCACGGACTTCCGACACATCTCCCGCATAGATGAAGGAGTACCGATTGAACTTGCGATGAGTTTCCGGCTCGGGGTTCAGCTTCGGTGCCTGTTGCGGGTGTGACAGTTGATCCGGTACGTAGCGAACACCATCATGCAGATCCTTGATTATGATTCGTTTCGGCAGATCATCTTCCAGTACCAAAATGATATTCTGAGCATGAGACTCCAGCGCAATCCCATGAGCGTAGAGCAGATGGATAATCGGCAGTGTAACCGTGCGAACAAGGGCCTCGCTCCACTTCTCCACGCCATGTCGTTCTACAGCATCCTGGATAAATGGAACACCATCCGGCTGTACCAACATCAGCGCGTTCAGCGGCCAAGCCGTCTCACCCTGCTTCAGGTGAACCGATACATTCTCCCGCCAGATGGCTCCGAGTGTACCGTAGGCCCGCCCATACTGCGTTGCAGGCAACTGCTCATAACGGAACGACAGTCCCATGATTTCTTTTAAAATAACAAACTGCGCCCGCTGCAACAGCTCATCTTCACGAACGAGATTATCCAGCCAATCGCTGATTAACGGAGCGTTCTGGGTTGTATGCTGTGCCAGTATACGTGTGCTCGACGTGTTGGTAATGCTGAGGGACAGCTTGATGTAAGGGGCTTCCGGATTAATCCGGTTCGACAGTGAACGGATCGACTGCTGCGCACGATAGGGCGAAGACGATGGACCGAGATACACCATATCTCCATCCATCAGTTGACGGGCATATACCGATTCCAACTGATGCTCCCACTGCCATGGATGAACAGGAATGAATACATATCGATCATCCGCGTCAGAACCTGTCTTCCCGTCACCCTCCAGAACCTCTTGAAATCGCTCTACGTCCTCCGCAGTCAGATGCTGCCTTACCAATCCTTCAGAGGTAAACCCCGTGGATACAGCGGTCTGAGCCAATTCTTTTTTCACAGCAACCCAGACTAATGCAACCTCCGTGTTAAACTCAGGACCATAGGCCTTATTGTCTTTCAAAGAAAATCCCAACCTCGACTTATAACTCGGATGGTACAGATGACCGTCGGTCATGTGACTTTCGAGCGCATCATAATGCCGATCTTCTAGCGGAATGTTTAAAGGCAATATCGCCTGGCACTGGCTGTCCTTTGCCATCGTTTCGAGCAGCTCCTGAATAAAAGCCGTCACATTTGCACCCTTCAATGAATTCAGCACGATTTCCTCCAAAAACAGATCCAGATCGGTGCATGGCACACCTTCCCTTTGAATCGAACCCTTCTTCACCTTCACCCGGCCAAATGAAAACTTCCGCTCCGCTTCACACGTGTACCCTACAGAATCGCCAGAAGATGTAAGGCCACTGGTTCGCCATTCACTCCCACGTACATCACTGTCCAAGATACCTTCGAACCACATGGCCTCCAATGTCTGTCGCATGATTCGTTCCTGTACACCCACGTAGACTGCTTCTGTCCTAGCGCCTGCTTCAGCCCTGTATCCCACAACTCCCACGTACTTCACTCCCTATTCGTTTCATTGGATTGCTCACCGGCACATAAACCGGAGTCTGGCTGATACCCCTTAGACAACTCACCAAATTTTGCTTGGCCAGGAATGCTTCCGTTGTCAGCAGATGTCGCACATACGCATTGCCCGTTCGTTCCAGTTCCTCCACAAGTACCTCACGTACCTGTATCCAGAAATGCTCCTCTGGGACGTTCACATCTCGCGCCATCGCATGAATCAGAGACCCCAGATGATTGACGATAAAGTAGTACGATGTCCTCGCCCAGGCGTTCTCTCGCGAATAAAATAATAAATCGGACGAAGCACGATCCTGCTCACGGATAAGTTCCTCATCCACACTGACCCCTTCCAGATCGCGGACGATAAATTCCACAGGCAACCCATCCTTCAAGGTCACAAGGGTATTCTGCAGATGCGCTTCAAAATGAATGCCTTTCTCATCCGCCGCCCGTACAATCGGAAGCAGAGAACATTGCAGATAATGATCCAACCAACGCTCAGCATTGATAAGACCACCACCGAGCATCGTCATCAACCTGGAACGCCTCCCCGGAAGTGGTGCCTCAACCAGACTGGATAAGACATACGTATTGACAGGGTCAAACTCAATGGGTCGATAAGCTATCGTAAACAGACTCGTTAACTCTTCATCTTCAAAAGCACAAGTCGCTACACCTGTTTCATACGCGATATGGGTATTCGGCTCACCACCGAAGCAGTCATGCTGCCTGACGTATCTGGAAGCATCCAGTGTCCTGCGCATCTGCTCAGCACTATTGGTGCGAATCATGTTGGTAATCTGCATGTTCAGTGACAGCTTGATATTACAGTTCCATGCCGGAACATAGACCGTACGGACCGAAGAGGTTGGATAGACAATAGGCCCCGCACTGCCAAGCAGAATTAATTTTCCATCTCGAAAATAATGCTGTATCTCGGTCAACCGTGATATGTATTCGTATTGCCATGGATGGACAGGCAGCAGCCCATACATTTCACTCTGCTCTTTTAAAATCGGCTGCACATGGCTCCGCAGGAGTTCTTGCAAATCCATTACCGCCTCGTCATCCACCCATTCCTGCACGTAGACGTCCTGCCTCACCGCGATATAACAGAGCTGAAACGATGTGCGTAGCTCCGGACTGTACTTCCGAACATCCTGCTCGCTGAAGCCTTTGGAGTTCTTCGGAAACGGATGGAACGGATGACCATACAACAGTGACTGTTCCGATGTCCGATAGTCGTGGATGTCGAGACCGGCCGCTTGTTCGATATACAACGTGAGGTTACCTACACTGTTATCTACCTTTTGTACAAAATCTCTGGCATACGCCACCTCGACACGATTCGTATTCTCAACCAATGGATGTACATTCTCCAACTCAAGTGAACTCTTCATTTCCACTGCACTCTTCAACATTCCATGTTGGTCCGAACTTGCTCCCTGTTCCCCATCTCCAATTAGCTCAGATGTGATCCAGCGAACCAGATCGCGATAATGCACCGTTTCCCCGCCAGATTCCATGCTGTGGTATTCATGCTCCCCCATCGCAGAGTAATAGGATAGTTCTCCTGTCACCGTCACCCCGCTGGCTTGAAAAGCAACCGCGTACGTCAGCGTATTCGGATTGATTCGAATATCGTTTGCCTTCTCTAACGCAAGCTCACGAATGTAACAGTTCAGCAGCAGCTTGCACGAATGTTCATGGGCCTGCTGCTCTGCCTCAGACCGGAGCTTGTTTTCCATCTCGAACAATGATGCCAACCTTCTTTCGGGTTATAAGTAAGACCAGGGGAAGTGTAAGCAGTATGGCGCAACCAAGGCCGATACAGATCTCTTTGAGCGCTTCCCATTTTGCCATCTCCATAGACGTTCCTGCCCCGGCTAGCCATTGCCAGCGCATATCGTAGTACAGGGTCATACCCATCACCGCAAACGAAGAAGCCAGCCGCTCAATCGTGGTTGATAACACCGACCCTTCGTGCATGTCTTCGTCCGGTAATGCTTGCAGACCAATCGCAGAGATACTCATGCCTGACAGACCAACGCCAACTCCACGGCACGCCATGAGCATGCCGATGATCCAGATCGATGCTCCCATGGGCAGAACGGCAAACGACAAGATTGATATCGATACCAGCAACGTGCCCCATGCGATAAAATGCATGGATCGACCGCGATCCAGCAGACTGCCTCCGATCCACATGAACAGACTTGTGCAGATCGACAAGGGTATGAACAGCGCACCGGACAAGGCCGGCGACAGGTGGAAGACATCCTGGAACAATAATGGCAATGCAAAGATCACGCCAAACATGACACAATCCTGAATGGTCGAGATCAGCACGGTCAGCGGAAAGACCGCATTACGCCGCAGCAACTGGTAACGTATCAGTGGTTCCTTGCGACCGTTCTCGGTCTGGACAAAACGAATAAGTAACACCACACCGAGCGCAATCAGCAGCCAAGGTACCCATACCGCTGCGACAGGACTCGCATACAACTGTACGCCCAGACTAAGGGCACCTACCGAACAGATCAGCAGCATGATACTGGTTGGATGCCATCGTTTCCTACGGGCGGGAATATAAGTCTGAATGACTCGACCGCACCCGATGAACGAAAATACAGCCAGCGGCACATTCAGCCAGAACAGCATTTCAAGCCGTCCATACTGAATGATGAAGCCACCCAGCGTTGGCCCAGCCGCAGGAGCCAGCATAAGCAGCAACCCCCACGCTCCTGTAATTCGTCCCCTTACCTCCGGTCCATATACATCAAACAACAACACCAGCGATAACGGAATCATCAGCCCGGCGGCAACCCCATGCATGAAACGCACAAGCAACAGTACCTCAATCGAGTGATAAAACAGTGCACCTGTCACTGAGAACACGCCATAGATGGTGATACCCAGCATATACGTCTGCTTCCGGCCCAGTCGGTCTACGATCAGGGAAGCCAGCGGCATCGTTAACGTCATGGCCAGCATGTAGAGGGCGATGATCCATCCGCCTGCTGTCGTAGAGATCTGATAATATTGCACAAAATAAGGCAGCAGCAGGTTAAAGGCACTGTTGGTCAGTACCAGCGAAAAAGCACCGAGCAGAATCGCGAGTAATACGGCATGCCTCTTCATCAGGGACAGCTTCAGCATGCAGCCGTTGCTAAGGCAATTGCTGAAGCTACTGATTTCTCAAAGATCGCAAGGATCGCGCTCGATTCTTGCTCCGTAATATTCAGCGGCGGCAGGAAACGAACAACCGCTGAATGACGCCCGCCCAGTTCCACAATTAATCCATTCTTGAAACATTCACGTTGAATTGACTCTGCCAGCGTACCATTAGGGAGATAGTGTCCCAAACGATCCTTGCGTCCTGCCGGATCAACCACCTCAACGCCAATCATCAATCCTCTTCCACGCACATCACCAATCTCTTCATATCGCTCTCTCAATGCATTCAGTTGACTCATGAACTGCTCACTGCGTAGCTGCACGTTGTGCAGAACATTCTGTTCCCGAATATAGCGAAGTGTCGCAAGTCCCGCAGCCATGGCCAGCTGATTGCCACGGAACGTTCCTGTGTGTGCACCAGGCTGCCATTGGTCCAGCTCTTCCTTATAGATGACGACAGACATGGGCAGACTTCCGCCAACCGCTTTGGAGCAGATAATTACATCGGGTACAATTCCGGCATGTTCAAATGAAAACATACGGCCTGTGCGTCCGATGCCTGTCTGCACTTCGTCGATAATGAGCGGAATGCTTCGCTCTGCTGTGATTCGGCGCAACTCCTTCAGCCATTCAATGTCTGCCGGAATCGCTCCGCCTTCGCCCTGCACCGTCTCCACAATGACTCCGCATGGTGCAGCAATACCGCTCTCGCAATCATCGAGCAAGTTCTCGATATACTGTGCACTTAACCGGGCCGTCATGCCCTCACCAACACCAAATGGGCAGCGGTATTCATAAGGAAACGGCAGGAAATGTACATCTGGCAGCAGGCTTTGCAGATGCTGTTTCTTGCTCAGGTTGCCACTCATCGACATGGTTGCTTGGGTCGAACCGTGATAACCGCCCTGAAAGGCGAGAATGGATTTACCACCTGTTGCATGTTTGACCAGCTTAATGGCTGCTTCTACAGCATCCGCTCCAGTTGGACCACAGAACTGGATTTTGGCTTTATCTCGCATCTCTGCTGGAAGAATGGAGAACAATTCTTGCATATATGAAAGCTTCAACGGCGTTGCCAAATCCAGGGTATGTAGCGGAATCTGCTGATCCAGGACATCGCGAATGGCATTGATTACCGTGTCATGGTTATGCCCCAGCGCCAATGTTCCTGCACCTGCCAGGCAATCGAAGAATACACGGCCTTCCGTATCGGTAATCTTCACCCCCTGGGCCTTGCTAATGACAAGCGGGAAATGTCTGGGGTACGATCTTGCATTGGATTCCTTCTCATTTTGCATCTTCAGATATTCCGTCTGCACTTCTACTGACATAGCCCTTTAACGCTCCTTATCATCGATTCAGGCTTAACTGCTGCCTGTGATTTCTTGTTCTGCATTTTGCATATGACATGGAATTTGATTCAAAATCAGGTAAGGTCCGAATTATAAATAAGAGTATTCGTCATCTAATACCCCTTATATATTGTCATCTATACGTTGTTATAAGTTGCATGACTTATATTCAAGTTGTTCCTGACACAAGTATTCCAGGTATAACCGAACCACATCACGAGTTGTTCCCCCATGGGGGAAGACGTGGTGTGTCAGATCTGGCAAGGCGTTCACTTCCAGAATGCCCCCCTCTTCTCTGGAGATCGGCGTGCGGATATCTCGACATCGAACATCGACACCTGCTACATCGATCTGAAGAGTCTTTGCCGCCTCAATGATCATTCGCGCATTCTCGGGATGAATGATCCCGGTACAATCCTTGTAGAATTCACTGATTTTTCCGGCGGCAGAGTTACGAAGATCATACAGCTCGATTTCTTTACCAGCGGCAGGTACTTCGTCCAGTGTTATCCCTTGTGCACGCAACACCTCCAAGAGACGTTCAGCCTCCGCATCCACCTGGGGAAAAGCTTCATACTCGCCAATGAACGTCATCTCGATTCGTTCCTGATTCAACTGCTCAATTAACGCTCGAACGGTTGAAGTTCCGTCTCCCTCGACATAGACAGGTCGATACTCATTCACAGCCGCCACTTCACCGTTAATGATCAGCACTCTGTAATCAATTCCGGTCACATATTGCTGCAACATAATGCTGCTGCCGTGGACACTCGCAAGATGGATAGCTGCCTCCAGTTCATCTTGGGTACGCACATCCAGCGTCACGCCCATGCTGCTGCTTGCATCCAACGGTTTCACGACAATGGAGCCATGCCTTTGCAGAAAATCCGTTGCTTCGCTTCCCATCTCCGGGATTACGATAAATGACGGTACAGGCATACCCTGTTCATGCAACAACCTATTACATGCCTGCTTGTTCTTCGCGAGCAATCCAGCGATTAACGGCAGACGATGAGATCTGGTTTTGTTAATGATGATCTGCTCGTTCCCTACTGCCAGCTTCAGAAAATCCTCGCATCCCTCAAGAAGTGGCTCACACGTGATGCCCATTTCTCTCGCTTTGCTTATAATGAGTCGGTTTTGCAGATTATGAATCCCTTTCGGAAACACTGAAATCCTCCTCGATCGAATGAAAGTACTTGCTCCCATATAAGTTGAATACTGTTTTTCCACGAAACCACTGCGTGGTCAGAACCATCTTCCGATCGCTGTTATCCCCAGATTTTTTTGATTTCCTTTTCTCAAGGGAAAATCCGGGGATAAAGGCGCACGCTGCGCTTCTTCAGATCTGTTCTGCCCCCTCCGTTGAATTAAACTTATATTGCTCATACTTACATCAATTTTTATTGTTATTGAATATTGATAATGATTATCACTATCACACAAAATCTATTTTATGGCAATTCGAGTTATATTGTCAATAATAAACTTTTAAGGAAAAATAAGATTTATTTTGATGTGGGTTTGATTAGGTGCAGATATGCTTTTATTGAATAATAGGCACAACAAACCGGGCAAGCATTGGACATGGTTTTACCATCAGCTTGCCTAATTTGTTATCTGCATGCTCATGAACTGGAGTTCGTGTGGATGGTTTAATGATTATTGAAGTAATCAATACGGACTTTTTGATCCTCAAGCCAGTTGTGTATAGGTATAACGCTGTTCCCCATTCAGCTTCCTCCCTCTTCCATGTGGGATACATGTTGGTGTGCCGAACAGTGGATCGACTGCAATCTCACACTCCATCTGGAAGACCTTACGGACCATCTCCTGCGTAACGATGTCTTCCGGTTTACCTTCCGCGTAGATGGACTTGTTGTGAACAGCCACAATGTGATGCGCATAGCGACATGCCAGATTCAGATCATGAAGTACCATGACAATCGTGCGTCCTTCCCGCTCATTCAGCTCAAACAACAGATCAAGGATATCAATCTGATGTGTCAGATCCAGATAGGTTGTTGGTTCATCCAGCAGCAGCGTTTCGGTGCCCTGCGCGAGTGTCATCGCAATCCAGGCACGCTGACGTTGTCCACCGGACAGGGCATCTACAGGACGATCCGCAAGTTCAGTCAGATGCGTGGACTCAAGTGCCAGCTTGACCATACGCTCATCCTCCCGTGACCATTGCTTCAGCCACGTTTGATGCGGATAACGCCCTTGCTTAACCAGTTGATTCACCGTCAGGCCCTCCGGAGCAGTTGGACCCTGTGGCAGGATGGACATGCGTCTTGAAATCTCCTTGGTCGGCAGCTTCGCAATCTCTTCACCATCCAGCAGCACCGAACCGGAGCTGGATTTCAGCAACCGGGCCATCGTACGCAGCAGCGTAGATTTGCCACAGCCGTTGCTGCCAATCAGGACGGTAATCTGTCCCTTGGGAATGGTGAGGTTCAAATTTTCAATAACAGGATCTGCTCCATAGGAGATTGTAAGCTCCTTGGCTTCCAGAATACTCACGGCTCTCTCCTCCTCAAAACTGATTTCGATTCTTGAACAACAAATATAAGAAGAATGGTGCGCCTACGCCTGCGGTGAATACCCCTGCGGGAACGTCAAGCGGTAGAAAGGCCGTGCGGGCAATCATATCTGCCGCAAATACAAGCAGAGCACCAACCAGTCCAGAAACGATCAGCATACTGCCAAACATCCGGCCGACCAGCTTCCGGGCAATATGTGGAGCGATCAGACCAACAAAACCAATGGTTCCGGCTACCGCAACTGCGATTCCCGCCAGCAGTACACTGCATAACAACAACGCTGAACGATGCCGCTGGACAGTTACCCCTAGCCCTGTGGCAAGATCATCCCCGAACTCCTGTGCATTCAGGCTGCGGGCGAACCAGATTGCCAGCGGTACAACAATCACAATAACCGGCAGTATGGTTCGAACATCGGTCCACGATGCTCCGTACACGCTTCCTGTCAGCCAGATATAGGCTTGACCTGCTGTGTAGAACGGACTCAGAATCAGCATAAAGGTCGTTCCGGCCCCGGTAATGGCTGACACTCCAATACCGATTAATACCAAACGGATCGGACTAACGCCCTTTTTCCAGGCAAGTACGTAGATGATCAATGCCGTCAGAAGTGCACCAACAATGGCAAACAGCGGCAACAACTTGATACTTACCACTCCACCCAGCAACGTAACAAAACCTACAGCCGCAACAGCTGCACCGCCAGTGATACCGATGACATCCGGTGAGGCCAGCGGATTACGGATAATGCCTTGCAGCAGTGCGCCTGACATGCCGAGCGCTGCACCAACAAGCAGGGATAATAACACTCGTGGAAGTCTCAGGGTCAGCACGACGAAGTCATGTTCCCCTTCATTCAGACCCAATATCGTTCTGAT
Organism: Priestia sp. FSL H7-0729; assembly: GCF_038005685.1. NCBI lineage: Bacteria > Bacillati > Bacillota > Bacilli > Caryophanales > Bacillaceae > Priestia > Priestia sp. FSL H7-0729. The sequence continues at coordinate 379,476 of NZ_JBBOTQ010000003.1, forward strand.
CACATCGAGCGGAGAGATAAAGTCACTGCCCACACTGGTACCAACCACCCCGGCTATCAGGAACAGGAGAAAACATATACCAATGACAGCCAATGATTTTCGTTCCATTTGCACCGAGATGGTGTCTTTTTTGTTGCGGAAAGTCAACATCTTCCTCATATCTTCGTCACCCCCTTGCGGGCGATGTACACGAAGAATGGTCCGCCAATAAGTGCAGTCATGACACCGAGTGGAACTTCCTGCGGCATGATTACCAGTCTAGCCACCACATCTGCGGACAGCAGCAGAATAGCTCCCCCTACAATAGAGTAAGGAACGAGCCACCGGTAATCATTGCCCACCAGTGCACGCATGATATGGGGAACAACCAGACCGACAAGACCAATCGAACCGGCTACGGCAACCGACCCACCCGCTAGCAATACGATAACAACGCCCATAAGCACCTTGACCAGAAGTACGTTCTGTCCCATGCCTTTGGCGATATCGTCACCCGTCAACAGCAGATTGATGGCTCTCCCCATGAACAGAGAGATAATCGCTGCGGCTGTCATGTACGGCAGAACGGGATATAACATATCCAATGTCCGCCCGCTAACCGAACCGGCAAGCCAGAAGAGTACATCCTGCAATCCGGTTCCATCCAGTACGAGAATGGCCTGTGTGAACGAGGCAAACAATGCTGAGATTGCCGTTCCCGCCAGTACAATTTTGATCGGTGTCAGGCCATCACGACCGAGGGAACCCAGCGCATACACAATCGCCGCGGCAACCGCAGCTCCGGCAAAACCAAACCACATCATGGTGGTGAGCGAAGATACGGACAATACAACAATGGCAATAACAATAAAAAAGATCGCACCTGCATTGATCCCGAACACACTTGGAGATGCCAGCGGATTACGTGTTAATGCCTGCATCAGTCCACCCGCCACAGCCAAACTTGCACCAACGACAGCAGCAATAATGGTACGTGGCAATCGCTCCGTGAGGAGCACCACATGTTCAACGGAACTATCGTCATAGAATTGCAGCGCATCCCATGCCATCTGAAATGTGATATGTGTGCGACCCAGAATCATACTGGCTGTGCAAGCAAGTAGAAGTAATATGAATAAACCAGCCAGTCCATAGGTCTTGGCGCTTGCCTTCGTAAAAAGGGGAAACATATTCTCACTCTTTCATTTGTAAAATGAAAAAGGACCTGCCTGCCCATACACTTCGTTAACGAATGTCCTGGTGCACGGCAGGTCCTGCTCCTGTTTAATTAGTTCAGGTTGAACTGCTTATATAGATCGTCCAGCATCATGTTCGCCGATGTGTATCCACCTGCCATGTTCCAGGCCACTTCATCAACCTGAACCAGTTGGTTGTTCTTGACTGCATCAAGATTCTTCCACAGCGGACTGCTGGTCCAATCATCATAATTTTTCTGAATCGCATCGGTTTCGGTGCCTGAATTGAAGTTGAAGATCATGTCCGCATTCATATCCGGAATGTTCTCTTTGGAAGTCAATTCTACACCCCATGTATCTGCATCATGTCCTTCGGGTCTGGTGAATCCAAGCTCTTTCAGAATTTTACCTGCATAACCCATGTAGAAAATACGAACCTGATCGGCTCTGAAGTTCGTAATGGTTGCTTCAATTGGCAGACGATCACCCATCTTTTCTTTGAAATCAGCTACACGGGCATCCCAATCAGACAACAGTTTATCCGATTGTTCAACCATATTCATCGCTTCACCAGCTATTTTCACCGTCTCTTTCCAGTCAAACAGGGTCTCTGTCACTACCGTTGGTGCGATCTGGGACAATTGTTCATAGATCTCTTCATGTCTGATCTTCGTAGCAATAATCAAGTCCGGTTTCAACTTATTGATCTCTTCCAGATTGGGCTGGGATTCCTGTCCTACTTGTGGAACTCCATCCAGATCCGCTCTCAGATATTCATAGACTGGCTGCTGAACCCATGATTCAACCACGCCTGACGGTTTCACGCCCAGTGCAACAACTACATCATTCGCACCCTGAAACAGGGTAACAATCTTTTGCGGAGTTCCCTTTATTGTCGTTTCGCCCATGGCATGTTTGATCACTCTGCTCTGATCTTCAGTCGCACTAGTAGTGGTATCACTTTCATTATTGCTATCATTACTGCTTGCAGCTTGGCTGGACGTATTCGTTGTCTCGGCATTTCCACTCGAAGCGCAACCAGCAAGTAGCGAAATCATCAGAATAAGTGCTGCATAAATGTATAGCTTTTTCTTTACTTTATACATGTAACCCGTCTCCCCTTTTTCTTCTAAATGATATTGAATCTCATTATCAATTGTATTGTAATGGAGAAGAAACCATTATACAAGCATTTTATTTGGAAAAACTTCTCACGATTTGTCGTATGACATCACTTCTTAAAACAACATTAGATACATATAAATAAGCTGAACCTATATAATATACATCAATACAATCCACTTTTCCGAAAACCATATATGTAAATTTATTCTTATTATCTAAACATGTAACAATCTCCTCTTACTTTCAGCTTCATCTAATACATCTCCATAACCACTGGTGAATTATTATTCATTCATGTGTATTCAACTCATAGTGTTACTGTAAAACAATTCCTGTAATTTCTTGTCGTACTATGTTAGATTATCCATTGGAATAAAATCACATCTATAGATAGGGGATATTAACACGTGAAGAAATCATGGGTATTATCAATCATTATGAGCTTTGTTTTGCTCGGTGGAGTGTTCGCGCCTGCAGGGTCTTATGCCGCTGCTGCGGATGACTCAACCACTACATATTCGGAAGACGAATACATTGAAGTTGACACATCAGAACAAGAACCGATCCCTACAGTTGAAGAAGAAGATTTTCTGAACTACCTGGATCAGTTGGATCTCGCAGCAGTATATGAGGAGAAAGCTTTCAATGCACTGGGAGGTGGATTTTACATTACATCTTCCAATCGCAAGTCCGTGTTCCTGAAACTGACCAACACTGCGATTCCTAACTACACCAAATATGTATCCAAGCTGAAACTGATTAAGCCGCAAACTGCAGAGTTGAAAAAAATCCATGCCAGCCTGATTAAAGGTAGCTATACACAGCTGGAAGGATTCCAACTCGCCAAAAAAGCGGTCTCCAAAACAACGGTAAACAGCGCTGTCCTGAAACAAGCCAATGCCAAAATTGCTGCCGGCAAGAAAAGTATCGAGAAGTATCAAAAAGAACTTTCCGCCTACGCCAATAATCTTGGATATGATTTCTAAACAACAATTTTGAAATTTAAGGAAAAAAAGTGTTTTCTTTTGCTGATTTACTTCGTATAATAGCACTATAATCAAAAGGCTATGCTGCCGAAAGGTACAACCTCGTGAACAATAGAGGTTGTGCCTTTTTTGCGTTTATAGCCGGAATGATCTGAATTTCATCATCTAACGAGGAGTGATTCACATGATTCTTGAAGCCATTTATCATCGTCCCAAACTCAATTGGTCCTATGCTTATGACCGCTCGACCATGCATTTGCGTCTTCGTTCCAAACGCGGTGATCTGGATGCGGTGATTGCGATCACCGGGGACAAATATGCCTGGGATCGAACGATCACACACATCCCCATGCGCATCTTTGCGCGGGATGAAATGTTCGATTATTGGGAAGCCGAGACTTCACCTCCCTATCGCAGATTACGTTATGGCTTCCAACTGATTCAGGGAGAGGAATCGGTCTGGATGACGGAGCGCGGATTCGAGCAGGCGCTGCCTGATCATCCACTTGAATTTTTTGATTTTCCATTTATGAATCCGGTCGACATTTTTGAACCCCCTGCCTGGGTGAAGGACGCCGTGTTTTATCAGATTTTCCCGGAACGTTATGCGAATGGTGATCCCTCCATCAGTCCCAGCAATGCAGAACCCTGGGGAGGAGAACCCACACCGGTGAACTTCTTCGGCGGCGATCTGCAAGGTGTACTTGATCATCTGGATCACATCAGCCAACTGGGCATCAATGCCATCTACTTTTGTCCGCTATTCGAGGCCACTACGAATCACAAATACAATACAGGCGATTACATGAAGGTTGATCCTCACTTTGGAACCAATGAACAGTTCAAGGCGTTCGTGGAGGCCTGTCATCAGCGCGGCATACGAGTCGTTCTGGATGCGGTGTTCAATCATTCCGGCAGAGAGTTCCCTCCTTTTGTCGATGTCATGAAGAATGGAGCCGATTCCCCCTACGCAGACTGGTTCTATATCAAAGACTGGCCGCCACGTGTGGAGGATGGCATACCCACATATGATACCTTTGCCTTTGAACCGCTTATGCCAAAGCTGAACACGGAACACCCTGACGTGAAGGCATACCTGCTGGAGGTCGGACGGTTCTGGATCGAGGAGATGGACATTGACGGATGGAGGCTCGATGTGGCCAACGAGGTGGATCATCAGTTCTGGCGCGAATTCCGTCAGACGGTAAAAGCCATCAAACCTGATGCGTATCTACTCGGTGAGATCTGGCATGATTCGCTCATGTGGCTTCAGGGAGACCAATTCGATGCTGTGATGAATTATCCGTTTACCAATTCGGTATTGGACTACACCGTGAACGGAAAACTCGATGGACTCGGATTTGCCAATGAGATCGGCAAACTACTTGCAGCTTATTCACAAACGGTTACTGAAGCCGCCTTCAATCTGCTCGGAAGTCATGATACACCCAGACTGCTGACCTTGTGTGATGGAGACGAGCGCAAGATGAAACTTGCCGTTACGTTGCTGCTTACGTATCCAGGTGTGCCATGTATTTATTATGGAGACGAAGTGGGGCTTGACGGGGGATATGATCCGGGTTGCCGCAAGTGTATGGAATGGGATGAGACCAAGCAGAACCGTGAACTTCTGGAATTCTTCACCCATTCGATTGCCCTTCGCAAACAGCACCCTGCGCTGCGCAGCACGGAACTGAAGATTGTATATGCAAAAGCCGGAGACCCTTGTCTTGCCATCGAACGATCGGATTCGCATACGGGGGAGCGCATGCTTCTTGTGCTGAATGCAGGTGATGAGCCATGCACCCTTGAACTCCCTTTGGCAGATCGTAACGTTTGGCGGAATCTGTACACATCAAACGAAGTGGAATCCCGGCAAAATAAACTGACCCTCGATCTGGAAGCATACGGCTTCTCCTTACTGCAAATGGAGGTCAAACAACCTGCGGAAGCCTGATATAAATACAGCTAACAAGGGAAAATAACTTCAAAGAGGCTGTCCTCCAGGTGATATTCTCCCCATAAAGTAGACAGGTGAAATAATGAAATCCTGTTACTGTATGGGGAGCATATCAGACCAAGGACAGCCTCTTCTGTATCTTATACGTCATATTCTAACGAACCCAGCACACGTTATTCGCTTCATTATACATGGGCTAAATGCCTAACGAATCAGAGAGACGTTATTTCGTCCAATACGTCGATTTTCGAGACCAGAAGCCGTATTTTTGAAGCAATAACGTTACTGAGATTCGTTAGGTTTTACTTTTCTTGATCATCCCCTCAATACGATGTTTGAGGTTCGTTAGCGATAGCGATTCAAGCAAGGTGAAACTTTTCGAGGCAGCACCTTATCTGTTCCCTTTTGTGTTTCCAGATAGGTTAAGATTCACTACTCTACCGCCTGATACTAATGATGGCAGCGACCTATTTCCCAGCCGAGGCGACTGGCATCAAAGAAGCGGGTTTACGGATTTTCTTCATTCTCGAACTGACGAGTTCTCCTTGTGTAATTACAATTTTCTGCGGAATCTTGTATGAAGGCAGCTTGTCCCGACAATATTCCCAGATGGACCGCCGCAGATCGGTAAGAGTACATTCTGTAGCCAGCCGGATAGTCACTTTCACTCTCTGACCCGTGATACCACTCGGTTCTCCCGAAACTACCGCCGCTTCAATACATTCCATCTCTTCCAGAACACCCTCAACCTCAGCAGGATATACCTTACGTCCCCCTATGTTAATAATCTCCGAACGGCGGCCCAAAATGCGAATGTATCCCTGCTCCAATACGGCTTCATCTCCGGTACACAGCCATCCATCTTCCGTAAAGGGTGATGGTGCATTCAGATATCCGATCATCGCTGTTGCTGTACGAATCTGTAATTCTCCTTCCACCACCCGGTACTTGACCTCTTCATCTTGAATGGAGAACAGCAGAGAACCTGGTTCTTTGGAACGGGTTGGCAGAATGCCCAATTCAGACATGCCATAGGCTTGTATCGTCCTGATCTGTGGAAATCTGCGGTTCCAGGCTGCCAGTACGGACTCAGGCATCACTTCCGAACCGTATGATACAACCTCGAGACTGGACAGGTCATACCCTTCATCGTTTCTGCCCAACAGCAACAGATTCATGAATGTTGGGGAGACGGGTAACGCCTGCACACGAAACTTCTCAATGGTCCGGCACACTTCTTCAGGAGATCGATCCGCAATGATACACAGACATCCCCCACTGGACAGGGATTGCAGCATTGTATTCACACCGCCGATATGATCAAACATCATGAATGGAATCGTTCGCAAGGGCCGAACCTGCCGCCGATAACGATGTAACAGCCGATCTGCACGATGCACAGTCGCTTTACTTACTCCGGTTGATCCGGATGAAAAGAGTACCAGTCCTCCTACACCCTCCTGTGCTAGCGTAGCTAACAACACAGGAACCTCTCCAGAAGTTTCACACGTTTGGCGAATGCATAGCTTGCCTTCTTCAACGCCCAACCGCCATTTCACCTGTGCCAGCTTCATATATTCCTGTCGTTTGGCTTCAACCAGGTACCGATCCATGGGGAGCACGATACACCCTTGTCCGAGCAAAGCAATCAATGCTGCCGCGGCATAAGGGGAATAGTCTTCTTCCAGCGTTACGAGCTGTCCAATCAGCCCTTCTGCTATAATCCACTCACTCATGATCTCAACCTGTTCCAGTAGCCAACGGTAGCTGTACTCCCGATCCTTCCAGATCAGTGCAGGATGCTGTCCCTGCTCCGCGAATCGTTCAAGCAAGAATTGGTTCAACATTTTGCTTCCTCCTCACCGGCAGGCGAATATTGCTGTGCAAGATAATCGACAAGTGAGCCTACTGTCTGATAGGGACTTTCCGGCATGGAAGCAGCAGCTATCTCCGCCAGAGCAGCTCCCATTCCCGTACCCCATCGATCTTCAATTCCCTGCTCCACCACAGCAAGCAATGACACGAGTTCCAGCGAATTCAGTTGCCCATTTCGTCCGTATAGCGGAGCGTTACCGCCCTCACCAAGCGGAATCGATGTATTATGGTATGCATTTAACTCCCGGCAACTATCCAGCACAATACGAAGCAAGGCCTCCCTGTGTTCTTGTTCAATCATTGGCACGGTCTGACGTTGAAAGCAATTTGCCTGAGGTATGGACTGTCGAAGCGACTCATACCAGTGCCATTCATCCGTGACCAACATTTTAATGACACCTGTTAGCTGTACTTTCCACTGCTCACGATGCTTCATCCGGCTGACCTGCAGCATATTGTATGCCTTCTCCCACCGCACGATGATGTCGCTGAATTCTCTCGCATATTGATCAAGTGGAGAACCTAGCCATAAGGCAGACTCCTGAAGAAGATCTCGAAGAAAATATCGACTCCATCGCATATCAAACAGCAGACCCGATATTAACATTTCATTGGCCTGATTCCCTTCATTCGCCCCATGCAGTGCATCTAAGAGTTGCAGAGACACCGCATGTCCAAAATGATAATTCCGCTCTCCTTGTGTAATCGTCCTGCCTGTCAGAAATTCTTCAATCTGCGTTGTCAGCGCTTGGGTCAACATTTCGCGGTAACCCGCAGAGTCAAGTTTCACAGTCGCCCGGATGTCCATGGTGCCATACGTTCGGAGTTCTTCTTTGCGCTTGGCCTGAGCAAGCTCGGGGATACTCTGGTTTCCTTTCCAAAAGTCATGAAAGGCCGCTTGAGCAACCTTCCCCTTATACTTGGACGGAACAGGATCATAAACATGAACATGCTCATCTTCAATACCATACACGGCAATCCAATGGTCCACCAGATGCAGTCGGGAGCCTTGTTTCACGTGTTTGCGAATGTACTCCGGATTCTGATAATCCTCACAGTAAGGCAGATAATAACTGGTTCCTGTAGCCAAAAAAAGCCCACCTTCGCTGATATGCTGCCGAATCTGCGTCTTGCCCTCCTCGAAGCTACCCAGCTCTCGGTGACCATACATCTCCCAGATGGGCTCTACATAATTCAGTTTGTGAAAGTAAGGCTTCACCAGTCCGTTATCCCCGCACGAAGGAAGGCTGTACAACCGACTTGCCGCCAGCAATGCAAGACTTGTGATGGATCCTTGTCGATGGAGCACTTCATGAATCAGAGGAAAATTGCAGGGAAAATAATAGGGAACGTCCAGCACTGGAGCGAATGAAGGAATGATCATTTTGGGCCTCCTGTTCCCGTTTTGGCTGAAGTACTGCCCCAGGATTGAATTAGGTAATGCACAGACATATCATCTGTCGCTCGAAATACCCGATTGGCAATAGGTTTGCCATCCACATCGGTCTCGAAACGACGGAAACCACGTGTAAACCGGAAGGAGAACCCACTATCACGCGGGACTCGGTAACAACCTTCATATCGACCTTTACCGGAACGGTCAAGCTTCATTCCCATGCCACCATATATCGTTTCCTCCGAATCTTCGTCGGGAGCTACCTCTGCATGAATGCAGACCTCTACGTGCGTAGACAATTCAGGAATGACCGTATAGATGCGTGTAGTTGACAGTTCACCCACAGTCAGCGTGATGGATGCACTCCCAATACCGACAGGCACCAGTTCTCCACTCGAACGAACCTGGATTACATCCGGGTCACTTGAAGAATAATTTCCATGCAGCAGACTCTGAACCCATCCGCTCTCATAGTGCATTTGTGCATTGATACATACGGTCATTCCACCCAGTAGTCCGATGACATCCCTTCCGAGCAGTTGGAGCGAGATGGGTTTACCAACATGGCCGAACATGTATTGTAACGGGAGATGAACGCGTGCTCCCCAGTCAGCCTCCTGATGACAGGCACCCTGCTGTTCCAGAAATGCCAATTCATCATCCGATCCTACTCCGCGTTCAAGCAATTGATGAGCTACACTTCTGACCTGGGAAGGCAGAAATAGGCCTTCCGTGTCTCCAATATCCATCCATATCCGAACGTCGGGTACCTCTTCTGGCAAGCGATACATGTTTTCTTCCAACAGCCCGCTTTCCGATGTTTCGTCCAGCTGCACATCCACATAGAATGGCGACATCATGATCAATTTTCCGAAAACATCCGGATGTCGCATACCCATGTGCAATGTACAAAGTGCCGCAGCTGATGAGCCCAATAGCCCGGTATTTTCCTTGTCCGGCAACGTCCGGTAACGAAGATCAATGATCGGCTTGAGTTCATGAATGATGAAATGCTCATAGGCCATGCCTGAGCACCCCACACTCACGGCCTCCCTCTCAGGTGCGATGAAGTGATAGAATTCGTTGTGCGTGACTGGACGGACATGCGCAATGCCGACAATAATCAGTGATTCAATCTGCCCGGAAGAAATAAGACCGTCTGTCGCCTGATCGATATTCCATGTTTCATTGCCTTTCCCGGACGGACCAAAAGCCCGCTGCCCTGCATGAACGTACAGAACCGGATAACGCCGGGCTGTATGCTCATGGTAACCGGGCGGGAGATACACATAAATGTTGCGGATATTGCCCAGCCGTGACGCCTGAATGCCTTCCAAACATTCGATGACAGAATGGGTACTCAACGATCATCAACCGCCTCTCTTCTCCCGATTCGACTGCATAATACAAATAACCCCGCCTCAGAAGAGACGGGGTTGTCCCAAAACACACGTACGTGTCCCGGGATACATAGCCCTTATATTGTGAATCTGCGAATAGTTTAATGCGCAAACGTGCTTTTGTAAACATAAAAATAGAAAATAAATGCTCTCAAAAAAGTTATTGACATAAGATCCAATATTTCTTACGATAACGTTGTGATCATAACTCGAGGGCCATGCTTTTAAACCAGAGCGGTTTAGGACAACCCCGGTAACTCCCGAAGGAGATGCCGGGGTTGTTGGCGTGTCAAAAGGAGGGAAGTCTCAATCCACTGCGTATCATTCCATTGTATTGAAAGCGCTATTATTCATGAGCCAGGTTGGTTGTTTATCTAAACTACTACATTCACGAGAAGGGTGGATTACTATGTTTCAAATGGCCAAACGCGTACTCCTCAGCACAACACTGACACTCAGTTTACTTGCAGGGGGCGCACTTCCCTATCTGCCTGCTTCTGCGATCTATGCCGATGCGGATACCGCAGTTACCAACAAGCAGAACTTTAGTACAGACGTCATCTATCAGATCTTTACGGACCGCTTCCTGGACGGCAATCCTTCCAACAATCCCACCGGAGCTGCCTACGATGCCACATGCAGCAACCTGAAGTTGTATTGCGGAGGCGACTGGCAGGGTCTGATCAACAAAATCAACGATAACTATTTCAGCGATCTGGGTGTTACAGCATTGTGGATCTCCCAGCCGGTTGAAAATATCTTCGCCACGATCAACTATGGTGGTGTAATCAACACAGCGTATCATGGGTACTGGGCACGTGATTTCAAGAAGACCAATCCGTATTTCGGAACGATGGCTGACTTTCAGAATCTGATTACAACCGCTCATGCCAAAGGCATCAAGATTGTCATTGACTTTGCACCGAACCATACGTCTCCTGCCATGGAAACCGATACGTCCTTCGCTGAGAACGGCAAGTTGTACGATAACGGTAATCTGGTTGGCGGATACACAAATGATACAAATGGATATTTCCATCACAACGGCGGCTCCGATTTTTCCTCCCTGGAGAATGGTATCTACAAAAACCTCTATGACCTGGCTGACCTGAATCACAATAACAGTACCATTGACCAATATTTCAAAGATGCAATCAAGCTATGGCTTGATATGGGCGTGGACGGGATTCGTGTTGATGCGGTGAAACATATGCCTCTCGGCTGGCAAAAGAGCTGGATGTCCTCCATCTATGCACATAAACCTGTATTCACATTCGGTGAATGGTTCCTGGGATCTGCTGCATCCGATGCGGATAACACGGAATTTGCCAATGAATCCGGGATGAGCCTGCTTGATTTCCGCTTTAACTCTGCCGTACGTAACGTCTTCCGGGATAACACATCCAACATGTATGCCCTCGATTCGATGATTACAGGTACAGCAGCAGATTACAATCAGGTGAATGATCAAGTTACGTTTATCGACAACCATGATATGGATCGCTTCAAAACAAGTGCCGTCAATAACCGTCGTCTGGAACAGGCGCTGGCCTTCACACTGACTTCACGCGGCGTACCTGCCATCTATTATGGTACCGAACAGTATCTGACAGGTAACGGAGACCCGGATAATCGGGCCAAAATGCCTTCTTTCTCCAAAACAACAACAGCCTTCAACGTCATCAGCAAGCTCGCTCCTCTTCGCAAATCCAATCCAGCGATCGCCTACGGCTCCACACAGCAACGCTGGATCAATAATGATGTGTATATCTATGAGCGCAAATTCGGCAAAAGTGTAGCTGTTGTTGCGGTGAACCGTAATCTCTCCACACCAGCAAGCATTGCGAATCTAAGCACTTCACTGCCAACAGGCAACTACACCGATGTACTGGGCGGCGCACTTAACGGTAATAACATCACTTCCACCAATGGTACCGTCTCTTCATTCACGCTTGCTGCCGGAGCAACCGCGGTATGGCAATATACGACGAGCGAAACGACACCAACCATCGGACACGTGGGTCCTGTCATGGGCAAACCAGGTAATGTTGTTACGATTAGTGGACGCGGATTCGGTTCCACCAAAGGTACCGTATACTTCGGTACAACAGCCGTTACCGGGGCTGCCATTACATCCTGGGAAGATACGCAAATCAAAGTGACGATCCCAGCTGTTGCCGCAGGCAATTATGCTGTGAAAGTAGCTGCGAATGGTGTCAACAGCAATGCTTATAACAACTTCACCATCCTTACGGGTGATCAGGTTACTGTACGATTCGTCATTAACAACGCTTCCACCACACTGGGGCAGAACATCTATCTGACAGGTAATGTGGCAGAACTCGGCAACTGGAGTACGGGTACAACAGCTATTGGACCTGCATTCAATCAGGTTATCCACGCCTACCCAACTTGGTACTATGATGTGAGCGTTCCTGCCGGTAAACAACTAGAGTTCAAATTCTTCAAGAAAAATGGGGCAACCATTACGTGGGAAGGTGGTTCCAACCATACGTTTACCACACCAACCAGCGGAACAGCGACTGTAAATGTAAACTGGCAATAGAATATTCTGTCCACAAGTTAACCCGGAGTAGTTACGCTAACACAGCGTGTGCTCCGGGTTTTGTTTTATTTTGTTTTGTTTAGCTTAGCCAGAATGCTTAGGTTCTTCATAAGCTGCTAAGATTACCTCTATCCCACGCTCTGCTGATGTGTACATGTGGTTCAATCCATATCATGGATACTCCCTAATACATTTTATTGATAAGTTCGGATCGACTTCAAGGTTGTAGCGGCCAGAATACCTGTCGCCAGTAGTAGTATGCCCACGCCTTGCAGCACAGAAGCTGCCCCCCATTGATCTGCCAATATGGAGACAACAGTCAATCCCAGAATAGGCGCTGTACTGGTGATTGTTCCAACCACCCCGTAGACTCTTCCTTGCAGCTCGTCCGGTACGGCTGTCCTAAGCATAATCTGGGTGAGCATCGTACAGCAGGCGAACATCGCTCCACCACCCACAATGAATGGTAATGCCATGATCGGCGAGGAGACATTCGCCAAAAAAATATAGAGTGGGCCTAATACAATCAGACCGATAAATACCCATCTCCCTCTTCGCTTCAATCGTTTCCCCGAAGCAATCAGCAGTGCAGAGCCAATCATATAACCAAGTGGAATACAGGTCTCAATTAATCCAAACTGTACCGGATTCGCCTCCCACACCTTGACTGCCATCACTTGAACCAGCATCATCGCCGACATGAAAAATAAAATCAGCACCGGATTGAGCAATACAATGGATCGAATCAGACGATTCCGATAAATGTAGCCGAACGAACTGCGCCATTCCTGAACAAACGTAGTCTGCTGACTAATGGATCGCTGTACCTCTGGAAAGCGGCCTGCCATCAGCACACAGACTGCGGACAACAGAAAGGTTGCCCCTGTAATTAATATGGCGACGAATCCGCCAAATGCAGCAACAGCAACGCCCGCCGCGGCTAGCCCGCTGATTCGGGCAAGATTATCCACCATGTGGATGGTCCCGGTTGCTTGTTGAATATGCTCCCTGCCTACCATACTTGCCACAGAGGCGTGGAATGCAGGTGCCTGAAACAGACTTGAAAACATGGAGAGTGAGAGCAACAGCAGCACCACCGGGAATGGCGCATGCCAGCCGAATAAACTGACCGCAATCAGTACAGCCATTACGCACCGAAATACATCCGAGGCCAGCATCAGCTTCCTGCGATCCAATCGGTCTGCTACAGTCCCCGCCACCGATCCAAACAGGAAGCTGACGGCCATATTACAGATCTGTACGGCCGCCATGCTCTTCGCACTCCCTGTGGTCTGTAACACCCACAGACTGATCGCAATCCCATTGAAGCAATCCCCGAATACGGAGATACCATAGCCGTACAAGATCCTCCTAAAGGTAACGTTACGCCAAAGCGTTCGCGGCGTCTTGGCATTTTGCAATGCAGCTTGTCCTCCTTGATATCCCATAATCTCGGGCTCACTGGACGGGTTTATGCCCATACATCACGTTCCTCCCTAATCAAGATTCGAGCCCATATAGAACCAGGCACTTCCGCAGCAATGGCTGTCGACAAAGACAGGACATTACGGAAGTGCCTGAGTTAACTGAGTGTTTAGCTATCGTGGCTATTCATGCGGTCATTAGTTTAGCTGATGATATAGTCCCTGGTCCTATCATATTTCTTCCTAGCGTATTCGTTTACCCTTTGGAAGCTCCTGCCGTCAGCCCTTGAACAAGGAATCGCTGCAGGAACACAAACAGCAGGGTAATTGGAATGGCGATCAGAACTGCACCCGCGGCAAACATCGTAAAGTTACTGTCCTGATAACGGTTGACCAGATCCCACATCCCCACCGCCAGCGTCCAGTTTTCCTTCGTCCGCAGCACCAGCCGGGCGAAGATAAAGTCCATCCACGCACCGGTAAAGCTGGTCAAAGCCACATAGGTCAGCATCGGCTTGGATAAGGGCAGGATGATGCTGGTAAATACTCGCAGATGACTTGCACCATCCATGCGGGCAGCTTCGTCCAGACTGCGAGGAATCGTATCAAAGAAACCTTTGACGATAAAGCCACCCAGTACAGCTCCGGATGAATAAACCAGGATGAGCGCAGCGTGGGTATCGAGCAATTTAACTTGCAGCAAAATGATATAGATCGCAATCATGCTCATGAAGCTTGGGAACATGCCAAGGATCAGCATGGTGGATAGAATGGTTTTACGTCCACGGAAGCGGAAGCGGGACAGTGCGTACATCCCGAGTGTCACCATCAACGTGGAGAAAATCATTGTGAAGAAGGCGATTTTTAATGTATTCATATACCATCTGCCGTACATAAAGGACGGGTTATTGAACAGTTCACCGTAATGGGTAAGCGTGAAAGCTTCGGGCCATAACCGCTCACTGAACAATGCCGCACCGGGTCTCAGGGAAGAAAGAAAGATCCAGAGTACCGGATAGATGGAGACAACGGCGATAATCACCAATAACACATAACTCAGGGCCAGACGCAGCGGATTATTACGTGTCTTCATTGAATCATGTCCTCCTCCTTGAATGATTTGGAGCGGCGGAAGTTCCAGATGGAGAATGATGCGATGATGAGGAAGATAATAATCCCTACCGCTGAAGCCATGTTGAATTTGTTATTGTCGAGCGTGAGCTTGTAGAGCCAGGTTACCAAGAGGTCCGTCGCCCCCGCGTACTGATAATCTCCGCGTAACGGATTTCCGTTCGTCAGCAGGAAGATGACATTGAAGTTGTTGAAATTTCCGGCGAACTGCATGATGAGTACCGGAGTTGTGGCAAACAAAATGAACGGCATCGTAATAATTCGGAATTTCTGAAATGCGGATGCTCCATCCACTTCGGCAGCCTCGTAGAGATCACGAGGGATGGCCGTCAATACACCCAAAATGAGCACCATACTGACGGGAATACCGATCCACATGTTGACTACAATGACGGTGACTTTCGCCCAGAACGGATCTGTCAGCCAGGGCAATCCCTCCAGCCCAAACGCTCGCATGTACGTATTAATTGGTCCAAACTGGCCATTGAACAGATTACGCATGAGCAGCAAAGAAATGATCTGCGGGATGGCATAAGGCAAAATAAAGATCGTTCGCCACAGCTTCTTGAAGCGTATGCCCCGCTGTTCAATCAACAGCGCTACAAGCACGCCGCCAAAATAGGTGGTGACTGTCGCCAGGATAGCCCAGATGACCGTCCAGGTTAGTACACCATAGAATGTCTGACTCCAGGATTTCAGCTGAATCAGATCGCTGAACGTCTTGAAACCCACCCAGTCCACGAGTTTGGCTGGCGGAATGTGGTCCGGCGCCGAGTAGTTGGTAAATGCAATCGTGATCGTAAACAGAATCGGCATAACGGTGAAGAAAAGGATGCCCAGTGCCGGGATGGACAGAAACAGGTAGGGAAAGTTTTTGTCCATCATGTTCCGAAGCGAAGCCGCTGCACCCAGAGTCTGCTTCCCTTCCTCCCTGGCGACTCCCGTAACGTAAGCATCCCGGATATTGAGAATATAGATCAAAATAAACACAAAAAACACCAATAGTACGATAATGCCATCCAACAGCAAAAAGATGGAATGGTCTCCCCTTTGAAGTACGGTGGACCCATTCACTTTGACAAAACGCTGTGTATTTTCCCCCAGTGTCCATATGCCCCATACGGCTTGTGACAGGCGAGGAAGCAGGTACGCAAGCCCTGCTCCCTCCAGTAACAGCAGACAAATTCCCTTAATCCATTGTCGATTGTACAGCTGTCCAAGACCTTGCAGTATGATGGAACATATAGCCGCTGTCATCCGGTGTTGCCTTTCCCTGTTCGGTCCAACGGGCACCGGGACATGCTGCTGTTGCATTTGCTCTCTCCTCCCCGCCTCTTGCTAACCTGGTCGTTCGTCCTTATTGGACGGTTGCAAGGCTCTCCTGGATTTGTTTCACGGCGTTATCCAGCGATGCCTTCACGTCCTTATCGGTATCCCATATATCCGTAATGGCCGAAGTGATCGGTCCCCATACGCTGTCCATGGCAGGCAATGAAGGCATTGGTGTGGAGTTGTTGAACTGCTCCAGGAACGCCTTATTGATCGGGTCCTCCTGCAATTTCGGATCATTAGCTACATTTTTGTTCGCAGGAAGTGTACCGTTTAGATCAAAGTTCTCCATCTGAGCCTCTTCATTGGAAAGGAACGCTGCCAAGAGCTTCGACGCATTCGGATATTGCGTAAATGCATTTACATAATAGGCTTTAACGCCTGAGAAGGAGGTCATCGGTTTGCCATCAATCTCAGGAAGCGGAGCAACCCCAAAATCAATACCTGCATTGCGATAATCGGCAATGGTCCACGGGCCGTTAATGTCCATGGCGAGTTTGCCGCTGGAGAATAATCCTTTTTTGATATCATAGTTCACGTCACCCATCTTGAGCGGCAGCACTTCCGACTTCAACGTCTGCAAGAACTGTCCTCCCTTCTGGGCTCCTTCGTTATTCAGACCGAGATCGGCGCTATCCATCCCGTTGTCCCCGAAAATATAACCGCCCTGGGAAGCCAGGAAAGCATAGTTATAGTAAAATTGCTGCAATTCCCACATCAGCGCATACTCATTGGACTTCACGTTATTGAACGTCTTGGCGAAGCTGATAATCTCATCAAAATTTTTCGGAGCTTCTGGATACAATGCTTTGTTGTAAAAGAGAGCATAGGTCTCCACGCTGTACGGATAGCCGTACAGGATATCCTTGAACGTTACCGCCTTCAGTGCGTTGTCGCTGGTGTTCTCTGCGGTCTCTGCTTCGAATATGTCATTGGGCAGAATAAGTCCCGCCTCTGAAGCGCTACCAATCTTATCATGTGGGAAAACGACGACATCTGCCGCGAGACCCGCCGGGCCATCCGTCGTTAGTTTGGTTACCTGATCGGTTGGAGGTAATTCCTCCATTTTGACCGTTACCCCATATTTTTCTTCGAATTTTTTGGCTCTTTGCTCAATAAAACTGCTTTGATTTTTGTCCTCCCAGATCACCAGGGTAGCCCCTTCTTCCGGTTGAAGGTTCTCGGCTGTCAGCTCTACCACTTCCTCCGGATTCTCACCTGCCGTAGTTGGAGATGGACTTCCGCCTCCAGCCCCGCACGCAGCCAGTGTAAAAGCCATCATGACGGACAATGTTGCCCCTTGCCATTTTCTCATCTAAATGTCCCCTTCCCTCTGCTTGGTCCAACAATGTTCGCGCTTTTCACCCTTTTGTCTGCGTATGTTGTCAGGTTTTGCATTCCATGTTCACTTTTGTACAAACGTTTGCTCAAATGGAAGACAAGATGACTCCTCCGTTCAATATATAGGGGGAAACTAATCAAGAAGTATGTAAAACCACAGATGTAAGCGCTACAATAACAATCACATCATACAATACTGCACTTTCTTTGCACAAACGTTTGCACAAGCCATATTTGCTCAATTTTAACCAATTTACCTCTTCTACCTACAGTAATTTCCTGTTTCCTTGTTCAGACTCTTTCTTCCTTAATTTTACTTCCTGTGCATCTCATACTTGGCAGTTAGTAATTGATTTATCGTATCCTTTGGATTACCATAGGAGGATATTTATACGATTGTTCAGAAGGGATTTTTTACATGATTACGATCAAGGATATTGCCAAATTGGCGGGTGTTTCCCCTTCTACAGTGTCACGGGTGATTTCCAACCATCCCAGAATCAGCACCAAGACGTCTCTCAAAGTGAAGCAAATCATGAAAGAATTGAACTACCATCCCAACATCATGGCGAAGAGCCTGGTTTCCAAAACGACACATACCCTTGGCATTATGCTTCCGCGTCCTGCAGAAGAGTTGTTTCAGAATTACTTTTTCGGGGAATTGTTGCGAGGTATTATTACACACGCCACCCGTATGAATTATGAATTGCTGCTAACAACCGAAACTTCATCAGACCATGAACTGCACGCGATATCCCGCCTTGTTCATGGTCGTAGAGTGGATGGCATTCTGTTGCTTGGGTCCAAACGAGACGATCCCATCATCACATTTTTGGAAGCGGAAAAGTTTCCTTTTGTGTTAATTGGTCGCAGTGAAGCTCATCCCAATGCCCCCATGGTGGATAACGATAACGTGCAGACTGCTTATGATGCGACTCACCATCTGATCGCTCAAGGGCATACGCGAATTGGATTTGTCAGTGGCCCACCGGACATCACGTTATCCCACGATCGCATGTTAGGATATCAAAAAGCGCTTGCACACGCCGGGTTGGATGCCGATAGTGACTGGATTGTGGAAGGCGAATTTCTACAGGAAAGTGGATTCAGGGCGATGTCGCTGTTCATGTCCTTGCCGAACAGACCCACCGCGATCGTTGTCATTGATGACAATGTGGCCTTCGGGGTACTGAGAGCCCTTGCCGAGCTTCATTATCTAGTGCCTGAGGATATCAGTGTGGTCAGTTTTAACAATATTGCTTTATCGGAGCTGGCTTCACCACCATTAAGCTCTATAGACATCGGAACCTATCAACTTGGTTATACAGCCGTTCAGGTGTTGTTGAAAATTCTAAGCGGGGAACCACAGCCTCATAATCCGGTCATTATCCCCCATCGTCTGATCGTGCGTGAATCCTCACTCTTTTCCAAACCAAAGCCACCCTCAAACTGATTCATTTCGAGCATCCGTGCAGTAATGCAAACGTTTGTCCTATACGGGATATGGCGCTGTGGTCCACCGTTTCTGGAATAATACAAAAAAAGAAGCCGCATATGGTTATGCGGCTTCCTGACTGTTCGCACTATTTCGGTACTCCATGCTCAACTGCGCTTGAATGGATTAATAAGAGCTCCAGCCTGCATCAGCTGTAACGACGGTTCCGTTCACGAAGCTGGACTCGTCCGATCCGAGGAACAGGGCCACCTTGGCGATCTCTTCACTCGTCCCAATGCGTGGGTTGATCGCCATGCCCAGCTGTTGTCGCCCTGCACCATATGGGCTAATGCCAGCCATGGATGCGCTGATGTTGGTTGCCACGGCACCTGGAGCGATCGCATTACAACGAATGCCTTGCTCAGCATACATATACCCTGTATTTTTAGTGAAGCCCACGACCGCATGTTTGGAAGCCGTATAGGCTGCTCCTGCACGTCCGCCGTGCAATCCACCTGCCGAAGCAATGTTCACGATGACGCCTTTTTGTTTTTCCAGGAAGATTGGCAATACTTTTCGTGTTGTCCGCATCACACTGGTTGTGTTTACAGCGAACAATCTCTCCCACTTCTCATCCGTTATATCCGCTGCCGGCTCCATGCCATCCATAATGCCCGCGTTGTTAATCAGAATATCTACTGTACCGTAGGTGCTCACCGTCGTATCAATCAGATTCTGCACATCTTCTTCTTTGGCTACATTGGCCAGAACCACAATTGCTTCCCCGCCCTGTGCCTTAATATCATTCACAACCGCCTGTGCGGATTCCTCGTTAATATCCGATACGACTACTTTCGCACCCTCTTGGGCGTACAACGTCGCAATCGCTTTCCCCATACCTGAAGCAGCACCTGTAACAACTGCCACTTTATCTTGAAGTTTCATTACATGTATCCTCCTTTGTGTATTCGTTTACAATAAGTTAACAAACAAATGTTCATTAACTCTTATCCTTAGTATAATAAGTCATAGCGTTTCACTTCAATCAGTAAAAGCTTGTCCAGTTGTACGTTAAACAACACTTATCATTCCAAATGTACTTTAACTAATAAACTGAACTCGCGAGGAGGAAATTTGATGTCTGAAACTCCGAATTCGATGGACCGAAGAATCAAGAAATCAAAAGCTGCGCTGAAGGATGCTCTCATCCAGTTGATGCAAAAACATCCCTTTAAGGAAATATCGATTACGGATATTGTGGAGCGTGCCGATCTGAATCGAGGTACTTTCTACAGGCATTATCAGTACAAGGAAGACCTGTTCAATGAAGTCATCGATGATGTGATTCAGGATCTGGTGACTTCTTTTCGCAAACCCTATCAAGGGTTAAAAGAGTTCGAGGTCGGTCTGATGCCCTCTTCGGCCATCACGATATTTGAACATGTGCACCAGCATGCACAATTCTACACACTGGTTGTACAGTCCGAGGCTTCCTCCAACTTCCAGCGCATGATCTGTGATGTTCTTCGCGATCTCTCCTTACAGGATCTGAACCACATCTTCCCGCAGCACATTAACCCTGAACTGCTGGCAAGTTACCAGTCTCATGCGATATTTGGCATGATCATGGAGTGGATTAGACAGGATTTCAAGCATAGCCCCGCCTACATGGCAGAGGAGTTATTCAAGATCATTCATTACAAGCCTGACAACGTCGTGTTAAAAGATGATTATTGATTTTGAAAAAGACCTGTGCGTTGTCATAATTAGTGAGAAAAATGAACAAACTCAATTTGTATATTCATACATAACGGAGTATTTGTCTTACTTTCCCCCTCGGCAGCTACTATCTTTTTTTGCCCCTTTTGCTAAATAGGTACGATACCATGTTCCCTGTCCTTCCACACTAATATCCTCGCTTTAAAAGCGACCATAAAATATTTTCTTTTTGAAAATATAAAATTATCAGTTTCATATTCTCTACACCAAACAACCGTCTATTCACACATTAGTGTACAAGGGACGGTTGTTTTATTAGCGCTCTGGATCAAAACAGAAAGAAAAGTAATCTTAAAAAGGATACTTTACCGATCGTTCTCAATATGATAATATGAATTTGCGACAGGAGGTAGGACAGCAAAAGGCGTGTGAATAATCATGGCGAGAAGTACGAAGTTTGAATTCAACGTGGTATTAGATAAGGCAATGGACTTATTCAAGTGTCAAGGCTGTTTTTTTAACCTAATTAGAATGACCATTCTTAATTCAAGACGAAAGCGGCATTAATTTTAGTGTGATACCAATCTTAAAATCATCAAGGCTAAGTCAAAGAACTGTATAAAATAAATCTCAAAGGAGAGTTTAAAAATGACTATAAATATGGACGGTAAAGTTGCTTTGGTAACTGGAGGAAATCGTGGCATTGGATTGGAAACGGCACGTCAATTAGGTAACCTCGGCGCCACGGTCGTTATTGGGTCACGCGATTTGGAGAAAGGAAAGGTTGCTGCGAATACACTTCGTTCGGAAGGAATTCAAGCAGAGAATATCAAATTGGACGTCAATCTAGCCGAAGACCATCAAGCTGCTTACAATTTTTTTGAACAGCGGTACGGTAAGCTTGATATATTGATTAATAATGCTGGAATACAGATAGAGATTGAAGATCTTGCACCAATTAATGAAACAAGTACCGTTTCGCCGGCCATTTTGCGCGAAACCTTCGATGCCAATTTTTTCAGTATGATTGAATTAACCCAGATACTGCTGCCGTTGATTCGCAAAGCACCAGCTGGAAGAATTGTTAATGTATCCAGTGCGCTTGGATCGAATACACTCCATTCAGATCCTGCTGCTCCAAGTTATGATGTCAAGCTTCTTGCTTACAATGCCTCTAAGGCAGCAATGAATACCTTTACGACCCATCTTGCACATGAGCTGAAAGATACACCAATCAAAGTGAATTCTGCTCACCCTGGTTGGGTGAAGACTCCACTGGGCGGAAAATACGCTGATATGGATCTTGAAGATGGCGGTAAGACAAGTGTAATACTTGCCACGTTGCCTTCGGACGGACCGACAGGCAAGTTCTATCATATGGACACAGAGCTACCTTGGTAATACGGTAGTTAATAGAAAGATGTGTTAACACGGCGAGCGCTCTCACAATGTAACGGGAGAGCGCTCGCCGTGTTAAATGATGATACTCTCTTGTTTTAATTCAAAATCGTAGTAGTTAAGAATTCCACCTTTGTCCTAGCCCTTACAATCCTATGGAATCGTTAAAGTCGTAGTAGATATCGTAATGAAGCTTATAGCTTGACAAAAAAAATCCGCCAAACATGGCGGATTAATGGTAGATACTTATAAATAATAAATGGTTGAAAATATATTATTCTCCTCTTCGATATCCGTTTAAAACATTAGGCTGACTCCCTTTATTGAGTTATTAGATTATTATGCAATACCACCGTAAAATACGATAATTGCTACTCCTAATAAACCGATCCAAGCCGGATGCTTCGCCTTCGTACCGATCAATATGAGAATTGAACCTATGAACATTGAAATTGCAATATAATTTCCAAGTGTGACGAATGCTTCGTTGAGGGTAGAGTTCCGCGCAAGCAAGAGTAAAATTAAAGACATACCCCATCCAAAAGCCGTCAGCGAATGCCAGGTAGACCAAATAATACGAACAAAAGATTCGCTGAGCACATTTCCACCATTTGTCGGTATAAATCCATTTTCTCTCATTCGTCGGAATACCTGAACCTCACCTAATATAGAGTGAACAAGTCCAACTACAAACATGAGAATTGAAGCGATTAAATAATACCAGTTCATATATTAAACCTCCAATTATATATCCAATCCTGCTTTAATTGATCTGGGACTCCAATCTTGAGTAACCCATGCTTGGTCATCTGGCGAAATAACGGCTAGTCGTAATGTGTTCAGCATTCGTAACTTCAAGTTGTACTCCAATAGATTGAACTCCTTCAGCCTGTAATTTGATTGCCGCTTCGTCTGCTTTTGATTTCTTTCGTATACCTCCTAAAGTATTGATTATTTAAGAATAATCATTCTTGAATTATCACAAATAACATAACTCACAGTGAATACAAGATACTAATCATCTACACACTCGTCCTTGTATTCTTCTATTTCTGCTACGTCAACAATATAGCATATGTAGAACGATTGGTAAAGAATAAAAAACTATCCGTTACAAGGTGCTTCAAATTCGTTCAGCTCCCCAATCCAGCAAAATTAAAGTTCCGAAAAATGGTTGATTAATTTTACGATATTTGCAACAGACTTTCCAGATAGGCGAAGATTTCTATGTTGTCCATGTTTATTAATCGGTTCATAGAAACCCAAAAAGCGACCATTCCCCATGCTTAATGGAGAACGATCACTTTTTTTCTAATTATAGAAATAAGGACAACACTCAAATTCGTCAAAATCCCAATTTTTATCTTCTGACTTACAGCCCCAGCTTCTGCCCTTTCTCCAAACGCTGAATCTGTTGCTCTCCAGTATCTGCAAGTTCACGGAACTGGTTAATCGTCTCACGCATTCTTGGCAGGGCTTCCTGCTTATACAGACTAATTGAATCGAGTGCGGACAACACATCGGTGAACGCCTGTTTCATCGTATCCACGGAGATGCTGGCTTCATACGCCTGCTTCTGAATCGCAATCCCCTGATCCTTGAGCATTTTGGATGTACCCGCAATCAGATCATTGGTTGTCTGGTTCAGTAATTCAATCTTCTGCAATACAATCTTCTGGTTATAGAGAGCACTCGCTACCGTAACGGCAATTTTCAGTGCCGAGATCGTTACATTCTTGGCCCGGTCTACCCCGCGAATCAGTTCTTTGTTGTTACGAATGACGACTTCAATCGCCATGATTCCCTGTTGATTCACGACCAACATCTGCTGCAGATCCATGACCCGCTGACGGAGCGGAAACAATACTTCTTCTGTAATAAAACGGACTTTCTCGGGGTCCTCATTGCGGACTTTGGCCGCTTCAATCTGGCCATCGATGGACTCATCCATGAGCACGCCAAGCTGGATTTCCTTTTGCAGACGCTTGGTGAGTTCTCTCAGGTTCTGTTGTTCAATCTCCAGCGTCGTATTATCGTTACGCAGGGTGGATCTGCCTTTATCCAAGGAGGTTACGATGTCAGCGATGACTGCGTCAGCCTTCTGGTATTTCAGGAAATAGGCGCGAAGCGGATTGAACAATTTCCCGAGGAAACCGGTCTTGGCAAAGTCGACCACGCTCGGGTCGAGATCCTTCAGTTGCATATGCAGCTCGGTCAAACCTTTGGCGACCTGACCGCCCTCGTCTCCCGTCTTGGACAGATGTCCAACGGAGACTTGAAGCAAGGCGTTTTTCTCGGAAGAGGATCTCATCGTATTCATGCCAAAGCCGTCAATGGATTGCAGAATTTCTTTGCGCTTCTCCAAGGATTCGAGATCCAGTGTCATGATCATCTCTACGTTGGCATTGGCCACTTGTTGAAGCTCCGCGACCTCGGCGGGTACGGGTTTCACCTCTTCTTCAATCACCTTCTGAATTTCCTTCTGGCTCGGTATTTCCATTGAAAATGACATCTATAGTTCCCCCTTTAGATTACATCTGTACGTTAAACAGGTTCCCGATCTTGTACACGACATCGTCGGTATCGGCATTGATGCTTGCCGCTTCGTTAATGCTGGAGATGCTCTCCAAAGCCTTGATATCCGCGTTGTATCCAATCGTATAGATCGGCACTTGGTACGTCTCGACCAGATCCCGGATATCCTTCAGGGTATGACCTTCATTGGTCTCGCCATCACTCAGGACAAAGATCAAAGGCTTCACATTCGGATTAGCAGCCTTATAATCTTCCAGCATCTTCATCGCCACCACAATCCCGTCAAACGTCGCCGTACCACCACCAGCTTGCAGACTATCCACTGTTCCGACAAACATGGACTGCTGGTTCGTATCATACTTGGCAATCGGCAGATTCACAGTTACCCCACTGGAGTATGAAACCAAGCCAATACTGTTGTCTGTACCCAGGTACTTCTGACCTTTGCGCAGGGACTCCTTCAGTCGGTTAAGCGGCTCTCCGTCCATGCTTCCGGATACATCCGTCACGAACACAGCGGCAATCGGTTTACTGCCGTTTTTCTTCTCTTTCCATACTTTCTGTGCAGACAACAACGTGCCGCCATCCACGGTAGCCAGTTCGGATTTGTAATCCTGCAACCCGTTGAAGCCAAACTCTTCTGCCGATTGTTGATACTTCGCCTGAGTGACGAATTCCGCAAACTTCTGGATAATCTCCTGTTTGTTCTGCGGCAATTGTCCCAATGCATACAGCGGGCTGTCATGTCTCACGCCAAAAGGTGTAAAGACATAACCACTCTTCAGATCAGCGGTATTCACATACGTCTGGTATTCGAGTACAAAGGCATCCAGTCTGCCTGACTTAGCAGCTTCCCGCATCTGGATCGTTGTTGACGCTGTAAACGGTACATTCGTCTGGAATTTCTCGAATCCCTCAATAGCCTTCTCCCCAAGCGGGTTGGCGCTATCATACGTATTCAATGCAGTCACCAGGAAGTTCAGTCCTGTGGAGCTAGCAAATGGATCGGTATAACCCATCGCGAGTTCATTGTTGGCAATGGCTTCGGTTACGGTTTTTACATTCACGGAGCCGTACGTATCAACCAGTGCATCGTATTTGGCTTTGGAGATGACAATCCCCGGAACGTTCCCGACCAGTCGTTCGGAAACCATCTGTGTCTTCACTCCACTAGCTTCAACCATCTCGCCCCACAGTTCATTGGAAGGTGTGAATGCATCCGGTATATACTTGCCCGACTTGATATAATCGGTAGCTGTTCCGGAGGCAATGTTGCGGATTTTGACCGATACCTGTTTCCCACCAACAGTAATATTCGCTTTGTTGAACTGCTCACCCACCTCAGTTAACCAGCCGTCTACCCCGCTGCCCGATTTCTCCGTGGAAGAGAAGATTTCGACGTAATCATTTGTTGTATTCTCTACAGCAATTGCGAATTTGGAGATATCCGGCAGTGATTCCGCCACGTCGACCGGATCAAGATCAATCTGTCCTTTGACCGGTTCCGCCGTCGCTGGCGCAATGTCCGCGTAAAGTTTCCCCAGTTCCTTACCTGCATTCTCTGTGCTTACCTGTGTGGTCGACTTGCCAAAGTTCGATGTTAGTGTTATTCCTGCATACACCAGACCGAATACAAGTACCAGCATTACAATCGATATAAAAAAAAACTTTCCCTTCTTGGCCATACGAGCAACCCCTCACTGTCTGTATAATTTGGTGTGCTTGATTAACTGATCAATCTCCTGCATACAAGGCATCTGTTCAATATCTCCGGCTTCGAAGCTGTCTAGGCGTGAAATCTCCAGTAACAACTGATCCAGCTTGAGCAAAATTTCCTCATTGGTGTGTAGTGCATTCTTCACATAAGACAGATAATCGTTGTATACCTTGGTTTTTTCCTGAAAAAGTTTCTGGGGAAGATTTGAGGATTTGGATTTCATCATGTTGGCATAGTCGGCTTCATCAAATACATTCAACCGGTTCAGCACACTGCGAATGTTCAGGTATAACAACTTCTCCACTTCCAGCGTGACCGAAGCGAATTTCTTGTAGCTCAGTTCCCCGGGATCAAACCTTTGATGAAGCACATTCAGGAGTGTTTCTTTCTTCTTTTTCATCCGGCTTAGTTGGGACAGCCCTAGCGTAATATCTTCTTCGAGGACTTTGATGCGTCTATAAAAAGATAAAGCTTCCACATAATCGTCATGCGTCTCGATGTGCTTCACGGGCAGGACTATCGGCTGTCTGAACAGCAAGGTGTAACTGCCATACAAGAGTCCCATTGCACTACCGAACAACAGGGTAACGGATAATGAGGTTGTGAATGCACCCTCCCCGAAATTCAGCCCGATAAAGCCGGGTGAGAATGCCAGAACATTCACAGCCACAATACCGAGGATTAATCCCAATAATTTTATGTACTTGATCATGTTCAATCATCCGACCTCCTTTCATGTTATATATTGGTGCCTCATGTCGTAATTTTCCTGATCAACTTCTTCTTATTGTACATGATGTTAACGCTCTCAGGTGGATAACATTGGATATTTGGATACTCATACTATACGTGGTTTGGGCTCATCCCATTTCATATTTTCAGGGACAACGTGGAACTTGGCAGGAAATGTTGTGGTCAATCCATACAAAGTGAGTTTTACGAGACAGCAGATGGTGGATAAGAAATGTTATCAGGTAATACGTGGAAAATAGCTAGGCGTGTCATTTTTTATATAAGACTTGTCTAAAAAGTAGTAATGCAAAAAGGACGAATCGGAGTTCATCCGGTTTCGTCCTTTTTACGTTGATTCATTATTTTTCGTGTTTCCTCTACCTGAACTTGAACAGCGAATCCATCGGGATTACCAGTTCGGGATATATAACCGATTGAATCATTTGCTGCTCTGTGTACAGATGACGGGTCTGGTAACTGCCATCCTCCAGCGTGTACACATGGACGGTTTGATTGCCAGGGTCAACAATCCAGTATTCGTTCACACCATATTTCTGATACAAGTTAAATTTTTCGTTAAAATCCTTTAGCGCAGTCGAAGGCGATAACACCTCGATAATTAAAGAAGGTGCGCCGTGGCAGCCACTTTTGGATATCTGGTCTTTGGAGCACACCACCGATAAATCAGGCTGTACAACTTGATCTGGCAGGTCATATTGTTCATTTTCGCTAAAATACACATCAAAAGGGGCAACAAACACGAAACATTTCCGATTCTGAAAAAAAGTCCGCAAAGAGAAGTGCAGCTCACCCACAATAAACTGGTGCAATGAAGTGGGTGCTGGAGACATATTAAAAGCTTTGCCGTTAATTAATTCCCATGCCCCCTCCCAAGTTAACCAATCCTGAAAGGTATAAGTACCTTTATTATCGGGTTTTGCCACACTTCCAACCTCCTCTTTCACCTAACCGTAATTTATTTTCATTATAACATTGTGTTTGCGCCTTTTCACACCATGCCTCTTATTACGAAAAGATGGATTCCGGTTTGCTTCGTGTAGTACGTACCTCTACGACTTTCCCGGCACAGCCATTGTCGCCCTTCGCCTGGAACATTACCGTAACGCTGTCTTTTCCTGATGTAACCGCCTCAGGAATATCATAGGTCATATAGAACACTTCGCCGATTTTGTTCATATGAATTCGCTGCTCGCCAATGATTGCCCCATCCACGGTAATGGTGAATTGTCTCTCATATAACGTACCTTCCCGCTCAAACGGGGAATGATCTCCACCCCAATAGGCCACACATAAATAATTGGTTGCGGCGTGGTCCACTGCCAGTTGATAACTGAAATAAGCTCCACTGATGCCAAAAGCCTCTCGCCACATATGCAACTTCTTACGGCCATCTGTGGTTGAACCGTTGTGATGCTCCCCACGGCAGTTGCTATCCAGTTGATGTCCAATCTCATCCTGCTGACCGTCAGCCTGAACCCTGTCGATGGTGATATCGTTCAACTCTTTCTCCAGCGCATCACCTTCATCGTTAAACGGCCAATATACGGTATAAAATTCATGATGCACATCATAGAACGGAATGAGTTTCACGGCTTCGCCTGTGGAAGTGACATCCTTGCTAAGTTCGAATGTTAACGTGTCTGCATCTACAACCTTGATCCACTCTTGTACATCCTCCTGCTCCGTCCAGATCACAGGTACGGGTGCAGTCTTGGGATTCAGTGCTGTTTCATCCACAATCGTGTCCTCTGGAAGACCCTCGCTTCCCAGTGCACCAGCGAGTACAATCGGGCCGTACAGAAAGGCTACTTTGTGCGCATCATCCCGGGCAGTGTACTGGTGAAGCGACATCGGCAGAGTGATTGTGATGACATCGCCCGCTGTCCATTTGCGGTCGATGGAAAGATAGCCGGGTTCCATCCGTGTATACGGATGTTCCGTCTCCCCATTGATGGTTGCTGTCATTGGCTGTTGCAGCCATGAGGGCACGCGTAATCTTAGATGTGCCGAGGCGCTGCCTCCGGTGATCGTCAGGGTTACCTTTTCCGAATAAGGGAAGGCGGTTTCGAGCTTCAGGGATATTCCCTGAGACGTCCAATCCAGCTGGGAAGCGATATACAGGTTGACGTACAGGTCCTGTTCATCCTCAAAATAAATCGCCTCGGCATATTTGCCCGGGTTCTCCATGCCAGATCCTGTGCAGCACCACCAGGCGGTATCGTGTGTTCCATAGATTTTGTAGTGGCCTTGCAGCGTTGATGCAAAATACGTTTTGTTCCCCGTATCGGGGTCCTGCGTGCCGAGGATGTGATTATAGATGGCGTTTTCATAATAGTCCATGTAGGCGCTATCAGGATTCCAGGCGAAGAGTTGTTTCGTCAGATGCATCATGTTGTGAGTACAGCAGCTCTCTCCTGTTTTGATACCAAGACTCTCCATGCCCTTCGCTTCGTAATGCTCCGAAATGCTCGTCGCTCCAAATACGTAAGAACGATGATGCACCGTAGTGTCCCAGAAAAATTCTGCTGCTGTCCGATAACTCTCACGGGTATGGTCCTGATTGTAAATTTCAGCAGCACCGATTACTTTGGGAATCTGAGTATTGGCGTGTTTGCCTTGAAGATCGTCCTGCTTGTGTTCCAAGGGTCTCAGGATCAATTGATGGGTAAACTTATTGGCGATCTCAAGGTATCGGGCTGTCCCTGTCATCCCATACAGTTGTGCAAAAACCTCATTCATGCCCCCGTGCTCACTCTGTAGCATCGTCTGGATCTGTTCTTCCGTCATGGTCTTCAGACCTTCTACTGCCCAGTCCGCGAACCGTGTTACCACCTCTAGTGCCTGTCCGTTGCCAGTGAGTCTGTAGGCGTCAATCAGACCACGATAGATTTTGTGCACACTATACCAGGGAACCCAGTACTCCCCGATGTTAAATCCACCAATATGTTCGGCGCGGAATGCGATGCGGAACGCTTCTTCGGACAAACCGCCGATGTACCCACTTCCGGTGGTCTGCTGGATTCTCGCAAGTTCGGTGACAGCATAATCCAGTGTTTCTTTTAACGTCTTATTCCCGGTTGCCTGATACGTCACAGCTAGGGCCGACAGATAATGTCCGAGGGAATGTCCGCTGATGGTACGTGCCTCCCAACCCGCGTAGCGTTCTTTTCGGGCAGGTAAACCATGAGCTTCGAAGCATGGAGCCAGGAATCGATCCATATCCAGCGATAACAGGTAACGCTCCCCCACTTCTTGTGATGTTTGGAACACACCGTTTAACAGCTCTACATGTTCCGGTCCCAGAAATCCTTTTTTTGTATCAATCATGACACTCACTCCTTCACCAGATGTAATAGACAGATATCCACTTGTGTTTTCATTGATTTATCCAGAGGGGTAAAATCCGTGTTCTTTTCCTTATATCCTATACTCATAAAACTACTCCATCGCTTGAATATCCCCATATTATCAAATAAAATGTAATAACATCAGACTCATAACCCAAGAAAAGGTGGATAAATCCGTCCTATGCAAAAGCCACTGGAACATTACCTGTGCGGCAAGTTCATATCCGACGGCAACTGGAGCCATATGAGACGCAGCATGCCTGTTCACGAGATCATTTTGATGCTGGAAGGTGAGATGTACATCGCGGAGGACAACGAAAAGTACGTGGTTCGTGCCAATGATCTGTTGTTTCTGCACGCCGGTCGTACCCATTACGGCTACCAGATCAGCGACACACCCGTCAGCTTCTACTGGGTTCACTATGATGCCAAGTCGGCAGAATTCAATCGGTTTAGGACACATGCCACCATTCAGGTGCCATCCATGGCCAATCAGTTATTCAAGCAATTGCTGCATGTGTCCTCCTTCTCTCCCGAGGAAGCCGACGCCGCTTTGCTACTGTTGTTCAGAGAACTGGAACGCAATATAGAAGCCGATTATCGCCCGCATAATGCGATTGTGGACCATATCTGCAAGTGGGTCGATATTCATCTGCACACGAACATCACCGTGAGTCAGATTGCAGAGAATTTTAATTTTAACAAAGACTATATCTCCAAGATGGTGAAGCGCGAGAAAGGTACCGGACTCAAAGCCTATATCCTCACAGAACGTATTCGCCGGGCGAAGCAGCTGCTGCTCAACACCAATGCCAGTGTTAAAGAAATTGCCGGACAGTGTGGCTTCTCCGACTACAAGCTGTTCCTGCGCATGTTCAAGCAATACGAGGGCAATACGCCAACCGAATATCGCAATCATCTGTATTCCACACAACTCAATCGCTAACGCGCTTTGATCTATAGAAATGACTGAGTGAACTATAGAAAATTTGAATGAATCGAATTGAATTCGTTATGGTAAAATGCAAGAAAACTTGATTTCATACTTAACCCATAAGAGAAGAGGAATTATAAGATGACAACGGCTGCCGTTACCATTCTTCCTGCCACAGAAACAGATCATCCAGAGATCGTAGATATCCTTGTAGCAAGTTATGCCGAGTATCGGGAGACATTTGAGCAAAATGAACGTTGGGAGGCCTACTTAAAAGACATCAGAGAGTCTGTGGTTAATCCGTACCTGACACAATTGTGGGTCGCCAAGATTGATGATCAGATTGTCGGTACCGTCCAATTGTTCGAAACAGCGCACAAGGCCTATCCAAACTTTGAATTGCCCATTGATTATCCATTTATTCGACTATTGGGTGTTGATCCAAGATGGAGAGGCCACGGGATCGCCAGAGCATTGCTCCAGCAATGTGTGGAATCTGCCAAAGAGATGGGCAAAAATACGGTGTATTTATATACGGGCGGTCAGATGGTCAATGCCATCCGTTTATATGAGCGTTTTGGATTCTATGAGGATAAGGAATTCAGCTCCGAGAGTAGCGGGGGTAAGGCGATCTGCTACCGCTATGATTCCTAGCATTGGTTATTAGCGAACCGCGACCGCGATCAGCGGAATATGATTCATGAAGATAGCCAGTGAAGGATGCGTGTTCTATTTAAATAACGCGAAAAAAACCATTCATGCGAATGAACGGTCTTTTTCCCGATCTAAAATTTATATTTCAATTCCGTTGATATGAAAATCTATCCTCGTTAGTGACGAGCCTTTAGCCGCCAATCTCCACCAAAATCTTCGCATGGCTCTTGTCGCTCATCAACAGCTCAAGCCCTTCCTGCACGATGTCATCCAGTTTGATTTTCTTGGTGATGACCTGTTTCACATCGAGAGATCCTTCCGCAATCAATGAGATTACTTCAGGGAAAATGTGACGATAGGCCAGCGTCGCTGTCAGATTCGCTTCCTTCACCAGAAGATCAAAGAAGTTCACTTGGAGCGGATTAGGAATTGCGGCGATCACAACAACTTCTCCGCCTTTTTTGACAACCGCAACGGCACTGTCCATTGTTGGTTGTACTCCCGCTGCTTCATAAGCCACATCGATGCCGCCCGATTGTTGCAAAATCACTTCGGTTGCATTGACTTTGGCACTGTTCACCGGGATCGCTCCCAGCTTGGTTGCCAAGTCCAAACGTTCCTCAAATACATCGACTGCATAGATTTCAGATGCTCCTGCTGCTTTGGCAGACAGAATGGTCAATAATCCGATTGGACCAGCTCCGTACACAGCTATCTTGTTGCCCACTTTCAGTTTGCTGTGTCGAACCGCATGAAACGCTACTGCCGTAGGCTCTACGAGGGCACCTTCTTCGAAAGTTACGTTATCCGGGATGGGATGAACCATGTAGGCTTCAACAACAACATACTCCGCAAAACCACCATCACCATTCAGTCCAACGAATCCAAATTGAGTACATTGATTGTAGCGACCCTGGATACAGTACTCACATTTTCCACAGTGGTACAATGGCTCTACCACAACTCGCTGCCCCACACTGATACCGCTTACATTACTACCCAATTCACTCACGGTTCCTGCAAATTCATGACCCAATGTGAGCGGCGCTTTCTGTCCTGAGAGCGGATGATTCTCGCCTTCCTGAATCCCCACACCATGATGATAGGCATGCAAGTCACTGCCGCAGATCCCCGCATATTCCACTTTGATTTGGACTTGTCCTGCTTGAGCAACCGGAACCTCGCGATCTTCAACACGAACATCTTTATGGGCATACCATACTGCTGCTTTCATGAAGTTCATCCCCTTTATATGATTGTCTATATATTATATCGCTGTTCAAGTATTATTCATATTTATAGATACTAATGTTAACATTAGTTGTATTAATGCTAAATGGAGATGAACTCATGAATCTGGAACAGCTCGAATATGTCGTTGAAATTGCGAAGACACAATCATTCTCCGCCGCCTCGGAGCATCTGCATGTCACACAATCGGCGATCAGCCAATCGGTTCACCGTCTGGAGAAAGAACTGGGCTTGATCCTGTTCGAACGCTCGCGGCAGGGAACTCATCCCACTCCCGAAGGCAAACAATTCATTGCTAAGGCACTGGACATTTTGCAGCGGATTGATGAATTGAAATCCCTGAACGCAGAAGCCTCCTCTCTTAGCGGGGAGCTT
The DNA here is from genome assembly GCF_038005685.1 of Priestia sp. FSL H7-0729. NCBI lineage: Bacteria > Bacillati > Bacillota > Bacilli > Caryophanales > Bacillaceae > Priestia > Priestia sp. FSL H7-0729. Next base: position 413,302 of record NZ_JBBOTQ010000003.1, read on the forward strand.
CATGTGGCTACTTTTCCAAGTGTCATGCCCTATCTTGTTCAGTCTGCTGCAGATATGAAGCGTGAGCACCCGCTACTTAACATCTCCATTGAAGAGAAAGGGTCCATGGAAATTATCGAGGATATTCGCAATAACAAGACCCATCTGGGCTTTATCGCGATCTATGCCAAACAATTGCGGGAATTCGATGGACTTCACTTCAGTCCCATGTACTCGGGTAAGCTGGTAGTCGGTACACATCACCTGTCTGAACTTGCCAAGCACAGCCGTGTTTCACCTGATCAATTAAAAGAACACAAGCTGGCACTCTATCGAGATGGTTTCATCGAAGACTTCATCAAGGAATTCACCTATGATCATGGATCTCTGTCCATTCTGTTCAAAACAAATAATTCAGAAGCCATCAACATGGTGTTAAGAAACGATATTGCCGCCACCATTGGTCACGACTTTTCCTTTCACCAAAATCCATTATGGAAAGAAGGCATGGTGAAGATGGTGGAGATCGCCGGAATTGATCAACCCAAAATGCAAATTGGCTTCGTGCAGACGGAATCCAAGGAGGCTGCCGTAGCCGCGGAACGATTCGCCAGGCGCTTCAAACAGGCGATAGAGCTGGATCATCTATAAAAGTGATATGAAAAGCAAAAAGTGCCCCACGCCTCTGAAGGAAGTTTGGGGTACACACCAACTTCTCCAAGAACGGAGCACTTTTTTTGCATCACATCGTTACACTGGATATATAAACCAGGTTCTATTCTGCTGCCTCTTGTGTGACTATGGCTACAGCTTACTCCAGCTATAGAATCTATACTTTAACTTTGCGTACGGCTTCACTCATCTCGTTGGTCTGCTTCTCCAGCATAGTGGAAGTCTGCGCCACCCTGTCGAACATAGCCGACTGTTCACGCATCAAACGATAGATTTCATCCGAATGATCCGAGACCCCGGCTGAGATCTGCGAGATCGTATTGACGGAGGCTGCGGCCTCTTCCGATCCTGCCGAGATTTCCTCTGCCGCAGCGGAAACTTCTTGAATGCGACGAGTCACCAGTTGGAACGCATCAACCACATGGGCGAAAGCTTGCTCTGCTTCTGCGGTAATTGTAACCCCTTGTCCAATCTCGGTTGCGGTAACCCCCATTTGTGAGCCAATCTGTTGTGATTCTTGTTGGATGCGCAGTAGCAGATCCGAGATCAATTCCATCGATGTGCTTGAGGCCTCGGCAAGCTTCCGGACTTCATCCGCCACAACCGCAAAACCTTTGCCGTGTTCACCTGCATGTGCTGCCTCAATGGATGCATTGAGCGCAAGCAGCTTCGTCTGACTCGCAAAATCACGAACCGTGTGCAAGGCACCACCAATTTCCTGGGAGTAGTTGTTCAACACCTGAACCATCGCTACAACTTCTCCTGAAACATTCGATATGCTCTCCATCTGTGTTTTCATCAATGTCATGCTCTGTTTGCCCGACTCCGCCGTAGTCAGTGCACTTGTGGCCGCATCTGACACTACCATCGAGGATTCGGAAATATCCGTTATGCCTTTTGCAATCTCTTCCATCGCATGTGCGCTATCGCTCGCACCCTGCTTCTGCGTATGGGCACCCTGTCTAATCTGTTCGACAGACTGATCAACCGTCTTGCTCATCTGGAGCATCTCTTCGGTACTGACATTAAATTCCTTGGTTGATTCCGATAAAATATTGGTGGTTACTGCTACGCCTTCAACCATGTTACTCACGATCTCATTCAAATTCCCAGACATATGTATCATGGATTGGTATGTGTTTCCAATCTCATCTTCACTCCGCAAACGATACGACGTCAGAATTCGGTTGGCTTCTGCAAGCTCACCCTGTGCCATTTTTTCCACACTCGCCTTAAGTGGTTGAAGTGGCCGCAGCCCCCTCACGATAAACCACATGACAACGGCAATGCCTATAAGTGTAATTAAAAGCAGCAAAGCATAAAAAGGAATACTCGACTTCATAATATCTGACTCAATGCTTCCGATCACCGATACCGCCGTATCGATACCAATGACACCTGTTACAGCGCCATTCCTATCGAGCATAGGAGCATAAGAGGAAATATAGTCGCCATACTCCTCGTTGTTAATGATTGAAGAGCTGGCTGTTTGCCCCTGCAACAGCTTCTGTACAGCCTCCTGAGGGACATCCGTCACTTCATTAATCGGTGAGGCTTTATCTGCATCTTTCATGCCGTCCACCATAATAAGTGGCGTACCTTTGTCATCTATTTTGACGAAATAGACATACATGGCCCCGATACTTACGCGAAAATCATCCAGTTCATCACGAATCTTCAAGAACGCGTCATTCTCCTTGGGATCCTTGGCAAACTCGGCATAAGATGCGGTATCCAGTTGATTCACATAACTCTGAGCAATCTGGATATTGTAACTCGATATGGCCTCCTGCGCAGCCAGCTTCATATTAGCCACCTGTAACAGCATACTGCCAACGGCTATAATCATAATGACCAGTGTAACGACTGCAACAATGCGTACAACCAAACGTTTTCTAAAAAAACCGACCATCCGCTCCTCTTCCTCTCCCGTGAACCCAAGCCTTTTTGACTAGGCGTTACCCAAAAAACGCATGCTTGAAGCACTATGTATGGGAAAATAGTAAACGAATATGTCGAATTAGGCAAGAAAATATTGGGTTATCATAAAAACGCTATCATGGCTGTGGTAGCTTTGAAGAATGGAACGGTATTTTAACTTCATTTCGGAGGATTCGTATCGGTTCCTTACAGGGAAAAAAGATAGAAAAAACACCTCGGCACAAGCGCCGAGATGTTATATTGTTCTACATTTGTACACTATCCACTCATGCTAAACTGTTCGTCCATTCGTCTTTCTGAATCGAATCAGGGACCAGATCACCAGCAATGCGAGCACGGCCAGACAGATGCTAATGCTGAACCGATTGCCTGCATCAAACACAAACATCACTGCAATGACACTGAGACACAGCACCACAACTCCGGTTATATAAGGAAATCCCCAGACTTTGAAGGTTGGTTGAACCGGATATTTCTTCCGCAGCTTCAACTGTGATGAGGCAATACAGATCCACACCAGGATGACCACAAATCCCGGAACGGCAAGCAATACGCGGAACAGTTGATCCTGCGCGAACAGGCCAAGCATGGAACCTCCGAGCAATACAACGGCGCATACCAGCAAAGTATTAACCGGGCTGCCGTTACGATTCGTCTGTGACAATGCTTTCGGTGCTTCCCCACCCACTGCCATGGAGTGCATCATCCGGGATGCACCATAGATCCCTGAATTCGCAGCCGACAGAACTGCCGTTACCAAAATAAAGTTCATAATGTGCGCTGCTCCAGGCAGTCCCGTGGAGGCAAGTACCTGTACAAACGGACTGCTCTCCGGCCCGATCTCATTCCAGGGAATGAGACCACAGATGATGAGAATCGGCAAGGTGAAGAACAGAATAATTCTCAGCATGAAATTGCCCACGATTTTGGGCATTACTTTTTCGGCATTTTCCGTCTCCGTCAAAGTCAGACCAATGAGCTCCGATCCCCCATAAGAGAACATGACTACAAGCAGTGCCGAGAAGATCGAGGACCATCCGTTCGGGAGGAACCCGCCTGCTTGCGTATAATTTTGCAGATAAGGAGTGTTATCACTCGGGATAATGCCAAAGATCAACCCTGCACCCAGGAAGATAAAAATGATGATCATGGCAATTTTGATCCCCGCCAGCCAGAACTCAAATTCACCGAACACACCTACACTGAGCAGGTTAACCAGTATAATGAACGCCGCACAAGCCAGACTTAGCATCCACAGCGGTACTTCTGTGAACCAATACTGCAAAAAGCTCCCGGCGGCGATTACCTCAATGACACACACTGATAACCACAGAAAGCAGTACATCCATCCCATAACAAAGGAAACTCTGCTACCGAATGCTTCCTGCACGAAGTCTTTCATATTTTTGTTCTTATACACCGTAGCCATCTCCGCCATCGCGGCCATAACCACCAGCAGCAATAATCCTGCAAAAATGTACGTGACAATCACGCCTGGACCTGCGAGTCCAATCGTCTCTGCACTTCCTTTGAAAATTCCGGTTCCAATGACACCACCCATAGCCATAAAACTGATGTGTCTTGGTTTAAGCTTCTTCTGTAGTGTTCCTTCTGTCTGAGCCAATTCAAATCCTCCTGATGTAAAAAACGTCTGTACTGCTGTCTTGTTTCATAGACATAATGTCCAGTATACCCTATTGTTCATCAATCAGCCCAGTAGTTCCTTATGGCCAATTCATCCCAAGCATATACGGACATAACCTATGTTTTATACCCCACAATGGCATGGAGCAATCTGTATCCAATCCAGGTAAGCACCACAGCAATGACGGGACATCACACCAAGACAGCAAACAGCGGATTCATATGATCCAACCACCAGTAAATCATGCTTGTCTCCCTCCACCCTCTTCATAGCAAGGTTCAAGTTGCATCATTGCGTGTATTCTACACTTCTTCCAACTTAAAAAATGTACGATATGTTGCACAATAAAAAACCAGTGTCCTGTAAAAAAACAGAATACTGGTTTCTCATGCAAATCCATTTAGATTGTTTTTGTCATAAACGTACTGTTTGGATCCAATATATAATCCGCGAAAGGTTCGCAGTACTCGAATCCGAAATCCTCATACAACTTCCGTGCCGGGATAAATGAATCCATTGAACCCGTCTCCAGACTAATTCGCTTATAGCCACGCTCTGTGGCAACCTCCAGAATGTGATCCAAAATTTTTCTCGCTACGCCTTTTCTCAAGTGGGCTGAAGCCGTGCGCATCGACTTCAACTCTGTATGCTCTGGATCAAGTTCTTTGATAGCCCCGCAACCGAGCAAGTCTTCCCCTTCCCACGCACACCAGAATGTAATTTCAGGTTTCTTAAGCCCATCCAGATTCAACGCATGAATACTCTCCGGAGGCGAATCCGCTGCCATCCCTTGCAAGTGCTCCGCGATCAATGCCTTCACTTGTACTCCACTCAAATCATCCACTTTGATCTCCAAAACGTACCACTCCCGCCGACATTATTATTGGTTCTATCACTGAATGTATATCGATGATTTCATCTTACTACCGTGTTAGGTTTCATGACAAGAGCATACTTACATGCACTGAAATGTTCTATTGTGATCCACCTATAATTTCCAGTATGATGAGGCTATCAGATGCCAAAAGGTGACCCCTATGACACTCACAACGGACAACCTGTTTTATAGCAAACGATTGAAAATGACGCCGCCACGTCCTGAGGACGTGCAGATGATGCTGCAATGGAACGAAGACCCGGAGTACCTTCGGAATGTGGATACTGATCTTGCCATTCCCTATTCAGAGAAACAGTTGGAAGATGAGGGCGAGACAAAGAACAAGGAAGTGTACTTCAGACTTCGCACGCATGAAGAGGATACGCTGATTGGTTTTGTCGTCATTCATAGCATTGAATGGAACAACCGCTGCGGACAACTTGCCATTGGCATCGGACTTGCGGAACATCGCAATAAGGGATATGGCACGGAAGCGTTGAATCTTATTTTACGATATGCGTTCCATGAGATGAATCTGGACCGGGTTGGTCTCGATGTCATCGCCTACAATGCCAAAGCAATCCGTTCCTATGAGAAGGCTGGTTTTCAGTTGGAAGGTCGGGCACGCTCAGCTGTATTTCGTGATGGTAAACGTTACGACCGCTTAATGATGGGAATCCTAAGACCAGAATGGGAAACACACAATCAGTTCCATACGGAGGGTGAACAAGCATGACCAAGAATGTAGAAGTTACTGCGTTTATTGAACAGATTCAGATCCCCTGGCAAGTACAAATCGCTGAACAATTACGACAAATGGTACATGATACCATCCCAGACATACAGGAACGTGTACAATACAAGAAACCTCATTTTTTGAAAAATGGAAGTTACGCTGCGGTCATCTCTCCATCCAAACAAGCCGTGTCCTTCACCATCTTTCATGCAACTGGACTTGATCTACCCGATGGGATATTTGAAGGCCCGGAAGAACGCAAAACGATCAAGCTCAAGGAAAAAGATACACCGGATTATGAGTGGCTGGCTGGACTGCTGAAGCAGGCATCTGCGGAATTGTAGACGGATGTAGCACAGATAGCCCCTTCCATCCTGCGCAAGGCAAAATAAAGGGGCTTCCCATGAAGTCCAAGAACTTACGGGAGGCCCCTCTGTTATTGTTTGTCTGCGACTGTCATTTCAACCGATATAGCCTGTTATATTACTAGTTAAAATGACTGTTTATAATGGCTTATAATTATAGCTTTTCACCATCAGGATTGCTGGTATGATACGGCGGTCATCTGACACGGCTCACATATGAACATGTAGTACATACCCTCACCGTATTCCTCAACCTCGCCCCAATCCAGTTGTGCGACGGCCTTCATTCTCGTGGAACAGCTCGGACATGTTGGATACTCCGCATCCTGAACCCATCCCGGATGTCCGCCGACCTGAGATAGCGATGGCTCCATCGCCCATTCACTGGCATGGAATGCATGACGCGATGCATTCGCAATCCGAAACTGCTGGCCAACATCCGGTGCAAGTTTACCATAGTCGTCCAGGTCAATCTCGTCCATTCCCATAGGCATAACATTATGTGAGCTCCATAACGGTTCCCCTGCTCCCTCCACCTCCATGTAAACCACACCGTAACTGCTGCATATCACGCAGGTCTGGATTTGAAGTTGCTGAGTATGCCAAGAAACGTCCTTCAGAGCTGGATGCTTAATATCCAGACTAATTAAGGTGGTTAACGCACTACCACACCATGGACAGCAATTGGCACTAGGGGTCAGCAACGAGAATGAATCTCCGAATGATTCCACGTTAGTTCCTTCATTATCTTTTACTTTATAGAGTGAATAACTTGGGGTGATGAATAATTCCCTGCGCTGCCCGTCTTTCGTGAGCTCCCACCCCGCTTCAGTGGCGTAATGCTCTGGTGCAACGTACAACTCACTCGCCCACGATGGGTGAGACTGTCTCCACTGCCGGAACTGCTGCACAACAACATCATCCCCGATATGGGCCAGCATGAGCAATATGTGGTTCCGATTCTCATCATCGGTATTAACCTGCTGCAAGAGATGATCTCGCACTGCTGCCGAGGCGCTTTTATACAAAATGGCAGGATAATAGATCTCCTGTTCCAGCAGCTCAGGAATTTCGGCAGTCAACGATATATCATGGTAGCAGACCAGATATACCAGAATGTCTTTGCCCGTATCTTCATCACCTGTCCGAATCCGTTGCATCGCATAATCCTTCATCTGATCTTGTTGCTCTACAGACAAGGACAGATATACTTGTTCCTTAGATTGTTCATGTGGCACATAACGAATTAGCGGATCGCGAACCTGAGGTTCATGCATGATTTTCAAAATTTTGACCGGGTCTGTGATGTCTGCATATAAGTTCACGTCACGTCGATTCGCTTCAATGTATCTCTGGCGCTCCTCGCGTTCCATCTCCTGCTTGCAAGGCATGCAATAACCACCCGTTTTCGCCGCTGTTGCTGGTAAAATGGTATTTGCACACCCTTCCCGTATACACGGAATCCGTTCTGTCATTTTTCCACCTCCTCAAAATCCATGGAAAACACGCCACAATGTGACGTGTCTATTCCTTACTCCATATGTCTTCAATGCTGCTTGTCTCGTATACGTATCTGCAAAATACAGATCAGTGATGTCCCAACTGGTCCCTGGTGAATTCGTAAAAGGCTAGCGCATCTTCACTGCTGGCAAAGCCTGCCTGAGCCATTTTTTCACTGCCTCCACCTTTACCCTGGTATGCTCCAAGATTGCCTTTGAAGAAAGGTCCACAAGCCCATTCGGGCGGCTGTCCGTTCTGTGCCAGTACAACTTTGGCCTCTGATATACTGACAAAGAGCACAAGACCTTCATGATCTGCCGTCAGCTTGGTAGCCAGGCTCTGCATATCCTTGAGCGATTTGTCTTCAAAGACCTGAGCAATCACCAGCCCTTCGCGAGCAGCTAGAAGTTCCTCCGCATAATAGGCATCATTGGTTGTTTTCACTGCATTCAGCTCGGTTTGCAGCTGCTTTTGCTCCAGTTCCATTTTCTCAATGCGCTCTAATAACTCGTCCTTACTGGTCTTTAATTTAACCATGATGCTATTGAGCACGTTTTGTGTGGATGTGAATTCATTCAGCGCTCTTGTTCCACATTTGAAATAAATGCGGGTGCCGCCTTTCACTTTTTCGGTTTTCAACAGTTTGATAATGCCGATCTCACCTGTCGCCGATACATGTGTTCCGCCGCAGGCGTTATACTCCACACCCTCGATCTCGACGATGCGAATGTCTTCGGTTACCGTAGGTTGCTTCACCAGTGGCAATTGTGCAGCCTCTTCCGCTGTAACCCATGAAGTGTTGATGCGAGCGTTACGATAGATCTGGCGATTCACTTCTTGTTCAATGGCGGTCAATTGATCCGCACCCAGTTCAGCCGCAGCCACATCAATCGTGTCAACCTCCGTGCCAAGATGGAAACTGAGCGTCATCGCTTCAGTCAGCTTTAGCGTGATTGCCGATAACAAATGCTGACCCGTATGCTGCTGCATATGATCGAATCTGCGCTCCCAGTCAATCTCACAATGTACCTCAGTCTGTTCAGGGGCGCGTTCCAGCTTATGCCATACTTCACCATCTTCGATGTTCACATCCAGAACAGCGATGCCACCAATCTGTCCCAGATCACAAGGTTGTCCACCCCCATGCGGGTAAAAAGCTGTCTCTGCCAGCGTGACATATACACCGTCTTCCTTGTCTACTTTGCCTGTAATTGTTGTATGCCACTCTCTGGTATAAGCAGAGTCATAATAGATTTTTTGTGTCATTGAATCATCCCGATCCCTTCTCGTTCAAATGGGTTTTCATAATCTCCAGATTACACTATCTGGAACCGTCAAGCCAATTTATGGCATACAAAATCGCTTTCCATATCCAAAATAACGCTCTGTGAGCGAAATACCTTTTGAACAAGAAAGAAAATTTTGCAGGAGGATTCTCGGCATTGAATAAAAAAAAGCAGAGTGAATAATCACTCTACTTTCTGAAAGCCATCTAAACAAACAAATTTTCATTAAAAACTTGTAGCTAATAGATCGCTATCGGTCCATAAGGACCCTCAATAATTTCAATTTTCGTGTCAAAAATATCTGTTAAAATTTCGGGGTCCATCACTTCTTGTACGGTTCCAAAAGCGGCGATTTGACCATCTTTCATCGCACATATTCGATCCGAGTATTTGGCGGCAAAATTGATATCATGCATAACCGTCAGAATGGTTCTTCCGAATTCATTAGCAGCATATCTCAAATGCTCCATCATCCGCACAGAACGGGCAACATCCAGATTATTCAGAGGCTCGTCCAAAAGTACATATTCCGTCTCCTGACACAAAACCATTGCGACATAGGCTCTTTGCCTCTGACCACCAGAAAGCTCATCCAAATATCTATTTTCCAGATCAGTTAAGTCTAAAAAATCAATATATTTAGAAATAATAGCTTCATCCTCATTCGTTAATCTTCCCTTGGAATATGGAAACCGTCCAAACCCGGCAAGTTGTCTAACGGTAAGCCTTGTGACAAAGTGATTCTCTTGTCGTAAAACCGTTACAATCTTGGCCAGGTCCTTTGATTTGGATGTGGAAACATCCATATTGGCCACCTTAATCTGACCTTCATCCAAATCCAAAAGTCTTCCGATCATCAGCAGTGTCGTCGACTTCCCCGCACCGTTTGGTCCGATTAAAGAAGTAAGACCAGCTTTGGGTATATGAATATTCAAAGGGCCGATCTCTACCTCGGCTGCATAGGACTTTTTGACATTATTGATCTGTATCATAAAGAACCCTTCCTTAATATCACAATTAAAAATGTTAGTCCACCAACCAATTCTATAATGATGGAGACAACACCTTGGGCATTGAAAACATGATTCATAATAAAGTATGCACCGGTTAAGATCACAAACCCTATCGCAAGAGCCATTGGGAAAACATATCTGTGATCATAGGTTTGCGCAGCCTGATAACTCAAAATCGCAACTAAAAATCCATAGAAAGTAAGGGGTCCAACCAAAGCCGTCGAAATGGCCATCAAAATGGAAACCAGGACCAGCGTATAAATCACACCACGTTGATGTTTAGTTCCTAAGGAAGTCGAGACATCCTTACCCAGTGACAGTACATTTAACCTCTTGGCATTAGCAAGCAGCAGGATCGCTGCAATGATGACGATAGGAATCGCAATCGGGAAGTAGGCCGAGTCCGCATTATTCACAGAAGCAAACATTCTTGCCTGCAAAATATCAAACTCGGACGGTGCAAGAAGTCTTCTCATAAAAGAAGATACGGACCTCAGCCCGGTCCCAATGATAATACCGACCAGAAGCAAAAGTTGTAGATTGCCGTATTTTCCGGAGAGCAACCATCCATAAAGGATCAGACACATGATGACCATAGCAGCAATCTGATATAAAAAGGAATCAACACCGCTAAAATTCACAAATACCGTCGCACCAAGGAAAAATATGGTACTCGTATGAATAGTTGAATAAATAGCATCAAATCCTAAAAGGGACGGAGTGATAATTTTGTTATTCGTAATCGATTGAAAAGCAACTGTTGATAAACTTTGGCAAATTGCAGCGATCAGCATGGAAACCACAGCAACTACCCTTCTTGTAACGACAGGTATAAAAGAAGGCGAAGACACCGGCACCGGATTGTTGTAAACCAGTAATCCCACTGATGCAGAAACGCCCAGAACAATCAATGTTATCAGCAAAATCCAATAACGCTTTTCTTCCTTCTTGGTACGGAAGGCTCTAGCTGATCTTTTTTTAGGACGACGGCTAGAATCGATTTCGATATTTAGTGGATTTCTACTTGCTAAGTCGCTCATCTTATCCTCCTTGTTGACCGCCTTTGTCTTAATAAAATGACAATGAATACGACGGCTCCCACTGTTCCAAGGATCATCGAGACAGGTATTTCAAACGGCATGATAATGACACGAGACAGGATATCACACACAATGATGCTGCCCATCCCTAATAAGCACACCCAAGGCAGATTACTCCTGAGATCGTCACCCCTAAACATGGAAACAATATTGGGGACAATTAACCCTAGAAAAGGCAAATTCCCAATGACAGCTGCAACGATTCCAACGGCTAGTGAAATAAGCGCAGTACCCAAAAGAATGATCCTGTCATAATTTACGCCAAGACTGGTAGCGACATCCTCCCCTAGTCCGGCTAATGTTAGCCGATCAGCAAAAACAAAAATAAGAATAGTCACCAATACAATAAGCCATAAATATTCATACCTGCCAATTTGCACAGATGAAAAGGAGCCCACAAACCAGCTTTCAATATTTTGAGTCATCTGGAATACAAGTCCCACGAAAGTTGAAAATGCAGAAATGACCGCTCCAAGCATCATCCCAATAATGGGGACAACCAGAGATGAACGGAGTTTAACTTTCTTTAAAAACATAAAAAAAATCATCGTTCCTATAAAAGAAAAAATGATTGCGCCAGTCATTCTTAGCGTTAAACTCGGGGCAGGAAAGACCAAATAAATAAACATGATCCCCAGACCTGACCATTCCATCGTTCCTGTTGTCGTAGGTTCCACCAAGCGATTCTGTGTAATAAGCTGCATGACCAGTCCGGCCATTGCCATGGCGGCACCGGTAAGCATTAATGCAACAGTTCTTGGGACACGCGTAATGAAGAACATCTCCATTCCATCCGCTTGTCCTCGTATGTCATAGACTCCAATAAGCAGAGATGTAATGCCTAAAATAATAGTGGCTATAATCGCAATGATAAAAGGTATGGTCCATAGCTTTTTGGGATTATGACGCTGGGGTTGAGAATTCTCAACCCCAGCTATTTTGGGTATTAAATTTTTCTGCACTGCAGCATGCTCCTTTTTACTGTTTAGCTAAAGCTTTCGTAAGGTTGTTAATCAACTCCATGAAAGTTTCGATGGATTCATTGGTGTACGTGTCGTTTGGAGCATAAACGATTTGTTTTTGAGTAATAGCAGTGGTGTTTTTCAGAGCAGGTGAGTTATCAATAACGTCCTGAGCTGGAACGGCACCTTCTTCAGCAGATACAGCTGCATCCCGATCCAGTACGAAAATCCAATCCGGATTGCTTTGGGCGATCGCTTCAACAGAAATATCATCACCTTGATGATCAGAAGAAGATTTGTCCACTTCTAGAGCCGGAACCCAGCCGAAAATATCATACAAAGGTCCCCACACACGTCCAGTAAGAGGAGCCGAGAAACCAATGTTTCCACCAGAAACGACAACACTCATAATCTTATCTTCTCCGTTATAAGCGGCCTTGGCTTCTTCAATAGCGTTATCAAAATCAGCAATCAGTTGGGCAGCTTCTTCTTGCTTCTCAAAAATTTTCCCCAAATTGGTTGTTGCATCTTTAAGGCCATTAACAAAGTTCTCTCCAGGCGATGCCGTTTCTTCAAGCTCAATGTTAAGATCAATCACTGCTGCATTAGGCACCAATTTTTTGATGTCTTCATAGTAGCCAGCGAATCGTTGACCAACAATGACAAGGTCAGGCTGAATAGATGCCAATAGTTCAAGATTCGGTTCGCGATGATTCCCAATATTTTGTACCGATTCATCCGCCACATATGGTGAATCCGCAGGCATTACATCCTTGGGTGCTGCTGCCAATTTGACGCCCCAAGTGGACAGCGTCTCAAATGTTCTGTTATCCAGTGCAACGACCTTCGTTGGGTTTACAGGCACAGTTACCGTTCCATGAGCATCCGTAATTTCAACTGTTGTTGCAGTTGCTGTAGTTGCAGCGTCGGAAGTTGCAGCATCTGTATTCGCAGTATCCGTCGTAGCAGGTTCATTACTTGAACATGCTGCCAACACCATAGTTAAAGCTGCAACCATGATAAACATTAATTTTGAAGAAATAGACTTTCTCATTTAATTGATATCCCCCTAGATTTAGAAAATTTGGATTCCAACGCAGCGTACTGCGTTGGATAAATTCAGTGTCATTTACCTCCTCAGACATAAATTTAGAAAATAATCTTATCCTCTATTCACTGTAGTGATGAGTGACAATAAACAATAAATGATATTGATTATCAATATCAATAAGTTATATTATAGCAAGTTAGCAGGCATTTTCAACAACCTATTTGTTTTAAATCATGACGAAATGATAACCAAATATAATATTCTATGTATTTATATTCATAAAGATCGACATTTTATAATGATGTACATTGAACAACATGCACTCATTTGAATACCATTTATTGAGTAACCACTTGATATTACCAAATGTATATTGTAAATTAAAAAATACATTTAATTGGTATACAGTAAAAATGAATCGTAGATGTGGAAGGAAATAGTCAATGGATATTTATATTAAGTATTTTTTAATTGGTCTTGCCATAGCCATGCCTGTTGGAGCAATTACAGTAGAAATGACAAAGCAGGGATTGAAAAATGGGTTTATTCACGGATGGGCAGTCGGTATTGGTGGCATGACGATCGATATTTTACTTATTCTCGCTTTGTACTTCGGCTTTGCATCCGTACTGGCATTGCCGTATGTTCAAACGCCTCTCTGGATCGTAGGTGCAGGATTCCTCGCATATCTGGGTTACGATTCAATTAAGAATGCCGATAAAGATATTACCCCGGCAGATGAGAAGACTCAGAAATCATTTTTTAGTACATATCGAAACGGTCTGCTTGTTGCGGTATCACCTGGTAATTTGGTATTTTGGGTTTCCGTATTTGGTGCAGTTCTTTCACAATCCTATAGTTCTTCCCACTCAGGAAGCTTTGCCATTGCAGCATTTGGAGTCATGAGTGGTATTTTAATTCATGACTTAGGGTTGAAGTCCATTGTTTCAGTAACAAGAAAAGTAATGAGTCGCCAAATGATACGATGGGTTTCGGTCATTGCTGGTATCATGTTGCTCGGATTCGCTCTATATTTTGTGTATGAATTCGTAGTTGGCCTCATTCAATTCTTTTGAGGATTAGACTCTACACCATAGCTTTAGTCTTTTTAAATTTAAAACAGCCAGTCGCCCAAGTTTAATTGGGGACTGGCTGTTTGAGGCGACTTGGTTTATCCCAGTGGTACAAAAATTATTGAGTCAACAATACGAATGCAGCATAATTTTCTTCTAATTTAGAAGCTGTCATAGCGCCGCCGCCTAGTTGATACAAATTATCACCTTTTTTCAAGAAAAGCGTTGGGTAACTTCTCGCTCCAAGATTGCCGGCAGTTACGAATTCTTGCTTAACAAGATCTCGTGTCTCTGGATTTATTATCCCTTCGACCACTTTCTCCTCATCCAGATCAAATTGTTTTGCAATATCTTGATACGTATCTATATCACTGAGACTTTTACCCTCGTAGTAGAATGCTCGCTGTATTTCTGATGCTAAGTACACTGCTTGTTCTGGTGCCAAGGCACGTAAAGCGGAAAATCCAATCGCTGCTGCCTCACTATCCATAATAAACGTACCGCCATTTAAAAGTTTATTGTAAGGGACACCAAACTCCGCGCCAGTAAGTTGGCCAATCCGTTGGTTGGCTTCTGGAATATGTGGATATGCCTCCATTGCTTGGCTTCGATCACCTATAAAAAGACCACCCGACAACACGTTGATCGGTAATTCTAAATGGTTTTGATGGAATTCCCGTAAGCTTTTCGAGAATCCATAACACCAACCACAGTATGCATCCCACACATAAATAAGAGAAATATCCTTGTCATTCATGCTTTACAACTCCTTTTAACCTACTTAAGGTCTGAGATACGAATCCGTGAGTGTTCAACGTTACTCGCTCTCCAACCTTTTGTATCCATATTTTAGAATGTTTTTGCAAGATCTTTCGCTCTCTCGATGGCTTGTTCTTTAATCTCTTGTGCCTTGTCCGCAGCTTTATTATGTCCTTCTACAAACAGCCCTTCAAATGAAGGTACTCCGAAGAATTTCATAATGACTTGAAGGTGACGATGTCCCATTTCAAGTTCATCCGCAGGACTATCAGAGTAAAAACCACCCCGTGCCTGAATATGAATCGCCTTTTTATCAGTCAGTAAGCCAATAGGTTGACCCTGTTCAGAGTAACGGAAGGATTTACCGGCTACAGAAACAGCATCAATATAAGCTTTCATCACTGGGGGATATGAGAAGTTCCAGAAAGGGGTAACGAACACATACTTATCTGCCGCGATAAATTGATCGGATAATTCAGCTAAACGTTTTACTTTCTCTTGTTCATCGCTTGAGAGTTGCCCAAATTCAGTTCCTGAGCGCAATTTTCCCCAACCACTAAAAACATGTGCATCAATCTGAGGAATATATTCTTTGTACAAATCAATATTCACAATCTCATCTTCAGGATTAGCGTCCTTATACGAATTAATAAATGCTTTACCTACAGTCAGGCTATATGATACGGACTCATCAAGAGGGTGTGCCGTAATAGAGAGTACTTTGGTCATTGTTATCCATCCTTTTTTTTTGATTTTATTAGTTGTAACAACAACTGTTACAACTAATAAATGTAATAATAAATGTTACAACTTAACTTGTCAACGCCTAATTGTAAATCTTGTCTAATTCACGTAATGATAATTTCATCATGTTATGTGAACCTCGGTGAATGAAACTTAATCAACAACAAAAAAGGCATTGATTGGAATACCAATCAATGCCTTTTTAAATCGTCAAGAT
Organism: Priestia sp. FSL H7-0729; assembly: GCF_038005685.1. Classification (NCBI taxonomy): domain Bacteria; kingdom Bacillati; phylum Bacillota; class Bacilli; order Caryophanales; family Bacillaceae; genus Priestia; species Priestia sp. FSL H7-0729. Next base: position 429,222 of record NZ_JBBOTQ010000003.1, read on the forward strand.
AACCCTACTCTTACAACATTCCTTATTTCATCGACTCGGACAACTCTGTGAAAATAACCCCCAGCGCATACGCGCCAGCATCAGGGTAGCCCAGACTGCGATCGCCGACGGTACCCGCACGACCCATACGTGCCACGATGTCTTCCGTTTTCTTCGCACCTTCAACGGCTGCTGCTGCACCTTTGGCAAATGCGGTTTTGAAGTCCTCTCCAGACTCTGCGCTTTGTGTCCAGGAATCAGCACACGGAACGAGTGCATCGATCAAGGTTTTGTCGCCTACAACGGCACCACGTCCAAAGGAACGTTCTCCTGTAGACTGAATCCCTTGCACAGCTGCATGGATCATTTCGGCAAATTCAGCAACGTTCAACTGCTGTTTATCCCCTACTGCTTTGCCAGCCGCACGGAATGCCGAACCCCAGATCGGGCCGGATGCGCCGCCACAATATTCCATGATGACTAAGGAGCATGCATCCAGGAACGATCCGATGTCTTTTTTATCTTCGTTAATGATGTGATTCCATTCGCGTTTCAACTGGCGGAAGCCTTTTGCCACACTCATACCGAAATCGCCATCACCGGCATGGGAATCCAGTTCACAGAACGGTACTTCGTTCTTGATGATGATCTCACCCATTTTATCGATCAGATAGATGACATTATCCAGTGAAAATTGATTGCCTTCGATTACCGCAGCTGATGCATCCGTCTCCACTTCGTAAGATACGGGAGCGTCTTCACCCACAACGGCTTCCAGAGCCTCGGAATACGCCACTTGTGCTACTGGAGGGCCAGATACTTTAAATGCAGGGGTGTCACTTTCCTTGAACAACAATGACTTCAGTTCATCATCCAGTTTCAGGATCGTAACCGATGCACCCGCCATATCAATACTTGTCATGTAGTTGCCTACAAACGTAGTAGCCACCTTCAGACCTGCATGTCCTGACAGTTCACGCTGAACTGAGTTGTTGAGCAGATACAATTCTTGCAAAGGTGTTGCGCCAAAACCATTTACAAGCACGGCAATCTCAGCAGAAGCCGTATCCAGCTTCATATCGGCAAGCAATGCTTCAACCATACGTCCTGCCAATTCATCAGCCGATACAATTTTTTCCCGACGGATCCCTGGCTCACCATGAATCCCTACGCCGAATTCCATCTCATCTTCAGCAATTTCGAATGTAGGCGTACCTTTGGCTGGCACGGTACAGGATGTGAATCCAAAACCAATACTGCGAACATTCTGAGCTGCTTTCTCAGCAACGGCTTTCACATCTGCCAGACTGCGGCCTTCTTCGGCTGCGGCTCCGGCAATCTTGTGAACCAGTACAGTTCCGGCAACGCCGCGACGTCCAACGGTATACAGGCTGTCTTGTACAGCAATGTCATCCTCAACACGCACATACTGTACGTCGATGCCATCCTCTTCTGCCAGATGCGCTGCATTTTTGAAGTTCATCATGTCGCCGCTGTAGTTCTTGATGATCAGGAGTGTACCTTTGTTGCTGGCTGTTGCCTTGATTGCTTGGTACACCTGGATTTGGGAAGGAGATGCGAACACATCTCCACATACCGCTGCATCCAGCATACCTTTACCCACATAACCTGCGTGAGCCGGTTCATGTCCGCTACCGCCACCACTGATCAGGCTGACTTTATCGGCCTGAATCTCTCTGCGTTTGATGACTTTATATTTTTTCAAAAATTCAAGCTCCGGATGCGCAAGCGCAATCCCGTTACACATTTCCATAACAACATGTTCAGCTTGGTTAATAATTTTTTTCATTATTTTGCCTCCCGGCGTGCTGCTTTGTACTCACGGCCCATTCGGTCAGCCGCAGCAATGGCAGCAGCCACTTCAGGAACGGTGATTGGGAATGGCATCGCATGAATGGATTCTTCCGGAATACAAGCGATCTCTGCCACTTTCAACAGCTCTTCCTGACTAATCGTATCTACACCGATATCCGCCAAGCTGATCGGCAGTCCCACTTCGAGACAGAAGTCCATGACTTCATGCAGCTCATCGGTTGGTGCATTTTCAAGCACGAGTTGTGCAATTGTACCGAAGGATACTTTTTCACCGTGGAAGAAATGATGTGTTCCCTCCAGAACAGTCAAACCATTGTGGATCGCATGTGCTGCAGCCAGACCGCCACTTTCAAATCCAAGGCCAGACAACAAAATATTCGTCTCAACAATGTTTTCCAGCGCTTGGGTCACGACGTTGCTGTCACTTGCTACCTTGGCTTTTGCACCATCAGTCAGCAGCATTTCATAACACAGTTTTGCCAAGGCAAGTGCCGCATTGGTACCTACTGCGGATGGCGTATACCCTTCACGAGATCCCATTGGCAAACTTGCGTTTACACGGGAATAGGATTTCGCTGTTGCTCTTGCTTCGAAGTATGTAGAGAGCGCATCTCCCATACCGGATACGAGGAAACGTGTTGGTGCATTGGCAATTACGGTTGTATCCACGAGAACGACACTTGGGCTTTGTTTGAAGTAAGCATAGTCATCGAAAGAACCATCCGGTGTGTACAATACAGCGGAGTGACTTGTCGGTGCGTCTGTTGCCGCAATCGTTGGGCAGATGATCAATGCTTCGCCTTCAGCTACACATTTGGCCGCATCAATGGCTTTACCGCCACCAAGACCGATCGTAGAGTCACATCCTTTTTCCTTCGCGATCGCTTGCAGACGCGCAACTTCCTCACGGGAACATTCCCCTTTAAAACCGCTTTCAACAAACGTGATATTAAATTTCTCAGCTGTTGCATCAAGCTTTGCTTTGACACGTTGTACATCATCCGGATGTGCGATCAGCAAGGCAGATTCTCCAAAGGATTTAACAAAGTATCCCAGGTTCAACAATTCGTCTTCGCCTTGTACATATTTGGTTGGGCTGATAAATGCTTTTCTCATATTAATATATGCCTCCTAAGGATATGGAATGGTGTAGTGAATACATTAAATTTTAATTTCTTGCAATTGACCTTAATATAACGCATAGCCAGAAAGTTTACAGTGGACTTTGATAACAAATTATTATAATTTACAATCGTAATTTTTTGCTTTTTGGTGCAATCATGGTATGTTATTGTCATGAGATGGTTGAATTTTGACCTCCCATTATACATTACCCGTCATCATTACATCTTAATATGTACAACTTGCTAACTTTTAACGGCGTAAATTATGAATCAGGTTAGCTATGGAGGTTTCATCTTATGATTAAAGAATATTTGCATATCAATAAAATACTCGACCTCAATAAATGGAAGCGTCTACAAGACTCTCTAGCCACAGTAACGAAACTGGCGATCCTCACCGTGGATTATAAAGGCATTCCCGTAACCAGTCACAGCAGCTGTCAGGCCTTCTGCCAGAATGTACGCAAAGACCCCGAGCTTCTCCCCTACTGCCAAAAATGTGATTCGCGCGGCGGTCTGGAGGCCGTTCGGTTGAATGAGCCCTATGTCTATCTATGCCATTTCAACATTATTGATATCGCGATTCCGATCACGATCGATGGCAAATATATCGGCGCCGTGATGGCAGGACAAGTGAAACTCGCCGACCCGGATAAAGGTAGTGATCTGGAGCAGATTGTCACATCCAAGAACGTGCCCATGCATGCAGCGAAGCTGGAGGAATTAAAGGACGATTACGCCCAGTTGCCTGTAATGACCTATGAAGAGATTGTGAAAATCTCCAACATGTTATCCCTGCTCTGCAACTACATTGTGGAAGAAGCGCTCAACAAAAATCTGTTAGTGGAAATGTTCGAGAAAGCGTCAGGCAATCAGGAGTCTCTGAACCTCTCCACCATTCTGCCTGGGTACTCCATTCGCAATATCGAGTCGATCAAGAAAGAGATGACCAATGCGATTGCGGATGCCTATCTCAAGAACAGCCCAAGTGATATGGAAAGTTCCAGCCCGGTGCTCCAGCCTGCGTTTGAATACATTCACAGTCACAAAAGCGAACAGGTTTCGCTCAAACAAATGGCCGATCTGTGCCACCTGAGTCCAAGTTATTTCAGCAGGCTCTTTGCCAAGGAAACCGGTGAGAACTTCACAACCTACCTGGCTAAACTCAAAATTAAGTGGGCCAAGCAATTGCTGGAGGTCACGGACATGCCTGTCTCACAGATCAGTGATGAGCTGGGGTTCAATGAATCGGGATATTTTATCAAAATATTCAAAAAATTTGAGGAGATTACACCTGCTCTCTATCGTAAATACATCCAGGAGAAAATCCACTGATATCTTTTTCGTATCAAAGTTGGGGTTAAAAGATATTTCACCTATTAATCTGCCATTGCTACAATGGAGTCCAGATTACTTAGGGAGGCGGCATGGATGGAGTATCGCAAATTAGGAAACAGTGGATTAACCGTCAGTGAGATTTCACTCGGCAACTGGATTACGCATGGAGCGCAAGTCAAGGATGGAATAGCAGAAGCTTGTGTTCAAGCCGCATTGGAGGCAGGTATTACCACATTTGATACCGCAGACGTGTACTCCAATACCAAGGCAGAAACCGTACTGGGACAGGCTCTTAAGGATATACGAAGAGAAAGTATTGAACTATGCACCAAAGTCTGTCACCCCACCGGCACAGGTTATAATGACCGCGGACTTTCACGTAAACACATCATGGAAGCCTGCAAAGGTTCATTACGGCGGCTACAGACTGATTATATCGATGTCTATTACGCTCACCGTTATGATTACAACACTCCGCTGGAAGAGACGTTTCTGGCATTCTCCGATTTGGTGCGTCAGGGCAAAGTCCATTACATTGGCGTAAGTGAATGGAACGCAGATCAGATTGCAAGAGGAGCCGCTTTGGCGCGGGAACTTCATGTCCCCTTCATTGCAAGTCAGCCGCAATATTCAATGTTATGGCGTGTGATTGAGCAAGAAGTGGTGCCTGCAAGCGACCAAGCAGGACTTGGACAGATTACATGGTCTCCTCTGGCTCAGGGTATACTATCAGGTAAATATGCGCCTAACGCAGCGTTGCCCACCGGATCACGTGCAGCTGCTGAGGCAGGAGCACCCTTTTTCAATAAACTGGCTGGTCAGTGGTTACGTGAAGATGTTCTTACCGCTGTGCAACAGCTTGTTCCGCTCGCTAAAGAGATTGGTCTAACTCTTCCTCAACTCGCTGTGGCGTGGGTTCTTCAGCACTCGTATGTCAGTTCCGTCATTATCGGTGCATCCCGACCGGAGCAGGTATTGGAAAATGTAAAAGCCTCCGGTGTAAAACTGGACCCTGAGATCATGTCTCGTATTGATGAAATACTGAATCCGTGGATTGAGCGTGATCCAGCCAAGACGGGATAGTTTCTTTTTTTACTACTCACAACATACTAAGTTGAACTAATCATTTACACGAAAACGGAGAGGACAGAAAAAACCTGAAAAAGCGGAGCTAAAAGCTTTCTGCAAGAAAGCTACTTCGGAAGCATACACTTCGCCTTTAGCACCAGATTTCCCCTTGAGAAAAGGGATCGAAAAAATCTGGGGATAACAGCGATTGGAAGGTTGTTCTGTCATCGCAGTGTAAGTGTAAATAACCTTTAGTGCAACTCATATTCCCCCTCAACAAAGTTCATAAAACGGGATACCACTTCCTGATTCATATCCGTCCGCCATGCCGTATACAACGGTACGGAGGGCGGATTTTCTTGTAATGGAAGGAACACCACACCCTTCCGCTGGAACACATCAACCGAGGAGGGAACAATGGAAATCCCCATGCCCGCTGCAACGAGATTCACAATCGTATACATCTGGATCACTTCCTGCGTAATTCGAGGGTCTACGCCATGTGCTCTACAGTAATCCAGAACCAGTCGATGAAATGGCGAACCCAGATGCCGTGGGAATAAAATAAAATCTTCATCCACCAGTTCTCGAATCGAAACTTGAGTCTGAGAAGCCATCGGGTGATGATCTGGCAACACCACAATCAACGTTTCCATCTGACAGGGACGGAACGAGACATGCCGGGTATCTTCCTGATACCGCAGAAATCCAATATGGATCTGTCCGTCTTCCAGTGCCTGCAATTGCTGGGACGAAGTCATCTCACGTAATGTCAATTCAATCTGCGGGTACGCAGCGCGAAATTTCCTGAGCACATCCACCATAATGCTCCCCGAAGCCGAATCCACAAACGCCACAGTTATATGCCCGATCATGCCCTGATCTGCCTTTTGCGTAAGCTGGATGGAACGTTCGAGCTGCGCTATGATCAGTCTGGCCTGTTCCAGAAATACGGCTCCTGCCGGGGTGAGACGGACCATTTTTCTCGTACGTTCCAACAGCCTCACACCTAGCTCTTCTTCCAGATTCTGAATCTGCTGGCTCAGCGGAGGCTGTGTCATATTTAATTTTTCCGCTGCACGGTGAAAATGAAGTTCTTCCGCCACGGTTATAAAATATCTTAATTTACGAATATCCATAGGTCTGTTGCGCTTCCTTCCGTCTCCCTGTTAATTCATCTGTTCCTGAACCCAGATCGCGGACTCCGTCAGCATCGTCATCAATTCATTAAAGTCCACAGCGATCTCCTCCAGAGGAGTCTCTCCTGCATCGTGAATTAACATCCATATTTTGCCCGAGGTCTGATCCAGCATAGCCACGCTTCCTTCACCAAACCCACCAATGGGAAACGGTTGGATATCCGCTGGAAGCTCGTATTCCTTCTTAACTTCACGGTAGACTTCCAGAAACTCGGGATAAGCCCAGCTCAGTTCTTTCACCGAATACAAGGCAGGATCACCGAAGTTACAAGCACCGAATTCGAGTAAAAGCGCACGATATGCTGCGGGCAGTTTTACGTTATGCTTTTGCTCAAAATCCTCAATGCTCTGTTGTGTCTCAGGAGTACACCCTTCTCCCATTGTCGTATCGTAAGCCTTCACCAAAAGATCACGAATCGGTTCCAATTCTATCGACTTCATTTTTAACTCCTCCTTTACATTAGAATCCGCTTGTTATCTTACCTGCTTACGCAACTCTTGATCCAGCCATTCCAGTGCTGCACGCAGCTTATCCTGGGGAAGTTTCTCATAACGATCGCCCGTAGACAATTCAAAGGCACAGCTGTTTCCACTTATCTTGTTCAGATATGAAGTCATACCAATACCATACCGCTGAGCCATTTGCACAAGAATCGGTTCAACTTCGTCAGAGGCGAGCGCAAAGTGCACATGGAACATATTCGATACTGGCACCTCAGGCAAAGTATGTATCCCATGACAGGCATTCAATAAGGAGGCGAGTTCTTGGGCCTGCTCGTAATAACGCTCCATTTTGCCAATCCGTTCATTGAAGTAATACTGGGAACTCAGAATATACGGATACAGGCCGATCAGATCACCACCGTGCCGACGTTTCCATACTTTCGATTCCTGCATCACATCTGTGTCTCCAGCCAATATGGCCCCAGCAATACCTCCGATTCCTTTGTAAAAGGACACATACACGCTATCAAAGAGACTGCAGATCTCCGCAGGTGTCTTCTTATAATAGGGAATAATCTCGAACAGACGCGCTCCGTCCAGATGCAGCTTAATCCCGCGCTCACGGCAATAGGCCGAGATCGCTTCCAGCTCTTCATACGCCGGCAATTGCCCACCAATCTCGCGTTGAGGCAGTTCCAATAACAGACAGGCAATGTCCTGATCAAGCGCTTGTACATCTTTCAAACGAATCAACCGCTCCTTGTCCGCCAGCAGAATCGATTCAATCTGATGCAACTCTTTCAATCCATCTTCTTCATGGATTTCCAAATGGCATAGAGGGTGATAGGCTACTCGTTTTATCCCTTTGCGATCACACCAGATCCGTAATGCAATCTGCTGCGCCATCGTTCCACTTGGGAAAAACACTGCCGATTCCTTGCCGAGAACAGCAGCCATCTGTTGCTGAAATTCTTCGATGATGGGGCCGTTGCCGTAGTGATCACTGAAAGTCTCCCCATCGACTTGCTGTAATACCTCTTGAAGCACCTTGACTTGGCGACTACCATGACCACCAATAATAAAGTCTGCCTGATTAAATGCATCAGCCAATGTTAACTTCGTATCCTCCAAGATCAATCACTCCTTGTATAGTGCGTGTTCTAAAGCGATCTTTTGAACAACCTCTTATAGTTCCGGTTCTGTCATGATCTGTACCAGAGCGCTCAGCGCACTAGATATATGTTCACCACGGGAATACACAAATCCTACTTCCAACCGGCAATAGGGATCTGGCAAAGACATCACTGAGATTTCGCCTCTTAATTCTGCTTTGGTAACCGAAGACCGTGGTAGCAATGATACACCGAGCCCGGCAGATACTCCATTCAGGATCGTGTCCAGTGTTCCATATTCCATAACGCTCAGTGAAGGGATACCCTGATCTTTCAAAAAGGATTCCGCCTGAGTGCGATGTGTGCATCCGATCTCAAAAAACAACATCGGCCTGGACAACAACGCGTGTATCTCATGCACTCCAGGTTCAGCGATCAACACCAATTCCTCGTCATACATCTTCATATAGTTCAGCTCAGGATGATCGATTGGGCCATATATTAAAGCGCCATGTAATTCATGTTGAATGACCTTCTGATTCAGCTCATGGGTCCCACCCGTGACAAGCGAATGGTGTACCTCAGGGTAGCATGAACTGTATTCAGCCAAGAGCGGCGTGAGGAAAGTGGAAGCTGCTGTCTCAATGGCACCCAGACGAAGCAGGCCGGACGGCGGGTTACCGACTTGTGTGGCCTGCTCTGCTTCATATAATAATTGCAATATTCGATCCGCATACACAAGCAGATTCTCACCCGCTGGTGTAAGAGACATCCCCCGATTGGAACGATGAAACAGCGGTACCTGTAGCTGTGTCTCCAACTGTTTGATTCGCGTGGTTACATTGGATTGTACATAATTAAGTGCAAGTGCAGCTTTACTGATACTACCTTCGCGGGCAACTGCCTGAAATATTTTCAAATCACCTGCATCCATACCCTGATCACCTGCTCGTCGTTATATCGGCATTCTGCAACATTCGATTCATGCAAAATGCTTATCTATTATTTTCATTGATACTGACCATCATTTTTGTTCATTTTACGTGAATCTGCACCATCTGTACAATGAGGCTCAGTAGTGAAATCCGATTATATCGACAGGAGGAATATTGAATATGAAAGCTATCGTACATTCAGGCCAGAGCGGCCTTGCAGGTCTTCAATATACAGAGTCAACATCTCGGGTACCAGAAGCCGGGGAAGTGCAGATTCAATTAAAATCAGCTGGTATCAACCATCGGGATCTATTCATCATGGCAGGACGCGGTACTCAGGACACCCCGCTCATTCCTGGTTCCGATGGGGCAGGTATTATTGTCGGGATTGGCGAAGGTGTAAGAGGGTTCGCGATAGGAGATGAAGTCATTATCCATCCTACACTCGGTTGGGAATTTGCGAATAACGTACCCATCGTGCCCGATATTGTTGGTGGTCCTACGGATGGAACGCTGGCTCAATATATCACGTTACCTGCTGAAAATGCCCTGCCTAAGCCAGCCCACCTATCTTGGGAGGAAGCAGGCGTGCTGTCCCTTTCGGCGTTGACGGCCTACCGTGCTTTGTTCACTCGCGGTGAACTCAAACAAGGTGAACATATCCTCATTCCCGGTATTGGTGGTGGTGTAGCAACTTATGCCCTGCTCATGGCAGTAGCGGCTGGTGCCAAGGTGACTGTCACCTCCAGAAGTGAAGCCAAAAGAAATGAGGCACTGCGCTTGGGTGCTACCCATGCACTGGATAGTCATGGCGATTGGCGTTTGCAGAACGATCTGGAACCTGTGGACATGATCCTGGATAGCATCGGACAAGCCATGTTCCCGAAATATTTTGATATAATCAGACCAGGTGGGCGTATCGTGATGTATGGTGCGAGCTCAGGGGATGATCTGACTGTTCCTATTCGCTCTATCTTCTTCCCGCAGATCAGTCTGATCGGCACCTCAATGGGCAGCCGTGAGGAGTTCGTCCAGATGCTACAATGGGTGGAGCAACATGACATACATCCTGTGATCGATAGTGTATATCCGTTGCAAGATGTAGCGAAGGCGTTCGAACGCATGGAAAAGGGCGAGCAGTTTGGTAATCTGGCTATACGAATTGAATGATGTTATATAAATTGAACTAAAGAATATTTACACTCTACACACTCCGATGACAGAACAACCTTCCGATCACTGTTAGGGTGTGTCTTCAAACTCAGGCATGGTATGCGATGATGGGTTTCAGCATCTAAAAAGTATTGAAGTTCGAGCTGATTGCTCCTGGCGAATGGATCGGCGATTTTCTTTTCTAAAGAACTCAGGACGTCTTATTTGACCTGTATGCCCGCTTTCTAAATTGTAAGGAACTTCAGACACGTTATTCCCAAAAATCACAGGTTATAACGCTGCAAACGGCTGTTTATTCGAATATAACGTGTCTCAGGTTCCTTAGATTTCCGTGGGCGCTCCCCAGCCTTGAATAAGACGTCTCAGATTCGTTAGCGTTCGTTGGCATTCGTTAGCTCGTTAGCCTCTTCAACGCTCTCTAGCGCTCTTGAACGCTAGCTCTAGTTGGTTCACGATATTAATCATTCAGGAGGTGCACATACATATGGATAATCGATTGCATTTGGTAGAATTGGTTCGCAGACTAATGGACGCCGAAGGAACGGAAGCCGAATTGGATGACATGCTGACGGAGCTACAACAGCAAGTGCCTCACGCAGAGATCAGTAATCTGATTTACTGGGATGATCGAGACCTTACGCCGGAACAGATTGTCGAGGAAGCATTGGCAGCTCGTCCGATCATTCTTCCGCCCCCATCTTCATATTCTTCAGGAGGTGAATAATAGCCAATGTCTGATATGAATCATTTCAATCATAACAACAATGAACACCCAGATTTTAATGCAATTAGTGGTGAAGAGAAACTACAGGCACTTCGTGATCTGATTGAGCTGACCGATAGCCACCTTACTCACCAAGTTCTCGCGATTGGCATGGATTCAGCTGAAGAAGATCTCATCCGTATTGAAGCATGGCGAGCTTTAGGCATGGCAGGGTCTTCCCCTCTTTTGGATGAGATTCGTCATGCTGCCGCACAACTTGTTCGTGACTCGGAAGAAGATGAGGATGTACAGATTTATGTTTTACAGACTCTGGCCTTGTTACCTGCTACGGAAGCTGAGATTACGTTGGCCCAGGATGTATTGTCGGGGAATGCCTACATTTTAATTCAAGGTGCCGCTTTTGCTATTCTTACTGCTCACAAACATATCCCAAGGGCTATCCTTGCGCTGGAATCGCTTCAATCTCATCCGCATTTCGGCGCTTCCGCCAAACGAGAACTGAATTCCATATCAGGAAGTGATGATCTATGAATCAGGACAATGAACCATTTTCACCAGAAGCATCAAAAGCATCAGGAACATCAGAAACAACCGGAGAGCATGCTACGAAAGCTGTTTATTTAACTCAAGGTGAGATGCAAGCCATCCAGAAGGCGCTTCTTTTTCTCAAATTTGAATCTGAAGAGACAGCTTCCTTGCTCTATGCGGGCAGTCCGCTACTGAACAGTGTGTTGGAAAAGGTACGGGATGTCAGCACATTTGGTGAGTACGCCAAAGAACTTCACTCTCGTCCAAACGAATATGCGGAGCGTTTCATGCGCACCAAGCTGGAGCGTTCATATGCAGAAGAATTGGCACCACGTGAACGAACAGAGGAACAAAAGATTGAGATTCTCAGATCCTGTATGTACCCATATCCGGTTAAATAATCAGTAATCCAAGTTCCCCCTCCCCAATTTCCATAATTTCGTTATAATGGTAAGCAAACATCATGCTATTGGAGGAGAATTATGGAAACAGAAGCTCTACGGAACGTGGAACAACTAGCTCTGAAGAAACACAAGATTTACAAACAAAGCTTAATCAGGTACCTTGCACGCTCCATGCTGGCCAGTATGTTTATCGGATTCGGCGTCATCGTGGCGTTTAAGACAGGTAACTTCTTTTATATGGAGCAGTCCCCGTTTACCTATCCGATGGCGGCCATTACGTTTGGCGCAGCCATCATCCTGATCGCCTATGGCGGGGGTGACCTGTTCACGGGCAATACGTTCTATTACACGTATGCGGCGCTGCGCAAGAAGCTGCGCTGGTTCGAAGTGATCAAGCTGTGGATTGCGAGTTATAGCGGTAACCTGATGGGTGCAGCCGTGTTTGCCCTGTTAATCTACCTGACCGGATTGTTCGACTCGTCCCAGGTGAATGGGTTTCTGTTAAGCGTGGTAGAACACAAAATGGAAGTTCCGACCATGCAGCTCTTTTTCCGGGGGATTTTGTGTAACTGGCTCGTATGTATGGCGTTCTTTGTGCCGATGTTCATGAAGGAGAATGGAGCCAAAATGTTCGCCATGATGCTCTTTGTGTTCTGCTTCTTCATCTCGGGATATGAGCACAGCATCGCCAATATGTGTACGTTCGCGATTGCGCTTGTGCTGAATCACCCGGGAACCATCTCATTTGAAGGTGTGCTTCACAACCTGGTTCCCGTGACCTTGGGTAATCTGGTGGGTGGTGTGCTGCTCATGGGCTTTATGTATTATGCGGTGAACAAACCGTTTCTGGATGAAGAGACACATTAATCTCTGGTAAAAAAAATACTTCCGTTCAGCCCGGTCCATCGACCATGTGAATCGGTAAGGTGAACCCAAAACACCCCGGCAACCTTCCCATCTCAGGGAAGAGGTCGCCGGGGTGTTTCTCTATGGGCAGGCTCACGGATAAGCCACCTGCCCCTTATCTCTTAACAACCTATTCGAAATAACTCTAGCTACATGTATTCACCATGCCATCCTTCAAATCTGTACTCATAGTTGCCAAGCTTGAATCAACGCTCTACCCCCGTTTTGGGGTTCCAGCGGGAGGTTGCTGCCGATTGGGAAGGCAATACATACCGAAACGAATCTCCGTCCATGACTACATCTAAGGAAACTTCTGCCTCACCCGTATTAGCTGCAACCAGCACCATCGTCCCATCCGGATTGCGGAAGGCTACGTTCTTGATCTGGCCCTGTTCTTGTGTGGAATCAACTCTTACAGCTCCCGGGCGTACATAACGGCTGATGTGGCCCAAGGCATAATACTCGACATTTCTGGTGATTTCACCATGCTCCGGATCAATCGTCACAACCCCACGGCAGTTCTCACAGCCACCGTTCGTGGGACCTCCTTGCGGATCAAGCGCAATGTTCCAGAGCAGTACAGTCTTCGCCCAGTTGCGAGGTGCACCAATGATGAGATTGGACATCTGCCAGCTCAGATTCTCGCCAAAATCAGGACTCCACTCCCCACCACTGCATTCCGTAAAATAGATATGTTTGTCCGGGAAGCGCTCATGCACTTCTGACATGGCAGATGGATCACCTGCATAACAGTGGAAAGCAGATCCATCAACATAGGCAGCAGCCTGCTCATCACCGAGCACCTTGCCGGTATATTCGACCGCCTGATCCCAGTTATGATCATAAGCAATGATCCGCGTGTCCAGTCCCGCATTCTGTAGCGCCGGGCCGAGATAATCCCGAATGAACATGGCTTGTTCTTCGGCTCCCATACTCATACTCGGATAATTATCCGAGGTGAACTCCGGTTCATTTTGCAACGTGATCGCGTAAATAGGAACGCCCTTCGCTTGATAAGCTTCGATATATTTCACAAAATATTGTGCGTACGCTTCATATATCCTGGGATTGTTATAATCCAGATACCAGCCGTTAGTGGTCTTCTCTTCCCCATACTTCATCCAGGCCGGGGCCGTCCACGGTGTGCCCAGTACTTTAAGACCCGGTTTCAACCCAACTGCACGCTCCAACATATTCACAACTTCCTGATCCTTATTGATCGTAAAGTGTTCCATATCATAATCCGCGCCGGACTCAATATCATCATAGGTATAACTTGAAGCACCGCCTGATTCATCCACCGAATAATCGGAAGCACCGATCGTATGACGCACCATATCCATGTTCAAACCTTCCGTTGTAAATAGCTCCTTTAGCAATTGTTCTTGTTGTTCCTCGGAAAGCTGATTGATCAGATGTACCGACGAACCCGTCATCGCTGCGCCAAATCCATCCATGGTCTGATACGTCTTGTCCGGGTCAATCTGTATGGTAAACTCTGAAGAAGAAGTACCTGACTCCTCCGTTGAAGAAACGAAAGAGCTTGTATCCGTATCATGGTGCTCTGTCACGGGAATAGGCTTCTGAGGGGTAAGCAGATTTTGCTGATCACCCGTCGTTAACCAGACTTCGGCCGTTCTCTGCTTGTCCGCAACCGGTGGAGGAACGGATGGCTCAATTCGGTGGAGAATAAGCCAGACTCCTGCACCGACACAACAAACAGCGATGAACAGGATGATCCATCGTTTGGGCTGCTCTCGCCAACCTGTATTCATCACACCTTACTCTCCTTCCATTGTGGAAAAAGCCGCGGCCATTCGGCCACGACTCCATTTCCTATATATATGAATTAGAACACAATGCATTTGATGCAACTAACTTTACCGGGAGAACAATCTTTCGATCTCCCTTATTCCACTTTTATTTACCGGACTTGCTTCCGATATTCACACTGCCTGTCAGACGGATATCATCCGATGCACTGCCGACATACACTTGAACCTTACCCTTAGGCATTACCCATTCATGGGATGCTTCGTCCCAGTAGGACAATGCGCTGCGATCGAGTTGAATGTTGACCCGTTGCTGCTTGCCTGCCTTCAGATCGACCTTCGCCCATCCAGCAAGCTGCTTCTCTGGCGTCTCCACTTTGGTTGGCAGATTGCCAACATAGACCTGAACGACTTCTGCACCGGAAACTTTACCCGTATTACGCAGATTCAGGGATACTTCTACGGTTTCCTTATCACCTTTGCCAGTGTTTTTCACATGCAGATTACGATAATTAAAATCGGTATAAGACAGCCCGTGTCCAAAGGCGAACGCCGGGGTCATGCCTTCTTTGTCATATCCTTTGTACCCTACAAAGATACCTTCGGAGTAGTTACCCACCCCATTCACACCCGGGAATTGTTCCGCAGTGGATACCGGGGTCTGGGAATCATCTGATGGGAACGTCACTGGTAACTTACCGGATGGATTCACATCTCCGAACAGAACACGTGCCACGGCGTTACCTTGTTCCTGACCTGCATACCAAGCCTGAACGATGGATGGTACTTCTTTTTGCCAGGAATCCATTTCTACAGCACGACCACTCATCTGCACCACGATCGTTTTCGGATTGGCTGCCGCTACCTTGCGAATCAGCTGCTCCTGGTTATTCGGCAGTTCCAGGTCGGAACGGTCTACGTAACCTTCACTGTCATACGTGCGAGTTACCACAACGGCAACATCGGATTTTTTCGCCAGATCAACTGCTTTTTGCATTTTGATATCAACAGCATCCTCTGGAGCTTCCCAGCCAAAACGAACCTGCGCACCCATATCGTGATTGGACTGTACCGGGAAATCGGTACGATACTCAATCCGAATGTCGTGGGACTCGCCTTCTTTGAACGTGATTTCCTTCTTCGTTGTACTCAATGTTTCACCTTGATTGTCTACGAGTAACTCATCATCCACATACAGTTTCGCAGAACCGAGACTGGTCAGGGACAGTTTATATTCACCCGTTTGAGGGGCTGTGATTGCCCCTGTCCAACGAGCAGACATTTTGGCATTGAATTTCGTTGGTGTCACCGGAAGCTTGGAAGATTGTGCGTTAAAACCTTCATAGTTGTAGAATCCAAGATTCATGTTGACCTGATTATCTGTACGGACCAGAGATGGGTTACCCTCCATATCTTTATTCGTCCAGTATTCCGCACGCAGACCGTATTCCGCACGATCTGTACCATAGTCTCTTTCACTTTGCTGAGCATCTGCTGGTGATAAAAGAGTGGAAGGTACGGCAGATGGTCCATTAAATGCATCTCCTGCCGAGATAGGATCCGTCCCGGCAGCATATTTTACATCCACACCGTTACCAGCACGGTTACGAATTCCTTGAAGCGGACTTACAGTATACGTCGGATTAACCAGACTGCTACCTCCACCAGCAGCCGATGCGTTATCTGCATCCGGTCCGATGACCGCGATGGATTTCACGTTTTTCTTGGAAAGTGGCAGCGTATTATCGTTGTTTTGCAAAAGAACCATGCTCTCTTCTGCAATTTCACGTGCTTGCTTGCCATCTTTCTTGGCATTGATTTGTGTGTTCGTTACAGGATTATCGAACAGCCCCTTATCGAACATTTGAAGTAAAATGCGTCTAACCTTCTCATCAATGGTTTGCTCGCTGACTTCGCCATTGTTCACGGCTTCAAGCAACTTGCTTCCCCATTTGCCATAAGGCTCTCCAGGTGTCTCCAGATCCAGACCCGCATTGGCGGATTTGGCTGTGCTGAAGTTTGCGCCGTAATCACTCATGACGAACCCTTCGAAGCCAAACTGATCCCGAAGGACATCCGTCAGCATCTCCTTGTTCTCACAAGCATATGTACCGTTCACCTGGTTAAATGAACACATGGCGGAACCAAGATCCGCTTTTTCAACCATCGCTTGGAACGGACGTGCATAAACTTCCTGAATGGCACGTTCGCTGGCTGTTGCATTGGTCGTGAAACGCTCCGTCTCCTGGTTGTTCAGGATGTAGTGTTTCGCTGTAGCGATTACCGGATTGCTTTGAATCCCGTTCACATACGCTGCCCCCATACCGGAAGCCAGCAATGGATCTTCCCCGAGCGATTCAAAATTCCGGGAGCCCCATGGTGTACGTGCAATATCCAGCCCAGGGCCAAGGACTACATTATGTGTTGTATCATGTGCTTCCTGACCGATCAGATCACCATATTTCTTGGCCAGATTGGTATCCCAGGAAGCAGCAAGCGCGATTGGTGCTGGAAGTGCCGTAGACTTTTTGTCCTGCACATCCGGGTTGGCCACACGTACCCCTGCAGGTCCATCTGCCATCTGTAATGCCGGAATGCCGAGGCGCTCCAATCCATCATTATAGAAACCATAATAGTTATTGACTTTACCGGTTACGAATCCAACTTTCTCCTCCAGCGTCATCTCTTTGAGCAGCAGCTCGGTGCGTTCCTCCGCAGATAGAGATTTGTTCATCCAAGGCCGATCTGCCCCAGATTCCGCCTCCGCGGCGAAGGCGTGTAACGGCATAGCCGCAACCGCCACGATGATTAATAACATAAACCATCGTTTGAGGAAAATCAGATTGAGTCTTCTGTTCATGTTGTAAGTTCTCCTTCTCTCTTGATCATTTTTCTTGTGCACATATTGAATACATGTATACAAGGGAATGCAAACTGGCTTGATCCCAGTCTTTCAAGCATTCAGGTCGTCCTGCACATGGCTTCGGAAAACTGCAGCCTGCAAGCAAGACAGCAGATTTCGCTTCCTAACGATAGCCGACCTGATTCCGAATTGCATCCCCTTAAATTTGGTAAAAGACTAATTGAAACTTGCCTAGTTCTTTGGCATCACCTCTCCTTGAATTCAGATAACATGACAAGAAAACGAATTATTTACATTTCCGTAACTACTTTCGAACAAATTCTTTACTTTTAAAAACAGTCGGTTTGACCCACTCCCGATCAACCAGTTAATGCAATTAATTATCAGATTAAGGAATATGTTGAGACACTTTGGGTCCAAGGTCTATTTGAAACCGGAACCAATCCGGCCCATTGTAGTATCCAAAAATATAAAAGCAACTGAAGTCCCTTTTATCAGGTTCCTCAGTTGCCTTTATGATTTATATAGAGCGGTTCAATCGCTTACTAGTTCTGTAACTGTGCAAGAATCTGCGGGTCCTTAATCTTCTTATCTTCGGCAAGCAACATCACCTTGGACAGAATCTCAGCCGCTCTCGGATCTTCATCCAGGAATGGCAGGAAGATTCGGCCTCGATGCTGACTGTGCACCGGCACGATATGAAGGGCACCTGTGGCCTGTTTGAACACATTACCACTACCCAGATGAACAGCATACTCACCCAATTCACCATCAATCCGGGCGTAGTTCCCGTCCAGACGCACATTGTCGATCTTCAGCAGGCGCAATGACTCTTTCACAATGACGTGACGCATCTCGATGGTGGTCAGGCTGGCTTCTGGATCTACGCCTCCCACATGAGCAACACTAACCACCAGATCAATATCACGCATGACTTCCGAGAAGAACATCAGCGGCACATCTTGCAGCGCTACAGGCTTGTAGGTCTTGCGATCGTAGAATTGCACCGTCTCCAGCGTTGGTGCCTCGGTATCTGCTGGTGAGAACCAATCTGCCATGGCATAGAGATTCGCGATCAGGTTGTGCTCGTAGCTTACCTTCTGCAGACCCTCTTCATAGCTAACCGTCCATTGACGTCCTTTGAGCAGAGCTACTGCTTTTTTCGGTTGAATCTGATACCCGGCATATCGGCGGGATACTGTGCCATTAGCCAATTCATCTTCGTTAGGAAGATACAGTTCACGGAATACCTGCTTGAACGGCTGACGCTCCTGGCGGGTGAACAGATCCCGCTGGAATTCACTCCAGCTTCCGCTCTGATACAGATGAAGCGGATGAGCAATCAACAGTTGATCCTGTTCCGATAGTGCATGGATCGTACCCTCTGGCCCTGGAGCAACCAACCCGCTGGATGATACATCGAATCTACCCGTTTTGTCACCTGACTGGAATACAAGCGTTCTTACCAACGGATGGATAACCGGATTTTGCATCAGACTGGCAATTTCCTGACGTGTAAAGGATGTTCCGGCAGTCATCGAACGTTCCAGTTCCTGCCTTGCTCGGCGATACTGATCCACCAGATCCGATTTGAGTTCTTTCAGTTCAGCGATATATCCGTCTTTTTTGAACCGGGCAGGTACAGACTTGAGTGTCTTTCCTTTGCTAACGATAACCATCTCGGGCTGGCCTTCCTCATCGATGACCAATTGTGCTGTCGTGTCAGCATCCAATGCATGTGGTTCAAAGAAAGATTTCATCTCATCGAGCTTACGGGCTTCCATGTCCCACATCAGCCGCGTAACATCGGCATAACCTGCATTACGGGCAAGGTTGCCCAGTGCAATCTGCGAAGCCACACCTTCACTGGCACGACGTTGTGCGCCGAATTGCTTGCTCTGCATCAGGAATTTCTGAATGAAGTCGTATCGCTCACGCAGATCCTGTTCCCGATTTACAGCGAATGGAATCAGACTGTAAGTTAACAAATGATCTTTGTTTCGCTTGTCTGACACGGAATCACGCATATCCTCCAGTCGAAGCTTACCCAGTGCAGCATCCGCGAACAATTGGGATCTGCGATGATTGGCTCCCCCGGAAATATACTTGGCACAATCGTATAACAGATTGAACCGTTCCTCCCCGACAGCGGCATAGGCCTCTTCGAACCACGCGATATCAAACGCACCTTCATTGAAGTCTTGTGGTGAGATTGGCGAATAGTGAGCCACGATGGTTTCTTTCTCCGCAGTAAAGCGTTCATTGATATGGGCATGGAAGTACCAGGCTGCACTGCGGAGTCCTTCCCATCCCAAATGTTTCGCAACAATCTCCATCCACTGTGGTGCATACATGGCGGCTTCCAGCAATTTCTTCTCATTCACCGGATACTTCTGGAGCAGTTCTCCAAGCCGCTTCTCATCTTCTCCATCCCGTGGATGACAATTCTGAATCAGATAGCTGAACGTCTCTTTGCGTATTGTATTGTCTCCATAGCTGTAAATATATCCACGGACAAAAGTATCCTGATCCATCGCCGAGACCAGATGTACCCAGTGTTCCATACCTTCAATTCGTTCCAGTTTCATGGCAAGTGTACTTACTTCTGTAGAGAGTTCTCCCCGGGTCAGCTCGATTTCCAGAATCCGATTAACGACTGTATCCCGTAAATGAATCAGTTTTGGATCACTTGCGATCATTTCTGTACGAGTGGATGTTAAGTCCCGAATAAACATCAGACGATTCCCACCGACCAGAACCTGTCGATATATCTCCTGTTCATCAATCAGGTTCAGCTGGTACGCGCGCAGGAAATCTTCAAGTGACAGCAAGGACAACGGTTGACTATTCTCTACAAGACTGGTGAACTGGTAGGCTGTCTGGAAGAAACGTTTAAAGCTGTTATCGTCATGAATTTTGCCACGAACCACATAATTCCAAGGTCCAGTCAGAATATGAAGCATGCCTGACTCTTTCTCGAGTCGATCAGCAGGCATACTCGCGATGATGTAGGCCCAGGTTTTCTCAGCTATCTCAAACGTGTCGATCGGATCGCTATCCAGAAATGCCGCCGATATCAGTGCTACTACCTGATCCTTATACGTTAAGGAATCCAGCATCTGCTGTAGCTTTTCGATGTCATCCAGGGGATAGATCTGTTCGGCAAACGACTTGCGCCAGCCTTCCAATAACGGAATCTTCTGCAGTTCTTCATAGTCATACTGATCATGGAAGTAGCTGTAATGGTCACTCAATTTGCCATTGAACTCCCGGAGCTGTATACCCATATACAACTGCATCAGTTCCACACTGCTAAACCCGGCATGTTGAATAAAGTTTTCCCATACGTCATGTAGCGGGAACTGTTCCATCTGCTTCATTTCATTCCGCTCTCCATACGGAACCTTGGAGCGAAGACTCGCTCCGACTAACAACGTGTCTTTGTAGCCAGCATAGTACTCCACTTCATACTCATGATCCCTGTGTTCATGCACTAATTCATCGAGCCCCTGCAGGAATGGTCTGGTCTTATCCAGAGAAAGTGTCAAGATATCCTTCGGATTATGGCCCCTGAGGTCACGCTTCTCATCCAGCAATGGCTCACGTCGCTTCGGATCGAATAAACCAAACCCATTAGCGGCTGTATAGCGACTCCCCTGATCCGTCAGCTTGTCGAGCAACTTCTGTTCCTTCGCGGTTGGTTTCTCAATTAGCTGCGCCAATGGCTGCAATGCCTCCTGCTGATCTGTTCGTTCTGGATCTGCCGCAATCTCGGTCAACAATTCGAGCGCACCCAGACGCTGCAGTTCACTCTTGGCCTGCAGAAGTCGCTTCAGTGAGACCGTCAATTGGTCTATGGGTTGCAGTAACAAGACATGGATGACCTTCTGACGAAGTGAGCCTGTCTTGAGCTTCATCAACGCCTCCATCTGTTGCATCTCTTCAACCGTCAACGTGAGCTGCTTCGCCTTGGAGAGCGCACTTTCCCGATTACTGATGCTTTTATCAGACAAACTCTCAAACACAAACTGTCTTTGCACCTCATTGTCAGGATGCTGAACAAACTGGGACAACAGTTCTCCGCGCAGTTCCGGGCTTAAACGGTCCTTGATTGCAATGACTTCTCCGATCCACGCCGGATCCATATCATAAGCAGCCAGATATAACATTTTCTTCACTACATCATCTATATCAATCCGGTAATGAACATATTCAAGTACACCCGACGGTCCGCCTGACCCGCCTTTGGGAATGGCAGCCAACATCTGCTTGAACCGATCAAAGTCCTGACGTCTCAAGGTCTTATCTTCAAGCGCAGGCAATGGCCACACGTAGACGCTACGCTGATTCTCTCCATTCTCGAAACTCCAGTTGTACATATACATCGCATCATAGTTGGTCACAATCCAGTGCATCAACTCGGTATCCTGTGCCTCCAGATAACGACGTGCAATATGCAATCGAAGCTCTCGGTTCTGGCTGTTAGCCAGTACATATTGGGCAACGATCTTCTGATATAATTGGCCTTGATCCATAATTCCGATGATCTTGCTCTTCAAATCATTCTCTTCAATGACTGCTGTCGCCCACAGGCTGATAAAGAGCTTGTTCGCGTTCGCTTCCTGCTGCCAGGCTTCGCGTGCTTCTGGTTGCACCAGCGCCTCATGGGCCTGTTCTATGAGCTGTGCGGCAACACGTTGATTGGCTGCTTCTATGCCGATTCCAGTCCATACAGCGAGTGCTCTTACCACCGAACTGAAACGGATCAGGTTGTTGTCGATGATGATTTTTAATATGTAAATATAGGCTTCCAACGTTCCTTCATCCATCCGCTCCACAATGCTTTGGCGCAGACCTTCCTGCAACCTTGCTGCAACGAGCAGCTCACCCACCATCTGATAGGCATCAACCTGATCGCTCATGAATATGCCTTTAATCATTTCATGGGTTAACAATGCGGTCTGATTGTCACCATAGATAATATCGTGCAATGCCTGCTTCATATCTCCGCCCTGATAATCCAGTTCATATGCGATACAATCCGCCAGGACCCAACGGATCTCATGCAGATAATCCAGCTTGTACTCACGAAGTGACACATATTCTTCCAGGGAGAAATTCTTCATTTCCATCCGGAACAATCCCATCAGTTTGCGGATGACTTGTGCTACATGCTGCTCCGGATCGGACGTGCGGAAGGGCCTGCGTTCATAATTGTTACTGTATGGGAAACGAGTCGCACGCTCAGCGATATAACGGAATCTTGCAACCAATGACTCGCTCGCCAAATGATGGAGCACATCCAATAGTGGCTGGAATAATGGCTTCTGCGTTTCTGCAGCCAGCCTTCCAAGCAACTTTTCTGTATTCAAAAACATCTTTTCGTCTCCACGCAAATACGTCGACCCGGCGATCTCCACAACATAGTTTGCCAACTCAAGCTGTACCCCTGTTAACGACTTGGCTCTTTCCTGTAATGCATCCATATACAACTGCACTTGATCTTCCTGATTCATCCTGTTCTCCTCCTTCATCACTCTCTACCACAGACGTCCGGCAAGCATTGTAAATCGGATAAACACCACGTTGTCGCCGTCCTGTATCAACATGGATTGATCCAGTTCCTGCAATTCTTCATCGTTGAGAAACACTTTGTACAATCCATCCTCATAGGCAGTTATAGCTGTCTCCATCGCAACACTAACATCAGGAACACCCTCATTGTTTACTGCGCCAAACCCGACTTTCCCCGCCGCTCCCTGCGCCTCAATATCATCCGGCATCAGGTAGGCGAGTAATTCTGTCTGTTGCTTTTTGTCTTGAAGAGCTTTCACTTGTAGAGCCACCATGTTCTCAATGAGTTGCCTTAGCGTATGAGTTGTTTCCGGAAGTTCGGCAGCTTGCTTGGCAAGTACCGGCTTGCGCTTACCCAGACTTTTTACCGTTATCCATATATTCACTGTCATGCCCCCTCTGTCCTGCCCTATTTGAAGAAGCTTCCATAAGCCCCGATATCTATACCACGATGCGTAATAACCTAAACTCGCAATGACGATCTATCTCAAAATAAAATCAAAAATGCGTACATATGTACCCCTAATGAACATCATAACTAAAATTCAGTCCATATTCATGAGCCAATCCTCATGTTTACGTGGAACCACGGAACTATGACCTACTTGCGTACATATACGCAAAAAAAGCCGCCCAGTCTCATATAACTATGGGACTGGCAGCCGCTTAACTACCATAAGAGCAACTTATGACACCTGGTAACCTGTAATCTGAAACCCTGTATGAATCATCTGACCAATCGTAACGGTCGAATGGTTACAGCTGCTGTCTTGAATCCAGGCATCCGGCAGATCGGGTCCAATTCCGGTCTGGTCGCCCGGTTCACATTCTGAACGCCGCCCCAATGCATCGGCACAAACAAGGTATCCTCCCGAATCGAATCTTTGATGCGCGAACGAACTGTGAAACTTCCATACACCGATTGAATCTCTACCCACTCTCCATCGTGAATTCGATGACGGGCAGCGGTTACCGGATGAAGTTCAACGAAGTTCTCCAGTTCACGGGATGCCAACGCTGGACTGCGATGTGTCTGCACCCCTGTAAGATAATGAGGGAGCACACGCCCATTGGTAAGAATTAAGGGGAATTCCGGCGATATATCATTCCAGCCCGGACTTGATTCGAATGTGAATGCCGCTTTACCATCCGGGTGGGCAAATCGTTCACCGAACAGTAGTCCTTCTCCCTGCTCCTCCGGGGCAGAACACGGCCAGTATACCCCTTTCTCGTTACGTAACCGCTCATAGGTAATGCCATAGTAATTAGCGACTCCACGACGACTCGCCACCCGAAGCTCATTAAAGATATCCTCAGCACTGTCATATTCAAAATAAGAATCTTTGCCCAGTTGCGCAGCAATCCGGCATAATATATCCCAATCATCGAGCGTTTCTCCTGGTGCAGGTCGCCCCTGTTCGCGGAGCAGAACACGCCCCTCCAGATTGGTCAGTGTACCTTCATTCTCCATATAAGATGTAACCGGCAGAACCAGATCAGCCATTCGTGCTGTCTCGGACAGGAACATGTCTGCCACGATTAGAAAATCCAGCTTGCGCAGACCTTCTTCCACCAGACGCACATTGGGATTGGATACAACCGGGTTGGAGCCCATCACGAGTAATGCCCGAATCTCCTGATCATGAATCTTCTCCATCATCTCGTAGGCCGAGACCCCTTTACCTGGCAGACTTGCGGGGTCCACGCCCCAGACGGATGCCACATAGGCACGATCAGCTTCATTTTCAATCGATCGATAACCCGGTAGCTGGTCAGCCTTCTGCCCATGCTCCCGTCCACCCTGCCCGTTTCCCTGACCGGTGATGGCACCATATCCACAGCCTTCTCGGCCAATTTTGCCAGTCGCTAATACCAGGTTGAGAAAATGCCTGACGGCCATATGCCCATCCGTCTGCTGCTCCACACCACGTGCTGTCATGATCATACCCGTCTTTGCCTCACCATAAGCCATCGCCGCCTGACGAATTAAGGCTATATCCACCCCACACGCTTGTGCCGCCTGTTCAAGTTCCACTTCAGCCAATGCTTGTATCAATTGCTCGTAACCATGTGTTCGTTCGCCTATAAAGTGAGGGTTTATCAATCCGGCATCCATAATGACCTTCAACATGGTATCCGCCAGCAGTGCATCCATGCCCGGCTTCACCTGCAAGTGAAGATCGGCAATGGCCGCGGTTGCCGTCTTGCGTGGATCAATAACGATAATGAAGGCTCCATTCTCCTTCGCCTGATTAAAGTACGGCAAAAGAGTAGGTTGGCATTCTGCAATATTCGTACCTGCGAGTACGATGCAGCCTGCCTTGGGAATATCGGACAGGCGGAACGTCAGTCCTCGGTCCATCCCGAATACTTTACTTCCGGCCGAAGCGGCAGCTGACATACAGAACCGTCCATTATAGTCGATATATTTCGTCCCCAAAGCAACCCTGGCGAACTTGCCGAGCAGATAGGCTGTCTCATTGGTTAAAGATCCGCCTCCGTATACTCCGACCGTATCCGCTCCATATGAATCTTTCAAGTTCTGAAACCGCTGTGCGATGGTCTGAATGGCCTCTTCCCAGGAACAGGATTCCAGCTCGCCATTGCGACGAATCAGCGGGTGCATTAATCGAAGTCCACTGAGCGCATGCTGATGGGCATTCATGCCCTTCACACACAGCCTGCCCTGAGAGGCTTCATTCGGAACGCCCTGTACCGTATATTCCGCTCGGCTGTTGCCTGCAACAGGCCCAGACAGCTCCTCGACTTTCATCTTGCATTGCACACTGCAATATGGACATTGTGTTTCTTTCACATACAGCTTGGATGCCGCCATTTCCGAAGTTATCGATATTCCCATTTTCATCCCTGCCTTTCAGCTATAATCGACTGACCCGTTTCAGACGGTGCCCTGCACCGCGGATGATTCAAGAGATTGCTTCATGCTGAATGTTAAAGCTGAATCCCGCTCTTGATAATGAATCGCAACAAGTTCCTTCAGTAATTGGTCATCCAGCAACGTTTCTCTAATCGACATGAATCCCATTCGCTCAGTCCATGCCCATAATGGCTCATCATACCAAGCCGTTTGGCGATACCACTGAAGACAGGCTGTTGCAAGCATGACCGCTTGCTGTTCTGTTTCTGCAACCCCGAGCAAGCCACCTTCCTTCACAGGGTGCTCTGCATGACCACCTGCGTAGATCTCCCATCCAGCTGGTGAAGCCAATAAGCCGATATCCTGAACCAGTGCGCTCACCCATGATCCTGGCCCTGGTGCGACCCCTAGATTCACAGACGATGGCATCGCTGTACCGTTCCAAATTGTACGAAGCTTTGCTGCCAAGCCACTCGCATCCTTCGCATAGGATGAAAGCTTGGTCTGATCATCCCAACGCACCTGAATCTCCAAGTGACCCTCTATCTCATCATCACTTGAAAGCTCAACCTGATTTCCATTTCGTACAACTGTCCAATATTCAGCAAGCATGCTCTCTCTGTCATTGATCAATCGATTGGATATCTGTAAGTAGTAATGAATCACTGGGCGACATACCACGCAGCCATGCTCCGACCTCCAACCCAGCTTCAGAAGGAACACGGTTGGATCTGTCTCCCCAACTATAATATTAGCCAGCAATTCCTTCAGTTCTGCATGCCCAAGCTCCGTACAACTGCATATCGGCATTGGAGCAGGTTTATCCGGTGCGGCTTCCACTCCAGTACCCCCGTTATTTTTCAGATTATGCGTATGTTTCAACAGTGCAGCCACCATCGGGCGACAGCCACCGCATGAACCCGATGCCTTAGTCTGCTCCTTCACCTGATCTGCAGTTTCCAGCCCCTGTTCTTGAATCGCCTTCATAATGACAGCCTTGGTCACATTGTTGCAGGCACATACAGTCTCCTGAGACGGTAATGCGGCAGCAGCCCTCTCAGCCAGGTCTGGGGCCCCATCACGCGGAGTCAATTCCGCCACATCCGCACCTCGTTGCACCAGTCCAAGCAATGCCGTTCCTTCGGTTGTATCTCCAAATAAAATGGCTCCACGCACTTTGCCAGCCTTCATCAGTACCTTTTTGTATATGCCTTGAATGCCATCCAGATGTTGAATTGCAGTCTGCATGCCTTCCCCACTAATCTCACCCGCCGAGAAAACATCAACCCCCGATACCTTCAACTGTGAGTAAGGTATAGATCCTTTGTATTCAGACGTTTCCTGTCCACAGAGCGTACGGGCGAGCACCTTCCCCTGTTCGTATAAAGGGGCTACCAGACCGTAGCTAATTCCCCGATGTTCGGCACATTCCCCCACTGCATATATATCCGGTACACTGGTTCGCATGTAGTCATCTACCATAATTGCCCGATTGGTGGCGATCCCGCTGCGTCTAGCCAGATCCACATTGGGCCTAATCCCTACAGCGACAATGACAACCTGAGCTTCAAGCTTGGAACCATCGGTGAACAGCAGCCCCTGCGCCTGCGATCGTCCGGTAATTTTCTGCGTATTTTTGGACAAAAGAAAGGACATGCCCTGGTCTTCAAGCTCCTGCTGAAGCATCGCGGCGGCTGTCTGATCCAACTGCCGGTTCATAATGTAAGGTGCATTATGCACCACAACAGCTTCCATACCCAGATGCAACAACCCGCGTGCAGCCTCCAGTCCAAGCAATCCACCACCAATGACGGCGGCTTTGCGATATGCTTTGGAATAATCAGACATACGCGCACAGTCATCGATAGTCCGGAAGGACATGACCCGCTCTTTATCCATTCCTGGAATCGGTGGGATAAACGGTGAAGACCCTGTCGCCAGAATCAGGACATCATAGGTTTCTCTTAAGCCGGATTCAGTCTCGATATATTTTCCTCGGGTATCAATTCGGTGCACCGTTTCACCTGCGCATAACCGGATATGACGCTCGGCATACCAGCTCCAATCATTGATTATGATATCTTGTAATGAATGTTCACCCTGCAATACTTTAGATAACATGATCCGGTTGTAATTGGGACGGGGTTCATTGCCGTAGATGACAATCTCATACGTATCAGGCTCCAGTGCGATGATCTCTTCAACACACTTCACGCCAGCCATGCCATTCCCGATAATCACCAGTTTGCTTCTGCTCATCGGCTACCCCCTATCTCTCTCAATCCTGAAAATAAACAGAAAAATCCCTTCTCCATCATTCGGAAAAGGGCACCGTTGCCTCCGGAATCCACACGCCATTGTGTGGATTCATATTAGATTCAGATTAAGGGAATCTTAATCTGGTGTCAACTAAATTAACACCAAATATCCGGAAAAAGATAAAAAAATGAATTATTTAAAATTACATGTAATTTTTGTTGACATACACATTTTCTCTTGCTTATAATTTGAATCAAAATCACAGTGCTGTGATCAACTCAGATGCGGGAACACAATGACGTGTACCGCCTGTCGGCAACGGGGCCGCAAATCGTTCTGATCTGGACGAATTGCGGCCTTTTTCTGCCTTAACAAGCACATAGACAAATGACGAAGATCTCAATTGGATGAGGAGCGATGATGGATGATGGAGAGCAAAAGTTTTTGGAAAAGCGGGCATAAGCCTACCCTCTTCGGGGCGTTTATGTATTTTGACATCAGTTTTATGATATGGGGAATGCTTGGTCCACTCGCAGTTGTGATTGCACTGGATTATCCGATGACTCCGCTCGAAAAGGCCAATCTGGTCGCATTGCCTATCCTTGGCGGCTCCATCCTGCGCCTTGTGCTCGGCTTCATGTCTGATTATATTGGTCCGAAACTGACCGCACAGATCGGGATGCTTGTCACCTTAGTTCCTTTATTACTCGGCTGGTTATGGGTCGACTCTTTAAGCCAATTGTACGTGGTGGCACTCTTGCTCGGTGTCGCAGGCGCCTCCTTTGCTGCTGCGCTACCTCTAGCAGGCCAATGGTATGGCAAAGAGCATCAGGGTCTGGCGATGGGTATTGCCGGGGCGGGTAACAGCGGAACCGTACTTGCAACGTTGTTTGCCAATCGCTTGGCTACGCATTTTGGCAGCTGGGAAGTTGTGTTTGGACTTGCTATTATACCGATCGCTATTGTATTCATCCTCTTTTCTATCTTTGCCAAGAATAGCCCTAACCGGCCTGAACCCAAGAAATTGTCCCAATACGGAAGTCTGCTTAAACAAAAGGATGCTTGGGTATTCTGTGCCTTCTATTGTGTAACCTTTGGTGGCTTTGTTGGATTATGCAACTATCTCACCATCTTCTTCAACACCCAATATGGACTCTCTCCTGTTCGTGCCGCAGATATTACCACCTTCTGTGTCATCGCAGGCAGTTTCTTCCGACCTGTCGGGGGGTACTTGGCGGACAAAATTGGCGGAACACGCATGCTAACCTTCCTGTACACAGGAGCCTGTATCATGTTGGTCGGTGTATCCTTCATGCCACCACTTCCTGTTGTAGTCGTCATGTTGTTCCTTGGCATGATGTGTCTGGGGGCCGGAAATGGCTCGGTATTCCAACTGGTTCCTCAACGCTTCGGCAACGAAATTGGTCTGATGACAGGTATTGTCGGTGCCGCCGGCGGATTGGGCGGGTATGCGCTGCCGCTGATTCTCGGTCAACTGTATAGCAGCTATCAATCCTACACACCAGGCTTTGTCATTCTTAGCCTGATTGCAGCAGCTTCCCTGTTCCTTGTTCTCTTCATGCAATCCCGCTGGCGTGTGAGCTGGTTGAACCGAGGCAGCAAAGGCATGGCAGAATCGACGTCTCTCTCTTCGTAAGGCGTGCAATCACTCGCCCGTTAATCATGGTAGAGTTGTACGAATGATCCATAATAGCCCAAGGAACAGCGTAGCCCCATCAGGCTGCGCTGTTCCTTGGGCTAGGGCTGTTCTTTCTGCTAAAAGCTGCTTTTTCTTTTTGGCTTAAGATGAATATTTTTGAAGAACAATAACCGCATTATGACCGCCAAAACCAAATGAATTAGACATCCCAATCCGCAGCTCCGCTTTTCTTGCCTCGTTCGGTACATAATCCAGATCACATTCAGGGTCACTCTGCTCCTGATTGATAGTTGGAGGGATGATGCCATGCCGCAAACTTTGAATAAGTGAGATCGCCTCCGCACCACCTGCTGCACCAAGCATATGTCCCGTCATTGATTTATTCGCCGTAACCGGAACGTCATAGGCGGCTGTTCCGAAAAGTTGCTTAATCGCTCTGGTTTCCGAGAGGTCACCCGCCTCCGTACTGGTGGCATGAGCATTAATTACATCAATGTCTTCAGGTCCAATCTGAGCTTCTTTCAATGCTGCTCTCATCGCCAGATAGGCTCCCCGTCCTTCCGGGTGGGTAGCTACCATGTGATATGCATCTGAGCTGGCACCATACCCAATCACTTCGGCAAGAATATTCGCCCCTCTTCCCAATGCATGAGACAGTGATTCCACAACCAGGATTCCAGCACCCTCTGCCATGACAAAACCGTCTCTCCCCGCATCAAATGGACGACTTGCTGCTTGGGACGCTTCATTTCTGGTTGACAACGCTGTCGCATTACCGAAACTTGCCAGTGACACTTCGGTTACAGCCGCTTCTGTCCCTCCAGCAATAATGACATCAGCTCCACCGTGACGAATGACCCGAAAAGCCTCTCCAATAGCTGTATTGCCTATGGAACAAGCGGTTACCGGCGACAAGGTCGGCCCCCAGCAACCAAACCTCATACTGACCATAGCCGCAGCCATATTGGATATCATCATCGGTACCAATGTCGGGCTGACGCGCGCAGGTCCCCGATCAGACAGGACCTTGCCTTGTTCCATCAATGTCTGGATTCCGCCTATGCCTGAACCGATATATACACCTACCCTTTCACGGTCCAGTTCATCCATGACAAGACCCGATTGCGATACAGCTTCTTCCGCAGCAGCAACAGCAAATTGCACGAATCGATCCATACGCCTTGCTTCCTTGCGTCCAAAACGCTCTTCACCATCAAAATCATGGACCACGCCAGCGATTCTGGTTTTGTACAAAGCTGCATCGAAATGCTCTATAGGCGATACACCTGATCTACCCTCAATTAATCCATTCCAGAATGTATCTACATCATTTCCCAAAGGGGAGATAACTCCCATACCTGTAATCACGACTCGTTCCATGTTCATTCTCCTTCAGCACGTTTGTCTACCTTAATCTTACGCTCTGCCACTAATAGTGCACTTTTGAATATCCTATTACAAGTTGTCAATTATAATAGTATAATGACTACCATGATAACGAGAATTGAAGGTGATGAATTGAACTACGATGTCAGGTTACAGGCATTGTCCACTTTTCTGAAAACACAGCGTTCCAAAATTTCTCCCGAATCGGTCGGTTTACCCACTGGAGGTCGGAGAAGAACACCTGGGCTGAGGAGAGAAGAGGTTTCCCAACTGGCAGGAGTGAGTACAACATGGTATACCTGGCTTGAACAAGGTCGGGATATTCAGGTATCCCATTCCGTGTTGGATAACATTGCTTCAGCACTAAGGCTTACTGCAGATGAACGAAAGTATCTGTTTTCGCTCGCCATGGAGCATCATACGGAGTTGCCCACACTGGAGGAAGAACCTGTTCAACTTCACCCTTCCTTGCAGAAAATTTTACAAGAACTTCACCACTGCCCTACCGTGATCTCGGATCGGCGTTGTTATATTGTCGGCTGGAATGATGCAGCCCGTCATGTTTTTATGGATTTTGAACAGATCCCCCCTGAACAGCGGAATATGATCAGTCTGTTATTTGATCGAAAGGAATTTCGCAGGCTTGCTGTGAACTGGGAGGATTTTGTTAGCGGATTTCTGGCGATTTTTCGTGCTTATTATGGTCAGTATGTGGATGATGAATGGTATAATTTATTTCTGGATGACATGATGAGCAGACATTCCGATTTTCAGACGCTTTGGAAACAAAGCAGTGTCAGCAGTGCACCGGATGTGTTAATCGAATTCAGGCATTCCAAAGCAGGCAAAATGCTTTTTGATCTGACCTCATTGCAGGTTAAGGGCAGCTCTGATCTGCGTTGCAGTGTGTATACCCCAGCTCCAGACACCGCTACCGAACGTAAACTGATGCGCTTGATCGAGCGTGAAGCGGACTCATATCTTGGCAAGAGTTAATTCGGAGTCTCTCAGATCCTGCCCGGTCATGTCATAATTCTGACACCCTCATGTTGCAAATTTTAATTAACAGGGTATACATGATCAAGTATATTAAGCTAACCCATGGATCTTAGTCCTTCTACACGAAGGGGATTCAGAAAGGAATATCATGACCAAAGTGCTTATCATAGAGGACGACAATATGTTAGGCGATACATTATCCCTGTATTTACAAGGTGAAGGGTATGATGTTATCCGTGTCGATAATGCAAGAGATGGTCTTCTACAGCTTCAAGCGCGGCCTGATATCCTGCTTCTTGACTTGATGCTCCCTGATTCGGATAATAAAAATCCTTGTTCTCTCATGCGTCAACATACCCCCATTCCCATCATCGTTATCTCTTCGTTAACCGAAGTTTCTGAGCGGATTCGATCATTAACCGATGGAGCTGATGATTATGTCTGTAAACCTTTCAGCATGCAGGAGCTAAAAGCACGTATTGAGGCTGTATTGCGCCGATATTCCATATTGAACAGCTCTGTTGTTACCGAACAGGAAAACGGAATATCTATCGACCTGGCCCGAAGAATCGTTCTGTTGAATAACCAGCGAGTCGAAATGACGTTCTCCGAATTTGAGATTATGAAGCTGTTTGTCCTCAATCCTGGCAAAGTTTATAGTCGGTATGCCTTGATTGAAGCCATTCGGGGTATTGATGCCTACATTAATGATCGCACCATCGATGTACATATTACCAAGCTACGTAAAAAAATCGAGGACAACCCGAAAAACCCCCAATATATTCAAACCATCTGGGGGGTCGGGTATAAGTTCACACCTTAAAGCAGCACAGCTTCATTTAGGTCACCATGGCAGAGAGTCAATGATAATATCAATCTCTTGTTGCACCTTCTCCAACACCGAATTTAGTTCCTCTTCTTCAAATACCGGACGGGACAAGAGCGATTCCAGTTGAAGAACCAGACGTAACAGGTCCACTGCATGCAAGTTGGCAGCTACACCTCGGAGTGAATGGACGTTGCGGATCACAGCAGTAATCTGCTGCTGCCGAAGCTGCGTCGTGAGTTTCTTCTGAAATGAGCCATACTCCATTCTGAATTTCGTGAGCGCATATTGCAGAATATACGGTTTGCCGTCCATCTGATTGATCGCCTTTTCCACATCAATTCCATTGATTTTCCTTATCCCTTTTAGATCTATCCATACTGCCAACATGTCTGCGATCTGTTGTTCTTGTATGGGCTTGGTTAAGACGGCATTCATGCCCGCTTCGAGATATAATTCATAGTCCTTGTTTAAACCATTTGCTGTAAGCGCGATAATGGGTGTACGGTCATATTCCCTCATCTTGCGAATGTGTCGCACCGCATCCATTCCATTCATGTCTGGCATGTAGAGATCCATCAGAATAAGTTCCCATGTTTGTTCGTTCAATTTCCTCAAAACCTCTGTGCCACTGTCAGCCAGTGTCACCTTGAATCCGAGATGTTCCAGCATCGCCCGAATAGCCAATTGATTGATTTCATGATCTTCCGCTATCAGAATGTGCCCGTTCGAGTTCAATGAATCGGAGTCCTCGCCGTCTACCATGTGATGCTTCTCCAGCGGGCCTTCGCCCTGAAGTGCAAGTATGACTTCGAATAGTCCCAGACGTGTGATGGGTTTGACCATCATCATGTCCAGTTGTATGAATTTTTTCTCACTCCAGAGGGCATTTTCACTGAACGCATGCGTATAACCGACCACCTGAACTTTTGTTCGATCTAATTGCTTCATCAGGTTGTTCCAGGCTGAACCATTACGTACGTGATCTGCATCCATATCGATCATAAATAATAACGAACCTATCCCCTCTGCATTAGCTATAACCCAATCGCTCTCTATCATAAGATCCAACGTAGGATACAGCATCGGCTTCATCCCGAATGAGTAGAGTATCTGCTTCAGATTTTCGCCCATTCGTTCATCTTTTTCGATAATAATTACGTCATACGCACAATAGAGAAGCGGGTATGTTTGCAGGAAGGAACTCTCTTCTTCCGAATCTGCAAGATCAAATATCAAATCGAATGAAAACAGACTGTACTCTCCGAGCACACTATCCACCCTCAGGCTTCCTCCCAAGGAGGTCACGAGCAGGTAACAGATGACCAGTCCGAGTCCAGAACCCCCATATGTTCGATACGTCGAAGGCTCCGCTTGAGTAAACGGGACAAACAGCCGCTCCAGTTGCTCGGATGAGATTCCAATTCCCGTGTCCTCTATCTCAAAACGAACCTGTACCCGCTCCGCCTCCAATGAGAGTACCTCTGCCTTCAGTGTTACATAGCCATGCTCCGTAAATTTAATCGCATTACTCAGCAGATTCAATAAAACCTGTTCAAGTCGGAACGGATCACCAATCACCGTTAACGGCAGATCTGGATCGGTTGTAAAGATCAATTCGATATCTTTATTTCCGATAGCTACACCAACCTGATCTGCCACACGTTTAAACACATCCTCTAGTGAAAAAGAAATCTGTTCCAAAATCAGCTTGCCTGCCTCAATTTTTGAAAAATCAAGAATATCATTCACAAGAGTAAGCAAGGTTTGAGAGGAAGCATTGATTTTACTTAAATAATCCTTTTGTTGTGAGGATAGATCTGTTCGTTGAAGCAACAGCGAAAAGCTGATAATACCGCTCAGTGGGGTACGAATCTCGTGACTCATGAATGCAAGAAACTCACTTTTCGCCTGGCTTGCTTTGTCTGCTTTCACACGATTATACTGATCCGAAATATCATGGATCACTGCCTTAACTTTTTCACTTGAGTTTAGTGTTTTAACAGGGTATAGATACACCCGAACATGCTGCTCATGACCTTCTCCAACAATGAAACTCAGTTCCGTATCCTGAGCTATATTGTGATGTAAGGCTTTTTGGAAAATGAACAACCAATTGTCCTGCTGCTCAATGAACAATAAATCTTCAAGCTGACGCCCAATCACTTCATGCCTGTTCAGGGCCAGAGCATCCAGAAATTTCTGGTTAACTGACACAATATATCGGTTGCTGTCCATACCGACCAACCAGTCTGCAGACACTCGCTCTAGTGTTCGATATCGCTCTTCGCTTTCTTGAATCCTACGTTTAACTGCTCTGTGTTCCGTGATATCCAATCCATAGCCCACGACATATTTCACCACACCCTCTTCTAGCAGAGGACGAATTTTCACCAGCGAATAGT
This sequence comes from Priestia sp. FSL H7-0729, assembly GCF_038005685.1. Classification (NCBI taxonomy): domain Bacteria; kingdom Bacillati; phylum Bacillota; class Bacilli; order Caryophanales; family Bacillaceae; genus Priestia; species Priestia sp. FSL H7-0729. The sequence goes on from NZ_JBBOTQ010000003.1 coordinate 464,614, forward strand.
AACCTTCATGCTCAATCTCGTAAAAGAAAGATTCCCCTTCCCAGGCCCGGTTAAACTGCTTTCGCAGAAATTCTACCTTCTCCTTAGGGATAATATTCAATGCACCCAGTTTGTAATCTTGCTTCAGATTACTCATATCCAAGCCCAGACGAGAGAGCATCTCTCCTTCAAGTAGAAGGTACTCAAATTTTCCGTGCTGTTTTCGAATTTTAAAAGTAAAACCAGGCTGCATACGAAGCATTTCAAGCATCTCCTGATCCCTTTGAATGACCAAGTGTCTGTATCGATGATTTTGATTCAAATAGTACAGAAATAGAACAACCGCCAAGAGGCAAATACACTGAAACAGCAGGATTATCCACAAAATCGCAAGCGAGGGAGAATATGTTTTCACCATAATCGACTCATATACAGTAGTTAGCAGCAAAGCTCCCATTACCCACTTGAGTGTAAATCTTCTAATATATTTGAAACTCAAACCTATTGCGACAACAAACATCATCTCTAACAATGCATACTGCCCGTTCTCAAATAAAGGGTTAACCCCCATGTTAATCCGGAAAATCCACATGCCTATATAAGTAGCAAATGCAGAAACAAATCCACCAAAATAAGCGGCTAACAGATAAACAACGGCTCTGAAATTCAACATGGTACCGTCGCTCAATACAATATAAAAATAATATAAAACGGTACCCAACATGCTCAGCGTAATACCGATAATGATTCGAGTCGTGATCGTAGATGAACGCGTAGCATTGGTTTGGTTCAGATAGTGATGAATCAGAAAAACAAAGATCAGAATCAGCGTGTAATTTAATACAAGATCGCGTAGCAAATGGTCACCGTCCACATTACGAATTCAGGAATTCATGCATTCAATGAATATTGCCGGATTCACGGTCGCAGTTCTCCAGTATACAGATCATAGTATGCCGGGCTCCCTTATTCAATCGACGATGTGGACCATTTTTATGAAAATATCATTTCCATTCAGCTAACATACATTTATCGCAAGATAAGTTTTTTTCTCATGAAAGTTCATCATTAAATATGCTGATATAAAAGAGAGAATCATCCAAATGTACCGATGTAATCGTAACTTGGGCTTCCCACATTTCCTGATTAGCCTTCATCAGTTTGGCTACGCCAGACCAGGTCTGATTCCCTCTCCATTGGGTATCCATTAGCAATCGGGCAGGCTGACCTATGGTGCTCTCCCGTGAGAGTCCTGTCTTCGTTACATAAACAGAATTCACATCCAGAATCACACCCTCCTCATCTGTAATCATGACCGCATCCGTTAAGAGTAAGAAGGCTCTGAGTTCTAGTTGCATGGTTGTCCACTCCCCTGATGAAACATGATGTGAAGCCCTTCCTGTGCGATAATTTCTTCTACGATCCCGACTAATATTTAAACTGTCTGATAAGACGTTGCAGCTCTTCAGCCAGGGTAGACAGGCCACGAGCCGAGGCAGAGATCTGCTCCATCGCTGCCAGTTGCTCCTCCGAGGAAGCGGCCACTTCTTCGGAAGTTGCGGCGTTGCCTGACGCAATACCTGCCAACTCATTGGATACAGCCGTTACTTCCTGTACACCCGCTGTAATCTCTTGTGACGTAGCTGCAATCTCTTCAATCTGAGGTGTCGTTTCACGCATACTATCCAGAATGCGTTCAAACTTCCGAATCGCTTCTGTAGAGATTTCCATGCCTTCTCCAACCTCTGAAGTCACTTTCTCCATCATGCGAACGGAAGCAGCCATATCTTCCTGTACCGCCGAAGTCAGCACGGTAATTTCATTGACAGACTGCCCGGATTGCTCTGCCAACTTGCGAACCTCTGCTGCTACAACGGCGAATCCATTGCCATGTGTACCTGCACGAGCAGCTTCAATCGATGCATTCAGCGCAAGCAGGTTTGTCTGCTTGGCTATATTTCCGATTAACTCCGTAATCGCTGAAATTTGGTGTGATCGTTCATATAACGCCTGAATCATTAGGTTCGTTTGCTCTACCGTCTCTTGAATCGATTGCATCTGACTCACCGTCTGCTTGACCGTGTTGCCACCTTCTTCTGCTTGTACGGTTGTATGTTTAGCCAGATCAGCGACATGTATGGAACGTTCGGCAATTCTTGTAATGCCAATCGTAATTTCATTCATGGCCTGATGGTTATGTTCAATCCCCTGGGTCTGTTTCTCGGCACCACTCGCAATTTCCTGGATGGCTCGTGCTACCTGCTCACTGGCTGCACTGGTCGATTCTGCACTCTGAGTCATTTCATCCGATGAGATAACGACCTGACTGGCGCTGTTCTCCACATTCTGAATCAGTACACGCAGATTACTCTGCATTTTGCCAAAAGCTTCACTCAGCTCACCAATCTCATCATTACTTGTGTTGGTAATGGTCTGGGTGAGATCCCCTTCGCTCACCTGAATCGCCTGATCCTTCAACTGCCGGATCGGTTTAATAATCGATCGCATCACCAGCCAGATGACCAAAATTCCGATAACGAGACAGGATACAATGACAATAATCATTCGATTCAGTATGGGTGCAGCTGCATCGTCCACCTCAGAGGAGAACATGGTGCCTGCAACTTTCCATCCCGTGGATGCATTTGTAGCGTAATACATGACCTTATCGACCTGATCAAAAGTATAGTTGAAGTTGCCGGATTCATTCGTATACACTTGTGTCCAAAAATCTTCTGTTGCATCTGTACCGGGTTGTACCGTTGGATGATAGATATATTTTTCGCTGGCATCCAGGAGAATCAGATACCCCTGTTCTCCTACTTTAATGCCGCTCACCAATTTACTAATGTTCGTCAGATTAAGATCCAGCTGAACTACACCTGATTGGTCATTCAGTGCTTTGGCGATCGTGATGGTGATCTCATTCGTCTCGGCAGAAATATAAGGATCTGTAACAATCACCTGCTGTGGCGCACCCATTGCTTCCGTGTACCATGGTCTCGTTCGCGGATCATAATCCTTGGGCATCTCCGCATCAGAGGACATCAGATACACACCCTCTTCTGTTCCCACACCTATGGTGATGATATCTGTGTTCTGCGCAGCGTAGCCCTTCAATTCGTTCACGACCCGAACCTCAGCATCTTCTTGTCGCAATTGCTCTGCCAGTGTACTCGCATAATATTCAATATGGTCGCGCTTGGCATTGATCGAGAGATCAATCGTCGCACTCGCAAGATTCACGTTTTCCATCGCACTATGTAAAATTTGATTCTCCACTTCATCTCTTGCACTGTTATACGATAACACGCCAATACTTAACGAAGGAATAGCCAGGAAAGCTATAAAGGACATCACCAGCTTCGTTTTAAAATTGTTATGCATCTTGTTGAACCATGTCGATTTGCTATTTTTTCGGGACAAATTTCTCTACCTCTTCCAGATTAATTTTAGTTTTACTTGTTATAACTTATAACGAGCAAACCATCTTTATAAAAACTAGGTCTCACTTCTTGTAAAAAACGATTTTTTCACTAAAAAACACGCTTAAATCTCTTAATTTATAATCCTAAAGAACTATTTTCAAACAAATTATACGAAAAAACTATTAAATAAAGTGTTCCTGGGATATGACCAAATTGTTAACTTTCTAAACAATTGAATAGCAACCTGCGGGTTCCATAAAAAAAAGATCCGAGCAATATCGCTCAGATCTCAAAAGGCCGTTCACATTAGGCTACATATTCTACTATTCGAATGCCGGGATTGCGATGTCAGCATATTTTTCTTCAAAAAAGGCTTTGACCTCAGGACCTGCCATACGCTTAGCCAGCTTCTGGATCGCTTCAGAGTCCTTGTTATCCTCACGGGCAACCAGGGTGATTGCAAAATGGGAATCATCCTTCTCGGTTAACAATGCATCTTTTTTAGGAGTAAGACCCAGCGGACTGGCATATGCAGGTGTCATGGCTACCAGATCGGCATCATCCATCATACGAGCCAGCATCAACAAGTCCACTTCCTTGAACTTGAAGTTCTTTGTGTTTTCGGTGATATCCGCCTGTGTAGCGTTAAAACCTACGCCTTCTTTCAGCTTAATCAATCCATTTTGCTCCAGCATCACAAGAGAGCGACCAATGTTGGAAGGATCGTTCGCAATTGCAATGGTTGCACCTTCTGGCAATTCCTCAATGGATTTAACCTTTTTGGAGTAGCCGCCATAGATCGCATTATAGATGGGTTGCACTGCAACCAGATTCGCATTGTTTGCTTCATTATATTGAGTCATGTAAGGCACATGCTGGAAGAAGTTCGCATCTACTTCCTTGTTCGCCAGGGCCGTATTCGGCTGAACGTTATCGGACAATACGACCACTTCCAGGTTGACACCATCTTCCTTCAATAGTGGTTTAACAATATCCAGTACATCTGTCATCGGTGGAATCAACGTGGCCACTTTCAGCGTAATTTCTTGTGCAGCTTGTGTATCTTCTTTTGTTCCTTCAGCCGCAGGTGTTTCTTCCTTTTTACCACAAGCAGCTACGACCAGCATGACTGCAAGCAACATCAGTACCATTTTTGCTTTCATTATAAAGTCTACCCCTCATCCTATAATCTGTATTGTTTATTTTTGATACGGAACTGCCATACGCTTAAGACCTGCGATCCAGCCAGTGGGACAGTCTGCTGCCTGTGAATTGGATCATCTGTACCAGGATAATCATAATGATGATCGTAAATACCATAATGTCCGTTTCGAAGCGCTGATAACCGTAGCGAATGGCAAAATCTCCAACCCCGCCGCCACCTACAATGCCCATCACTGTCGAGTAGGAGATAAAGCTAATTGTAGCTGTAGTGAGTCCCAATACAAGGCCGGATCGTGCCTCCACGTAAAGGAATTTCACCACAAGCTGCATCGTTGATGCCCCCATGGAAGCAGCAGCTTCAACTACTCCTTTCGGTACATCTAGCAATGCTTGTTCCACCAGTCTGGCGTAGTAGGCTATCGCAATGACCGAGAGTGGAACGGTGGCCGCCAGTGTACCGATGGACGTTCCAACGACGATTCGTGTGAATGGAATCATGAAGACAACCAGCAGTAAGAATGGAAACGAACGAATGATGTTGACGATACTGCCGAGTACAAAAGACAACGTTTGATTCTGATACCGTTGTCCTCTCCGGAATAAGTACAGAAGTGTACCCAGAGGTAACCCGATCAGAACAGCTGCTGCAATGGAAATGCCCACCATGACAAAAGTCTCTCCGATCGCTTGCCATATCTCATGCTGATACTTCAGTACAGATTCAGGTAATCTCATGACTTGTCCCCCTGTTCTGTCTGACGGAACAAAGACGAACCTGCCATCCCATATTCATCACCCGCAAGCAAGGAGGTCAGCAGATCCGGCTGTGGAGCGGGAATACTGCTCACTTCCGCTTCAGTCAACGTTCGTACGAGTCTCCCATCCTTCATGACGGATATCCTGTGACATAGTCTACGAGCCACTTCCATCTCATGCGTCACGACAACAATGGTCACGCCCAGCGTTTCATTGATATGACGAAGCACATCCAGTATGCCATTCGTAGTCTGTGGATCAAGCGAAGAGGTAGGTTCATCACAGAGCAGTACATCCGGACGACTGGCGAGTGCTCGTGCAATCGCCACACGTTGCTTCTGTCCTCCACTAAGCTGAGCAGGGTATTGATCTGCCTTGTCTTCCAGTCCAACAAACCTAAGCACCTCAAGTCCACGTTCGACTCGCTGTGTACGGGACATACCCGCCAGTTCCAGCGGCATACAGACATTGCCACTCACCGTTCGATTACTGACCAGATTGAAGTGCTGAAAGATCATGCCAATGGACCTTCGTGCCAGACGCAGCGTGCGCTCCTTCATCTGGGTCAGGTGCTGCCCATTCACAACAACCTCACCATCATCCGGCTTTTCCAGACCATTGAGCATCCGCAAAAGCGTGGATTTGCCTGCGCCACTCGAACCGATGATGCCGTGAATTTCGCCTTGTCCCACTTCGAGCGACACCGAGCTTAACGCTTCGAATCCCTGATCTGCACGGGAACCGCGCTCGTTATAACGTTTGCTTACACCATATAATGAGATCATGGAGAGTCCTCCCGTGAATGATCATGCATGGTTCCTCAAGAACACATGAAGAAAGCCCGCACAGCCGATAACCGGAGCGCGAGCAATCCTGTTCATTTATAATAAATCAACATCCCTGATGAGACAAGCTTTTAAGGTGAGATTGCCTCCTGTAGGCGGCTGGCTTCATACACGCGAAAACGTCCGTTGGACGAACCCGCATACACTTCATTGCCGATCCGGTTGATCGTTCCATTCTTCGCATCCCGGTCGCGATGCTCCGGGTTTCCCATCACCACGTCATGTACACGACCTAACAAGGCTCCATTGTTTTTATTCAATACCAACCAATTCTCATCCATAGGCAGCAGCAACTGATCATCAATGACCAGATAGCTCCCCTGATTCGTGGGATACCTGAGAGTGGCAATCGTATCTTTGGCATTCCAACGCGTCTCCCCCGTATCATAATTCAAAGCCGCGGAGTACCCATTTTTAATTACATATAACTGATCATCTTCCACCAGTCCTCGTTCAATCTTGCCCTTGAGCGTCCACCGTGTTTTGCCTGTCTTGGCATCGTACAGGGTAGTTGTAAAATCTTCATACTCTCCGTAATGATCCCCGTTTTGATTCTCACGGATCAACAGCATGCCATCATTCAGTTCTTCAAATCTCTGTCCTACCCGAGCAGGAAATTGTGCAAGCTTTTTCCCCGTGTTCAGATCAAGCAGTAGCCACTGATTATCTATCGATAGCCATCTTTCAGCATCTCTGGTTGTAAAGGGATCCAGACGTTCGATCCCATCAAAATATGGATCATTCCCAAGTTGTTCTATAGTAGATCGCTTGGCCTTCAAGCTCCATACGGTTCGCCCTGATTGCGGATCGGCTGCAGTCAGCTTATTCTTTTCCCAATACAACACGTAAGGGTCATCTGCACTCTTGTTCAATAATTCATAACCTTTCGCGAGTTTTCGCGTCCACAATGTTTTTCCGTTTGCACTATCCAGTACCGTCAGCCAACTGTTGCTTGAGCTCTCAACAACCGGGCTATCCACGACCACAACGTTTTCCGCAGCGGTGATGCCATTTAGTCTAATATTTTGCTTAGGGGTGTACGTCCATGTGACCTTCCCGCTCTTCAAGTTCAGATGACGAATACGATCCACGTATTTTTTCTTGTCAGGGTCATAATCATTGTAGATTGTAACGTATTGGCGTGCTGTATCCACCTCAGCCTGCTGTCTTCCAAAACCCCCATTGGTCCTCCATAATTTCTGGCCCGTGTGACGGTCAAGGGCATATATGGAACCTTCGTAGTAACCCCCGCTAAATCCACCGTCATCCCCCTTCATCAGGAGTACATCATCCGTCGCTGCTTGTAAAAAAGTGTAGTTAATATCCCCCTGGTTAGTCCAGACCGGTTTCCAAGGGATTGACTTCGGCAGCGTTGTGCCGTACATTTTTGTCGTAAACCCATATTCATCCGCCCGACTGATATTCCAATCAGAAACGACAGCATTTCGATCATGCTGTGGTAGATTCCAGCGAGTTCTGACCAGCTTGCCATTCTTGTTGAATGTGACCAAAAATTGCCCATCTTGCCGCTCATATCTCCAGGTCTGTCCAATACTCATTGCATACCCTGTATCATTTAAATTGCTTGAACTCTCTCTCCAATCGGGCTCGCCTAACCACTCGGCCACTTGTTTGGAGGTGGTTGCCTTGTTCAGCTTAATATCCGTCAAATGACGAATAACCGAAGTCGGTAGCGATGTATCCTGTTGGAACCAACCATCAGTCACATTCTTCCGCTGCTCTATAGCCTGTGCCTTGATCCAGAAGAGTCCTGGCCGATACGTGGAGGATTCTTTATTCCAGATTCGTGGGGCAATGGAGACCCCATACCATCCTTTCCACTTTGCGACAATAACAGCCTTACCTGTTAACGCTTTCTCAAAAGACCAGGTTATAGAACTGTCCGGAGCCAGATACAGCTTGCTGCCTGATTGGAGCGTGAAACTTTGGGGAGCCGTTTCCGTCATGCTTCTGCTCTCCTTCAATGCATACCAACTTGGCAGCCAAAAGTCTCCATGATCGTTTGACTTGAGCTGCACCCATTCACCTCGAACCGATGCCAACGTATACTTTTCGTTTGTTGTTGTATAGTAACTAATTCCCATTTGGTCAGCAGCCACACTGCTGTCCCTCCTGTTTTTGAATAGAGGTATATCATTGATGAGCGTAACGGTTTCTCCTTTTTTATAGGCTAACTGTGTTGATATGGCTTGAGTACTTGCCCCTAAGGCTTGTGGCGTTGTAACCGAAGCTTGTCCTCCAAGCACTACCTTTTGTGAATCCAGCAGCATCCATCCCGTCAACAGTACAGCTGATAATCCAGTCATGGTAATCCACTTGTACCCCATCCCCTGCCAATCAGGACCCGTCTTCACTCTCGTTCATCCCCATCCATTAGAAGTTATTTCCATATAGACGTTGTGCACAGGAAAAAGTTACCGTATATCTCAATATATTTCTCTGCATCTCCCCGTATTACCTTACATCCACCATCGCAGCATGATAAGGAAAGGTAATCCCGATGTAATAAGCAGCTGTTAAGGTGAGCATATAATAAAAAACAAACCACAGATCAACTCGGGAATAGCCCATCTGAATGTAATACGTTCGGCTCGCCCCATCCGTGAATCCCTTCGCTTCCATCGCTACCGCCATTCGCTGTGCGCGGCGAATGCTCTGTGCCAGCAGCGGAATAGCGTAGCGCTTGAGTGTACCATATATGTTCCAGCGAGAACCACGTTGCTGTGTCCCGCGAATACGCATGGCGTAACGGAGCGTCTGGAATTCATCCAGCAAAATGGGGATCATGCGCATCGCGGCGAGAAAACTATAGGCATATTTTGCAGGAAGCCTCCACTGCTGCATCAGGGAATAAAACAGCCGTACCGGCTTGGTCGTAAGACCAAAGAGTAACCCGGCAGCTGCCATACTCAGCGAGCGAAATCCCAGATGTAACCCGCGATAAAAGCTCTCTTCGGTGATGTGAATCAGCCCCCACTTATACCATGTGGTCTCGCCCTTGCCAAACATCATCATACCCGTAGACGTGGAGATAAACACCAGCATGAATGGTGATGCGTACAGGATCAATCTGTACCACGGGTGGCCTGTCCAGCACAGTAATAGCATCATCGCCACCGCAACATTGGCCATTACATTCAGATTGTGAATAAGAATAACGATGATAAACATCATCGTCAGAATAATCATCTTTAATCCCGGATTAACGGTATGAAGCCAAGTTTCACGGTGAGGAAACGACAGTTGCATCAGTTAACCTCCCCTCATCTACCGTCCAGATTCGGGTGCAATATCTTTTTACAATTTCACGATCATGGGTAACCATAACAATAGCTGTTCCCTCTCTCCGCAATTGCTCCAGTTGTGCTAACATAGCGAACGTATTGCGGGCATCCTGTCCAAATGTGGGTTCATCCAGCATCAGAATTCGTTGCTCTCTCACCAGTGCAGAGGCCACACTCAAACGTCGTTTCTGCCCCATCGATAATTGGTAGGGATGGCGCTCGGACAGGTCGATTAATCTAAATTGATTCAGCATATGATGAGTCCTGGCAAGTCTTTCTTCCGTTGTAAGCCTGCCCCCCAGCAATGAGAATTCCACTTCTTCCGCGACGGTGTTCGTCACAAATTGAAACTCCGGGTTCTGAAAGACAAACGCAATTCGATCTGCAAGCTGCTCCGTTTTGCCAGAAGGCTGACCGTGCACCTCATAATGACCTGTTGTTTTCAGGATATTCATCAGAGATAACAACAATGAGCTCTTGCCAGCTCCATTGGCTCCGACAATACCAATCCAATCCCCATGCCATACCTTGGCCTGTTCCACCTGAATGAAAGGTGTTTTCCCACGCCATCCGGTGAACTGCTGCAAGTCCAGTGCAGGCTGATCGACTGACGAAACAGGCGATAAGGATGAGACCTGAGATATGGGGGATATACCCGGTGTATCGGATAAGCCAGACGATTGCTGTGCTTCCAAACTTGATATGCCCTGAATCTCACACACTTGTAGCTTCCCAGAAGTACTTCCCTCTTCTTCCTTAGCTACCTGCTCTTGCTCCTCCCATATGCCTGGATACCAGATTCCATAAGCCTTCAGCTTACCCCGTTCATCCGTAAATACCTGCTGTGCTGGCCCATCTGCCACAATCTCTCCTTCAGGTGATAACACAATGATGCGGTCCACCATATCCACAATCTCGTTTATTTTGTGTTCAACGATGATGATCGTTTTGTCACTGGCGATCCGTTTAACGGTGTCCCACACTTGGGAAGTACCCTCATCATCCAGCAGTGCAGTGGGCTCATCCATAAACAATACCTCCGGGTCCATGGCAAGCATTGAAGCAATCGCAAGACGCTGCTTCATCCCCTGAGACATGGACTGGATCAATACACGATTCTGTTCCAGGGATAACCCCACTTGTTTCAGATAATATTCAATCAGAGCCGGCATCTCTTCACGCGGAATATTTCGGTTTTCCAGCACAAATGCGATCTCTTCATCCGTAAAGGACATACAGAATTGGGTATCCGGATCTTGAAAGACCACTCCTGCTTTGGCGGGAACCTGAATATCATCACATTTCATCGGAATCTCAACCGAACGTGGGATCAGACCGCTCAATATTTGCAATAACGTCGATTTACCGGAGCCGCTTGGCCCAAGCAACAGCACTTTCTCCCCTTGACGCACAGAAAGAGACAAGCCTTGAAATACCAAGGCTTTCTCTCCCGGGAACTTGCATCTTAGATTCGTCACACTTACCGCTTGCGAATTCCCCTCTCCGCTCATCTAATCCAGCGCCTCATAATCCTGTTTGGATACCGGTCTGAGGGAGCGTGTTACACCGGTCAATTCCAGAGCTTTGGCGAGATAATATGCGAACACTCCGGCAATCAGGATGCTTCCGATGAAGCGGAACCCGATGAATAACGTATAATTCCAGGCGGAGAGTGAATCGATATACCCGTACTGATAATCCAGCAAAAGTGAAGCCGCTGCCGCTCCTATGGCTGCAAGACAAGTGACAAACAGATTGGTTTTGCGATACAGGAATGCGGCTAAGAATATCTCGGCTCCCAACCCTTGCAACAGACCATACACAAGTGTGGACATGCCCCATTCACTGCCCAGAAAAGCACTTACCGTTGAAGCCGCAACCTCGGCGAGAATAGCCACCCCTGGTTTACGAATGATCACAAAAGCAAACGTGCCCGCCATAAACCACATGCCGTAGATCATCTGCTCCGCATGAACACCGAATGGTTTCATCAGATCATATGTAGGTCCCCATATCTTGTAAATCACCCCAAACACCACTGCGATCACGATGGTTACCAGAATATCCGTTAGTTTCAATCGCTTGTTGCCTGCTGTTGTTGCCATGTTCTCTACGTCCTTTCTCTGTCTCCTGTGAGGGTTGTAAAAATAAACGAAAAAGCCTCCCCGGTTCCGGGCAGGCCTTACGCACAGTATACAATCCTCACAATGATGTATCGGATGGATGTCGGAAATAGAAAATCAACCATCCCTCTTCGCCCTGGCAGATACACCACCACAGTTCAAAAAGGTCTGTTGTTCATCCACATTCATTCCCACAATTCACCCTTACATATCGCAAATCCATGTTCTCTACGCTGGCATTACCCAGATCAGATGTACGGTCAGCGGCACAAGGCCACTCTCTCAGCCCAACTTCATTGAGCTCCCGGTTCACTTATTTCATTGCTTCTAATGTACATTAGATGGGTATTTGTGGCAATCCCTTAATATTGCGTATTGCCGGATTGACTGGTCTTGCCTGAGGCAAATCCCTTGAACAACGTTGGTACTTTAGAATAACGGGTATTCGTAATTTTCCCTTGTGATGTGCTGCTGTCTGTACGCATAATCGAATCTTTTACATTAGAAATGTTGGAGTTATCCAGCGTCATGTTAACTGCGAAGGAAGTTCCACCATTTTGGCGAACCAGTTTGCCAATATCATCTGCACGGAAATTTTTGATGTTAATTGTTCCAGCTGCATTCATCTGGAACACTTTATCATAAGCCTTATACGCTGCCCCACCGGTAATGTTAACCGTTCCGGCAGACTTCAATGTCAGTGCATCCTCGCCCACGTCCTGCCAGACCACATTCGATATATTACAGTTGCCATAACAATGAACACCATCAGCAGCTGGTGATCCAATGTTTACGTTTTTGAGCGTGGCCCCTGCCTCCAGACGAAATACCGGTTTCTGATTCTCTGCTTGAGACCCGTCACCCAGTGTGGAGGGATTGGCTACAAATGTTTTACCTTGGCCGTCATAGGTCGTGCCCTTTGGAACCACAATGGTTGAATTTACAACGGTAGGTGCAGCCGCAGCCGGAACGGCACCAAATATAGAAGCAACCAAACCAGCGGACAGCAACAGCGTCAACATTTTTTTCATAACTTTATTCCTCCCTTATTCTCTCGTTATTTGATAGTGTACAAGCCTGAGCTTGTCCTAGAAGATCGTCAGAGGTGCACCTCTGTCCGACCCACAACCTAATCCTACCAAATAAGGAAGGTAACTAGAATAATCATTAGATCAGATATATCCTGACATCGCATAATGACTGTCATATCGGCATTTTCTGCAAGTCAGACCCTTGGAACAATATGCTGATATCAACCTCTGGTATGCTCATTTGTAACGTATATACCTCTGACTTTAATCCCCAGTAAATAAGAAAGATCACTACATTTGTCTCCAAATGTGTGATCTTGAATGGCTTCCGGCTTGCTGATATAAGATATCAGGCTCCGAATCTCTGACGGTAACCGCACTTTCGACACAACTCTTCCACAGCTTCGCGCTTGGAGAAGCCATATACCAGATTGTTCGCTCGTTCACCCTCAATAATCTCCGAGAATGACTTCTCGTGCACATTACCAAGGTTAATGACACCCTCACCATCAAGACAGCATGGAACCACCGTTCCATCTACAAGCACAGCTGCCTGACCACGCAATGCATGGCAGAAGCCTTTGCCGTCATCTTCAGGTGCATCCAGACTCGGCCACTGGAACTCATGGTCCTGATTCAGGTATACATTCGGGGCAATTTTGACCCCGCTGCCCGGAACTACTTTTTCCTCAATTCGGAAATCCAGATTGAATTCACGTTCCAATACTTCAAGGGTCTCCCGATTTCGATTCATCTGAGCATTCGTGAAGTTATCCTGCGTCAGATTCCACAGTCGGAATGAGATGATGACATTGTGTTTCACTGCCTCGTGTACAAAAGACAGAATGTTGCTCAGATATCCGTCACGGTCGGTTGAACCTTCATGCCCATCGAAGCTGTGCAGGGAGAAATTCATCTGCCGCAGCGCCGGTTTGCCGAGCAATTTATGCTGAGTCTTGGGCAATAGTGTACCGTTCGTTGTAATGTTCACCTTGAGTCCCTTCTCATGTGCGGAATCGAGCAACAGATCTATTTTGGGATGCAACAAGGGTTCACCTTTGACATGTAGATAAATATGATTGGTGTGTGGTTTAACTTGTTCCAGTATATTGTTGAAGACTTCAGGGTCAATGAATCCTTTGGCACGCTGCGTCTGTGGACAGAAGCTACACGCCAGATTACAGATACTTGTGATCTCAATATATACTTTTTTGAACGTTTTCAACTCGGGTCCCCATTCTGCCTAGGAGGGAGAACAATCCCACCTGCATTTTGTGATCCGGCCTATACGGGCCATCCCTATTATATCGAGTTCATGAGCCAAGGTAAATCAGAGAACAGGTTTATCGAGTTGAGTCAAAATGATTTGGTCAGTGCCAAATGAACAGATTCAATCGCATGAATACGTGTTGTATCAAATAACGGAACTTCTGAATCCTCTAGTTTTACTAATAATCCAATTTCGGTGCAACCTAATATGATTCCCTCAGCTCCATCATCAACCAGCCTTTGGATCACCTTTTTATAATACTCCCTTGATAAGGGCACAATTTTCCCTAAACATAATTCCTCATATATTATTTTATTGACAACTTTTCTATCCTCTTCATTCGGTATCAGAACCTTAATACCATTAAATTCAATTCGTTTTTTATAAAAGTCTTGTTCCATCGTATATTTTGTGCCGAGTAAACCAACCGTACTTATTTGGGACTTATGAATTTGATTTGCTGTTGAATCAGCAATATGTACGATGGGTAATGTCACTTTTTCTTCAATATGTTTAATCACTTTATGCATCGTATTTGTACAAATTACAATCATTTCTGCTCCTGCCTTTTCCAAAGACTGAGCAGCATTCCCCAATAATTCACCAGCACTTTCCCAATCACCTTCAGCTTGATAACGCTCGACTTCTTCAAAATCCACGCTATATAAAATGCACTTGGCTGAATGCAATCCTCCCAATTTATTTTTCACTTCTTCATTAATAATTCGATAATATTCTAACGATGACTCCCAGCTCATACCACCAATAAGGCCAATCGTTTTCATATACACTCCACCTTCCATTGAATACATCCCGAAAGCAGTATATAGAAATTTAATAGATATTGTACCGTATCTACCTGATTAAATAAACCTGCCCCAGTAAGAGGAATAGAGGGACCTGGAGCAATTCCGGCAACGGATTATTGCTTCTACCCGAATGATCTGGCTGTACAATCCAAATAATCTGACCGGAACCATTTTCAGATCAGTACTCACATTCTTTCCGAGCGCCCCTTTACATTCCACTTGAATGTGATATATGCTGAACACACAACTGCATATCTTGAACAATGCACTAGGGGAGCCTTACGGCTGAGACGAATCGAATGATTCGGACCCTTTGAACCTGATCTGGATCATACCAGCGGAGGGAAGTGGAGCGGCCTTTTGGTAAGTGGAATTTTTCATGTATGTGAAGATAAATTGCGAATTTAACTTACAGACCCACTCATTTCTCCGGAAATGGGTGGGTCTTTTTATGCTCTTTTGCAGAGCACAAGATGCCGTTGTAATTCCAGCAGTCTGACATCAAGGAGTGAGGATCAGATGACCAACCATGTAACGATGAAGAACGTTAGCTTCGCTTTTCCCGAAAAAAAGATTTACCCGTGCTCGCCAATGTGTCGTTTCAGATACAACCAGGAGAATTTGTCTCGCTCATCGGCTCCAGCGGATCAGGAAAAAGCACGCTCTTCAAGCTGCTCGCAGGCTTGCTTGAGCCAACCGTTGGCACCATTGATATAGCTGATGTGCCGCGAGGAGAACGGCTCGGACGAGTCGCCTATATGCCGCAGAAAGATCTGCTATTGTCCTGGCGGACCGTATTGGAGAACTGCATGCTGCCTGCGGAGTTGGCACCCGGCCGACAGGACAAAGACAAGCTACGGGCCAATATCATGGCAGGATTGGCAAGGTTCGGCCTGTCGGGTTATGAACAGGCCTATCCAGATGAATTGTCCGGCGGCATGCGGCAGCGGGTGGCACTGCTTCGTACCATGTTCACAGGCGGTCAGCTCATGTTGCTGGATGAACCCTTCGGTGCACTCGACGCCTTAACCAAACGAGAAATGCATCGCTGGTTGTTGGAGCTGTGGGAGGGCTTTGGCCAAACGTTTCTGTTCATTACACATGACATCGAAGAAGCCCTGCTGCTCAGTGATCGGATTATCCTGTTAACTCCAGGAGGGCATGGTCCGCAGTTACGGGAGATGACTGTTCCTTTGCCACGTCCAAGACATTCGGACATGATCTACGAACCAGCTCTCGTGCAGATGAGACGACAACTGGAGGATCAATTTCATGCAAAGGGATAAAGGTAAGGCTAGCGTCTGGACGTGGTGTTTGAAGTGGCTTTCCCAATATGGTCTGTTTATTGTGCTCATGCTCTTATTACTGGCGATCTGGGAAGCGATTGTGCGTATGGGATGGGTGCCTTCCTTCATCATTCCCGCGCCAACGGCCATCGCAGGCTCACTGGTTGAGCATCGTCGTCTGCTGCTGACCATACATCTGCCTGCGACCTTTATGGAGGTTGCTGTTGGTTTTGGAATATCCATAGTGACCGGAATTACCCTAGCAACAGGCATGCATATGAACCGATCGATTGAAAAGGCGTTGTATCCCTTTATCGTGATCAGTCAGACCATCCCGTTGATTGCCCTGTCCCCCGTATTCATCCTGTGGTTTGGCTACACATTGTGGAGCAAGGTCGCCGTGGTGTTCCTGATTGCGTTCTTCCCCATTGTAGTCAGTACATACGATGGACTCCGCCAAGGCGATCCGGAACAGCGTGAACTGCTGCTCACCATGGGCGCCAGCAAGTGGGATATTTTCCGCAAACTCCAGGTTCCGCTGGCACTTCCCTCTTTTTTCTCGGGTCTAAAGATGTCTGTAGTGTATTGCGTGGTTGGGGCAACGATTGGCGAATGGCTCGGTGGCAGCAAAGGTCTCGGATACTTCAGCCGCCGCATGTCCAGCAACATGAACACGGATGCCATGTTTGCTGCTATTTTGCTGTTATCCCTGCTTGGGATCGTTTTGTTTGTACTGATTGCCTGGCTGGAGAAACGGTTTAACACACGGCGGCATGGAGGCAAAAGAAAGACTGGATAATCTTCGAGAGTGAACCCGATTTAATGATAGGAAGTATGATTTCCAAACACCTTTTTCACATATCAGCAATTGTGTTTCAGTCATCACGTTGCCCGTTAACATCCTGCTGTTCATTTCCTACAAACCAAAACGATGAAATGAGGAACTTCATTTATGACTAACAAAGGTATATACTCCCTGCTTCCCATTATGCTCATAAGCCTGTTGCTGATCGTTAGCGGATGTGGCACCACAGGCGCCAGCCAAAATACGCCAACAACAGATTCGAAAACCAATGCACAGCAAGCAGACTCGCCTGTAACAGACCCGGCATCAGCTGCTAAAGATAAACTGTCCATCATGCTCGACTGGTACCCGAATGCAGTACATTCCTTCATCTATGTGGCCCAGGAAAAAGGATACTTTGCAGATCAAGATCTCGATGTCGACATTCAGATGCCTGCGGATACCAATGATTCACTCAAACTTGTTGCTGCTGGTAAAATCGATCTGGCTCTAAGCTATCAGCCCCAAATTTTGCTCGCGCGTGGCGAGAACATTCCTGTGCGTTCCATTGCTGCTGTTGTTCGGCACCCGCTTGTGCATCTGTTGACCGAGGCAAATAGCAACGTGAGTTCACCCAAAGATCTTGACGGAAAAACTGTCGGTTATTCTTCGATTCCGTTGTATGAAGCAATGCTACGTACGATGATCAGCCACGATGGTGGCAACCCGGATAACATGAATCTGGTCGATGTTGGGTTCGATCTGATTCCTTCCCTGGCTTCTGGACAGGCGGATGCGATTATGGGTGGTTTTATTAACCATGAACAATTGATTTTGGAGAAAGAAGGCCATGCCATGAGATCCATTAACCCTGTCGACTATGGCGTGCCTGATTATTATGAATTGGTCCTGACCGCAAGTGAAGCTGGTATTGAAGCCAAAAAAGAACAGCTGACCCGGTTCGTCAAAGCGATCCAGGAAGGACAGAAATATGTCACGGAGCATCCAGAAGAAGCCTTGAATATTCTGCTTGCTCATGAGAATGAAACATCTCCGCTTGACCCGGAGATTGAAACCAAAAGCCTGGCTATTCTACTGCCGCTCATGAACGAAGAAGGTCAACCGTTTGGTCGGCAGGAAATGGAATCGTGGGAGAATGTACGTACATGGCTCGTGGCAACCGAACTGATTCCTGAATCGGTGAAAGCCGAGGATGCTTTTATTAATCTGCAAGGAGAGTAGGTAAAGTATTGCTACGTGAATGAAGAGAAAGTGACTGAAAGAAAGGGAAATGAGAGAAAAAGAAAAGTTAGCAAGAACGATCTTCAAATCTTCCGTGAACAGAATCGAACCTTGATGTACCCTGATTAGAGCATGCCGCGAGCGCTAACGAATCTGAGACGTCCTATTCAAGGATTTGGAGCGTTTATAGAAATCTAAGAAACCTGAGACCCGCTATATCAGAATAAACAGTCATTTACAGCGCTCTAATCAAAGAATTATGGAAAATAACGTGTCTGATGTTCCTTACATTTCATAAGGAGCATTTGACGACCAAATAAGACGTCCTGGGTTCTTTAGAAACACGGTCTGACCATCCGTAAGGAAATCGCCAGAAGAGCTGCCAACTTGGTAGTGGTCTTTAAGACTCTATTGGAATGCTAACGTCCATCACCCTAATCAGGACTAGATATAGATCAAGATGATTCAGCTTGTCCTTCTATATCCAGTTACATAAATCCATCTTTATTGCGTTATGAATTGGATTTATCTTTTACATTTCTGCTTTTACCGCTGTAACGTCTCTCGTTGTCTTTACACTATTCGCCCTACTCAACATGGAGACTCATATCCTATTAATCTGCTGAGTGACTCTGCATATCGGACTTCTGCCAGTGGGGTTACTTCAAAACATTCAAAACATGGAGGAAAATATATGTCTTATCTGGAACGTGTTCGTACGCAAAATCCGCTGGTACACAATATTACCAACCTTGTCGTTGCTCCTTTTACAGCCAATGGTCTGCTCGCACTGGGTGCATCCCCTTTTATGGCCTACGCCCATGAAGAGGTCGCTGATGTCGCCAAGATGTCAGGAGCTGTAGTACTTAACATTGGTACACTCGATGACAAAGTCCTTCAGGCGATTCGACTTGCAGGCCAATCGGCTAATGTACATCATGTGCCTGTCGTGCTGGATCCCGTCGGTGCAGGCGCAACCGCCTATCGTACAGAAACCGTGCAGATGCTCGTTCGTGAGCTTCGCCTGACGGTACTGCGCGGCAATGTCGCGGAAGTTGCCAATGTCATCGGTGAGAGCTGGAATATTAAAGGTGTGGACGCGGGATCAGGTGCGGGTGACCGGATCGGCATAGCGGAGCGGGCAGCGCATAAACTTGGCTGTGTCGTGGTCATTACCGGTAAAGAAGATATCATTACCGATGGACAATCCACATTCCTCACGAGTAATGGACATGCCCTGCTCACTCAGGTCACAGGTGCTGGCTGTCTGCTAAGTTCGGTGATTGGCGCTTTTACAGCCATAGCGGAATCCGAAGACGATCTTCCAGGCAGTATTGTTGAAGCACTCGCTTTTTATGGCGTAGCAGCTGAACTGGCGGCAGAGAAGACGGCTCATCAGGGACCGGGCAGCTTCCAGATTGAATTGTTGAATCAGCTGGCACAAGTAACGCCTGACCTCTTGGCAGAACGCGCACAGATCCGTCAGATCCGTGGAGGTGCAGTATGAGTATTGCTCAAGCGCTAACCATTGCGGGCTCCGATAATGGGGGCGGCGCAGGAATTCAAGCCGATCTAAAATCGTTCCAGGAGCTTGGGGTATACGGCATGACGGTTATCACCGCTATTGCTGCCCAAAATACAACAGGTGTACAGGGTGTCTTTCCCATCCCTTACGATGGTGTCGCTCAACAATTGGACTCTACGGGCGAAGACTTTCTGCCAACCGCGGTGAAGACCGGCATGCTCTATAGCGCCGAGATTATTCGGTTAGTTGCTGAAAAGTGGCAGCAATATCGTTGGTCTAATCGGGTCATCGATCCCGTTATGGTCGCCAAAGGCGGCGCCCCCCTGCTTCAGCAGGAAGCTGTCCAGGCGCTGGTTAAGGAACTGTTGCCCCATGCCTTGATCACAACACCTAATATTCCGGAAGCGGAACTCCTTACCGGAATGTCCATCACGAATCTAAGTCAGCGGGAAGAAGCCGCGAGAAGGATTGTACAGATGGGCTCAACGTATGCTTTGGTCAAAGGTGGTCATGATGAAGGAAGTGGCATGATCGTGGATGTGCTCTACGATGGACAGTCTTTTCATTATCTGGAGAACGTTCGAGTAGTAACACGTCATACGCACGGAACGGGATGCACATACTCTGCCGCCATCACTGCAGAGTTGGCCAAGGGTTCACCTGTTCTGGCTGCTGTCACGACCGCGCGAGCATTCATTCAGGCAGCCATAGAAGATGAACTGGGGATTGGGGCCGGACACGGGCCAACGAATCATTTTGCGTATCAGCGCAGACAGAGAGGTGAGCAGTGATACGCCCTTGGGAGGCAGAAGCGGTACGACGCGCGATGCAGGTGTATTTGGTTATGGGCAGCGTCAATACGACGCATGACCCTGTGGAAGTGCTGCGCCAGGCCATTGCTGGCGGCATTACGCTGTTCCAGTTCCGTGAAAAGGGAACTGGCGCCCTGTCCGGCGAAGATCGCCTGGCGCTTGCGATGCGGCTTCGCGAGGTGTGCAGCCAGCACGGGGTGCCGTTCATCGTGAACGATGATGTGGAGCTGGCTGTAACGGTGGAGGCCGACGGCGTGCATGTCGGCCAGGATGATGCGGACGCGGCGCTGGTACGCGCCCGCATTGGAGATGGGCAGATGCTCGGCGTATCCGCCCACTCCGTTATGGAGGCGCGCCGTGCTGTGCAGGCGGGCGCCGACTACCTTGGCGTCGGGCCCATGTACCCGACGCGCTCCAAAGCGGATGCCCACGCTGTGCTGGGCCCCGCAGGGGTGGCGGA